>NZ_JAMYKW010000003.1:0-273693 GCF_040317555.1 Mesorhizobium sp. M1406 | reverse complement strand
CCTCCTTGCCCAGCAAGAAGGTTGAATCAGATTTGCACGCCGAAGGGAATCCCCGCCGATTCAGTCTCATTTCATCCCGCTCTAGCTTTCTTCCCAGGAATGGCGGCACCTGCCATCGGGGCAAACGCAGACATGAACACGATCGGCTGGCCGAATGTCAGGAGCCTGAATCAGGAAGGTATTGTCTTTGCCATCGCGGTGGTGCTGTTCGTCGCCGCGGCAATAGGCCTGCCAGGCTTCATCGACCCCAACAACCTCGTCGCCATCGTCCGCTCCGTGTCGGTGCTCGGCATATTGGCGCTCGGCATGGCCGTCGTCATCATCGGCCGCGGCATCGACCTCTCGGCGGTGGCGATCATGGCGATGTCGGTCGCCTGGTATCTGCAACTGCTGAATTCGGGGACGCCGGACGGGCTGGCCTTCGCCTATGTGATGGCCGGCGTGCTGGCCATCGGTCTGCTCAACGGCTTTCTCGTTGCCTATGCCGATGTGCCGGCGATTTTCGTGACGCTGGCGACGGGCTCCTTCGTCTTCGGCTATGTGCGCTCGCAGCTGATCACACAGGACGCCGTGCCGGTGCCGCAGGGCCACTGGGTCGAGTTGCTGGGCGGCCTGCGCTTCCTCGATATTCCGATCGAGGTGTTCGTCTTCGCGGGCCTGGCGTTCCTGTTCTTCCTGTTCCTGCGCTACACCAAATGGGGCCGCTACATCTATTTCGCCGGCGACAATCCGGTGGCCGCCCGCAACATCGGCATTCCGGTGCGGCCGATGCTGGTGCTGCGCTATGTGCTTTCCGCCTTCGTCGCGCTGATCGCCGGCCTGCTGACGGCGGCCAGCCTGCATTCGATCAACACCCGCGTCGTCAATTCGACGCTGCTCTATGACATCGTGCTGGTGGCGGTGATCGGCGGCATCGGCCTGTCCGGCGGGCGCGGCGGGGTGCGCAATGTGCTGGTCGGTGCGGCGCTGATCGGCATCCTGCTCAACGCCATGACCATCATCGACATTCCGCTGCTCTACCAGAACCTGATCAAGGCGGCGATCCTGCTGGGGGCAATCATCGTCGACGGCATCATCAATCCACGTGACGAGCAGACCGCCCAGCAGGGTGACATCTAGGGGTACCCGGTCCGATCCATCCCGATCGGCCGGCAATGAAAATCGAAAACGAGAGGATCTGACATGAAATTCATCAGGACATTGATGGCCGCCGCCACGGCACTCGCCGTCACCGCCTTCGTGGCGCCAACCTTCGCCGCCGACGATCCCGGCCCGGCCGCCTATGCGCAGGTACTCAAGGGCAAGCGTGTCATGCTGGTGCCGCTGGCGATGGGCTTCGATCTTGCGCAGGGTTGGGCGCACTATCTGAAGACCGAAGTCGAGGCCTGGGGCGGCGTGTTCGAAACGCGCGACCCGAACTGGGTCGTCGATGCCGGCGCGCAGGCGATCACCGACGCCATCTCGTCGGACACCAGGCCTGATGTGCTGATCATCCATGCACCGGACCTAAACTCCTACTCCAAGCTGATGAAGAAGGCGCAGGCCGCCGGCACCTACGTCATCCTGGTCGACAATCCCGCCAACTTCCCGGCCGACGCCTTTATCGGCAGCGACTGGGACCGGCTTGGCCAGCTCGAGGCCGAAGCGGCGATCAAGGGCTGCGGCGAAGCCTCGTCGAAGAAGATCGGCCTCGTGCAGGGCGACCAGGCGAATTCGTCGAGCCTCTATCAGTATGCCGGCATCATGAAGGTGCTGGACAAGCATCCCGACTTCAAGGTGGTGGCGAAGCCCGACTCCAACTGGGACGCAACGACCTCGCGCAACGTGACGACGACGATGCTGCAGCAGAACCCGGACATTTGCTCGATCATCGATTTCTGGGACGGTGACGCCACCGGCGCTTCCGCCGCGATCCGCGATGCCAAGCTCGACGGCAAGGTGTTTCTGGTCACCACCGGCGGCGGCGAGAAGGCGGCCGACTGCGACAAGCTGCAGGACGGCACCTATGGCGCCGTGGTGATGACCGATCTTGCCCGCCAGTCGGGCGACATGAACGCCATCATCAAGTTCCTGCTGCAGAGCGGCCAGCCGGCCGGCACCTCGCACACCTACATCTACACACTGGAGAAGGCCACGACCAAGGCCGACCTCAAGCCCGACAGCTGCTGGGACCTGAAGGCGCTGCAGGCGCAAGCGGCAGCTGCAAAGTAAGCCGCACTTTTTCGACCGAAGTATACGCGAGGTGGCCGGAAGGATCCGGTCACCTCGTTCCCTCATGGAATAGCAGCAGCCGATGTCCTTTCGCGAACGCCTCCAGTCCTGGCGCTACAATCTCGTGCCCGACCATGTCGTCGGCGAGATCCTGACCAAACGCTGGACCGACAACGCCATTCCGTTCCTGGCGCTGGTGGCGACCCTGGCAATTTTCGGCTCGATCATTCCCGGCTTCTTCAAGCTGACCGCGCTGCAGGAATCGACCCGGCAGCTCGGCGAGTTCTCGATGGTGGTCACCGGCATGACGGTGGTGATGCTGGGCGGCGGCATCGACCTGTCGGTCGGCTCGATCTTCGCGCTATCCTGCTTTTCCGCCGTCTATGTCTTCTTCATCCTCGAACAGTCGATCTGGCTGGCGATGGCCGCTTCGCTCGCCACCGGCCTCATCTTCGGCGCCATCAACGGCTATCTCGTCGGCTATCTCAGGCTGCGCGCCTTTCTCACCACGCTGGTCACCTTCATCTTCGGCCGGGCGCTGTTCGACATCCTGGTCACCACCTATGCCGCCGACGTGCAGCTCTCGACCGCTACATCGGATGTGCTCGACTTCATCGGCGACAGCACGTTCTGGGGGCTGTCGGTCTCGGTGTGGCTGGCGATCATCCTGGCCATCGTCACCCATATCGCGCTGACGCGCTCGCGGCCGGGCTGGCACGTGCTGGCGGTCGGCGGCTCCAGGCGCTCGGCGCACAATGCCGGCATCCGCGTGCGCCGCACAGTGTTCATGACCTATGTCTTCTCGGGCTTCTGCGCCTCGATCGGCGGCTTCCTCATCGCCTGCCGCCTAACCGGGGCAGGGCCGGGCACCGGCCTCAACCTCGAGATCATGGCACTGACGGCGGCGGTGGTCGGCGGCGTCAGCCTCGGTGGCGGCCGCGGCTCGGTGATCAAGGGGCTGATGGGCGCCATCATCGTGCTGACCATGACCAACGGGCTGATCCGGCTGGGCTACGGCACCGGCACCAACCAGATGGTGCTGGGCATCATGCTTGCGGTGGCGGTGACCATCGACATCCGCTGGCTGAAGAACCGCCACAAGGTGCTGAACGAGGTCTATGTCGCGCCGGTCTATCTCAAGATGGGCGAGACACAGTCGGCCGCACCCGGCTCCGGCACGCCCTACGAGCTCGACAACAGGCTGTCTGCCGCCGACCATATCGGGCTTGGCGAGTTGGAGGGGCCGGAAGATGTCATCCTCGACCGCGACGACAACCTCTATTGCGGCACGCGCCACGGCGAGATCGTCCGTTTCTTCGCGCCGGATTATGTCAGGTCGGAAGTGTTTGCCCACATCGGCGGCTTTCCGCTGGGCCTCGCCTTCGACAAATCGGGCAATCTGATCAGCTGCGTCGGCGCCATGGGTCTCTATTCGGTCTCGCCGGATCGGGAGGTCAAACGCCTGTCAGCGGAGACATCGCGTTCGTGGACCTCGATCGTCGACGATGCGCGGCTGCGCGATCCCAACGACTGCGACATCGCACCCGATGGCCGCATCTATTTCACCGACTCGACCAAGCGCTACGATGCGCATGACTGGGCGCTGGACTCGATCGAGAACCGCGCCACCGGCCGGCTGCTGGTCTACGACCCGAAGGACGGTTCGACCAGGACGCTGCTCGACGGCTACCGCTACACCAATGGTGTTTGCATGGCGCATGACGGCAAGTCGCTGTTCTTCGCCGAAAGCTGGGCCTGCCGCGTGCATCGCTACTGGCTGGAAGGGCCGAAGGCCGGCACCGCCGAATGCGTCATCCGCGACATGCCGGGCTATCCCGACAACATCAACCGCGCCTCCGACGGCAATTACTGGATGGCCTGGCTGGGCATGCGCACGCCGAGCTTCGACCTGTCGCTGCGCTACCCTGACATGCGCAAGCGCATGACGCGCCGGCTGCCGCAGGATGAATGGCTGTTCCCCAACATCAACACCGGCGGCGTGGTGAAATTCAACGAGACCGGCGGCATCGTCGAGGCGATGGGCGACCTCACCGGCGACGCGCATCCGATGGTCACCTCGATGCGCGAGCATAAGGGTTTTCTGTTCGTCGGCGGTATCCTCAACAACCGCATCGGCCGCTACAAGATCGCTGGCGCCGATCCGAATTGGACCAGCCCCGCTTCCTATTGGGGGGCGAAATCATGATCCTCGATCCGGTGCTCGACCTGTTTCGCGGCAAGGCGGTGACCATCCCGCCGCTCGACGGTGCTTTTCGCCCTAATACGCGGCTTGACGATGCGCCGGCTTTTGCTGAACTGACCGAGCCGGACAATCTGCTGGTGTCTGGCGAGCGGCTGCTGGCCTCCAGCAGCAACGCAATCTATTCGATTGCTGCCGGAACGGAGCCCAAGGTTGTCGAAACTTTCCCGTCTCCCGTCACGGCGCTGGCGCTGTCGCCATCCGGCCAACTGACGGTCGGGCTCGAAAGCGGCAAGCTGCTGATATCAGACAAGGAGGTTCCGCTGCCGGCTGCTCTCAGCTGCATCACCGCACTTGCCTATGCAGACGATGGCACGCTGTGGCTGGCCAATGGCTCGGCCGAGCACGTGCCCTCGCAATGGGCCGCCGACCTGATGAAGAAGGGAGCGTCCGGTTCGCTTTGGAAGCGGGATGCGGCAGGTGGCGGCTTCCGCAAAGTGGCCGGCGACATCGCCTTCCCCTATGGGCTCTATCCCGTCGGCAGGGATGTTCTGGTCAGTGAAAGCTGGCGCCATCAGCTTGTCCGCTTCGATGGCGCGACGGGCAACCGTTCGACGGTGTTGACGCATCTCCCAGGCTATCCCGCGCGCCTATCGCCTGCCGTTGATGGTGGAGCTTGGCTGACCTTGTTTGCGCCGCGCAACCGGCTGATCGAATTTGTTTTGCAGGAAACGCACTATCGGCAGGACATGCTCGACCAGGTGCCGCCGGCCTACTGGATCGCGCCGGCGCTTGCCTCCAGCCGCAGTTTCCTCGAACCGCTGCAATGCGGCGGTATCCGCACCATGGGCATCCACAAGCCATGGTCGCCGAGCCGATCCTATGGGCTGGTGGTCAAGCTCGATCAAAACATGCAGCCGCAATTCAGCCTGCACAGCCGCGCCAACGGCACGCGCCACGGCATCTGCAGCGTGGCGGAAAAGGACGGCAGCCTGTTCATCGCCTCCAGGGGCGGTGACTGCGTGCTGGTGATCGACCTCGCATCGGGAGGTTTTTGATGGAACCGATCGTCCGGCTGGAGAACGTTACCAAGAACTATCGCGGCGTACCGGCGGTGAAGAACGTCAGCTTTGAGCTGCGCAAGGGAGAAATCCACGCGCTGCTCGGCGAGAACGGCGCGGGAAAATCGACGCTGACCAAGATCATCGCCGGTGTGGTCGACGCCACGTCAGGCAAGATGTTCCACAAGGGGCAGGAGATCGCCTACGCTTCGCCGCATGCCGCGCTTGAGGCCGGCATCGCCATGGTGTTCCAGGAGACCAGCCTGGTGCCGTCGATGACGGTGGCGCAGAACCTTTATCTCGGCACCGAAAAGTTCCTCAACCGGCTGCGCGGCACCTACATTTCGGCTCAGCAGTTCCTGCAATCGCTGAATTTTCCGGTCGACCCGAACGCCATGGTGGCAACGCTGGGTGCGGCCAAGCGGCAGATGGTCGAGATCGCACGGGCGGTGCACCATAATGCCGAGATCATCATCTTCGACGAGCCGACGGCGACGCTGACGCCGGAGGAGAAACGCCATTTCTTCGCGCTGATCCGCAGGCTGAAAGCGAACGGCGTCTCCATCGTCTTCATCAGCCACGCGCTGGAAGAGGCACTGCTGATTGCCGACCGCATCACCATCCTGCGTGACGGCGAACTGGTCATCACCGACGACACGTCCGCCTTCGACCGTGACAGGATCGTCGCCGCAATGGTCGGGCGCACACTGTCGGGGCAGATCTACCGGCAGCGCGATGAAGCCAAGCTGCGCAAAGCAGGCCGGAAGGTTCTGTCGGTGCAGGACATCTCGATGAGCAATGTCGTGCGCAACACGTCCTTCTCGATCTTCGAGGGCCAGATCACCGGCGTGTTCGGGCTGATCGGCTCCGGCCGCACCGAGACGTTCAAGATCGTCTCCGGCATCTACAAGCGCGATTTCCTGCGCGGCGGCGCCATCGAGCTGGATGACAGGCCAGTGCGCTATCTCGTGCCGAGCGAAGCGGTGGCCGACGGCATCGTCTATGTCACCGAGGACCGCAAGAGCGAGGGCATTTTCGAGACGATGGGCATTGCCGAGAACCTGTTCGGCGGGCTCTTGGCGGCGGGCCGCGAAAAGGCCTGGGTGATCAACGCGCAGGAGATGCGCGCGCTGTCGGCCGAATGGACCAAGACGCTCAACATCAAGGCGATCAACGACAATGCGCGCGTGGTCGAGCTCTCCGGCGGCAACCAGCAGAAGGTGGTGATCGGCAAGGGGCTGGTGCAGCGGCCGCGCATCGTCATCTTCGACGAACCGACGCGCGGCGTCGATGTCGGCGCGATCGCCGAGATCCACCAGATCATCAACCGGCTGGCTGACGAGGGCCTGGCCGTCGTCGTCATCTCGTCCTATCTGCCTGAAATCATGAATCTGTCCGACCGTATTCTTGTCTGCCGCCAGGGCCGCATCGTCGAGGAGTTTTCACCGGCGGAGGCCACGGAGGAGAAGATCATGTACGCGGCCGTGCATTAGATTTTTGGCTGGTGGTTGGCGGTGCGCATACGTTGGCGATTGGCGAAGGCCTCTGCCTCTTCGTCATCCACGGGCGGAGCAAGGAGCGCAGCGACGCGGCGCAGACCCGAGGATCCATGCCGGGACTCCGTAGCGCTGCTGCGGTGCAGAATTCCGCTCCGCCGTACACTTCGAGAGACGTCACGGAATGGATCCCAGGGTCTCCGCGACGGAGCTTCGCTCCTGCTTCGCCCTAGGATGACGAGTTCAGGCTATTGCGCGCCAGAAACTGAGTCAAAGAAGCTGGTTAGCCGCCTTTGCTTGAAACTTGATTTAACGTTCATCGATCGAAACGAAAGGATCACGCCATGGCCACCACAAGACTCCTCAGCGATGCCGAGGTGGAGAAAATCCCGGCGGTGAAGGCCGTCTTCGATGACATCCGCGCGACGCGCAAATCCGATTTCGTCAACAATTTCTGGCGTGGGCTGGCCAACGATCCCCCGGCGTTGAAGCGGATCTGGGAACAGCTGAAGGCGGTGATGGTCGCCGACAGCGCCATCGATCCGCTGACCAAGGAGATGATCTATATCGCGGTGTCGACCGCCAATGGCTGCTCTTACTGCGTCCACTCGCACACGGCGGCGGCCCGGACCAAGGGCATGACCGACGCGCAGCATGGCGAGTTGGTGTCGATCATCGGGTTGGCTGGGCAGACCAACCATCTCGTGACCGCGATGCAGATCCCGGTCGATCCGCAGTTCGAGGTGAAGTGAGAGGCCCTCACACCGGCCGGTAAACCTTCTCCGCCGTGTTCCAGAAGATATCAGCCTCCGCCGCCGCGCCATGCTTGGCCACCGCATTGCGGTGCGCCTTGATCAGGTCGGCGTGGCTGGTCCATAGCTTCTCGATCGGGAAGTTCGAGCCGAACATCAGATGGTCAGCGCCCAGGATCTCGATCGCGTTGTCGACGATATAGGCGATCAGCGCCGGGTCGTTGCGGTGGACGAAGGTGCCGAGGCCGGAGAGCTTGGCGTAGAGATTGGGTGCGGCCGACAGCGTGCGCAGGCCGGCCTTCCAGGCTTCGGTGGTTTCCGGCTCCATGCCGGTTAACATACCGGCATGGGTGAGGATGAAGTTCGTCTCCGGGTTCTCGCCGACCAGCGTCAGCCCGTCCTTCATCTGGGCAGGGAAAAGCTGCAGATCGAAGGACAAGCCATAGTCCTTCAGGCGCGCCACATTCGCTCGCACCTTGCGGTCGATGACCTGATCGGCCGAGGCGGCGAAACGGAAGGCCGGCGTCTCGTGCCAGTGCAACTGCATGCGCACGCCGCGCAGCAGCGGATACTTTTTCAAGCGGTCGATCTGGGGCCTGATGTCGTCGACGGTCATGTCGGTGTAGCCGACGATGGCATGCGGCCAGCCGGTCTCGCCAGCGGTCTTCTGCAGGAAGGCGACTTCCTTCTCGAAATCCTCCTTGGCCCAGTTGGTCTGGACATAGACGGCCTTTTCGACGCCGGATCCCTTCTGATCGGCCAGAAACTCCTCGATCGGATAGTCGCGGCGGATCGGCTCGTAGGGGCCGAAGATGCGCGGCACCATCGGGCCGACCAGCCAGGGCTGATCCTTTTGGCGCCAGATGTGGAAATGCGCGTCGATTGCCTTCTGCATCATGAAACCCTCTTCCAGA
Organism: Mesorhizobium sp. M1406; assembly: GCF_040317555.1. Taxonomy (NCBI): domain Bacteria; kingdom Pseudomonadati; phylum Pseudomonadota; class Alphaproteobacteria; order Hyphomicrobiales; family Phyllobacteriaceae; genus Mesorhizobium; species Mesorhizobium sp. M1406. Next base: position 265,059 of record NZ_JAMYKW010000003.1, on the reverse strand, counting down.
TTGTCGCCGCCGCCGGGGCAGGGCGGGCGAGCGACAGGATGAAATCGGTTAGACCCTTGAGCGACGAGCCGTCGACGAGATCGTCGATCACCGGCAGGATGGCGCGAAGTGCTGCCGTTGCCGGCCGGAAGCGCGGGTCGCCGGCCAACGGCGTTGCCAGCGACAGTCGGAACGCGCGGGCGCTCAGCCGGCGCATTGCCATTTCCAGCTCGGCATGGTCGCCGCGTTCCAGCGCGTCGGACAGGATGACGACCGCGGCACCGCGCGCGAAAGCGGAAAAGCGCGGCACCGACAGGAAGGCGAGCAGCGTCGGTCCCATGCGGGTGCCGCCGTCCCAGTCGTCGACCTGCGCGGCCGCGCGGGCCAACGCCTGGTCGCGGTCGCGAATGCGCAACGCCCCGGTGATGCGGGTCAGCCGCGTGCCGAAGGTAAAGATCTCGGCGCGGTCCGCGCCTTGCACGGCGGTATGCGCCAGCTTGAGATAATCCGATGTGTGCAGCTTCATCGAGCCGGACACATCGATGAGGATCAGCAGCTTGCGCGGCACGGTCTGGCGGCGTCGCAGCAATGGTGAGGGGACATCGCCATCGGCGCTGACGATCTCCCGCAGCGACCGGCGCAGGTCGAGCTTGCCGCGCGAGTGGGTGCGCACGGTGCGGAAGGAGCGGCGGGCGGGCAGGGCGGAAGCGAGCTTGCGGCGGAAAGCGGCAAGGTCGTCATCGTCGCGCTGGAAGTCGCGGCGGCTCAACTGCTCCTGAGCAGAGGATAGCTCTCCGCCTTCTTCGTGGTGCTTGGCCTCGGTCTGCTCTTCCTCGGCGCCGCCATCGTCCTTGATGCGGGTTTCCTCGTCGGCGTCGCCTTCGACCATCGCCGATGTGTTGCCATAGAAATGGCTTTGGAAATGCGCCTCGAATTCGTCGCGACGGTCGGGCGGTGGCGCCAGCGTGGCGAGCGCTGCCTCGCGGATGTCGGCCATCGAGCGCGGCCCGAGCAGCGTCACCGCCTGCATGAAGCAGGAGACCTGCTCGGGTGCTATGGCAAAGCCGTAGCGGCGCAGCAGCCGGCCGAAGCCAAGTAAGGGTGCGGCCGCGCGGGGTAAGCTCTCCTCTCCCCGTTCACGGGGAGAGGATGCCGGCAGGCAGGTGAGGGGCAGCGCTGACATCCGAGCGTCGCGCCGTCCCTCATCCGCCCCTTCGGGGCACCTTCTCCCCGTGAACGGGGAGAAGGGATTGTTGACGTCTCGGCTCACGCCAGCGCCTCCTCGACGATGCGGCCAAGCTCCGGCGCGATGTAGGAGAGGTCCTCTTCGTCCTTGATCAGCACGCCGATGGCGCGGCGGAAGGCTTCCGGCCAAGGGCTGCCGCCCTTCTCCAGGATGGCGGCGGCATTGGCCCATTCGACCGCCTCGGCGATGCCGGGCGGCTTGGCGAGTGCCCGGGTGCGGATGGTCTGCACGGCTGCCGCCACCGCGCGCGCGGTGGCTTGCGCCACATTGCCGGCGCGCAGCATGATGATGGCGGCCTCGCGCTCGGCGTCGGGATAGCCGATCCAGTGATAGACGCAGCGCCGGCGCAGCGCTTCGGCGAGCTCGCGGGTGCGGTTCGAGGTCAGGATGACGATCGGCTGCGCCGTGGCGCGGATGGTGCCGCGCTCGGGAATGCTGATCTGGAAATCGGACAGGAATTCCAGAAGCAGCGCCTCGAATTCATGGTCCGAGCGGTCGATCTCGTCGACCAGCAGCACACGCTGCTCGGGCGCCTTCAGCACCTGCAGCAGCGGCCGCGCGATCAGGAAGCGGTCGTCATAGATATCGATTTCGTGCTCGCCGGCATGGCGGATGGCGAGCAGTTGGCGCTGATAATTCCATTCGTAGAGCGCGTGCGCGGCGTCGATGCCTTCATAGCATTGCAGCCGCACCAGATCGCGGCCGAGCAGCGCGGCGATCGCTTTCGCCGCTTCCGTCTTGCCGACACCCGGCGCGCCTTCGAGCAGCAGCGGCTTGCCCAGCCGGATCGCCAGGAAGATGGCGGTGGCCAGACTGTCATCGGCCAGATAGCGCGAGGCGGCCAGATGCCGCGCCACCGCCTCCGGCGAGGTCGCGACAGTCTCGGCGCTTGTCCCAGTCATTTCGCCGCTTGCGCCTTCAGCGCGCGCAAGATCCGCTCCGGCGTGATCGGCAACGTGTCGATGCGCACACCGACGGCATCGAAGACGGCATTGGCGACCGCCGGGATTTGCGGATTGGCGCACATTTCGCCCGGTCCCTTGGCACCGTATGGCCCGTCGGCCGAGGGTCGCTCCAGCACGATGATCTCGGTCTCGGCAAGGTCGCCGGGGCCGGGCATCAGATACTGGTTGAAGTCGGTGCCGCCATGGTCGCGGTTGGGATAGTAGGGCTCGGTGGTCTCGTACAGCGCGTGGCTGATGCCCATCCAGGAGCCGCCGACCAATTGCTGCTCGACCATTTTCGGGTTCAGCGCGCGGCCGATCTCGAAGACGTTCTTGACCGTCAGCACCGTCACCTCGCCCGTCTCGTCGTCGACCTCGACCTCGGCCACGGTGCAGGCATGCGCGTAGCAAGTCGATGGTTTCATCGCGCCGGTCTCTTTCTCCGGATAGGAGCGCGGAATGAGGAACATGCCGCGACCCGAGATCGAGCGGCCGCGCTTGAAATGCGCCGACAGCGCGACATCGAAGATCGAGATCGACTTTTGCGGCGCGCCTTTGACCAGGATGTTGCCCTGGCCGTCGGTCTCGAGGTCGGAGGCATTCACCTCCAGCTCTTCCGCCGCCACTTCCAGCATCACCTGGCGGGCTTCTTTCGCTGCCTGGATCACGGCGTTGCCGGCGCGATGCGTGCCGCGTGAGGCGAAGGTGCCCATGCAGTGCGGGCCGGTGTCGGTGTCGGCGGTGTCGACGACGACACGGTCGGTCGGCACGCCGATCGTCTCGGCGCAGATCTGCGCCATGATCTGCTTCATGCCCTGGCCGAGATCGACCGAGGACAGCGTCACCATGAAATTGCCGGTCGGTGTCGAATGCACCAGCGCCTGCGTGGGGTCGCCGCCGAGGTTCATGCCCGTCGGATAGTTGATGGCGGCGACGCCGCGTCCACGCCTGATCGCCATCTCAAGCTCCCTTCACATAGGAGGACATCGCCATGAATTTTTCCGCCACCGGCCAGTTGGCGGCGCGCGAGGCTTCCTGCATGCACTCGATCAGGGCTGCCCCTTCTGTCGGCTGGCGGTGGGCCTTCATGTCGCCGTCGCGATAGGCGTTGATGAAGCGGAATTCGAGCGGATCCATGCCGATCAGCCGCGCAAGCTTATCCATCTGCACCTCCAGCGCGAAGTCGCCGATGGTGACGCCGAAGCCGCGCATGGCGGAGGACGGCGTGCGGTTGGTGTAGACGCAGTAGGTGTCGATCCAGACATTGGGGATGGTGTAGGGGCCGGGATAATGCCCCGCGCCCTTCTGCGCGCCATAGGGCGAGTGGCGCGAATAGGCGCCGGCGTCGGTATAGCCGGTGACCTTGCGCGCGACGATGCGGCCATCCTTCATGACGCCGTCCTTGATGACGACCTTTTCGGCCGCGCGTGGCGAGGATATCTGCATCTCCTCCTCGCGGCTGTAGATAAAACAGACCGGTCGCCCGGTTAATTTTGCGCCGAGGATGGCGATGGGCTCGACGATGACGTCGACCTTGCCGCCAAAGCCGCCGCCGACGGTGCCGCCGACGAAATGCAATTTGCTGCCGGGCATCTGCAGGATGATCGAGGTGTTGTCGAGGGTGAAGAACATCGCCTGTGTGTTGGTGTAGCAGGTGAAGCGGTCATTGCCCTCGGGCGCCACCACGCAGCCGGTGGTCTCGGTCGGCGCATGCTCGATCGGCGACGACTGGTAGCTCTGTTCCAGCACGTGATCGGCGCCGGCGAAGCCCGCCTCGACATCGCCGAAGCGCACCTTGCGGCACTCGCCGCTGTCATAGAGGTAGTAATTCTGGCCGTGATATTCGTTGACCAGCGGCGCGCCGGGCTTCAGCGCTTCCTCCATGTCGAAGACGGCCGGCAGCACCTCATAGTCGACCTTGACCTTGGCGGCGGCCTCTTGCGCCGCGCGCTCGGTCTCGGCCAGCACCGCCACCACGGCCTCGCCCTTCCAGCGCACCTTGCCATCGGCCAGCACGGTTTCGTCCTCCGGCCCGATCTGGATCAGGATGAGGATGGTGTAGACATTGTGCGGCACATCCTTGGCGGTCAGCACTCTGACGACGCCCGGATGCTTCTCGGCTTCCGACGTGTCGATAGAGCGGATGCGGGCATGGTGATGCGGGCTGCGCACCATTTTCAGATGCAGCATGCCGGGGAAATTGCGGTCGGCGAAAAAGGCGGTCTTGCCGGTGACATGGCCGGGCGAATCCGAGCGTGGCCTCGGCTGGCCGATCTCGTGCAGATCGTCCTTGCGGACGTCGGCGAAGTAGCTCTTGCGCAGTTCCATTGATTTGTTCCCTCAGAGCATGATGCCGAAAAGTGTGAAGCGGTTTTCGGACGACATCATGCTCTATCTCTTTGATCTAGAGGCGGATTCAGATTTCAGGTCGAATCGACCTGAAATCATCCGGCTCTAGGCCGCGTTCTGAGAGTTGGACCGCGCGGCGGCCAGCACCGCCTGGATGATCGGCTCGTAGCCGGTGCAGCGGCAGATGTTGCCCGACAGCGCCTCGACCACCTCGTCGCGGCTGGGATTGGGCGTGTGGTCGAGCAGCACCTTGGCGGCCATGATCATGCCCGGCGTGCAGAAGCCGCATTGCGTGGCGAAGGCGTCGAGGAAGGCGCGCTGCAGCGGGTGCAGCACGCCAGCTTCCGAAAGCCCCGCCGTCGTGGCGATGGCGGCGCCATTGCAGGTCTCGGCCAAGGTCAGGCAGGAGAGCCGGAGCTCGCCGTCGATGATGACCGAGCAGGCACCACAGGTGCCTTGATGGCAACCGCCTTTCGGGGAGGTGTCGCCGATCTTGTCGCGCAAGGCGTGCAGCAGCGTCGTGCCGCTGTCGACGAATTCGGCCGTTTCCGCGCCGTTGAGCGTGAACTGAACCGGAACCTTTGCCATGTTTTCCTCCCAGCGCGTCTGCCCTAACCCATCGGACAGACGCGCGCCCCCGAACGAAATATTATGCGAGCAGCAGCCGGCCGAGATGGACCGGCAGCACTTCGTTGCGATACCAGGCGCTGGCAATCGGATCGGTGATCGGCGAGGTGCCATCACCGGCCGCGGCCAAAGCCGGCGCTATGCCGTCAGCGGTCAGCGTCCTGCCGATCAGCGCTTTTTCCGCCGCGCTGGCACGCATTGGCCGGTCGGCCATGCAGCCCAGTGCAATCCGCACCAAAGACACGGTGCCATCCGGCGCCAGTGCGAGAACGCTGGCGATGCTGAGCACCGAGACGCCCTTGGGCTTGACCCGCGACACTTTCAGGAAGCGGAAACTGTCGGCCTTCGGAAGCGCGAAGCTCACGGACGTGACGATGGCGCGGCTGCCTTCCCGATTGGCCAGGAATATCTCGATCGGCGTTTCGCCGTCATCGGTGCCGACAATGGCGTCGAGCGCCAGCAGGGCAACCGCGAAATCGCCATAGGGAGCCGGGGCGAACAGATTGCCGCCGACGGTCGCCATGTTGCGGACCGCTGGGCCGCCGACGGCGCGGGCGGCCTTGGCGAGCGTGCCGAGGTCCGGATGGCGGGCGATCGCCGACATGGTCACCGAAGCGCCGATGCGGACCTTGCCATCGGCAATAACGATGGCGGACAAAGACGGCTCGGTCGACCTTATAAAGCCGGAGACCGAAACATCGCCTTCGTTGGCCGCGCGGACCACGAGCGTGCCGCCGCCGAGATAGCGCGTGCCGACGGCTTTCAGTGCCGCGTTGGCGTCCTTGACCGTTGCAAAGGTCTGCAGTGCTAGCGCCATTGTTTGGCTCCTGTCAGCTCTGGCCGGCGAAATGGCTCTTCAGGGCGTTGAAGCCGCCCTGGAAAACATTGGCGCCCATGCCCTCGGCAAGCTTGTCGGCTTCTTCTGGCGCGGCGTCGAAGCTTGCGGTCCATTCGGCGTAGGTGCGGTCGCCATCGGTAACGCGCCGCAATTGCAGCGTCGCCTTGTGATTGGTGAGCGGCTGCGGCGTCTCGAGGATCGAATAGCTGACGAGGAAATCCCGGTCGGAGAAGTCGAGCAGCTTTTCGCGCAGGCGCGCGCCACTGATGAGCTGAAAATTGCGAACGCAGCCTATCGTCGAAGCGTCCTTGCCGTCCTCGATATGGCTTTCGACCATGCGCGGGTGCCAGCTTGGCAGTCCGTTGAAATCGCGTATGCGCGCCCAAACCTTTTCGACCGGCGCGTCGATGACGCTGGAGATGGTGACTTTGGCCATTCAAATGTTCCCTTGCAAAGCGATCCGGTGCAAGGGTAGGGCGGCCATCCCGGGGGCGCTTATCAATGCGTCTTGAACGCCTATCAAGGAGTCTGAAAAAGGGTGGCGGGCCGCTGGTTTAAGCGATCGCCCGCGCGGCTTCGCGGTAGACCGTCGGCGGCACGCCGACATGGTCGCGGAAGAAGCGCGAGAAATTGCCCTGCGTGGTGAAGCCGAGATTGCAGGCGACCGAGATCAGCGGCTCCTGCGACCATTGCAGCTGCCGCACCGCTTCCTCCATGCGCAGCGTGTTCCAGTAGACATTGGGCGTCAGATTGGTCTGTTCCTTGAACAAAGCGAAGAAATGCGGCCGCGACAGGCCGACGCTGCGCGCCACTTCGTCGAAGCAGATGCGTTCGCAGACATTGGCTTTCATCAGCTGGATCGCCTTGCGGACACGGAAGTCCTGCATGGTGCTGATGCGGACGCGCGCCTCCTGCGGCGCCGAGGCGTCGGCGGCGTCGAGCACCGAATCAATGAAACGCTCGATCTCGTAGTTGGCGATATCGTCGATGCTCTCATTATCGATGAGATGGTCGAGCAGATTGGCGGCGGCTTGGTGCAGCCAAGGCTCCAGCGTGATCGCGGCTTGTGAAAAGAGCGGCGCGGACGAGGGCAGGTCGCGGCGGCGGCGCGCCCAGTCCGGATCGATGTAGAAGGCGAGGAACAGGCCCGGCGTGCCGTTCCGCGACAGGATATGGCTGTGCGGCTGGAAGGAGTTGATGCCGGCGGCGGTGCAGGGGCCGAGCCGAACTGTCTCACGGCCGATGGTCATCTCGCCGGCCGTACCTTCCAGCCAGATGATGAGATGGGCCTCGACATGGGCATGGGTGACGAAGTCGCCTGCGACATTCAGGACAGAAACATGTCCGAACCGGCCCCAGTAGAGCCTGATCGCTTCCGTCATGGGTATTCCTCCCGCAGGCGACTGGCCTCCCTTCGCCTGCAACGCGAATATTGCGGCTCAGTTTGGGCCTGCGTCAAGGTGGGAGTCCGTGACGAGCGCGGCGGACAGCCGACGCGGGCGGATTTTCAGACTGAGCGATAGGCACCGGAACGAATAGCGGTTTGGGGAAGAACGCCAGCCCTCAAACCGAAGCCGTCATGCCGCCGTCGACATACAGCGTTTGGCCGTTGACGAAGGAGGATGCGTCGGAGGCGAGGAACACCGCGGCGCCGATCAGCTCGTCGACGTTGCCCCAGCGTCCGGCTGGCGTGCGCTTTTCCAGCCAGGCGGAGAATTCCGGATTGTCGACCAGCGCCTGGTTCATCTCGGTACGGAAATAGCCGGGCGCGATCGCATTGATCTGCAGGCCGTATCTCGCCCAGTCGGCGCACATGCCCCGGGTCAGGTTGCGGATCGCGCCCTTGGTGGCGGTGTAGGGCGCGATGTTCGGCCTTGCCAGTTCGCTCTGCACGGAGCCGATGTTGATGACCTTGCCCTTGCCGCGTGGGATCATGTGGCGGGCGACCGCCTTGCCGGCATGGAAGGCGCCGGAAACATTGGTCTTGAACAGCCGCTCCCATTGCTCCTCGGGAAAATCCTCGAGCGGGGCGCGGAACTGCACGCCGGCGTTGTTGACGAGGATATCGATGGCACCGATCTCTGCCTCGATGCGGGCAATGTCCGTGTTGACTGCCTGAAAATCGGTGACATCGAAGATCGAGGCGTGCGCCTTGAAGCCGCCGGCACGCAGCTTTTCGACGGCGCTGTCGATCCTGGAGGCATCGCGGCCATTCAGCACCACGCTTGCCCCGTGTTCAGCCAGGCCGCGAGCCAAGGCGAAACCTATGCCTTGGCCAGACCCGGTAATCAGCGCCAGCCGGCCCTCGAGGCTGAACAGGGAGTTTGTCACAGACTGTCCCGGCTTAATCGCTGCGGCGGAAATTGCGGATGCGGTCGAACAGCACCGCCAGCAATATGGCGCCGCCGATGAACACGCCTTGCCAGAAGGCATTGATACCGAGCAGGCCAAGACTGTTGCGGATCACTTCGATCAGGGCCGCGCCGACGATGGCACCGAAGGCGGTGCCGACGCCACCAGCCAGATTGGCGCCGCCGATGACGGTGGCGGCGATCACCTGCAACTCCATACCCGTGCCGAGATTGGTGGTGACGGCGCCCAGCCAGCCGGTCTGGATGATGCCGGCAATGCCTGCCGACAGAGCCGAGATCATGTAGACGGCAACCTTGATCCGACGTACCGGCACGCCGGTCAGCGTCGCCGCATGCTCATTACCGCCAATGGCGAAGATGTGCCGGCCGAATTTGGTCCAGCGCAGGATGAAACCGGTGATCAGCGCCAGAAGGATCATGTAAAGAACCGGATTGGCGATCCCGAACACCCAGGCGCCGCCCCCCAATGCCAGCAGTTTGGTGTGGTCCGGCCCGAACTGGAAGACGACGGTGTTGTTGGAGGCGACCATCGCCAGGCTGCGGGCGATCGACAGCACACCGAGCGTTACCACGAACGGTGGAAAGCCAAGATAGGCGATCAGGACGCCGTTGAAGGCGCCGATGGCGAGCGCGGTTGCGATAGAGGCCAGAATGCCGACCTCGATCGAGTAGCCGGCATGCATGGTGACGGCCAGCACCATCGATGACAGGCACAGCACCGAGCCGACCGAGAGGTCGATGCCGCCGGTGATGATGACGAAGGTCATGCCTAGCGCGATGATTGCGACGAAGGTGATGTTGCGGGTGATGTTGTAGAGGTTTTTCGACGTGGCGAAGGCGTCGGTGGCAAACGATAGGAACACGCACGCAAGGATGACGGAGATCACCACCCAGAAAGTCTGGCTGGCCAACAACCTTGCCAGCAAGGATTGCTGCTTGTGCTCGATCGGCTGGTCAATTGTCAGTGCCATCATCGACCTTCATTTGCTGTCATGGTGAAAACGCTTGAAATCAAACCTGTTCGATGGCGCCGGTGATCAGCCCGGTGACTTCCTCGGGCGAACTCGACGCAATCGCCTTGTCGGCGACCTTGCGGCCACGCCGCATGACGATGACGCGGTCGGCGACGGTGAAGACATCGGGCATGCGGTGACTGATCAGCACCACTGATATGCCCTGGTCGCGCAAATGACGGATCAGGTTCAGCACCTCGGCGACCTGGCGCACCGAGATCGCCGCCGTCGGTTCGTCCATCAGCACGATCTTGGCCTGGGACAGCATGGTGCGGGCAATCGCCACCGCTTGGCGCTGGCCACCCGACATCTGCTTGACGAGGTCGCGCGGCCGGGTCTCGGACTTCAATTCGGCGAAGAGCTGGCCTGCGCGTTTATACATCGTCGCATAATCGAGGATCCGGAGCGGCCCCAGGCCGCGGCGCAATTCGCGGCCGAGATAGACATTCGCCGCCGCGGTCAGATTGTTGCACAGCGCCAGATCCTGGTGGACGATCTCGATGCCGTGCTGGCGGGCTTCCGCCGGCTTGTGCAGGATCAACTCCTTGCCGTCCATTCGCATGGTGCCATGGCTCGGGCGGAAATTGCCCGCGATCATCTTGACCAGCGTCGACTTGCCGGCGCCGTTGTCGCCCATCAGGCCGACCACCTGTCCGGGCTCGATCGACAGCGAAACGTCGTTGACCGCCTGGATGGCGCCGAAATGCCTTGAGATGTTGGTGAGTTCGAGAACCGCCACCAGCCTTTACCTCCCCGTGCCTTGCCTGCTTTTCCGGTGGACCGGGCGCAGCTTTCGCCACGCTTTTCCAGCTCCTCCCGGAAACAGCGCTGACCTGCATCTACGCGAATGCCCGCGCAGGCGTCAATTGTCAGACGAATAAGAATTGCCAATGGTCGGGGAAATGCGGCCGGGGGCTGTTGCGGGACGGAGTTGAATCTTTCGAAAAATCAGTTTTGTAGGACAAATGGCATTGACGTTGGCCGCGAGCCGAGATTAGCTGAGCATCGGAGGACTAAATCAATATGCCGATCCCATGCCGGCCTGCCGCGCGGGATCATCAGAGAATTGTCGGTCGTTGCCAGTCAGTTTTCGATCTGGCTGACCGAAATGAAAATACTTATCGGCCTGGCGTATGACATGAGCGCTCGCACAACGACCCTCTGTCATCACGCATCCGGTCGATCTGTGTGGCGGACACGCCGTGTCCGTCTGTTTCCAAGGGAGGACTGACATGAGGAAAACACTTTTGCTCGCCGCCGTCGCCGCCATGGCGCTTGGCGCCGGGCCGGCTTTGGCCAAGAAACAGCTCGTCATTGTCGTGAAAGGTCTCGACAATCCGTTCTTCGAAGCCATTCACCAGGGCTGCGAGAAGTGGAACAAGGAAAACGCCAGCTCGGAATATGAGTGCTTCTACACCGGTCCGGCGTCGACTTCCGATGAAGCCGGCGAGGCGCAGATCGTCCAGGACATGCTGAGCAAGGCCGACACGGTGGCGATGGCGATTTCGCCGTCCAACGCGCCACTGATCGCGCAGACGATCAAGACCGCCAATCCGACGATCCCGATCATGACCGTCGATGCGGACCTCAGCAAGGAAGATGCAGGGCTTCGCAAGACCTATCTCGGCACCGACAACTATCTGATGGGCAAGAAGATCGGCGAGTACATCAAGAAGGGCAAGCCGAATGGCGGCACGATCTGCACCATTGAAGGCAACCCGGCCGCCGACAACATCCTGCGCCGTGCCCAGGGCATGCGTGACGCGCTTTCGGGCAAGGACGGCCTCGCCGCACTTGCCGGTGAAGGTGGCTGGACCGAAGTTGCAGGCTGCCCGGTGTTCACCAATGACGACGGCGCCAAGGGCGTACAGGCGATGACCGACATCCTCGCCGCCAACCCCAAGCTCGACGCCTTCGGTATCATGGGCGGCTGGCCGCTGTTCGGCGCGCCGCAGCCCTATCGCGACCTGTTCGGACCGCTCAAGGACCGGATTGCCAGCAACGACTTCGTCATCGGTGCCGCCGACACGATCGGCGACGAGGTGGCGATCGCCCGTGACGGCCTCGTGACCGCGCTGGTCGGTCAGCGGCCGTTCGAAATGGGCTACAAGGCGCCGTCGGTGATGATCGACCTCATCGAAGGCAAGCCCGTCGCCGATCCGGTGTTCACCGGCCTCGACGAATGCACCAAGGATACTGTCGACACCTGCATCCAAAAGTAGGTTGTCGATTTCGGGACGCCCGGCAACGGGCGTCCCGTCACTCCTGAACGGGACGCAATGCTCGGGGCGACAGGCTCCGGCTTTGGCGCGTCCATGGTCTGGATTTTTCGGCAACGAGATCGGCGCACCGTGCAGGTTCGGGCCAGCCCGGACGACAGACGGCCGACGCATTGGAACGTGAATGCCGGACGAGAAGTCAAAAGAGCGAGCCGATCGGACCAAGGCACAAGCCAGCCGCCGTCCGGCCGTCATGCGTACTGGTGCGGCGCACTTCGCGGGAGCGAGCGTGCATGTCTCGCTGGCCGGTGAGATTGGCTTGCGGATCGTGCGCGGCGACTATCCGCCCGGCACTATCCTGCCCAATGAGGCCAAATGGGCCGAGATGTTCAACGTCAGCCGTTCGGCGGTGCGCGAAGCCATCAAGATGCTGATGGCGAAAAGCCTGTTGGCATCGCGCCCCAAGATCGGCAGCTGGGTCGAGCCAAAGGAGCGCTGGAACCTGCTCGACCGCGACGTGCTGGCCTGGTACGCGACCGCGCCTGACCGCGAGGCTTTTCTGCGCACCGTACAGGAGTTCCGCCACATCATCGAGCCCGAGGCGTCGGCCTTTGCCGCCCTGCGGCGCAGCGACCAGCAGATGGAGGAGATCAGCCAGGCCTGCCGCGATATGAACGAGGCCCTGAACCTGCAGGACCGTATCCGCGCCGACACGCGCTTTCATCTCGCTATCCTGCGCGCCTCCGGCAACGATCTTTTGGTGCCGCTCGGCGTTCTGATCGAGTCGGCGCTCGACCATCTCTTCGCGTTCACGACGCAGCAGGTCGGCGATCAGCGGCAGGCACAGAAACTGCATGAGGCGATCGAGAAGAACATCCGCCTGCGGCGTCCGGTAGCCGCGCGCAGTGCCGTGCACAAACTGCTTGAAAACACCGACGATGGGATCGGGCGGTCAAGGCGGTGATCGGCGCCTCCGTCTGGCTCAGATCGTCTGCTTCTTGCCGTCCCTGGTCGGCATCAGGTCGACGCCGTTGACCTTGCCGATATGTGTCGCCAGCATCGGTACGAATTGCTCGGCCGGGCCGGCGGCGTGGGCGCCGGCAAAGGAGTTCTTGGTCGCGTTGCCGAGCGGGTTGGCGATGCCGGCCGCACCCGCCATCGATTCCAGATAGGTCAAGTCCTTGAAGGCGTTGGCGATCGAGAATTTGTGGGCGTCGCGGTCGCCCTCCAGCGTCCAGCGCATGAAGGTCTGGTAGAAGCCGCAATCCATGCGGCCGTTGCGGATGACGCTGTCGAAGCGCGGCGGCGAGATGCCGACCTTCTGTGCAAGCGCCAATGCCTCGGAATAGATAGCGGCGTAGCCGAGCGAGATGAAATTGTTGAGCAGCTTCATGCGGTGGCCGTCGCCGGTGTCGCCGATATGGACGATGCGGCCGGCCCAGGTTTCGATCACCGGTTTCACCCTGGCAAAGAGGGCGTCCGGCGCGCCGACCATGGCGTCGAGCGTGCCTTCCCAGGCTTCCTTCGGCGTGCGGCTCAGTGGCGCGTCGACAAAATCGATGCCGAGCGCCTTCAGTTCCGCTGCCAGTGCCACCGTCGAGACCGGATCGGAGGTCGAGCAATCGATCACGACCGAGCCTTTCTTCAAACCCTCCTTGAGGCCGCCGGGACCGCGAATGATGGCTTCGACCTCGCGTGAGCCGGTGACGCAGATGAAGACGATTGTCGATGCCGCCGCCACATCGCTCGGGATCGATGCTTCCTTCGCACCTCGACCGAGCAGGTCTTCCGCCGACTTGCGGTTCTTGCGGCCAAGAAAGGTCAGGGCGTAACCCTTGTCGACGATGTTCTTGGCGATCCCGTGTCCCATCAGGCCAAGGCCGATGAAGCCGATCTTTTCGCTCGCGGCGGTCGTATTCATGTCTTCAAGTCCTGTTGCAATGATTGATGATCGGCGCTGCCGTTTTGCAGGCGGGGGTGGTTGCGGATCGCGATATTGTCTGACAATACACATAAATTCCAGAGGATGTGGAGAGCAAAATGGCGAAGCGGATCATGTTCACCGGCGGCAGCGGCAAGGCCGGACGCCACGTCGTGCAGTATCTGGTGGAGCAGGGCTGTCAGGTGCTCAACATCGACACCAAGCCGCTCGACAACCCCAAAGTGCGCACGCTGATCACCGACATTACCGACAGCGGACAGGTGTTCAACGCGCTGTCGAGCTACATGGGCCTGCATGAATTCGACCCATCGCTGCGCCCCCAGCCGGTCGATGCCGTGGTCCATTTCGCCGCCATTCCGCGCATCATGATCACCACCGACAACGAGGTATTCCGCATCAATGCGCTCGGCACCTACAATGTCATCGAGGCGGCGGTGAAGTTCGGCATCCGCAAAGTTATCATCGCCTCCAGCGAGACGACCTATGGGCTGGTGTTCGCCAACGAGCCGCGCGATCCCCAATATTTCCCGCTCGACGAGGAGTACGATGTCGATCCGATGGACAGCTATGCCCTGTCCAAGGTCGTCAACGAGAAGACAGCTCGCGCCTTTGCGCAGCGCAACGGCACCGACATCTATGCCCTGCGCATCGGCAACGTCATCGAGCCGCATGAATATTCGCTGTTTCCGAAATGGTTCGCCGATCCTGGTTTCCGCAAGCGCATCGCCTGGAGCTATGTCGATGCGCGCGACCTCGGCCAGATCACGTTGCGCGCCATCGAGAAGGATGGCCTCGGCTATCAGGTGTTCAATGCCGCCAATGACGACACATCGTCCGACCTGCCGACCGCCGAACTCTTGAAGCGGTTCTATCCCGGCGTGCCGGTCAAGGCCGAACTCGGCGAATACGAGACGCTGCTCTCCAATCGCAAGGCGCGTGACGTGCTCGGTTTCCGCCCGGAGCACAGCTGGCGCAAATACGTCAAGCAGGCCTGAGCCGCGGGAGCATCCGGGCTGATCTGTGCACAGCGGCCGGCTTTGCGGCCCAAGCCGCTTGCCGCGCTTGACAGCACTCTCAATCCGGACTTTCTGGAGCCTATGCGGGACGCGAAGCCGAACAAGGAAAAATCGCCGTCGAAAGCGGCCTCCACCGAGCGTCCCGCCGGCGCTCGCCGACCTGATGCGGCGCGCATTCCAGGGTCGAGCGTCCATGCCTCTCTGGCCAGCGAGATCGGCCTCAGGATCGTGCGCGGCGATTATCCGCCCGGCACCATCCTGCCCAACGAAGCGAAATGGTCGGAGACCTTCAGCGTGAGCCGCTCGGCGGTGCGCGAAGCCATCAAGATGCTGATGGCCAAGAGCCTCTTGGCCTCACGTCCCAAGATCGGCAGCTGGGTCGAGCCGAAGGAGCGATGGAACCTGCTCGACCGCGACGTGCTGGCCTGGTACGCGACGTCGCCGGATCGCGAAGTGTTTTTGAAGACCGTGCAGGAGTTCCGCCACATCATCGAGCCGGAAGCGACCGCCTTTGCGGCCATGCGGCGCACCGACGAGCAGATGGCCGAGATCAGCCAGGCGTGCCGGGAGATGGGCGCGGCAACCAGCCTGCAGGAGCGTACCCGCGCCGACACCCGTTTTCACCTCGCTATCCTGCGCGCCTCGGGCAACGACCTTTTGGTGCCGCTCGGCGTGCTCATCGAATCCGCCTTCGATCATCTCTTTGCCTATACGACGCGGGAAATCGATGATCTCAATCATGCGCAGAAGCTGCACGAGGCGATCGAGAAGAACATTCGGCTGCAACGCCCGGATGCGGCGCGCAACGCGGTGCGAAAACTGCTCGCCAATACAGACGGCGTCATCCGCGCCCGGTAGACTTATCGATCGCAGCTAATCGTCTTTCTCACGCCCGAAGGCGGTGCGCAGCTCGTCCTTGGCGTCCTCGAGCACTTGCCTGCGCGCTGCAGGCAGGTTCTTGCCGGCGCGGTTGATGTAGAAGTTGAGCATCGACATGGCTGACTGGAACGGCTCGGCCTTGCGCCGGTGGCTGTGTTCGGCAGATCGCTTGAGCGAGGCAGCGATCTTCTTGGCGTCGTCGGATTCGAAGACGTGGTCCTCGAGATCCAACGCGTCGCTGTGCTCGGTCACCTCGGCCGACCATTTTTTCTTGGTGGCGGTCATGGCTGGACTCCTTCGCCGGTTTGCTTGTTGGGAAACTCCGCATATTGGCATCGGTTCCTGCATTCGCCTTTAGGTCTGGAGCCACGGATTTGCCCGCTGTGGCGCTGCTGCGGCCCGAGAATGCGCCGATAGTGGCGAGAACGGCAGCCCACTTTCGAGACCGCCGACAGGAAACGCCTTGACCCGAACCGACTTGAGCCGGCCAAGCCCCGGCATCGACAGCTCCTATGCCTGGATGCGGCTTGCCATCTCGATGCTGCTGGCGACGATCGGCGCCGTCGGCATGTGGGCGGTTGTAGTGGTGCTGCCCGCCGTGCAGGCCGAGTTCGGTGTCGACCGCGCCGCCGCGTCCATGCCCTACACCGCGACCATGGTCGGCTTTGCCGCCGGCAACGTGCTGATCGGCCGCGCTATCGACCGAATGGGCTACTGGATCCCGGCGTTGCTCTCTTCGATTGCGCTCTCCGCCGGCCTTCTGCTCGCGGCGCTGTCGACCTCGATCCTGCAATTCACCCTTGCCCAAGGGTTGCTGATCGGTGTCGGTACATCGGTGATCTTCGGGCCGCTGATCGCCGACATCTCGCACTGGTTCAACCGCCGGCGCGGTGTCGCGGTGACCGCGGCCGCCGCCGGCAATTACCTTGCCGGAGCGATCTGGCCGACCATCATGCCGACGCTGATGAAGGCAGAAGGCTGGCGCTTCACCTATGCGGCCATCGGCATCTTCTGCCTGGTGACCATGGTGCCGCTGGTGCTGATGCTGCGGCGCGATGCCCCGGCGGCGGCCGCTGCCGGCTCGCCGGGAAGCCGGCCGGTGCAGCCGATCTCGCTGTCGCCGGCGGCCTTGCAGGTGCTGCTGGTCGTCGCCGGCCTCGGCTGCTGCGTGGCGATGTCGATGCCGCAGGTGCACATCGTCGCCTATTGCATGGACCTCGGCTACGGCGTGGCGCATGGCGCCGACATGCTGTCGATCATGCTGGCGGGCGGCGTCGTCAGCCGGTTGGCGTCGGGCTTTATTGCCGATCGCATCGGCGGCATGAAAACGCTCCTGATCGGTTCGGTGCTGCAGTCTCTTTCGCTGCTGTTCTACATCCCGTTCGACGGACTTGCCTCGCTCTATGTGGTGTCGCTGGTGTTCGGCCTGTCGCAAGGCGGCATCGTGCCTTGCTACGCCATCATCGTGCGCGATTACATGCCCGCCAAAGAGGCCGGCCAGCGTATCGGCATCGTCATGATGGCGACCATCTTCGGCATGGCGATCGGTGGCTGGATGTCGGGCTGGATCTACGACCTGACCGGTTCCTATGCCGCGGCGTTCCTGAATGGCATCGCCTGGAATTTGCTGAACATACTGGCGATCGGACTGTTATTCTGGAAGGCACGGCGCAGCACCGCCGTGATGGCTTGAAGGCGAGCAGGATTGTTGCCGTTGCTTGACAAGGACAACAGGCCGCGCGACGCCAGAAGGCGAGTGGGTGCGGCAAAGCGGGCCGGTGGGATGGCGACAGCAAAAACGATCGTATCGCGACTGTGCCCTGCCAGGTGCATTCCCGAGCGAGCGCGTCCGTGATCAAGCCACGCTCACGTCGTGGCGGCGGCCGCCCGACCATATCAGATGTCGCGCGCAAGGCCGGTGTCGGCGCCATCACAGTGTCGCGCGCCTTGCGCGAGCCGGAGCGTGTCTCCGAAGAGCTGCGTCGCCAGATCCAGGCCGCCGTCGACGAACTCGGCTATGTGCCGGACCCGAATGCGCGGGCGCTGGCTTCGGCGCGCGCCGAGGTGTTCGGCGTTCTGGTGCCGTCGCTCACCAACAACGTCTTCGCGGAGGTGGTGCGCGGCATCTATGACAGCTTGTCGGACGGCCCGTTCCGCATCCAACTCGGCAACACCCATTATTCCGGCCTCGAGGAAGAGCGGCTGCTGCAGGTGTTCGGCTCGCAGCGGCCGGCAGCGCTGATCGTCGCCGGCATCGACCAGACACCGGTCTCGCGAAAGCTGCTGGAAAGCGCCGGCTGCCCTGTGGTGCAGGTCATGGAGACCGGTCCCGATCCAGTCGACATGATGGTCGGCTTCTCGCATCTCGACGGCGGCAGGACGGCAACCGAACATCTGATCGAAGCAGGCTACCGCCGCATCGGCTTCATCGGCGCGCGCATGGACCCGCGCTCGCAGCGGCGCCTGGCAGGCTACCGCGCGGCGATGGAGGCCGCCGGCCTGTTCGACCCGCGCCTTGTCACCACCACGCCGGTGCCGTCCAGCGTGTCGCTCGGTCGCGAAATGTTCCGCGACGCACTGGCCAAGGTGCCGACGCTCGACGGCGTCTTCTGCAACAATGACGACATCGCGCTCGGCGTGTTGTTCGAGTGTCATCGCGCCTCGATCGCGGTGCCGAAGACGATCGGCATCGTCGGTTTCAACGACCTCGACATGATGCAGGTGGCGTTCCCGTCGATCACCAGCATCCGCACCCACCGCTATGAGATCGGCCGACGCGCGGTCGCCATGGCGCTGGCGGCGATCGCCGGCAACAGGCCGGAGCAACGGATCGTCGATCTCGGTTTCGAGCTCAAGCGCCGCGAGAGCACCGCCCGTTGAATACACAGAGGCGACTGTGCGAATGCCGGTTTACACGCCAATTTGGTAGCGCTACCATTCCTTCTGAACAGGTGGACGAGCAGCGGGGTCGCGCCTGTTTATTATACATAAGCGACAACTAAAACTTGTTTATTATGGATAATATGATAGTTTTCGCCCGGCTGGCGGCGACCAGGGGAGGAACTAGGTCGGCCGTCACGGGCGACTAAACGCGTATGCCAAGGCAAGGAGGTGCCGGGCCCATCGCGTCAAAAACTTCGCAAAGCGAAACCATAATCAGAACTGCAACTGGGAGGAATATCGATGATCAAGTCACTTGTTGGTGGCATCGTTGCCGCCACTGCATTCGTCATGTTGAGCTCGTCGGCAAATGCCGCGGGCCCTGAAGTCGTCAAAGGCCCGGCAGTGGAGCCGGATTGCTTCGTACCCTGGGCCGCGGATACGCAGTTCTTCAAGTTCCCCAAAAAGGCGGGCCCATACCGCATTGCGCTCGCCAACGGCTATATTGCCAATACGTGGCGCATTCAGATGGTGCAGACCGCGAAAGCCTATGCGGCACAGAAGGACGTCGCCGCGAAGCTGAAGGAATTCAAGGTCGTCTCGACCGGCGAAGACGTGCCGGCGCAGATTTCGGCGATCAACAACTTCATAGATTCCGGCTATGACGCGATCGTCGTCAACGCGCAGAACCCGACCGCCTTCGGGCCGGTGATCAAGCGTGCCAAGGAAGCCGGCGTCGTGCTGGTTGCCTTTGACAACATCCTCGACACCAAGGACGCGATCAACGTCAACGTCGACCAGAAAGGTCTTGGCGAGCTTTGGGGCAAATGGCTGGTCTCGCATGTGCCGAATGGCGGCAAGATCCTCGAAGTGCGCGGCGTTGCCGGAACATCCGTCGACACCGACCGCCACAATGGCATCCATGAGGCTCTCGACGCCTCCGGCAAGAAATGGGCCGTCACGGAGGTCGTCGGCAAGTGGGATGACGGCGTTGCGCAAAAGGCTTCGGCCGACGCAATCGCCACCAACGGCCCCTTTGACGGCGTCACTGGACAGGGCGGCGACACCGGCATCGTGCAGGCGATGATCGATGCCAAGCATCCGTTCGTGCCGTTCGGTGGCGAGACCGAAAACGGCTTCCGCAAGTTCTGCGCGGCCCATGCAGCCGACGGGTTGAAATGTTCGTCGGCCGGTACCGGGCCGGCGCAGGTGGCTGTTGCCATCAAGACGGCGATCGCAGCGCTTGAAGGCAATGTCGTCCCCCAGTCAATCAAGCTGCCGCTTGCCGTCGTCGAGGATCCGAACTTCAAGGCTGGTCAGGATTTCTTCCCCGACCAATCCGACAATTTCTTCGTCGGCAATTCTTTCCCGACCTGCGGCATCAATTTCACCGCGCAGGAAATCATGGGGCAGACCAAGGAAAACCAGTAGGCCGCACACCCGGCGCCGTGAGATTGCTCATGGCGCCGGGAGTTCGATATCTTGGTGATCAAAGCGCCCCGGGAGGGCCGATGGACATTGCTGTTCCGCTCTTTCGTATGGAAGGCATATCCAAGCGCTATGGTGGCGTGCGAGCGCTGGAAAACGCCGAGCTTTCGGTCACATCAGGCAGCATCCACGCCATCCTTGGCGAAAACGGTGCCGGCAA
This sequence comes from Mesorhizobium sp. M1406, assembly GCF_040317555.1. NCBI lineage: Bacteria > Pseudomonadati > Pseudomonadota > Alphaproteobacteria > Hyphomicrobiales > Phyllobacteriaceae > Mesorhizobium > Mesorhizobium sp. M1406. Next base: position 245,107 of record NZ_JAMYKW010000003.1, on the reverse strand, counting down.
ATCAACGCTGATCAAGGTTATGGCCGGCGTCGTCGCGGCCGACGAAGGCCGAATGACGCTGGATGGCCGCGAGGTGACCTTCGCCTCGCCGGCTGCTGCCAACCAGGCAGGCATCGTCTGCATCTTCCAGGAGCTGTCGCTGGTTCCCGAACTCAGCGTCGCCGATAACATCGTCATTTCCGATCCGCCCAAACGCTTCGGCATGATCGACCGCAAGGCGCAGCGCCGCATCGCGGAAGATGCGCTGGCGCGTGCTGGTGCCGCCGACATTCATCCGCTGGCACTGGTCAAGGACCTGCCCTTGTCGCGGCGGCAGATGGTCGAAATCGCCAAGGCGCTCGCCAGAAAGCCGCGCATCCTGATCCTCGACGAGGCGACGTCGGCGCTGACGGCGGCGGACGTCTCGAAGATCTTCTCGGTGCTGAAGCGGCTGCGCTCGGAAGGGTTGTCGCTGCTCTACATCTCGCACCGCATGAACGAGATCGCGGAGCTGGCCGACCAGTGCACGGTGTTCCGCAATGGCCGTAACGTCGCCAGCTATCCCGCCGGCTCGAAGAGCGACAATGAAGTGGTCGAGCTGATGATCGGCCGTGAGTACAGCCACATCTTTCCGCCGAAGCCCGCGGCCGTGCCTGCGACCGCCGCCCCCAGGCTCGAAGCCCGCAAGCTCTCGTGGACTAACCGGCTGCACGACATCTCGCTGACCGTCAGGGCAGGCGAGGTGGTCGGCCTTGGCGGCCTTGACGGCCAAGGCCAGCGCGAATTGCTGCTCGCCTTCTTCGGCGTGCTGCGGGGCCTCAGCGGCCAGATCCTGATCGACGGCAAGCCGGTGACGATCGCCAGTCCTTCTGCTGCCCGAAAGGACGGCATCGGCATGGCGCTCATACCGGAGGACCGCAAGACCGAAGGCCTGATGCTGCCGATGACTGTGCGCGAGAACCTGTCCTTCGCCGCGCTGGACCGGCTGTCCAAGGGCGGCATAATCGACCGCGCCGCCGAGCAGCGGCTGATCGACGATATGGTCGGCCTTCTGGCGATCAAGACGGCCGGTCTCGACATTCCGGTCGCGGCACTTTCGGGCGGCAATCAGCAGAAGGTGGTCATCGCCAAATGGATGATGCGCCAGCCGCGCATCATCCTGCTCAACGATCCGACACGTGGCATCGACGTCGGCACCAAGCAGGAGCTCTACCAGCTGATGCGCAAGCTGGCGGATGCCGGGGCGGCAATCCTGTTCTATTCGACCGACTATGACGAGTTGATCGGCTGCTGCGACCGAGTGCTGGTGCTCTATGACGGGGCAGTCAAGCGCGAGCTGGTCGGCGCCGAGATCACCGAGCGGGCGCTGATATCGAGCGCGCTCAACATCCATGGCGAGGACAGCCCCGTGAGCCTGGGAGCGGACGCATGAAGGATTGGCGCTACTGGCTTGCCGAGCAACGCGGAACGTTGCTGGCGCTCGGCATCTTCGTTGTCATGTTCGTCATCTACACGTCCAACCATCCGGCAGGCTTCACCGCAAATGTCGTGCAGACGGCCTCGAACAAGGGCGTTCTGCTCGCCTTCGTCGCGATGGCGCAGACACTGGTGGTGATCACCGCCGGCATTGATCTCTCCGTCGGCATGATCTTCCTGCTCACCAACTGTCTGGCCTCCTGGCTGGTTGTGGGCACACCGATGCAGACGACGCTCGGCGTCATCGCGGTGCTGGCGGTTGGTCTGCTCTGCGGCGCCATCAACGGCGCCATCGTCATCTATGGACGGCTGCAGCCGATCGTCGCCACCATTGCCACAGGGGCCGTCTATTACGGCATCGGCCTGTTGCTGCGGCCATTCCCGGGCGGTTCGGTCAATGAGGATCTGGCCGATGCGCTGACAGGCCGCGTGTTCGGCGTGGTGCCGGCAAGCCTCGTCGCGCTGTTGGCAATCGTGCTGGTGATCTGGGTGCCGTTCAGCCGCTCGGTGCTAGGCCGCGCCGCTTATGCGGCAGGGTCGTCGGAGACGGCGGCCTACATGTCCGGCGTGCCGATCCGGCGCGGCAAGTTTGCCGCCTACACGCTGGCCGGGCTGCTGGCCGCGATAGGCGGCCTGTTCCTGACCTTCTTCACCTATACGGGCGACGCGGCCTATGCCAGCGGCAATGCCTACACGCTGTTTTCGATCGCCGCCGTTGTGCTCGGTGGCGTCTCGCTGTTCGGCGGCAAGGGCAGTGCCATCGGCGCGATCTTCGGCGCGCTCGCCTTCCGCACCATCGGCGACCTGTTGTTTGTGTTCGATTTCGATCCGCTCTGGCAGCCGCTGTTCCAGGGCGTTATCCTGCTGGTCGCCGTCAGCCTCGGCGCCTTCGCCCTGTTTCGGGTCCGCAACCGGCTGGAGTGGTTCCTGTGAGCGAAACGACGCTTGGCGGTATTGCCGGCCGCATGCCCAGCTTCATCCGCCGCGCTGATCCCGCGGTGCTGACCGCCTTTGCCTGCATTGCGCTGTTGCTGTGTCTTGGCAGCCTTTATTCGCGCAGCTTCCTGTCGCCGGAGTACCTGCTGCAGCAGCTCAAGGTCGCCTCGTTCCTCGGCGTCATCGCCACCGGCATGATGCTGGTCGTCCTGCTTGGCCAGATCGACCTGTCGGTGCCGTGGTGCGTGGCGGCGGGCGCGATGATGGCCTGCGCGGCGGCCGCCTATGGTCCGGCCGGGGTGGTGCTGGCGATCCCGTTTGGCATTCTCTGCGGTGTGCTGATCGGTATCGTCAACGGAATCGGCGTCGCCTATCTGCGCATCCCCTCGATGATCATCACGCTGGCCACTAACGCCGTCGCGCAAGGGCTGATGGTCGTCTACACCGGCGGCTTCTCGCCACAGGATTCGGCGACGGGCGCCATGCGCTACCTGGCGACCGGTTTTGCCATTCCGGGCGTCCCCAACGCCGTCATCATCTGGGCGCTGATCGGCGCTGCAATGGTGTTCGTGCTGACCCGCACCAGCTTCGGCCGCACCGTCTACGGCATCGGCAACCGCGAGCGCGCCGCCTATCTTTCCGGCATCGACACACGGCGCGTGGTTATGATCGCCTTCGCGGCGTCGGGCGGTCTCTCCGCTTTCGGCGGCGTGCTGCTCGCCGGCTATGCCTCCAAGGCGGCGCAGTCGATGGGTGATGCCTATCTGTTGCCGTCGATCGCGGCTGTCGTGCTTGGCGGCACCTCGATCCTGGGCGGCCGCGGCTCGTATCTCGGCACCGTCGCCGGTGTCATCCTGATCACCCTGCTGCAATCCATCCTGTCGGTCATGCAGATGCCGGAAGCGGGGCGGCAGATCATCTACGGCGTCGTCATCGTCGCCATGCTGCTGCTCTACGGCCGCGCGCCGGCAAGCCGCTGACAATGGACGAAAAGGCAGCACAGGCGCCAACGGGCGCTCCCGGCTCGATGCCTCCGGCCATCGTGGTGATGGGCGTCGCCGGCTGCGGCAAGTCGGCCGTCGGTATTGCACTGGCGGCCGCGCTGGGCGTTACCTTTATCGAGGGCGACAGGCTGCACCCGCCGGAAAACGTCGCACGCATGGCTAGCGGCGAGCCGCTTACCGATCAACTGCGTGAAGGTTGGCTCGACGCGATCGGCGAGCGCATCGCGGGATCGGTGGGGCAGGGCGAAGGCGTGGTTGCCGCCTGCTCGGCGCTGAAGCGCGGCTATCGCGCGCGCTTGAGCGGCTTCTGCCCGGAGATCGTCTTCCTCTATCTGGAGATCGACCCTGCCACGGCCAGGCGGCGTGTCGGCAGCCGCAAGGGCCATTTCATGCCGGCAAGCCTCGTCGACAGCCAGTTCGCCATCCTCGAGCCGCCGACAGCGGATGAGAAGGCCTTGACGCTCGATGCGACCCGCTCGGTCAGCGAACTCGTCGCTGCCGGCGTCCACCGGCTACGCCGGTCATGAACCTTCATCATCAGTGCCGATACCGGTGCTTTCCCTAGCCTCGGTCAGCCGCTGCCGACGGGACCATTTCAGCATCTGCTCGGACGGACGCCTCCGGCGCCAGCGCAGGGCTGAGCACGGCCCGGTATTGCCTGAAGGGAACCACTTCGAAGGTCGACATGGCAAACAGGGCGGTCCTGCCCCTGGCGGCGAAGTTCGCCGGCGCCGAGGCGAGGTGGGTCCAGCCGGTCTCACCCATGGCGGCCTCCGTGAAGGTGGAGCCGGCATGGACGGTGTTGGTCATCGTCACCACGCCATTCTGCTTCAGGATCTTCTGGATGCGGATGGTGACTTGATAGGCATCGTCGCGATCAAAGGCGATCCGGCTTTTCAGGAACCGGTTCTCGACATTGACCAGCGGCGGGTTGAGGAAACGCAGGCCGAAGGCGCTTTCGGAAATACCGTGGGTGTTGACGCTCACCTGATGCGCCTCGATACCGGCCTCGTACAAAGCACGCTTGCCGATGATGGTCTGGGCGATGAATTGATCGCACCAGAGGATGGCGCCGTGGCCGCGCTGCAAAGCCGACTGCAGCCCGTCCAACCCCTCCAGCCGGATCGTCGGCGACCAGCGGCCAGCCACCAGATGCGCGGCGAGCTGCAGGCGGCGGCGATGGCGGGCCGCCAGCAACCCCTCGAATAGCTGGCGCGCATCGATGTCTTCGCCAAGCACAGCGCGCGTGGCGGCAGCGTAAGCGGGAAATTCCTTGCGCATATGGCGCTTCAGGCGAAACCTCGACACGCGGCCGCAGATCGGTGCCCACCAGCGCACCGGCAGTGCCGCTGCCACCATGAGATAGAAGACGGACAGCAGGCTTTCGCGAAGGTCCCTGTTCGAAAAGCGGCGAAGCCTGCCGGGGTGAACTGGCTTGCGGCTGAAGAAGCGCACATCCTCGGCTCGTTCCGGAACGAAGATGTCGGCGATGATTTCGGTGCGAAAGCTTGCGGCCGATGGCAGCTTATGGGCGGCCCTGCGGGATTTCGCGAACCACCACAGCCTCATCGGTCCAGCCCGTTCTTCGAACCCCGCTTTACTGCGTCGGCATGGGCCGCGCAAGCTTGCGATAGCGAGCGGCAGCCGGTGGTTTAGATCTGCGACGTCAGTTCGACCGGGAAATCGTCATTGTCGGCATCGCGCATGGCGGCGAGGCTGCGATTGTCCAGCACTTCGGCGATCGCCTGCCGCACCTCGAGCATCATGTGCCGGACCTGGCAGGTCGCCTCGTCGCAGTCGTCACAGCGCTGATACTGCGTGCGGCTGGCGCAGGGGATCGGCGCCAGCGGCCCGTCAAGCACGCGCACGACATGGCCGATCTTGATTTCGGAGGCCGGCCGGGCGAGGCGATAGCCGCCTTCCTTACCCTTGCGGCTCTGGACGAAGCCGGCATTGCGCAACTCGCCCAGGATGGCATCGAGGAATTTCTTCGGGATGTTGTTGGCCACCGCGATGTCGTTGACGAAGGCCAACTGGCCGACCGGCAGGCCGGACAGATGCACGAGGGCCTTGAGGCCGTATTTGCCTTTTTTTGTCAGCATGCCCAGATCAACCCATTGAAGCCCCAACCATTCGCATCTGGCGACTGTTTGTGTGCAAATAATGACGTTTTCGCCGCGCGATGATATTTCGCGAAAACAGGCCACCGAATGGCACGTTAGGCACAAACGCGTTGATTCTTTGTAACGTTTTGCACGGATGCTGCCGATATTCCGCTGAAAACCGGGTTGCCCGCGCACAAAACGAAAAAAGCCGGCAAAAAGCGCCGGCTTTTTCGTCTGCTCTGGATGTTGCTGCCGTCAGCGGCTGCCGTAGGTCTGGTCGAGCAGGCCGCCGGCGGCGAAATGCTCCTTCTGCACCTTGTCCCAGCCGCCAAAGACATCTTCGACCGTCAGCAGGCGGACATCGGGAAACTGGGCTTTGTATTTGGCTTCCACTGCTGCATCGCGGACCCGGGTGCCGTTCTGGGCGAGGATGTCCTGGCCCTCCGGCGTGTAGAGGAAGTCGAGATAGGTCTTGGCCAGATCCCGCGTGCCATGCTCGTCGGCGACCTTGTCGACGATCGCGACCGGGAATTCGGCCAGCAGGCTGACCGAGGGCGTGACCTGCTCGAACTTGTCGTCGCCATACTCCTTGCGGATGCCGCGCGTCTCCGATTCGAAGGTGATCAGCACGTCACCGATCTCGCGCTGCACGAAGGTGGTGGTCGCGGCGCGGCCGCCGGTGTCGAAGATCGGCACGTTGTTGAACAGCTTGGTGATGAACTCCTTCACCTTGGCGTCGTCGCCCTTGAAGGCTTCCTTGGCGTAGGCGGTGGCCGCCAGATAGGTGTAGCGCGCATTGCCTGATGTCTTAGGGTTGGGGAAGATCACCTGCACGTCGTCGCGCACGAGATCGTTCCAGTCCTTGATGTGCTTGGGGTTGCCGGCGCGCACCAGGAAGGACGGCAGCGAATAGAAGGGGGAGGCGTCGTCGGGAAAATCCTTCTGCCAGTCACCCGAGACGAGGCCCTTCTTGACCAGGAAGTCGACGTCGGTGACCTGGTTGAAGGTGACGACATCGGCGCCAAGGCCTTCGGCGATGGCGCGCGCCTGCGCCGAAGTGCCGGCATGCGACTGGTCGACCGTGACGCCCGGATGCCTCGCGATGAAGGCCTTGTTGACCTGCACGAACAGTTCGCGACCGACATCATAGGACGCGTTGAGCAATTTGTCGGCCGACCAAGTTTGGGAGGATGCCAGGAGCAGGCCGGCGACGGTAGCGACGCCCAGGAAAAATCGCTTCATGAAAACAGCTCCGGATGCAATGAGTTTATGGTCGAACCATAGCTGCGGCGCAGGGCGCGCGACGAGGCACGTCTTGTAGCCGCGTGACCTTTCGGTGAGAAAATGTATCATCGAAATGGACGATTCTTGGAATCTCGTTCCACGTCGAGTCCCCTTATGCCTTGGTTTTTCCGATGCTTGCGTCGTAGCATGTTTTGACATATACAAATGGCATATACAATGAGTTTGCGATCATGCCCCGGAACCGCCATTCAACGACACCGCCGAAAGAAGCGAAGCTGTTTCGCAACAACCGCAGCCAGGCGGTGCGCATTCCTGTCGAGTTCGAGCTTCCCGGCGAAAAGGTCTTGATCAGCCGTGAAGGCGATCGCTTGGTCATCGAGCCGGTCCGCAAAGCCGGCCTCACCGCGTTGCTCGCCCATTGGGCGAAAGAGCCGCCGCTCGCTCCTGAGGACGACTTCCCCGAGATCGACGACACGCCGGTCAAATCGGAGGACGTTTTCTAGATGCGGTTCATGCTGGATACGAACATTATCGGCGACATGATCCGAAACCCGGCTGGCAAGGCCGCGAGTGCAATGGTGCGCGAGGGAGACGCCGCCGTGTGCACCAGCATCGTGGTCGCCTCGGAATTGCGATATGGCTGCGCCAAAAAGGGATCGGCCAAGTTGCTCAAGAAGGTCGAGGAATTGCTGGCCGAGATTCCTATCCTGCCGCTCGATGTGCCGGTGGATGTCGAATACGGCGCTCTTCGTGCCGAGCTTGAAGCCGCGGGCCAGACCATTGGCCACAACGATCTTTTTATTGCCGCTCATGCCTGTGCATTGGGCACCACGCTAGTGACCGCCAACACGGGAGAGTTCACCCGGATCAGGAACCTGAGGGTCGAAAACTGGCTGGCTTGAAGCGCATCGCGCTTTAAACCGTGGTTTTGCACATGTCGTTATGCCAAAACCGCGGCGCACTTTGGGCGACATGCATTAGGGCCCGATCTCGGATCAAGCAGCCGGAAACAGCTTCCAGCGTCCGGGGCGGAACGCCACCCGGCTCTTCTGCGCCGCTGGGTGATTGACTGGCAGTTCGATTTCGACCCGCTGGCGCTCGCCACCGATCTCGAGTTCCACGCGACGCGTGCCGGCGACGCGACGGCTGGCGGCGACCGTGCCGGCGATGCAGCCGCTGCAGCCGTCCAGCAATTCGACATCGTGCGGGCGGAAGTAAAGCGTCGCATCGCCCGAGGGTTCGTTGGGCGCGGCAAGCCCGATCGGGCGATCGGCGAGCCAGATCTCGCCATTTTCGACCTTGACGGGAAGCGAGCTCGATTCACCGATGAAGCCGTAGACGAAGGGCGAGTTCGGCGTGTCGTAGATGTCGTCGGCGGTGCCGACCTGCTCTATGCGGCCCTGGCTCATCACCACGACGCGGTCGGCAAGCTCCAGCGCCTCTTCCTGGTCGTGGGTGACGAAGACGGTTGTGTGGCCGGTGGCGTCGTGGATTTCGCGCAGCCAGCGACGCAACTCCCGGCGCACCTGCGCATCGAGGGCGCCGAACGGCTCGTCGAGCAGCAGCACCTTGGGTTCGATGGCCATGGCGCGGGCCAGTGCCACGCGCTGGCGCTGGCCGCCGGAGAGCTGTGCCGGATAGCGCTTTTCCAGGCCCGAAAGCTGGACGAGATCGAGAAGCTCGGAGGCACGACGGCGGATCTCCCGCGCCGGCGGGCGCGACGGCCCGTGCCGGACCTTCAGGCCGAAGCCGATATTGTCGGCCACCGTCATGTGCCGGAACAGCGCATAGTGCTGGAAGACGAAGCCGACATTGCGGTCCTGGATCGACTTTTGCGAGGCGTCCTCGTCGCCGAAGAAGATATTTCCCCGCGTCGGCCGCTCCAGCCCTGCGATCAGCCTGAGCAGCGTCGTCTTGCCGGACCCGGACGGACCCAGCAACGCGATCAGCTCGCCCGACTTGATGTCGAGCGATACGTCGTGAAGCGCCGGAAACCGGTCAAATTCCTTGCGCACGTTGGCAACGCGGACTTCCATCTACTGAACCCTCTAGTGTCCGCGCGTGGCGGCGATCTCGGCGCCGTAGCGCATCTCGAGAATTGTTTTCAAGACCAGCGTCACGAGCGCCAGGCCCGCAAGCAATGAAGCGACGGCGAAGGCGCCGACGGCGTTGTACTCGTTATAGAGGATTTCGACATGCAGCGGCATTGTGTTGGTCAGGCCGCGTATGTGGCCCGACACCACCGACACCGCGCCGAACTCGCCCATGGCCCGCGCATTGCACAAAAGCACGCCATAGAGCAGCCCCCATTTGACATTGGGCAAGGTCACGTACCAGAAGGTCTGCCAGCCATTCGCGCCAAGCGAAAGGGCTGCTTCCTCGTCGCCATTGCCCTGTTCCTGCATCAGCGGGATCAACTCGCGGGCGACGAAGGGAAAGGTGACAAAGACGGTGGCCAGCACGATGCCCGGCACGGCAAACAGGATGACGATGCCATGCGCTTTCAGCCAGCCGCCGAGCAGACCCTGGGCGCCGAACAAAAGCACATAGACAAGGCCCGATATGACCGGCGAGACCGAGAAAGGCAGGTCGATCAGCGTGGTCAGGAAGGCCTTGCCCTTGAACTCGAACTTGGCAATCGCCCAGGCGGCGGAGATGCCGAAGACGATGTTGAGCGGCACCGAAATCGCCGCCACCAGCAGGGTCAGCCGGATCGCCGAGCGCGTGTCGGCGTCACTCAGCGACTGCGTATAGGCACTGACGCCTTTTGCCAGCGCCTCGTGGAAGAGGACGATCAGCGGCAGGAGCAGAAAGATGCCAAGGAAAGCGAAGACGAAAGCCATCAGGATGGCTTGCGCCGGCCGGCTCTCGGTCACCGCCGCCGAGCGGCTCTCATGATAGGGTTGGTAGGATTTGATCTCGGGATCAGCCATAGCGCTTGCGACTCCATGACTGTGCGAGATTGACGATCAAAAGCATCAAGAACGACAAAAACAGCATGACCGCCGCGATCGCGGTCGCTGCCGGATAATTGTATTCCTCCAGGCGGATGACGATCAGAAGCGGCGCGATCTCGGATTTGTAAGGCAAATTGCCGGCGATGAAGATGACCGAGCCGTATTCGCCAACGCCGCGCGCGAAGGCCAGCGAAAAGCCGGTGATGATGGCCGGCGCCAGGCCCGGAAACAGGATGCGGGTGATGATCTGGAAGCGGCTGGCGCCAAGCGTGGCGGCGGCTTCCTCCACCTCCTTGTCAATCTCCTCCATGATCGGCTGCACCGTGCGCACGACGAAGGGCAGGCCGATGAAGACCAGCGCAATGACGATGCCAAGTGGCGTGTAGGCGACCTTGATGCCAAGCGGCATCAGCAATTTGCCGATCCAGCCGTTCGGCGCGTAGAGCGTGGTCAGCGCGATGCCGGCTACTGCCGTCGGCAAGGCGAAGGGAAGGTCGACCATGGCATCGACGATGCGGCGGCCGGGAAAGCGGTAGCGCACCAGCACCCAGGCGACGAGCGTGCCGAAGACGACGTTGACGGCAGCCGCGATGAAGGCGGTGCCGAAGCTGATTTCCAGCGCGTTGACGGTGCGACGGTCGGTTGCGATTGCCCAGAACTCGGGCCAGCCAAGGGCGGCCGAGCGCCAGATCAGCCCGGACAGCGGGATGAGGATGATGAGGGTGAGGTAGGCAAGCGAGAAGCCGAGCGTCAATCCGAAACCCGGAATGACACTCGGCTGTCTGAACCGCCACCCCGCCTGCGCGGGTGCTGTGGTCATAGCGTCCTGATCTAGATTTAGCTCACTGGGCCGGCTTGTAGATCTGGTCGAATATACCACCATCGCCGAAATGATAAGGCTGCGCCTTCTTCCAGCCGCCAAAAAGCGGATCGTCGATGGAGATCAGCTTGATATCAGGTGTCTTGGGCAGATCCGCCGGCGCCACAAGTTCGGGCTTGGCCGGACGATAGTGGTTCTTGGCGATGATCGTCTGCGCTTCCTTGGAATAGAGCCAGCCCAGATAGGCTTCGGCGACCTTGCGCGTGCCCTTGGCGTCGACATTGGCGTCGACAATCGCCACCGGCGGCTCGGCCAGGATCGATGTCGGCGGATAGACTATGTCGAAATTGTCGGCGCCGAATTCGTCGAGTGCCAGATAGGCATCGTTTTCCCAGCCGATCAGCACATCGCCGATGCCCTTTTGCGCGAAGGTCACGGTCGAGCCGCGCGCGCCGGTGTCGAGCACCGGGGCATTGGCGTAAAGCTTGCCGACGAATTCCTTGTTCTTGGCCTCGTCACCGCCATCATGGGCGTTGGCGTAGGCCCAGGCGGCGAGATAGTTCCAGCGTGCGCCGCCGGAGGTCTTGGGATTGGGCGTGATCACTTGGACGCCGTCCCTGACGAGGTCGCTCCAGTCGTGGATGCCCTTGGGATTGCCCTTGCGGACAAGGAAGATGATGGTCGAGGTGTAAGGTGCTGAATTGTTTTCGAATTCGGTGCGCCAGTCAGGGTTGATCTTCTTCGATTTCGAGACGATGGCGTTGATGTCGCCTTCGAGCGCCAGTGTCACCACGTCGGCGTCGAGGCCGTCGATCACGGCGCGGGCCTGGGCGCCCGATCCGCCATGCGACTGCTGGACGGTGACCGTCTCGCCGGTCTCGGCTTTCCAATGGGCGACGAAGGCTTCGTCATAGGCCCTGTAGAGTTCGCGTGTCGGATCGTAGGACACGTTGAGAATGGTGGTGTCGGCAAACGCGAAACCGAGCGTGCCGAACTGGACAGATGTGGCGACCAGTGCGCCGAGCAGTTTCCTGAAATGAGGTTTGGTCATTTCTGCCTCCGTTGAACCCACGGCAAATCTACCGAATTGGTAGAAATTAGATGCATTGAATGTTGCCTTTTTTGCCCCTCTGGAGAAAATATTCGACGATCCTTCGCGGCATGGAGAAATATTTTCCTCCTGTGTCTCCGGGAGAAATCCTGCCGGCCATCCAACCTATTTAGAGATGAGCAGTGCCGAGGCAAGGCCGTGTGGAATTTAGTCCGGCGCCTCAATCGGCGGTGATGGGAAAATCGAAACGCTCCTTGGCGAACGGTTCGTTCGCCAGCGTGAAGTGCCACCATTCGCGTGCATAGTTCTTGAAACCGCCGGTGCGCATGGCGTCGACAAGCATCTTGCGGTTTGACACTGCTTCACCGGCGAGGCCGCGGTGGGCAGTTTCGCTCGTCGGGTCAAAGCAGTCGAAACCGGTGCCGAAATCGAGCGTGTCGGCATTGAATGCGCCACAGGCTGGGTTCGGGCTGGACCTGCGATCCGTCCGGGCGATGGCGACGTCGACGGTTGAACCACGCGAATGGGTCGATTGATCTCCGACATAGCCCTTGGCGATCAGATCGCCTCGCTGGACCTTCGGATGCCATTGCGGATCGGGCGGCCCGCCTTGTCTCGTCCATTCGCCCATGTCGGCGACGGCGCGGGCAGGGCGGTAGCAGTCGAACACGACCAGCGTCAGGCTTTTGACGGCGATCGCCTTCTGGACACGGCTGAGTGCCTCTGCCGCCTGCTCGGTGAGGATGCAGGCCGGCGCGTCATAGCCGATCACCTTGCGATGCAGAAAATTGTCCGATCCGGCGTATCGGATGTCCTGGCGGATCGAGGGGTCGATATCGGCGAGCCGGACGAAGCCGGCGGGCAGGGCGTCGGCCAAAGCGGGAAGGGTGACTGCCACGACAAGAATCATTGCTGCCAGCGCTGAGGCTACCAACGATCGAGGATTGTGCCTCGGAACAGGCATGGAGCAAGTATCCTGGCTATCGCTGACGATGTAGAAAGCCAATTCGATGAATCGCTTGGCTCGGTCTATTCGACAAACACCTTGACGCTTGCCGCGCGTCCCGCGGCGTCGATCACGGTCAGCGTCGAATAGCCGGCGCCATCGGGTTGCCAGGTCGCGGTGCGGCGACGATCGATGCCGGCGAGCGGTTTGCCGTTGGCCAGCCAGCGGAACGGCGCGCGGCCGCCTTGCAGCTTCAGCACCAGCGGCGAGGCGTCGGCAGAGCTGGTGCCGAGATCGACGCGGGCGCCGTCGGGCGGGAAGATGATGGTCGGCGCGGGTTCGGTCACTGTTGCCTGCACGAGGCCGTCCGCCCCGGCGCCGAAGCGAGCGAGCGTCACCGGCAGATCCTCGCGCCTGGGGCTGAACACGCCTGGCGGCTTGCCCGGCAACGGCACGATGGCCAGGCCCGAGCGGACAAAACCCTCGAAGAGGATGGGAGCGGCCGAGACATAGCCGGACAGGCCCGGCACCGCTCCGGCGTCGGGGCGGCCGACCCAGACACCCAGCACATAGCGGCCGTCGAAGCCGACCGACCAGGCGTCGCGATAGCCGTAGGAGGTGCCGGTCTTGTAGGCGATGCCGCGCTGCGAGGCCCCCTCGGGCGGCTTGACGCCCGACAGAATGTCGATGATCTGCCAGTTGGCCTGACCGTCGAGAATGGTGGCGGTGGTGCGCTCGGCATTGGCAGGCTCGGTGCCGTCATGCAGCGTGTGCGTCTTGCCGCCATTCGCGAGCCCTATGTAGAGCTGGACGAGGTCGCGTAGTGTTATCCCGACGCCACCGAGGCCGATGGCCAGGCCCGGCGCCTCGTTGACCGGCAGCACGGGGACGACGCCAGCCTGGCGGAAGCGCGCCATCAGGCGCGTTGGTCCGACCGCGTCGAGCACGCGGATCGCCGGCACGTTGAGCGACAGTTGCAGCGCTTGCCGGATGCTGACGTCGCCCTGATAGCCCATGTCGAAATTCTTCGGCCGGTAGCCGGAGAAATCGACAGGGCTGTCATCGATCAGCGTTTCCTGCGCCACCAGCCCCTGTTCGAAGGCAAGACCGTAGATGAACGGCTTCAGCGTCGAGCCGGGCGAGCGGACGATCTTGGTCATGTCGATCCAGCCGGAGCGGCTGGCGTCGAAGAAATTGGCCGAGCCGACTTCGCCGAGAATGTCGCCGGTGCGGGAGTCGGCCAGCACCATGGCGACCGATAGGCGAGGCCCGAGCTTGGCGGCCGCATCCCTCGCCACCTGCTCCAGCCCTTCCTGGACGCTCTTGCGGATCGTCAGCTGCAAGGGCTGGCCGGGGACGGCCTTGGGCAGCATCGCATAGGCGGCGTGCGCGGCGAGCGTCGGCAGCGTGCGGCGCAGGCCCGCCACATCGTCGAGGGCGGCGCGTGCGGCCTCATGCTCGCCGAGCAGGCCGGAGGACACCATGCGGGTCAGCACCCGGTCGCGGGCGGCGTGGGCGATTTTCAGGTTGCGGTCGGGCCGGCGCTTTTCCGGCAGCTGCGGCAAAGCGACGAGCAGGGCGGCCTCGGAGACTGTGAGCCGCTTCGGCTCCTTGCCGAAATAGGCGAGGGACGCTGCGCGGACGCCTTCCAGATTGCCGCCATAAGGGGCCAGCGTCAGGTAGCGCTCGAGGATCTCGCGCTTGGACAGCCGCCGCTCGATTTGGATGGCGCGCAGCATCTGCTTGATCTTGGAGCCGAGGCTGCGGCTTTCGCGCGGCTCGATCAGCCGGGCAAGCTGCATCGACAGGGTCGAGCCGCCGGAGACGATGCGGCCGCTGGTGGCGAACTGGCCGGCAGCACGGGCCAGCGCCAGCACGTCGACGCCTTCATGATCCCAGAAACGCTTGTCCTCGTAGGTGACCAGCATGTCGACGAATTGCATGTCGACCTGGTCGAGCCGGGTTTCCAGCCGCCAGTAACCGTCCGGCGTGGCGAAGGCGCGCAGCAGCTGGCCGTCGCGGTCCTGGACTTCGGTGGAGACCGTGAGTTCGGCCGGCAGCGGGGGCGGGAAGGCGCGGTCGAATTCCCAGAGAGTAGCGGCAGAGAGAGCGAGAATGCCAGTGCAGGAAGCTGCGGCAATGGCGGCGCGACGGAGGTGTTTTCTTGAAAGCATGGCGCTGCCCTCATTGCCCTGCCGGGCATTTCTCCCCGTATAGAGACGGGGAGAAAGGGGCCTGCATTGAGGCTTTCGCCGACTTGCCACGTTTCAGAACGGGTGCCGACGATCGCGACAGCACCCTTCTCCCCGTCTCTATACGAGGAGAAGGTGCCGGCAGGCGGATGAGGGGCAGCGCCATCGTCCTAATCATGATCGTCACCAAGGCGCCTTACGGCGCCTTGATCTCCATCATGCCGGTGGCGGTGCGGGCCGAATATTGCGGCCGGTACATGTCTTCCACCGTTGCCGCCGGATGCGCATAGGTGCCAGGCGTCACCGCGCGCACGACATAGGCGAGGGTCAAATTGTGGTCGTGGTCGCCGTCGGCCGGGTTGAACGCCGCGACGAAACGGTCGTCGCGGAATTCGAGATGGGCCGCATCGGTCTGCGCCAGCCACGAGAAGTTCGTCAACTGGGCGCTGGAGACCAGGCCGGGGTTGTCGATCTCGAAGCCGGCTGGCAACAGGTCGGTGATCAGCAGGCGCGACGGCCATTTGTTCTGCTCGTTGACCTTGAGCACGACGACATAGCGTTCGTTCTGTGTCGCCTCGGTGACATTGGCTTCGGTGCCATCGAGCTTGTAGTAGGTGCGAGCGATGGTGAAGCCGTCGCCGCCGGCCGGCAAGGGCTGGATCGGCGACGCCACGGCGGTGACGACGGCCTGCAGCGGAGTTTTGCCGGTGTTGGCGATGGTCAGCGGGCTGTCTATCAGGTCACTGCCGTCGACCTGGTTGGAATAGCCGCCGGAGTGCGGCGCGCCATTGACGGCCAGCGTGATCGAATCATTGCCTTCCTTCAGCGCGCGGGCCGCCAGCAGCATCCAGGATTCGTCCTGGGTGCTGGTCCAGCGGGCTTCGGCGCGTTCCCTGGTCACCAGCTTGATCAGTTCCGGCACGATCGTTGGCACCGGCTTCGATTCCGCCGCCAGCGCCAGCATCGACGCACCGTCACGCAGCCGCGAGCCGTAATCGGAGCGGTAGTAGTCGTAGTCGGTGGTCGACTTGGCGAGCTGCAGGGCGGTCTTGAACGTCGCTTCGGCGCGCGGCGTATCGCCATAGAGCGCCAGGCTCGCCGCCAGTTGGGCAACGGCCATCGGGCTCGAGAAAGCTTCGAGCTGGGTGTCCGCGTAGTAGCGCAGGTCGCCGATCGAGGCCTTCTTGTTGCGGGCCAGCACGTAGAGGGCATAGGCAATCTCGCTGCCGCGGTCCTGTACGCTCTGGTCGTAGCCGAGCGAGTTCTGCAAATTGCTCAACGCCTGGTTCATGGCCAGGCTAGGCACCTCGTATTTCTGCTCGCGCGCCCTGGTCAGGAAGTCGGTGACATATGCATCGAGCCACAGATCGCCGGAGCCCGGACCCCATAGGCCGAAGCTGCCGGCCGAGGCCTGGTAGCTCAGAACCTTGTAGATGGCGTCCTGGATGCGGCCGTGGATATCGGGATCGCTGGCCATGCCGATGCCGGATGCCAGCTCATTGACGTAGAGAAGCGGCATGGCGCGGCTGGTGGTCTGCTCGGCGCAACCATAGGGGTAGCGGTCGAGCGTCATCAGCAGCGACGGCACGTCGAAGGCGGCAGCTTGGGTAACGCCGACGCTTACGGAAGCGCCATCGAGCAGGCTTGCCGCCAGCAGTTCCTTGTCGACCCGCAGCGCGCCGCCATTGCCCTTGAGGTCGACCACCAGGCGGGTGGTGACCGGCAATTGCGCCGGACGCACCGGCACATAGAGCGTCTGCTCGACCGTAGTGCCATCGGCATGGGCGAGCTTGATGGTAAGCGAGGCATTGCCGGCCGTCCGTGCGATCAGCGGCACGGTCAGCGTCTGCCGCTTGCCCTGGGCGAGCGTCAGCTTCTGGGGCAGCGGCTTGTCGCCCGTCGACAGGTCGCCCGTCGTTTCGATCGACAGCGCATAGTCGCCGACGGGGCCATCGGTGTCAGCGACATCGAGGCGCATGACGGCGGCGTCACCAGGCGCCAGGAAGCGCGGCAGGCCGGCGGTGATCACGACGGGATCGCGCACGATGACGTCGGACTGGGCATGGCCGACCGCATCCTTGGTCCAGGCGACAGCCATGACGCGCACGGTGCCGTTGAACTGCGGAATGTCGAAGTCGATCCGTGCCTTGCCGTCGGCGTCAAGCTCGACGGGACCGGAGAAGAAGGCGACCAGCTTTTCTGTCGGCGGGCTGCCCTGGGCCTGCATGTTGGCGCCGTCGCCGCCGGTCCTGAGCTTGCCGGTGTTGCCAAGCGAGCCGTCGATCAGGCGACCGTAGATGTCGCGGATTTCCATACCCAGCATGCGCTGGCCGAAGAACCAGTTCTCCGGATCCGGCGCCTTGTAGTTGGTCAGGTTGAGGATGCCGACATCGACGGCGGCAACCATGACATAGGCATTGCTGCCCGGCTGCACGCCGGCCACGGAAACCGGGATCGACAGCTGCTGGCGCGGCATGGTCTTGTCCGGCGGCGTCAGGGTGATGGCGAGCTTCTTCGAGCTCGGATCGACCTTCAGCCATTTCACGCCGATGGCGCGGGCCGGCATGCGCGTTTCCTGCGCCTCGCCCGGCCGGAACAGGGTTGCCGTGACATAGGCGCCGGCGCCCCAGTCGTCGCCGACCGGAATATCGACGGTGCCGCCTCCGGCCGGTACTGACGCCGTGACGGTCTTCAACAGCTTGTCGGAACCGATGTTGATGAGAAGTTCGCCGGCAAAATGCGGCGAGACTTTCAGCTTGGCCACTTCGCCGGCGGCATAGGTGTCCTTGTCGAGGGCGATCTCGAGGCCGTCAGGCGTTTCGGTGGTGGTCGACGAGACATACCAGCCGGCATTGAACTCGTAGCTGGTCGCCGGTCCTTCTGGATCGGCGGTTTCAACCTCGAGCCGGTATTGGCCCCAATCGACCGGCACGGAGACCGTTGCATCGCCATCGGCGCTGAGGTCGATCTGGCCGTTGGCGATCGACTTGGTGAAGGTGACCGGCTCGTAGTTCCAGGAATTGTTGGAGCGGTACCACTGGTAATTGCGTTCAACCTTGACCAGCGTCCATTGGGCGCCTTTCAGGGCCTCACGATTGCCGTCGGGATCGACGGCGAGCAGGCTGAACTTCGCCGTGCCGCCTTGCGGCACTTCATTGTCGGCGAAGTCAGGGCGGATGCCGATCATATGGCCTTGCGGGCGGATGCCGATGTTGAGCGAACGCTCGATGGCGCGGCCACCGGTTTCGCGCATCCTGACCGTCACCTTGGCGTCGACCAGCTTGGTGGTCGAGGGCAGCTGCTCGACGGAGACCGGGAAGGTCACCTTGCCGTCATCGCCAACCACCGGCAGATCGGCGAAAGGGGTGACCGTGGGTTCCGCCGACTGCTCGTCGGCAAGGCCGAAGGAAAAGCCCTGGAAACGGTCCCAATCGCGCGAGGTCGACAGCGTCAACTCGCCTTCGAGCGCCAGGCCCGCCGCCGGCGCGCCATAGAGGAAGCGGCCGTCAATATCAATGTTGGCGGTTTCGCCCTGCGCGATCTCCTGCTTGTCGGCCTTCATGTCGAATTCGATGCGATCCGGCACGAAATCCTCGACCAGGAACATCTGGCTGGCCACCGCCGCCTGCTTGGGATCGGTATGGATCGACACCGACCAGGTGCCGCGCATGGCGTTGGGTTCGAGCGGCAGGTCGACGGCATGGCCGCCGGCAGAGGCGCCGTCGCTGACGATGCGGCGGTCCTCGACGCCGTCCGGGCGCGAGAAGATGAAGGTCAGCGGCAGGTTTTCGACCGCCTTGGCGGCGCCGTCGCGGGCAAGGGCCGCGACATGAACATCCTCGCCAGCGCGGTAAATACCACGTTCGGTCCAGGCATAGACGTCGAGCGCGCCTGGCGCCGCGCGCCCGGTGACGCCGCGGTCGGACAGGTCGAAGCCGGCCCGGCCCATGTCGAGGAAGACGAAATCATCGTCGCCCTGCTTGGCCATCAGCACGGCCGGCACCATGCCGCCGTCGCCGCGCGTGAGGCCGGGGTTGAAGACGGCGTGGCCATCGGCATCTGATGTCGCCGTGCCGAGAACCTCGTTGTTCCTGGCAACCAGGGTCAGTTCGGCGCCTGCTATCGGCTTGGCACCGCCCAGCGAACGGGCAAAGACATTGAGCCCGTCCTGGCCGGTATAAGTCGACAGGCCGATGTCGGAGACGACGAACCATTGCGTGGCCATGGAATTATAGTCGTCGCTGTTGTCGTTGACGGCCTGGGCGGTCAGCACATAGACGCCGGGCTTGCGCCGCGGCAGCGCTTCGTCGACCGGGAAGGAGGTGGTGACCTCCTTGTTGAGATCGTTGGCGATGTCGAGCTGGCCTTGCCAGACCGGCGCGCCCATCTGCTCGGAAATGTTGGAGATGTCATAGCCGTCGAGCTGGTGCAGGAACTGGTAGCCTGACAGAAGCTGCGCCAACGAACGGTCGCCGATGCGATAGAGCTTCATTTCGGCGGCGTTCATGTTGACGGTGACGACCGGAATGCCGCGGCGCGCGCCGGCCGGCAGCACGAAGCTGTCACCGGTGAAGCGGGCGGACGGTGCGCGGTCCTGGACATAGATCGACAGCACCACGGGGGCCGCGGTCACTTCGCCGATGGCCGCCGGCAGGCCGGCGCGGAAGGTGACGTCGTAATGCTGGCCGTGCTCCAGCCCTTCGACGCAGATCTGCTTGTCCTTGGCCTCGACGCCCTTGGGCGGCGCGTTGTCGACGGTGACGAACTGCGCATAGTCGACGCCGGTCTTGACCAGATCCTCGGAGAATTGCGCGCAGATGCGCGGCGCGCTGGTGTCGGCATCGACGGTGTGGTCGATGACTCGGAACCCCTTGCGGGCTTTGAGATCGGCATAGTCGGCCTGGACGGCCGGCGAAGGGTTCAAGGCAAGGCTTGACTCATATGCCTGCAGGGCCGGCCGGTAGAGGTCGCGCTTGTCGAGGCCGTTGCCGAGCAGCGCGAGCACTTCGGCGCGCGTCTTGGTGGTGCGCAGCAACTTGTAGGCATTGAAAGCGGCAGAGGTGCCGTTTGCCGGCAAAGTGGAGGCATCTGAGGTGTTGGCGGCGGGCTGCACTGCCAGCGTTTCACGCGCCAGGTTGAGCCAAAGCTGGCCATCGTCGGGCAGCACCGAGACCGCGGCCTCGTATTTCAGCATGGCGGAGCGATGATCGCCGGTCAGCACGGCCTGTTCGGCGGCGTTCATCAGGGCCGCCATGCCCTCGGTCGGTTTGTCATAGGCCGGGCCGAGCAACTTGTTGCGGTATTGCTGGGCCTGATCGGCCATCCAGTTGGGGAAGAAGGCGAGTTCAGGCGGCGCGCCGATATCGGGATCGCCATCGATGTTGACGACCTTGCCGGCGACCGCGCCGCTGAACGATTTCAGCTGGTTGTAGTCGGATTTGAGGAAGCACCATTTGGCTTTTTTGTTGTAGGTGAAGGCGCGGCAGGCTGGATCGCCCAGACATGTCGTCTTGCACTGGTCGAGCGTGACGTTCTGGTCGGATCTGAGATCAAAGCCGAAATAATCGGAATTGTCCGTCGTCGCTATTCGTCGGGACTCAGTCGCTTGCGCGATACCGCTCCAGGCTAAGACATTGGCCAAGGCAAAAAACAGAAGAATCAGGACCGACAGACCACGAGCCGCGCGCATTGCCATAGCACCCCTCCAGACACAGCTAACGTCCAGGCATGATCAAGCTTCAGTCGGGCTTGTCAACACAAGGACGCGGCAGGGTTCCGCCTGCCAACGGTTTCCTTTCCGGCCGATGGCCGGTAGTACCTCCATAGGACAGGGGATCACGCTTTCTTGCGGCAACGCAAAAGGTGTGAATTCCAAGCCCGTCCTATTTCAGACAATTGGATTGTGGCCCCTTTACGAGCGCTTCAGAACTTCATTCCAATTTTAGTTTTATAACCTAGGTTGTCTTAATGCCGGCGCATGAAGAGCAGATGTCAGGAGGTGGCACGCCAGGGCGTGTGCTTCCGCGCGCCCTGCTCTTGGCCATGATGTGCTTGGGCGCGCTTGTCGCCGAATCGCGGCCGGCGGCGGCTTTCGAGCTTTTCGGCATCAAACTGTGGGGATCGTCCAGCGACGAGGATGCCGACATCGTCGACCCCCTGCGCTACGCCGTCACCATCAATGCCCCCGACGCCGACAAGGATCTCGTCAAGAAGCTCGAAAACGCCTCGACTCTGAAAAGTGACGAGGAACGTCCGGTTTCCGGCTCGCTCGGGCTGATGGCCAAGGCGCGCGGCGATCGCGAACAGCTTGTCGCCGCGCTCTATGCCGATGCTCGCTACGAAGGCGTCGTCACCGTCACCATCGAGGGCAAGCCGCTCGACGATTTGCCGCCGGACGCCGAATTCAAGGGGCCGCAGCCGGTCCCGGTGGTCATCGATATCGCCAGCGGGCCGAAATTCACATTGGGCAATATCCGGCTGCAAGGCGACGCGGCGGGCCTGATGAGCGCCGATTATGGCCTGATATCAGGCGGCGACGCCGGGTCCGGCGCGGTGCTCAAGGCGGAGGCGCTGATCGTGCGGACGCTGAAAGAGCAAGGCAGGCCTCTGGCCAAGGTAACCGATCGCCAGATCGTCGCCGACCATGCCACCTCGACGCTGGACGTGACGCTGACGGTCGCGGCCGGGCCGGTCGCCGGCTACGGCCCCACCACGGTGGAAGGCACCGAGAAGGTCGACCGTGACTTCACCGAATACATGACCGGCCTCAAGCGCGGCCGGCAATACTCGCCGCAAGAGATCGACGACGCGCGCGACCGGCTGCTGGCGCTCGAGGTCTTCAACAGCGTGACGTTCAAGGAAGCCGACACGCTCGACGCCGACGGCAACATTCCGATCGGCGTCCAGGTCAGCGAGCGCAAACCACGCTATTTCGGAGTCGGCGGTACCTTCTCCAACACCGAGGGGCTGGGCCTGGAAGGCTATTGGGGCCATCGCAACCTGTTTGGCCGGGCCGAAAAGCTGCGCATCGACGGCAAGATCAGCGGCATCGGCAGCAACGATCTCGGCGAGCTCAACTACAATGCCGGCATCATGTTCGAGAAGCCCGGCGTGATCGGGCCGGCATCGAAGTTCTTCGCCAGCGTCAAGACAGTGCTCGAACATCCTGATGCCTATGACCATTTCTCGGTCAAGGGCAGCACCGGCCTGTCCTACGAACTGACCAAGAAGCAGACGGTTTCGGCCGAGGTGGCGCTCGACTATTCACGCATTCACGACGCTTTCGGCAAGCACAAATACCTGATCGCCAGCATTCCGCTGCAATATGTCTATGACAACAGGGACAACCGGCTGAATCCGACCAGCGGCTTCCGCGTGCTGGCCTATGCGGAGCCCAGCTACGACATTTTAAGCGGCGCGGCTTTCCTCAAGCTGAAGGGCGAGGGATCGGCCTATCAGTCGCTGGATTCGGCCTCGAAATTCGTGCTGGCCGAACGTGTCGCCATTGGTTCGATCGTCGGCACCAGCCTTGAAAATGTTCCGGCCGACCGGCGCTTCTATTCCGGCGGCGGCGGTTCGGTGCGCGGCTATGCCTATCAGGGCATCGGCCCCAAGGATTTCACCGGCCAGCCGATCGGCGGTCTGTCCTTCTTCGAGACCTCGGTCGAAATGCGCATCGCCGTCACCGACACGATCGGCATCGTGCCATTTGTCGATGCCGGCACCGTGTCGACCAAATCGTTCCCCGATTTTGCCGACGTCAAGGTCGGCGCCGGCGTCGGCCTGCGCTATGTGACGCCGTTCGGGCCACTGCGCATCGATGCGGCCGTGCCGCTCAACCGCGATCCGAGCGATCCGCATTTCGGCATCTATGCCGGCATCGGACAGGCGTTTTGACGATGAAGACGGTCTGGCGCATTTTCCGCATTGTCCTTTACACGCTGCTGATCGTGGTCGCGGGTGCGATCGGCGCGCTGGTCGTGCTGACCAAGACCGAGCGCGGACGCGACAATCTCGCCGGCATCATCTCGCGCCTGGCTTCGAGCGACGACCGCAAGATCACGGTCAGCGGCATCGACGGCATCTGGTCCGGGGCTCTCAGCGTCGACCATGTCGTGCTGGAAGACCGGGAGGGCGCCTGGCTGGTGGCGCGCAAGGTGGCCGTCGACTGGTCGCCGCTGGCGCTGCTGTCGAAAAATTTCAGCGCCGACCGCATCGCGGCCGAGCGCATAGAACTCGCCCGGTTGCCGGTGGCCAGCACGCAGCCGGCGCGGAGCGGCGGCGCGACGACGCTGCCGGTTTCGCTCGACATCAAGCAGATCGACCTGCCCGAGATCGCGCTGGGACAAGACCTAGCCGGCAGCGGCATCGCCGAACTTGCCGCCAAGGGGATGCTCAAGGCCGACGCCGCGCCGTTGGCGTTCGAGACGACGCTCAACGTCACCCGCCATGATGGCAAGCAGGGCAATGTCGACGCCAAAATCCACTTTGCGCCGGCAGACAACAGGCTCGATCTCGACCTCAAGGCCTCGGAACCGGCAGGCGGCATCATCGCCAATCTGCTTAAATTGCCCGATACGCCGCCCGTCGACATAATCGTCTCGGGTACAGGACCGCTCGCCAACTGGAACGGCATCGGCACGTTCGCGGTCGACGGCAAGATCGTCACTCAGCTGACGGGCCGCCACCAGCTGACCGACAAGGGAAACTACATAGAGGCCGAGGGGGATGGCGATTTCGCCCGCTTCCTGCCGGAGAATTTGAAGCCGCTGTTTGCCGGCAAGACCAGCTTCGATGTCGCGGGCACCGCCACATCGGCCGGCGGCGTCAGTGTCGACCGCGCCAACATCGACAGCGATGCGGTGCATGGCACCGCCACCGGCATCGTCGATCCCGCCGGCGCCAGCGATCTTTCGGTCGAACTCGCCGCCAAAGGCCCGCCCGTGGTGATCAGCGTCGGCAGCAAGGCGCAGCCGATCACGCTGGCGATCAGCAACGTCACCGCCCGCGCGTTCGGTGACGGCAAGGCGCCGATCATCGATATCGGCGCCTCCTTCGTTTCCATCGTCGCCGGTGGTACGCGCCTGGACGATCTGGCGGCGCAGGTCCATTCCGACGGTTTCGACATCCAGAATCGCGCCGGGCCGGTCACTGTCAAGCTGGAGGCGGGCGGCCTCAAGACCGACGTGGCGACGTTGGCGCCCTTGATCACCGGCAAGGTCGGTGTCGATCTGGCCGGATCGATCAGCAAGGATGCCATTGCCATCGACCAGGGCACGCTGCGCTCCGACGCGCTCAACGCTTCGCTGACGGCCACCGTGGCGCTCGCCGATCTGTCGATGCAGCTCAAGATGAACGCGGATGCCGTGGCGACGGCCTTGCCGCCGCAGATTGCGTCGGTGCTCGGTGCCCGCGTGAAATTCTCGGCCATCGCGACGCGCGATCCGCAAGGATCCTTCGCCGCAAACTCGATCGAATTCACCTCCGGTACACTCAGCGCCGCCGGTACGGCCAGCATGCAAGGCACCGACATCCAGGCCGACATCAAGGGCAAACTGGGCGACGTTTCCGTGCTGTCGCCGACGGTCGGCGTGCCGGTTGCCGGCGGCGTCGATTTCGCACTGTCGGCAAGCGGCGCCATGACGGCGCCGGATTTCACGGTCTCGGCCAGCAGCGACAGCCTGACGGCCTCGGGCCGCACGGTGAAGAGCATCAAGCTGACGGCCAGCGGCAAGGCCGACATCACCAGCCCCGCCGCCGATGTCTCGCTGACCGGCTCCGTCAACGACCAGCCGCTCGACATCAAGGCGGCGCTGGTGACGAGCGAAGGCAAGCGTTCGATCAATGGCTTCCTGGTGTCGCTGGGCGACAACAAGGTCTCGGGCGATCTCGCGCTGGACGACAAATTCATGCCGCTCGGCACGCTGACGCTCGCGGCACCCGCTATCGACCAGTTGGCCGCGCTTGCCGGCCAGGCGGTGACGGGCGACATCGACGGCACCATCCGCTTTGCCAAGGAGGGCGACGCGCCCTCGGTCGCCATCGACGCGAAGAGCACGTCGATCGCGCGCGGCGAGGTGATGGCCAAGGCGATCACCGTCAATGCACTGATTGCCAACTATCTCAAGGCGCCGGCGATCGCTGGTTCGATCAAGGCCGACAGCGTCACCTCGGGAACCACCGAAATCGGCGCCATCGGCGTCGACCTGAAGCGCGACGGCGACTGGACCAATTTCACCGGCGGCGCCACCATATCAGGGATTCCAGCGACCGCTGCCGGCCGGGTGAAGATCGCCGATGGCACGACCAGCGTCGAGATCTCCTCGGGCGAAGCCACCGTTCGCGGCATCAAGGCGGCAATCGCTCAAGCTTCGACGCTAAGCATCGCCAACGGCACGACCCGCATCGAAAGACTGGCGCTCGATGTCGGTGGCGGCTCGGTGACCTTATCCGGTACCGTTGGCCAGACGCTGGACCTCGCGGCGCAATTTTCGGCATTGCCGGCAGCGCTCGCCAATGATTTTTCGCCCGGTCTCGATGCGGTGGGCACGCTCGACGGCACGGCGCAGGTGACCGGATCGGCGGCCGCTCCCGACGTCAGTTTCAACGCGCGGCTTGCTGGCGTCGAAACCAGCCAGACCCGCCAGGCCGGGCTCGGGCCGCTCGCTGTCGACGCGGCCGGCAGCTACACCATGGCCGGCGGTGTTGTTCTCGACCATGCGACGCTGACCGGCGACAAGATTTCCGGCAAGGCGGCCGGCACCCTCAACCCGAACGGCGCCAGCGATTTCGCCCTCGACCTCGCCTCGTCCGGACCGAGCCTGCCGCTGACGCTGGGCAGCGTTGAAAGCCCGATCAAGCTCGAACTGCAGGCGCTTTCGGTGAAGGCAGCGGGGCAGGGCACGCAGCCCCGGCTCGACATTTCGGCGGCGCTGCCTTCGGTTGCCACAAAGCTGGCCAAGGTCGAAGGCGTAGCGGTCGCCCTGCATTCCGATGCCTTTGACTTGAAGACCCGCACGGGGCCGATCTCCGGCACGGTGTCGGCGGAAAAGATCGGTCTCGACAATGCGACCATCGCGCCGCTCATCGCCGGCAAGGTCACGGCCAAGGTTGGCGGCAGCCTGGCCGCAGACGCCGTCACCATCGACAGCGGCTCGGTGACGAGCGATGCGCTGAACAGTGGCTTCACCGGCCGGGTATCGCTGGCCGACGGCGCCATCGACCTCAATTTGAAAGCCGATGCCGCCTCGACGGCGCTGCCGGCGGCGGTGCGCGGCCTGCTTGCCGAACGCGCGCAACTGAGCGCTGCGCTGAAGCGTGATGCGTCGGGCAATGTCAATGTCGATGGATTGAAGCTGGCCTCGGGCGCGCTGACCGCGCAAGGGCAAGCCAGCCTTGCCGACAACAAACTCGCCGCCGACATCAAGGGTGCGCTGAGCGACATCTCGCTGCTGTCGAAAGATGCCAAGGGCGCCGTATCCTTCGCGTTGAATGCACAGGGGTCAGCCACCACGCCGGATTTGTCGCTGACGGTCGACAGTGACAGGCTGCTGGTGGCATCGCGCGAGATCATCGGTCTGAAGCTGACCGCCACCGGCAAGGCCGATGCCGCCAACCCGGCGGCGAATGTGCAACTGACCGGCAATGTCGCCGGCCAGGCGCTGCAAGGCAGCGCGGTGCTGGCGACGGCGGACGGCAAGAGCGCCATCAACGGCCTGCTGCTGTCGCTGGGTAAGAACAGGATTTCGGGCGATCTGGCGCTGGACGAGAAGTTCGTGCCGGTCGGCACTATCGCGCTCGACCTGCCCGATATCGGGCCGCTGGCGGCACTGGCGCTGGAAAAGGCCGAAGGCGACGTGCGCGGCACGATTGCTTTTTCGAAGAATGGCACCGCACCGCAAGTCGCGATCAAGGCGGCGACGGCATCGATTTCGCGGGGCGACCTTCAGGCCAAAGCTGTCTCTATCGATGCGCTGGTCGCCAACTATCTGGCATTACCCGTGATCTCCGGAAAGATCCGCGCCGACACTGTCACTTCAGGGGGCACCGTGATCAGCGGCATCGATGTCGACTTGAAACGCGACGGTGACTGGACCGGCTTTTCCGGAGGCGCAACCGTCAAGGGCATTCCGGCGCGGGCCGCTGGCCGCGTGAAAGTGGCCAACGGCACGACGACCATCGAGCTTGCGTCCGGCCAGGCGACCGTCCAGGGCATCAAGGCGGCCATCGCCCAGGCCTCGACAGTCAGCATTGCCAATGGCACGACGACGCTGGACCGGCTGGTGCTCAACCTTGGCGGCGGCACCGCGACGGTGACGGGCAAGGTCGGCGCGGCGCTCGACATCAACGCGACGCTGGCGCGGGTGCCGATGTCGCTCGCCAACAGTTTCTCGGCCGGTCTCGACGCCGCCGGTTCGATTTCGGGCACGGTGAAGGTGACGGGTGCATCGGCGAACCCCACTGTTGCCTTCAACATCGACGCGGCCGGGGTGCAGACGTCGCAGACCCGAGGTGCCGGTGTCGGGGCGGTGAGTGTTTCCTCGGCCGGCACCTTTGCCGCCAACAAGCTCGGCTTCACCGCCAATGTCAGCGATGGCGCCGGCCTTGGCCTCAAGGGAGGCGGCACCGTGACGACAGCCGGCACGCCGTCGCTGGTGCTCGACTTCAATGGCGCCGTGCCCTTCGGCCTGCTCAGCCAGAAGCTCGCCGCGCAGGGCCTGGCGCTGTCTGGAACCGCCAATGTCAACGTTCAGGTGCGCGGTCCCGCGACGTCGCCTGTCATCGGCGGCAGCGTCAGCACCTCTGGTGCGCGCCTGGTCGATGCACGCTCGGGCCTCGCCGTCAACGATCTCGCCGCCGATATCTCGATTTCCGGCGGCATCGCCAGGATCAACCGGCTGACCGGGACGCTGTCGACGCGCGGCAGCCTGTCGGCCAGCGGCACCGTCGGCATCAACCCGGCGCAGGGTTTCCCGGCCGACCTGTCGATCAAGCTGGTCGACGGCCGCTATACGGATGGAAGGGTCGTGACCGCCAATCTCGGCGGCGACCTGACGGTAAAGGGACCGCTGACGTCGGCTTCGGTGATCGCCGGCACCG
Organism: Mesorhizobium sp. M1406; assembly: GCF_040317555.1. Lineage (NCBI taxonomy): Bacteria > Pseudomonadati > Pseudomonadota > Alphaproteobacteria > Hyphomicrobiales > Phyllobacteriaceae > Mesorhizobium > Mesorhizobium sp. M1406. The sequence goes on along the minus strand of NZ_JAMYKW010000003.1, from coordinate 217,298 downwards.
TCAACCTCGCCAAGACGGTGATCACGGTTCCGGACAAATTGCCGGGCTCGCTGACGGCGCTCGACGTCAAGCACAAGAACGCGCCAGGTGCGGTACGGGCGCAGGACAAGGCGCTGCAGCCGCCGACGACAAGCGGCAAGGGCGGCGGCGCTGGCCTTACCCTTGATGTCACGGTCAATGCGCCGAACCAGATATTCATCCAGGGCAGGGGCGTCGATGCCGAACTCGGCGGCTCGCTCAGGCTGACCGGCCCGGCCTCGTCGCCGCAAGCGGTAGGCACCTTCACCTTGCAGCGCGGCCGGCTGACGATCCTCGGCAAGCGGCTGACCTTCACCGAAGGCACGGTTGGCTTCTCGGGCTCGCTGGTGCCCTATCTCAACCTGACGGCGACAACGACGACGACCAGCGCCACCGTCACCATACTGGTGTCGGGCGAGGCGACCAATCCGAAATTCATCTTCTCCTCGGTGCCTGCATTGCCCGAGGACGAGGTGCTGGCGCAATTGATCTTCGGCCGCTCGATGTCGAACCTGTCGCCGCTGCAGATCGCCCAGCTTGCCGAAGCGGCAGGGCAACTGGCCGGGGTCGGCGGCTCGACGTCACTGCTGGAAAACCTGCGCAGCGCCATCGGCGTCGACGATCTCGACGTCACCACGGACGAGCAGGGCGGCACGGCGGTTTCGGCCGGCAAATACCTCAACGACCGCACCTATGTGACGATCCAGAAGGGTGACAAGCCGGGCTCGGGCAAGGCGACGATCGACCTCAATGTCGGGCGCGGCGTCAAGCTGCGCGGCGAGGCCAACGATGCCGGCGAAGCCAAGGGCGGCATCTTTTACGAAAAGGAATACTGATCTTTCGACTGGGCTTTTGGCCCCACGTTGGCTCGAAAGTGGCGCTGTCCGGCCCCCGGTAAATGTCTCGGTTTAATCGACTATCGAGATTTCAGAGGAATCCGTCGTGCAATAGCAATTTTGCGCCAAGACTGTCGTTATCACGCGAACCGCTCCCTTTCCAAAGTTGCACATTCGCTAACATGTTCCCAATCCATGCCGTCTTTGACATCATGGCCCGGATGCGGAATGTTAAAAGGCGGAAAGCCAACAATGGGAGTTAAGTCATGACGATTTATAAGAGTAATGGCGATCGCGTTCCGGATCACATCCTGGCCATGGCCGAAGACGCCAAGGCAGGCAAGGTGGATCGCCGCGAATTCCTGGCCATGGCCAGTGTCTTCGGTGCATCGACGGCAATGGCTTACGGCTTGCTCGGCCTCGCCGACCCGACGCCGGCAAAAGCCGAAGAGGTAAAAGGCAAGAAGGGCGGCACGCTGAAGATCGCCCAGTGGATCAAGGATCCGAAGGATCCGCGCAAGTCCGACTGGTCGGAAATTGCCAATGCCGAGCGCCAGGCGCTCGAGCCGCTGGTCAAGTACACACCCGAATACACATTCCGCCCCTATCTGCTGGAAAGCTGGGACGTCAACGACGATGCCACGCAGTACACGCTGCATGTGCGCAAGGGCGTCACTTGGTCGAATGGCGATGCCTTCACCGCCGCCGACGTCGTCTTCAACCTCAAGCGTTGGGCCGACAAGAAAGCCGAAGGCAATTCGATGCCCGGCCGTCTCGGTTCGCTGGTCAAGGACGACAAGCTCGACGAAAGCGCCGTGACCATGCCTGACGACCACACGGTCGTGCTTAAGCTCGGCAAGCCTGACATCGCGCTCATTCCCAACATGTGCGACTATCCCGGCCTGATCGTCCACAAGAGCTTCGACGAGAAGGGCGGCGACTTCAAGGCCTGCCCGATCGGCACCGGCCCGTTCGAGCTCGTCTCCTACGATGTCGGCCAGAAAGTGGTCTACAAGCGCCGCACCGACGACAAGTGGTGGGACGGCGAAGTGTTCCTCGATGGCCTGGAATTCATCGACTACGGCACCGATCCGGCCGCCATGGTCAGTGCTTTCGAAGCCGGCGAGGTGCACACCAATTTCGAGACCTCGGCCGACTACGTGTCGATCCTCGACGGCATGGACCTGGTGAAGTCGGAAATCGTTACGGCGTCGACCATCGTCTGCCGCACCAACGTCAACAACAAGCCTTATGGCGACCAGAAGGTGCGCAACGCGCTGCAGCTCGCGGTCGACAACAATGTCGTTCTTCAGCTTGGCTATGGCAATGCCGGCACGGTCGCCGAAAACCACCATGTCTGCCAGATCCATCCGGAATATTATGAGCTTGCGAAGGTCGCGCGCGATCCGGCCAAGGCAAAGGCGCTGATGGCGGAAGCCGGCCAGGCCGACTTCGAACACGAGCTGATCACCGTCGACGAGGACTGGCACAAGAACACCGGCGATGCGATCGCCGCCCAGATGCGCGACGCCGGTCTCAAGGTGAAGCGCACCGTGCTGCCGGGCTCGACGTTCTGGAACGATTGGACCAAGTATCCGCTGTCCATGACCAACTGGAACATGCGGCCGCTTGGCGTCCAGGTGCTTGCGATCGGCTATCGCACGGGCGAAGCCTGGAACGAGACGGGCTATTCGAATCCCGATTGGGATGCCAAGCTCAATGCGGCGCTCGCCGTTGCCGACGCCGCGAAGCGCAAGGAGATGATGAAGGACATCGAGCAGATCCTGCAAGATTCAGGCATCATCATCCAGCCGTACTGGCGCAAGCTCTACAGCCACTCGGTCAAGGCGGTGCAGAACTACAAGATGCACCCGACCTTCGAGCGCGACTACGGCAAGGTCTGGCTCGAACAGGCTTGATCGCGCCGACAAGGGGAAGGGGCATCGCCCCTTTCCCTCGCTCTTTGCATCGTCTGCCCCTGTGGGTCCGCGCTTCTCAAAAAAGTTGCGGGACTCCGGGGCAAGGTCGTGCAACAAAAACAAGGTTGATCGCATCCGAAGGCCTGTTTGACAGTCAGCCCCGCCGGTCACGGCAGGGTTGGCTTTCATAGCCGGCTCAAACCCCAACCCATCGGCAGGGGGCAGCCATGCTTTCTTTCGTTATCAGGCGTCTTGGCACCATGGCATTGACGATGCTGTGCCTGACCATGGTTGTCTTCTTCCTGATCAACCTCGAACCCAATCTGAAGAAGCTGGCGATCAGCCAGACCGAAATGCATACATCGGCCGAGCAGCTCGAGAATTGGCTGGTCAACCATGGCTACCGGCAGAACTTCTTCGTGCGTTATGGTCAGTGGCTGGGCGTCGTGCCCAAGCAGCCTGTGAGCGACCCGGCGACCGGCAAGCCCGCGCAGCGTTTCTCCTTCTGCAACGATCCGCTCGTGCCGACCTTCGCCGGCGTTTTCGAGGGCGATTTCGGCTGCTCGACCAAGTTCAAGGCAACCGTCGCCTCGAAACTGTTCCCGGCGCTCGGCGCCACCGGCATCCTGATGTTCTGGGTGCTGGCGGTGATGGTGCCGATCTCGCTGCTGATCGGCATTCTGGCCGGCATGCGCGAGGGTTCGCGAACCGACCGCGTGCTTTCGGTGGCCTCGATCGCTTCGACCGCGACGCCTGAATATGTGTCCGGCGTCATCTTTACCGTCATCTTCGCCTCATGGCTTGGCTGGCTGAATGGTTCGGCGGCTTCGGCGAGCCAAGGCATCACCTTCTATAATTTCACCTTGCCGGTGATGACGCTGGCGATCTACGGCATCGGCTACATCGCCCGTATGACGCGCGCTTCGATGGTTGAGGTGATGACGCAGCAATATATCCGCACCGCCCGATTGAAGGGTCTCTCCTTCGGCAGCGTGGTGGTCAAACATGCGCTGCGCAACGCGCTGATCGCGCCGTTCACCGTCATCATGCTGCAGTTTCCCTGGCTGCTCACCGGCGTTGTCATCGTAGAGGTGATGTTCCGCTACCAAGGCTTCGGCTACACGCTGGTCGAGGCGGCCGGCAACAACGACATCGACCTTTTGCTAGGCTGCTCGCTGGTTTCGGTGTTCATCGTCTTGATCACGCAGCTCATTTCCGATGTCGGCTACGCGTTTCTTAATCCGCGTATCAGAGTTCAGTAGGGAGCGAAGCGGATGCCGGTTCAATATATCAGTGGCTTCACCGTCGTTCTCGAAGTGCTGTCGCGCTTCTGGCCGGTCTGGATCGCGCTCGTCATCGTCATGGGCGCGAGCTTCGCCTACAAGAAGAAGCTGGCGCTCTATGGCCAGTTGTTCGACAGCGGTGTCGGCGTCGTCGGCGTCGGCATCTGTCTGTTCTGGCTGTTCACGGCGATCTTCGCCGCGACCATCTCGCCGTTCGATCCGCTGGCCCAGGTTCCCATCATGAAGGACGTGCTGCCGGGCGCCATCGAACCGCAATCGGGGCTGACCTATCTGTTCGGCGGCGACAAGCTGGCGCGCGACGTGTTCTCGCGCATGGTCCACGGCAGCCAGATCGTGCTGATCATCGCGCCTGCCGCAACCGGCTTCGCGCTGATGGTCGGCATCACGCTCGGCCTGCCCGCGGGCTACTACGGCGGCAAGATCGACACGGTGCTGTCGTTCCTGGCCAATTTGGTGCTCGCCTTCCCGGTCATCCTGCTGTTCTACCTGCTGGTGACGCCGGGCATCATGGATACGCCGATCCCCTATGCGATGGCCGGCGTGTTCTTCCTGTTCCCGATCATCTTCTTCAGCGTGCTGTTCTGGACGCGCTACAAGAACCGGCCCGACCGGCTCTACATCCTGCTCGGCATCACCCTGATCGTCGGCGGCTGGATCTATCTCGGCCTTGTGTTCGACAAGGATCCGCTGAGGATCGTGCACATCGATCCCAACCAGCTCAACATCTTCGTGGCGGTGGTGTTCGCCTCCAGCCCCGGCGTGTTCCGCATCGTGCGCGGCCTGGTGATGGACATCAAGACACGCGACTATGTGGCGGCGGCGCAGACGCGCGGTGAATCGCCCTGGTACATCATGCTGTGGGAGATCCTGCCCAATGCGCGCGGGCCGCTGATCGTCGATGCCTGCCTGCGCATCGGCTACACCACGATCCTGCTCGGCACGTTGGGGTATTTCGGCCTCGGCCTGGCGCCGGAAAGCCCGGACTGGGGCACCGCGATCAAGGACGCCAGCCGGTTGCTGCGCTCCTTCATCCACCCGGCGCTGCCACCGACGATCGCGCTGATGTCGTTCGTGCTGGGCTTGAACCTGCTCGCCGACTCGTTGCGCGAACAATCGATGAAAGACTAATCTGCGGGTTTCGACCCGATGCGCCTAAGAGAATTAGGCCTGAAAGAACCAGGATTGGAGCGACCCATGAACGAGGCAGTTCGAAATCCCGCCAAGCCGACCCCTGGGCCGACCCCTGGGCCGACCAATGGGCCGATCATCGAGATCGAGAACCTGTCGATCTCCTTCTTCACCCGCAAGGGCGAGATACCGGCCGTCATGGATTTTTCCTGCACTGTCATGCCGGGCGAGGCGATGGGCATCGTCGGCGAATCCGGCTGCGGCAAGTCGACCGTGTCGCTCGGCATCATGCGCGACCTTTCCAACATCGGGAAGATCGTCGGCGGCAAGATCAAGTTCCAGGGCAAGGACATGGGCGAGCTCTCCGATGAGGAGTTGCGCGCCATCCGCGGCAACAAGATCGCGATGATCTACCAGGAGCCGATGGCCAGCCTCAACCCGGCGATGAAGGTCGGACAGCAGTTGATGGAAGTGCCGCTGATCCACGACAAGGTCTCGAAGGAAGAGGCGTATAAACGCGCGCTCGAAATGGTGCGCTCGGTCAAGCTGCCCGATCCCGAGCGCATGATGCGTTCCTATCCGCACCAGCTCTCCGGCGGCCAGCAACAGCGTATCGTCATCGCCATGGCACTGCTGTCGAAGCCGGCGCTTCTGTTGCTCGACGAGCCGACGACGGCGCTCGACGTGACGGTGGAAGCGGGCATCGTCGACCTGGTCAAGGGGCTCGGCGAGAAGTTCGGCACATCGATGATCTTCGTCTCGCACAATCTCGGCCTGATCCTCGAGACCTGCGACCGCATCACGGTGATGTATTCTGGCGAGGCGGTGGAGACCGGCAAGATCAAGGACGTGTTCGACCGGATGCGCCATCCCTACACGCAAGGGCTGTTCCGCTCGATCCCGCTGCCCGGCGCCGACAAGAACTCACGGCCGTTGATTTCGATTCCCGGGCAGCTGCCGCTGCCGCACGAGCGCCCCAAGGGCTGCAATTTCGGCCCGCGCTGCCACCATTTCGTCGAGGGCGTTTGCAACGCCGCCGAAATCCCGATGATCGAGGTCGCGGGACATGAAGGCCATTTTTCGCGCTGCGTGCGCTTCAACGAGATCGACTGGGAGGCGCTGCCGCCCGGCGCCAAGAAGGTCAATGAGCGCGTCGTGCCCGGCGCGCCGGTGCTCAAGATCGAGGATCTGAGAAAATACTACAGAGTCGGCGGCAGCGAGGTGTTCGGCTCGAGCGAGGGCCGCGTCGTCAAGGCCAACGAGACGATCTCGTTCATGGCGCGTGAATCCGAGACGGTCGCCATCGTCGGCGAATCCGGCTGTGGAAAGTCGACGCTGGCCAAGGTGCTGCTCGGGCTGGAGACGGCAAGTGCCGGCACGGTGACGCTGGGCAACAAGGAAATCCAGTCGACCGGCATCGAGAGCCGTAGCGTCGAAACCGTATCGTCGATCCAGATGGTGTTCCAGAACCCGTTCGACACGCTCAATCCCAGCCATTCGGTTGGCTCGCAGATCATCCGCACCCTGGAGAAGTTCAATGTCGGCAAGACGGTTGCCGACCGCCGCAAGCGTATGCTGGAACTGCTCGATCTGGTGAAGCTGCCGCGGGCCTTCGAGACCCGCAAGCCGCGCCAGCTATCCGGCGGCCAGAAGCAGCGCATCGGCGTGGCGCGGGCCTTTGCCGGCGACGCCAAGGTGGTGGTGGCCGACGAGCCGGTCTCGGCACTGGACGTGTCCGTGCAGGCAGCGGTGACCGAGCTTTTGATGGACATCCAGCGCAAGAACAAGACGACGATGCTGTTCATCAGCCACGACCTGTCCGTCGTGCGCTACATCGCCGACCGCGTCGTCGTCATGTATCTCGGCTATATCGTCGAGCAGGGCACGACCGACCAGATCTTCGCGCCGCCCTATCACCCCTATACCGAGGCACTGCTGTCGGCGATCCCGATCGCCGACACCAGCGTGGTCAAGCGCCACATCGTGCTGGAAGGCGATATCCCGTCGGCGATGAACCCGCCGTCGGGCTGTCCGTTCCAGACGCGCTGCGGCTACAAGAAGCTGGTGCCGGACAATCTGTGCGAGACCAAGGTGCCGCTGGTCAAGCATCTCGGCGACGGCCATATGAGCCTGTGCTGGCTCTCCGATGATGTGCTGGCCAAGATGGAACCGGTGATCAAGTTCGACAAGGAACATGCCGCGCATGAGGGCGTGCCCGAGGACTCGCCGCATGGCGATGGCCCGGGCTTTGCCGGCCCGCCGCCGAAGCGTCCGCGTGGCAAGAAGCCGAAGCCGAGTTGATCAAGGCGCTGCCGCTGTCGCGGCAGCCCTTTTAGGTGCCGCACTGGCTCAACTGCTGCGCATAATCGCGGGCCATCTTGTCGGTCGCCCTCGCATAGCCCTGGACGCCGGCATCGCCCCGGTTGCCGCGGCCATAGGCGGTCCAGCCGAGATAGTAGGCGAGATAGAGATTGTAGGTGTCGTTGCGAGCGACGCCATAGGTGTCAGCGGTCTTGGAGTGATACCAGCCGACGAAATCGACCGCATCGGCGAACTTCGTGCGCCGCGCCGCCCAGTTGCCGGTCTCGCTCTGATATTGCGACCAGGTGCCGTCCAGCGCCTGTGAGAAGCCGGTGGCCGATGAGACATGCTTCCACGGAATGAAGCCGAGGAGCTTGGTGCGTGGCGGCCTTGCGTTGCTCTTGAAGCCGGATTCCTTGCGCACCGTCGCCATGAGCACGGGAACCGGCACGCCGTATTTCTGTTGCGAGCGCTCGGCGGCCGACTGCCAGTTGTCGAACCAACCGTCATTCTGGTCGAAGACGGCACAGACATTGTTGATGTGGTTGGGCGGTGTCGCGCAGGCAGAAAGCGCCAACAGCACGCAAACCGCACCAATTTTACTAAAACTCGAACTACGCATTGGCAGAGCAATAGGCTGAAATCATAAAGGGAATCTTGCAGCGTTCGTTAACGCCTCGCCGGCGCACCCCCTTGAAAAAATCCAGTACCAGTAAATCGACGTGTTTCGTCGCTTTTTCTAAATTGATGCCGCAGAAATGCCGCCGTGGCTAAAATCACGCCCGCAAACGGCGCATTTCTGACAGCTTGCCTCGTTTGGCGGGGCTTTGATGCCAGGCATGAACGAACCGAGACGCAAACGCGGCGCCGAGCGCACCAGCAACAGGGGGCCGTCGGCCATTCCGCAACTGCCGCTCAGGCGGGTGACAAATCCCTATCCGCCAATGGCCATGCTGTCGCCCGACCAGATCGAGCAGATCCACCAGGCGTCGATGCACATATTGGAGAATTTCGGCATCGAGGTGATGAGCCCGCGAGCACTGTCGCTGTTCGAGAAGGCCGGCGCCAAGGTCGATCATGCCTCAGCGAATGTCCGCATCGATAGGGGTTTGGTCGCCGAGGCGTTGAAGACCACTCAGTCCAGCTATGTGTTGACGCCGCGCAATCCGGCCAACGCCGTTCATCTCGGCGGCAACACCATCAATTTCACCCTCGTTGCCGGGCCGCCCAATGTGCACGACATGGAGCGCGGCCGCCGCGCCGGCAATCTGCGCGACTATTCGGATCTGACCCGGCTGGCGCAGCATTTCAACTGCATCCACATGCTCGGCAACCAGGTCTGCGCGCCGGTCGAGCTGCCGGCCAATTCCCGCCATCTCGACACCTATTTCACCAATCTGACGCTGACCGACAAGAGTTTCCATGTCTCGGCGATCGGGCGGGGCAGGGCGCTCGACGGCATCGAGATGATGGCGATCGCCCGAGGCTTGAGCCTCGACCAGATGCGCGACGACCCCGGCGTCACCACCATAATCTCGGTCAACTCGCCGCGCCGCTTCGACGAGATGATGGCCGAGGGGCTGATGACCATGGCCGAGTTCGGCCAGTCGGTGGCGGTGACGCCGTTCACGCTGATGGGGGCGATGAGCCCGGTGACGCTGGCCGGCGCGCTGGCGCAGCAGAACGCCGAGGCGCTGTTCGGTGTGGTGCTGACTCAGCTGGTGCGTCCGGGCGCGCCTGTCATGTATGGCGCCTTCACCTCCAATGTCGACATGAAGTCGGGCGCGCCGGCCTTCGGCACGCCGGAGAACACCAAGGCCAACATCGCGTCGGGGCAGCTGGCGCGGCGTTATGGGTTGCCGTACCGCACGACGCCGGGCTCAGCCTCCAACGCCGCCGACGCGCAAGGCGCCTATGAGACGCTGATGGCACTGTGGGGCGCCGTGCTCGGCCATGGCAATCTCGTCTATCATGCCGCCGGCTGGCAGGAGGGCGGGCTGACGGCGTCGTTCGAGAAGCTCATCATCGATGTCGAGATGATCCAGCACATGATGGAATTCCTGCGCCCGATCGAGGTCAACGAGGCCGAGCTTGCCGTCGAGGCTTTGGGCGCGGTGCCGACCGGCGGTCATTTCTTCGGCGAGCCACACACGCTGGAGCGCTACGCCACCGCCTTCTACCAGCCGATGCTGTCCAACTGGCAGAACTACGAGGCCTGGCAAGAGGCCGGCGGGCTCGACGCCACGGCGCGGGCGACACGGCTGTGGAAGAAGGCGCTGGAAGACTATGTCGAGCCGGTGATGGATATCGCCGTGCGCGAGGGGCTGGAGGCTTACATGGCCAAGCGCAAGGAAGCGATCGGGCAGGGCGAGCCGTGATCCCTCCCACACTGATTCATCCTTCCCATCCAACTCACTGATATCAGAGAAAAATCCATGAAATCGCATGCAAAGGTCGTGGTCATTGGCGGTGGCGTCGTCGGGTGCTCCGTGCTGTTCCATTTGGCCCGCCACGGCTGGACCGATGTCGTCCTTTTGGAGCGAGACGAACTGACCTCGGGCTCGACCTGGCACGCCGCCGGCGGGATGCACACCATCAACGGCGACCCCAACGTCGCCAAGCTCCAGAAATATACGATCAATCTCTACAAGGAGATCGAGGAGCTTTCCGGCCAGGCGACCGGCGTGCATCTGACCGGTGGCGTGCTTCTGGCGGCGACCGAGGCGCGGCTGGACTGGCTGCGCGGCGTCGTCGCCAAGGGTCGCTATCTCGGCATCGCGCTTGAGGAAATCTCTGCCAACGAGGCGGCCGAGCTGATGCCGCTGCTCGACCCCAAGCAGTTCGTCGGCGCCGTCAGAAACAAGGAGGACGGCCATCTCGATCCCTCCGGCGTCACCCATGCCTATGCCAAGGCGGCGCGGAAACTGGGCGCGGAGGTCGAGCGCTTCACCAAGGTCGAGGACATCGTGCGGCGTCCCGACGGGATGTGGCGCGTCATCACCAACAAGGGCGACGTGGTGGCCGAGCATGTCGTCAACGCCGGCGGCCTGTGGGCGCGCGAGGTCGGCCGCATGGTTGGCCTTGAGCTTCCGGTGCTGGCGATGGAGCACATGTACCTGATCACCGAGGACATGCCGGAAGTCGCCGCCTGGAACGCCAAGACCGGCACCGAGATCATCCACGCGGTCGACTTCGATGGCGAGCTCTATCTGCGCCAGGAGCGTGGCGGCATGCTGATGGGCACCTATGAGAAGGCCAACAAGCCGTGGTCCGAGTTCCAGACGCCGTGGAATTTCGGCCATGAATTGCTGGCGCCCGATATCGATCGCATCGCGCCGTCGCTGGAGGTCGGGTTCCGGCACTTCCCGGCCTTCCAGAACACCGGCATCAAGCAGATCATCAACGGACCCTTCACCTTCGCGCCGGACGGCAACCCGCTGGTCGGGCCGGTGCGCGGGCTGCCGGGCTTCTGGGTCGCCTGCGGCGTCATGGCTGGTTTTTCACAGGGCGGCGGCGTCGGGCTGGCACTGTCCAACTGGATGATCGAGGGCGATCCCGGCGCCGACATCTGGGCGATGGACGTCGCGCGCTATGGCGACTGGGCGACGATGGCCTACACCAACGCCAAGGTGCGCGAGAATTATTCCAGGCGGTTTTCGATCCGCTTTCCCAATGAGGAACTGCCCGCCGGGCGGCCGCTGAAGACGACACCGGTCTATGATTTGCTGTCGGCCAGGGGTGCGCAGTGGGGCGTTGCCTATGGGCTGGAGGTGCCGCTCTGGTACGCGCCGGAGGGCGTCAAGGACGAGTTCTCGTGGCGCCGCTCGAGCGACTTCACGCAGGTGGCCAAGGAGGTCGCGACCGTCCGCGACGGTGTCGGCCTGTCCGAGATTTCGAGCTTCGCCAAATACGAGGTGACGGGCGAGGGCGCGGCCGCATGGCTCGACCGGATGCTTGCCTGCAAACTGCCGAAGCCCGGCCGCATGACGCTGGCGCCGATGCTGAAGGACGACGGCAAACTGATCGGCGATTTCACGCTGGCCAATCTGGGGGAGGACGGCTGGTTCCTCGCCGGGTCCGGCATCGCCGAGCAATATCACATGCGCTGGTTCGAGAAGCACCTGCCTGATGACGGCTCGGCTCGCATCGATGCGATTGGCCAGAAGCTCACCGGCCTGTCGATTGCCGGCCCGAAAGCGCGGGATGTGCTGGCAAAAGCCACGCGCTCCGATGTGTCCAATGCGGCGGTTCCGTTCATGGCGATGGACCGGATGGATATCGGCATGGCGCCATGCCTGGTCGGCCGCGTCAGCTACACCGGCGATCTCGGCTACGAGGTCTGGGTAGCGCCGGAATACCAGCGCGCCGCCTATCAGACGTTGATGGCGGCCGGCGAGGAATTCGGCATTGGCCTGTTCGGCTCGCGCGCGCTCAACGCGCTGCGGCTGGAGAAGAATTACGGCTCGTGGGGACGCGAGTACCGGCCGATCTACGGGCCGCTCGAGGCCGGGCTCGACCGTTTCGTCGCCTACGGCAAGGACGCCGACTTCGTCGGCAAGGCCGCGGCACTCGCCGAGCGCAAGCAGGGCGGCAAATTGCGCCTGCGTGCCTTCATCGTCGACGCCGACGACGCCGACGTCATCGGCGACGAGCCGATCTGGTTCGGCGGCGCCGTGCGCGGCTGGGTCACCTCGGGCGGCTACGCGCATCACTCGAAAAAATCCGTTGCCGTCGGCTATGTGCCAAAAGAGATCGCCGATGAGAGCGACGGGTTCGAGATCGAGTTGTTGGGTAAACGCCATGCGGCGCGCATGCAGCCGGCAGCGCTGTTCGACGCCAATTTCGAGCGGATGCGCGCCTGAAATCAGGCGGGTATCGCAAGGGTCAGGCGTTGCGGCGATTGTCCAGCGCGAAGGCGCCGGCGCTGGCGAACACCAGATAAAGGAAGATGAAGCAGAACGAGATCGCCGAATCGCCGCCGTTGTTGACGGGGAAGAAGTCGCGCGGCATGTGCGCCATGAAATAGGCGATCGCCATTTCGCCCGCCAGAAGGAACGCGACCGGTCGGGTGAACAGGCCCAGCGCCAGGAGGATGCCGCCGGCGAATTCAAGGATGCCGGCTGTGAGTGTCAGTCCAGTCAAGGCGCCGGCATGTTCGCCGATCGGGAAATTGAATAGCTTCTGCGAGCCATGCTCGATGAACTGCAGGGCCGTGACGATGCGCAAAACACCGAGTGCCTGCGGCTGATATCTGGCAAGGCCGTCGAAAAGCTTCATCCAAAACTCCCTTTACCCTCCCGGACCGGGCATAGATTACCGCCCGGCAATGGACCATTCACTTCACATGACCTGCCATCAACAACCGGTGATTGGAAATGTTCCCCAGCCCTTTCATATCATTCACGCTAGGGTTGCATTCTTGCCGCTATGGTTGTATTGGTGTGTGGATACTCCAACCGGGTGGGTTCCCTTTGCCATGAAAAAAGTCGTCATCAGCCTATTCGCATTCCTTGCGGGCACCAGCTTCGCCATGGCTGAGGAGGCAGGCTGCGAGGCCTTCAAATGGTCGGTGACGCGGGAACAGGCCCTGTTTGCCGCAGCGCCTTCAACTTCGTCGGAAACGACGCTGGCGGTCGGTGCGGCCGCGGACCTGGCGCTGGTGCCGGTCGAGAAAGCCGGCTTCGCGATACCGCCCGAACGTGCTCCTGTGGCAGGCACGTTCGGCGCTGTTACCAGCGTGGAGGTGCCACCCGAGGGTGCTATACAGATAAGTCTCTCGGGTGAGGCCTGGATCGATGTCATTCAGGACGGCCACGCCATCAAGTCGGCGGGCTATAGCGGCGTGAAAACCTGCCCCGGCATCCGCAAGAGCGTGCGCTTCAAGCTTGCGTCCGGCCCGGCCACCGTCCAGTTCAGCGGCGCGAAAGAGGCTGACCTGAAGGTCGCGGTGCTGGCGCCGGAATAGATTGGCGCCAAGCTAAGGAATACGGCCCTTCATCGGTGGTGCGATGAAGGGCCGGCGTTTTGTTCCCACGGTGTTTATCGCCGTCAGCGTACCGGCGCCATCAATGCGAAATGCGCGCCTTGCGGGTCCTGGCACTGCACGACCCAGCTGCCGCCGGGGACCTCCATCGGCCCCATCAGGATCTTGCCGCCATTGTCGGTCACGCGTTTGGCCGCCGCGTCGATGGCCGGAACGTTGAAATAGAATTGCCAGACCGGGACCGGAATCTGATCCGGCTTGTTCATGATGCCGCCACCAGATTCGGGGCCGGCGGTGAAGGTCTGGTAGGTGCCCATCGGGCCCATATCGAAATCGCCGGCATCGACCCAGCCGAACTGGTCGGAATAGAAATCGAACGCGGCCTTCCAGTCGCTGGTGTAAAGCTCGTGCCAGCCGATATGGCCTGGCGTGCTGGCCGGCACGACAGGCTGGTCGGGGCCGTTCGGCTGCAGGAACATGAATGTCGCGCCTTGCGGATCGGCGACGACGGCAAAGCGTCCGACGCCCGGAATGTCGTCGGGCTGGCGGTGAACGGTGCCGCCGGCTTTTCCCAGCGATGCCGTCGAGGCATCGACATCTTTTGTATGGATGTAGCCCAGCCAGGCGGGCGGCATGCCCATCTTGGCGGCATCCTCGGGCATCGTCATCAGGCCGGCGACGCCGCGCTCGCCGACGTTCATGACGATATAGCGGGGCATGCCGGGGGCCTTGTCGAAAGGCTGCGCCGTCCAGCCGACCACATTGGGGTAGAACGCTTCGGCGGCGTCGAGATCGGTGGTCATCAATTCGTACCAGAAGAAGGGCATCGGGGCTTTTGGCATTTCGGTCTCCTCACCTTTCATGCATCGATCGTCATTCGATCCATCCTAGGACGATCTTCACGACGGAAATCCGACAGCCCCCGAACAACAATGTCTCCGCCAAGCGTTCCCCGATTGCGCGCCGGGCCGTTTTCGATTTCTCTGCGGTCATGAGGGGTTGTCGTTCATGCGCTTGATGTCGCTCACGCCCGAGCTTATCGCACTGTGCCATCGGCAAGAGGCCGATCCCGGTCCGCCGGAGGGCGAAAAACCGGCCCAGATCGAAAGGCTGCTGCGGCGCGAGATCAGCGACCACGAAAGTGTCGACACGGTCAGGTGGCTGCCGGTGCATACGGCGCAAGGCGCGCTGCGCGCGCTTGGCTTCTGGGTGGGCGTGAAGGGCAGGGGAACGTCGCTGAACCAGCCGCTGGACAAGGTGGCGAGCGTGCTGGCCAGAGCCTGCGGGCATATCGGGTCCGGCGCCGAATATCTCTACAAACACGGTTAGTCATCTCGAAGCATTCGGCATCCACGATCGCAACCTCTGGCGGTTGCAGCAACTGGTCGCGGACGAGGTCAGATCTATCCATGGCCGTGGACTTGAGCCCGGCCATTCGCTCGCGCAGCAAACGCTATCGCAGTCGACATAACATGAGTAAAATAATCATGTTATGTCGAGCCTTTTCAACAGCTTGCGGCGAAAATTGACCAATTGATAAAAAAATAAAACGTGCTAGCCTTTCCCAAAATGAAAAACATGGGGAACTGAGAATGCCAGAAGGCCAGTTCAAAGAAGGCATAGCAGGCGGCAGGCTCTCGGCCGACCAGTACGCGGACAATTTTTCCGACTTGCACCCGCCGCTGGATCACCATGAGGCGCTGGTTGAATCCGACCGCTGCTATTTCTGCTACGACGCGCCGTGCATGAATGCATGCCCCACCTCGATCGATATTCCGCTGTTCATCCGCCAGATCTCGACCGGCAATCCGATCGGTTCGGCCAAGACGATCTTCGACCAGAACATTCTGGGCGGCATGTGCGCCCGCGTCTGTCCGACCGAGACGCTGTGCGAAGAAGTTTGCGTACGCGAGGTGGCCGAAGGCAAGCCGGTGCAGATTGGCCGCCTGCAGCGCTATGCCACCGACGTCGCCATGGGCGAGAACAAGCAGTTTTATACGCGCGCCGAGCCGACCGGGAAGACAGTCGCCGTGGTCGGCGCCGGGCCGGCAGGCCTTGCCGCCGGGCATCGGCTCGCACGCCATGGCCATGACGTGACCATCCTGGAGGCGCGCCCGAAGGCCGGCGGCCTCAACGAATATGGCATCGCCGCCTACAAGAGCGTCGACGATTTCGCCCAGGCCGAAGTCGACTACGTGACCGCCATCGGAGGCATCGACATCCAGAACGGCAAGGCGCTCGGCCGCGACTATCAGCTCTCCGACCTGATCCGGAACTACGACGCGGTGTTTCTCGGCATGGGACTTGGCGGCGTCAACGCGCTGCGCGCCGATGGCGAGGACGCCGACGGCGTCGTCAATGCGGTCGAGTTCATTGCCGAGCTGCGCCAGGCGAGTGACCTTTCCGGCCTGCCGGTTGGCCGGCGCGTCGTCGTCATCGGCGGCGGCATGACGGCGATCGACGCCGCCGTGCAGTCGAAGCTGCTTGGCGCCGAGGAGGTGACGATCTGCTACCGGCGCGGCCAGGAGCATATGAACGCTTCCGAGTTCGAGCAGGATCTGGCCGCCGCCAACGGCGTCACCATCCGCCACTGGCTGCAGCCGAAGCGGGTCATTGTCGAAGGCGGCAAGGTGTCGGGCGTCGAACTCGAATACACCGCCCTGAACGGTGACAAGCTTGCCGGCACCGGCGAGAGGCTGACGCTCGTTGCCGACCAAGTGTTCAAGGCCATCGGCCAGAGCTTTGTGCCGGCCGCACTCAACGGCAGCGGCGCGTCGATCGACCTCGAGGCCGGCCGCATCAAGGTCGATGCGGAAGGGCGCACTTCGCTGGCCAGGGTCTGGGCCGCCGGCGACTGCATCTTCGGTGGCGACGACCTCACCGTCTCGGCGGTCGCGCAAGGCCGCGACGCGGCGGAGAGCATCAATCGGGCACTGACCTCGAACGGGAGGGCATGAGCATGGCGGATATCAGAAACAATTTCGTCGGCATCAAATCGCCCAATCCGTTTTGGCTGGCCTCGGCGCCGCCGACCGACAAGGCCTACAACGTCATCCGCGCCTTCAAGGCCGGCTGGGGCGGCGTCGTGTGGAAGACGCTGGGCGAGGAAGGCCCGCCGGTGGTCAACGTCAATGGTCCGCGCTACGGCGCGATCTGGGGCGCCGACCGCCGCCTGCTCGGCCTCAACAACATCGAGCTGATCACCGACCGCGACCTGCAGGTCAATCTGCGCGAGATCAAGCAGGTCAAGAAGGACTGGCCCGACCGCGCCATCGTCGTCTCGCTGATGGTGCCCTGCGTCGAAGAGGCCTGGAAGGCGATCCTGCCGGTGGTCGAGGAGACCGAGGCTGACGGCATCGAGCTCAATTTCGGCTGCCCGCACGGCATGTCGGAACGCGGCATGGGCGCCGCCGTCGGCCAGGTGCCGGAATACATCGAAATGGTGGTGCGCTGGTGCAAGCAGAACACCCGCATGCCCGTCATCACCAAGCTGACGCCCAACATCACCGATGTGAGGAAGCCGGCGCGGGCGGCACATGCCGGCGGCACCGACGCGGTGTCGCTGATCAACACCATCAACTCGATCACCGGCGTCGACCTCGACAGCTTCGCGCCGCAGCCGACCATCGACGGCAAGGGCTCGCATGGCGGCTATTGCGGTCCGGCGGTGAAGCCGATCGCCATGAACATGGTGGCCGAGATCGCGCGCGATCCCGAAACGCACGGCCTGCCGATCTCCGGCATCGGCGGCATCACCACCTGGCGCGACGCGGCCGAGTTCATGGCGCTCGGCGCCGGCAATGTGCAGGTGTGCACGGCGGCGATGACCTATGGCTTCAAGATCGTGCAGGAGATGATCGCCGGCCTCGAAAACTGGATGGACGAGAAGGGCCATACCACGCTCGACGACATCGTCGGCCGCGCCACGCCCAATGTCACCGACTGGCAGTATCTCAACCTCAACTACGTCGCCAAGGCGCGTATCGACCAGGACGCCTGCATCAAATGCGGCCGCTGCCACATCGCCTGCGAGGACACCTCGCACCAGGCAATCACCAGCATGGTCGACGGCGTCAGGCATTTCGAGGTGATCGAGGCCGAATGCGTCGGCTGCAACCTGTGCGTCAATGTCTGCCCGGTCGAGAACTGCATCACCATGGAGCCGCTGGCCGTCGGCGTGATGGACCAGCGCACCGGCAAGCCGGTCTCACCGATCTACGCCAATTGGACGACCCACCCGAACAATCCGATGGCCAAGGTGGCGGCGGAGTAGTTTTTTGTCATTGCCGATTAGCGCAATCGCCCCGTGTGTCCGCACGGGGCGATTTTGTATGGTCGCGACAAAGGGGCAGCGCAACCCATGAGATAATCTGCGCATCAGTCGTTCCCGCAGTATCACAAAGCCTCATGCACATTGTCGTTTCGAAAGCAGGGGATTCTCCATTTTCCCATTGCGGATAAAAGATATCCACGATAAAATATATCCATGATTAGGAGATCCACCCAATGAAGCTGGGCGAGGGCGTTGAAGCAGCCATCCACTGCGCCGCCATGCTGGCCGGTGTCGAGGGCAACAGCGCCATGGCGGCCTCCGCCATGGCGGAGGCGTTCGGCCTTTCGCCGAGCTATCTCCTGAAGCATCTCAATATGCTGAGCGCGGCGCACATTCTGGAATCGGTCTCGGGTCCGGCCGGCGGCTACCGGCTGGCGCGGCCGGCCGAGCGTATAACGCTGCTCGATATCGTGCTGGCCGTCGAAGGGCGCGAGCCGGCCTTCCGTTGTGGCGAGATCCGCCGCAATGGTCCGGTCAGGCTCGACGCATCCGCCTATGTCAAACCCTGCGGCATCAACGCCGCGATGCTGAAGGCCGAAAAGGCCTATCGCGCCGCACTCGCCGAAGCAAAGCTGTCCGACATCGTTTCGGAATACATGACCGATGCCGATCCGCGTTCGGTGGCAGCCGGCTGCGCCTTCGTGGCGCGCCATCAGCGGCCGCAGAAATCCAGTTCAACCAAGCAAGCACAAAGGACATCAAGATGAAACAGAGGCTGCAATTCTTCGCCAAGGCGCCGGAGATCATGAAGGCGGTGTCGGCGCTCAACAAGGCGGTGGACGAATGCGGGCTCGAGGAAAGCCTGCTGCACCTGATCAAATTGCGGGCGTCGCAGATCAACGGCTGTTCGTATTGCGTCGAGATGCACAGCCGCGAGGCGAGGCGCGACGGCGAGACCGAGCAGCGGCTCTATCTGGTTTCGGCGTGGAAGGAATCGCCGCTGTTTTCCGAGCGCGAACGCGCTGCCTTGGCCTGGACCGAGGCGGTCACCCTGATCTCCAACAGCGGCGTGTCGGACGAACTCTATGCACGGACGCTCGAGCACTTCTCGGAGGAGGAGTTGGTCAAGCTGTCCGTCGCGCTCGGCATGATCAACACCTGGAACCGGCTATGCGTCCCGTTCCAGGCACTTCATCCGATGCCGGCGGCCAAGGCCGCCTGATCGTCCTGATCCAGTTTTGGAGTGCCGTCGATCGGCGGCGCTCCAATTGTTTCTTCAAGGGGAGAGTTCGATGCCTGCCGATTTGCCTTCGACCTTATTGTTCCTCGGCCGCCTGCTGCTCGGCGGCGCCTTCGTTTTCGCCGGCTTGCGCAACATTCAGAATGCGGCGTTCCTGACCCAGTTGATGGCCGCGCGCGGCGTGCCGCAGGCGCGGCCGGCGCTGTGGCTCGGCATCGTGCTTCAGGTCGGCGCCGGCGTGCTGGTGATCGCCGGCTTGTGGACGGCAATCGCGGCAGCGGTACTGCTGGCATTCCTCATCGTTGCCACGCCGATGTTCCATAATTTCTGGGACCATCAGGGCCCGGAGCGCGCGTCGCGCATCAATGGCTTCGTCGGCAATGTCGCGCTGAGCGGTGGTTTCCTGACGCTGATCGCGCAGTCGTTTTAGCCGCAGTTCCATGCCGACTGCGGCACTGTAGCGCCGACAGTATGGATCATTAAAACGGAACCAATCGAGCGGTTGACGCATTTCGCCCCTGTATGCCGAGCATCCCGGGATGAAATATGAAAATTGCCCATGTAGCGCCGCTCTATGAATCGGTGCCGCCCAGACTCTATGGTGGCACCGAGCGCATCGTCTCGTATCTCACCGAAGCGCTTGTCGATTTGGGCCATGAGGTGACGCTGTTTGCCAGCGGCGACAGCCAGACCTCCGCGAAGCTGGTGGCTGGCCGGGAGTGCGCGCTTCGCCTCGATCCGCGTCCTTTCAAATCCGAGATCGCGGCGCATCTTTCGATGCTTGCCGAGGTGCGGAAACGGGAGCGGGAGTTCGACGTCATCCACTTCCACCTCAGCCACTTCCTGCACTTTTCCTTCTTCGAGGACATGGCGGAGCGGACGGTAACGACTCCGCATGGCAGGCTGGATTATGTCGATCTGGCGCCGGCTTATGCGCATTTTCCGCGCTTTCCGATGATTTCCATTTCGCGCAGCCAGAAGGCGGGCCTTGCCAGCGCCAACTGGCTAGCGACGATCCATCATGGACTGCCGACCAACATTTACGAGCCGAGTTTCGAGACGACGGCGGAGGAACCCTATCTTTGCTTCCTGGGCCGGTTTTCACGCGACAAGCGCCCGGACCGCGCCATCGAGATCGCCTTGCGCTCGGGATTGAAACTGAAGCTTGCGGCAAAGATCGGCGACGACGATCGTTCCTATTTCCACAAGATGGTCGAGCCTTTGATCGACGGCGATCGCATCGTCTATGTCGGCGAGATCGAAGAGGACCAGAAGGCGGAGTTTCTCGGCAAGGCGGCCGGCCTGCTGTTCCCGATCGACTGGCCGGAGCCGTTCGGTCTGGCCGCCATCGAGGCCATGGCCTGTGGCACGCCGGTGATCGCCTGGAATTGCGGCGCGCTGCCCGAGATCATCGATCAGGGCGTAACCGGTTTTATCGCCGGATCGATGGACGACGCCGTCGCCGCGGTGCCGGACTTGCTGCGGCTCGACAGGCGAAAGGTGAGGGCCGTTTTCGAAAAGCGGTTTTCCGCCAAAAGAATGGCCGGCGATTATCTCGCCGCTTATACGCGCCTGATCGGTGTCCCGGTTGAGGCGAAGGCATCGTGAGCAACGATGTGTTCGGGCGACGACAACGAAACAAGAGGGGATTTGTGACGAATGGCCCAACTCGATGAGCGCCAGCTCGATCCCGCCGTAGCGCTTGCTTCGCTCGACGCGACCGCTCCTCGCGAGCCGCACCGGCTGTTCGCGCTCAAGCAGGGCGACTGCTTTGCGGTTGCCGATGCCTTTGGTGACATACGCGGCGCCGGTGACGGTTTCTTCCGCGACGATACACGCGTGCTCTCCGAATTCCGGCTGACCGTCGGCGGCAGGCAGACATCGCTGCTTGGCGCCTCGCTCAGCCAGGACAATGTGCTGTTCACCGCCAATCTGACCAATCTGCCGATGCAGAGCGTCAGCGGCCGCGACATTCCGCAGGGCGCGATTCATATCGAACGCGTCAGGCTGCTTTGGCAAGACAGGCTGTTCGAGCGCATCACCCTTTCCAACTACAGCCGGGAGACCTCGACAATCGGCGTTTCCCTGCACTTTGCCGCCGATTTCCGCGACATGTTCGAAGTGCGCGGCTCGACACGGCCGAGGCGCGGAATGGCCCATGTGGCCGAGATGGATGCGACATCCGTTCTGCTGCGCTACGACGGGTTGGATGGGCTGGCGCGCGTATCGGCGGTATCGTTCTCGCAGGCGCCGGACCAGTTGACCGCCGACCGTGCCGATTTCCTGGTTGCCGTAACCAAGCGCAGCCGCAAGGTGCTTTATGTCGAGGTCGGTCCCGAGATGGCGGATGCGCCCGACCGCGACCGTTTCCGCGCCGCCGCCGCCCGGGCGCGCTTTGGCATGCGGGCCAAGCGCCGCCATGGCGCGACGGTGCACAGTTCGGGCCGCGTCTTCAACGATTGGGTGGAGCGCGCCCGCGCCGATGTCGCGCTGCTGACCACGGAGCTTTCGACCGGACCCTATCCCTATGCCGGCATCCCCTGGTTCTCGACGGCGTTCGGCCGTGACGGCGTCATCTCGGCGCTGCAGATGCTGTGGCTCAATCCAGGCCTGGCGCGGGGCGTGCTGGCCTTCCTTGCCCAACACCAGGCGACGGAGACGTCGCCGTTCAGCGATTCGCAGCCGGGCAAGATCATGCACGAGACGCGCAAGGGCGAGATGGCGGCGCTGCGCGAGCTTCCTTTCGGCCGCTATTATGGCGGTGTCGACACGACGCCGCTCTACATCCATCTCGCCTGCGCCTATGCCGATCGTACCGGTGACATGGCGTTCATCGACAGCCTGTGGCCGTCGCTGTGCGCCGCGGCCGAATGGACGGAGGAGGCGGGCCGCGAGACCGGCTTCGTCACCTACCAGCGTGCCGCCGAGTCCGGCCTCGCCAACCAGGGATGGAAGGACAGTTTCGATTCCGTCTTCCACGCCGATGGCCGCATTCCCAAGGGCCCGATCGCGCTGGTCGAGGTGCAAGGCTATGTCTTTGCCGCCTTCCGGGGGCTGGCCGCACTTGCCCGTCGCCGCGGCGAGGACGACAGGGCCGATCACTGGGAGGGCCGCGCCGAGGCCATGCGGGTCGCAGTGGAACGCGATTTCTGGCTCAACGATCTCGGCTTCTATGCCCTGGCGATCGACGGTGAAGGCGAACCCTGCAAGGTGCGGACCTCGAATGTGGGCCATCTCCTCCTTGTCGGACTGCCCGAACCGGGGCGGGCGCGGATGGTCACCGATCAGCTTCTTTCCGCCTCCTTCCACTCCGGCTGGGGGCTGAGGACGCTTGCCGACGATGCGGTGTTCTTCAACCCGATGTCGTATCACAATGGCTCGATCTGGCCGCATGACACCGCCATGTGCGGTGCCGGCCTGGCGCGCTATGGCGAGCGTGAAAGCGTGGTCCGCCTGATGAGCGGCACGTTCGAGTCCGCGGTCCATTTCAACATGCGGCTGCCCGAACTGTTCTGCGGCTTTACCCGAGCGCCGGGCGAAGCACCGATCGCCTATCCGGTAGCCTGCCTGCCGCAAGCGTGGTCGGCTGGCTCCGCCTTCATGCTGATGCAGGCCTGCCTTGGCCTGGAGATCGACGGCTGGGATGGCGAAATCCGCGTTACCCGTCCCAGGCTGCCGATCGGCATCGACATGCTCACGCTTCGCCATCTGGGCGTCGGCGAAAAAGTGGTCGATCTCACCTTCCAGCGCGTCGGCGACCGGGTCGTCGCTTTCCTCGCCGACCGCCATGAAGGGCTGGTGCCGCTCATCGTTAGAACATGAACCAGATTGGGCGGAACCGATCCCGGCCTTGTGCGTTGCAAAAATGTAGGTCCGGACGGCGACCTTATCGCCGGTGGATAGTTTCAAATCGGAAACACGAACAAAACGGCCGCCGAACGGCCGGAGGTGAGTTGATATTCCAATGACAAATTACGGTGCGGACCTGCTCTGGGTTCTGATCCTTGCGAGCCTCGGTCTTTCCGCTCTTGCCGTTTTCTTCTCCATATCGCGGCAGCGTCGCAGTCACCCTCCGGCGGTCGTACATCCGGCCGGCGAGGACGTGGCCGCGGAAGCGGCGCGCAAGGTGATACGGGAGTTCGAAAAGAATGGCCAATCGGCCGACGCGGCGCTGGTGACATGGTCGCCCGAAACATTGCGCAAGATCCTGGCCGACGACCTGCCGGGGGCGCAGGTTATCGTGGTGTCCAACCGCGAACCCTATATCCACAACATCAATAATGATGGCGTCGAATTGCTGGTGCCGGCCAGCGGGCTGGTGTCTGCGCTCGAGCCGATTACCCGCGCCTGTGGCGGCACCTGGATTGCCTATGGCGGTGGAACGGCAGACCGTATGATGGTCGACGACAACGATCGCGTGCAGGTGCCGCCGGGCAATCCGTCCTACACGCTGCGCCGGGTCTGGCTGACGGAGGAAGAATATCAGAGCTACTATCTCGGCTTCGCCAATGAGGGGCTCTGGCCGCTTTGCCACATCGCCTTCACCCGGCCGATTTTTCGCGCCTCGGACTGGGAAGCCTATGAAGCCGTCAACCGGAAGTTCGCCGACACGATAGTCGCCGAAGCGCGCAACGAGCGGCCGATCGTGCTGGTCCAGGATTATCACTTCGCGCTGCTGCCGCGGATGATCCGCGAGCGCCTGCCCGAGGCGATCGTCATCACCTTCTGGCATATCCCATGGCCGAACTCGGAGGTGTACAGCATCTGCCCGTGGCGTGAGCGCATCCTTGAGGGACTGCTCGGCAGCTCGATCATCGGTTTCCACACCCAGTTCCACGCCAACAATTTCACCGAAAGCGTCGATCGCTTCCTGGAAAGCCGCATCGAACGGGCGGATGCAGCCATCTCCTATGGTGGGCAGACGACGCTGGTGCACGCCTATCCCATCTCGATAGAATGGCCGGCGGATCTTCTGGCAAGATTGCCTGATGTCGATGACTGCCGCGCCCGCCTGCGGAACAGGTTCGGACTGAAAGCGGATGTGAAGCTGGCCGTCGGGGTCGAGCGTCTCGACTACACCAAGGGCATTCTCGATCGGTTTCACGCGCTGGACGAATTGTTCAAGCGATACCCTGAATGGATCGGAAAACTGGTTTTCCTGCAGGTCGCGGCGCCCAGCCGCGGCACGCTCCCTGCCTACAGGCTGCTCCATGACGAATGCCACCGTTATGCCGAAGAACTCAACCAGCGTTATGGCAGCGAGGGCTACAGACCGGTGATCATGGTGGCCCAACATCACTCTCAGGAACAGGTCTACGAAATCTACCGGGCCGCCGACATATGCATGGTCACAAGCCTGCATGACGGCATGAACCTGGTCGCAAAGGAATTCGTCGCGGCGCGAGACGACGAACAGGGCGTTTTGATGCTCAGCACATTCGCCGGTGCTTCGCGCGAATTGCTGGAGGCGCTGATCGTCAATCCCTACGACGCCGCCATGATGAGCGAAGCGCTGCTGCAGGCGCTGACCATGACTTCAGAAGAACAGCGCGAACGTATGCGGCCCATGCGCGAGACCATCCGCAACAACAACGTCTATCGCTGGGCCGGCAGCATGCTTCTGGACGCGGCGCGCTTGCGCAAGCGCGGTGATCTCGACCGGGTGACCGGTGTTGGCGACCGTCCGCAAGGTATCGACAATGTCGTTCCCATGTTCGAGCGCAAACGGGTGGCACTATCATGAGCGATATCCTGCAAAAGGCTGCGAGCGAGACCCTGCAAAAGCCGCAGCCCTTGCTGACCGGCGAGTGGGCGCTGTTCCTCGACATCGATGGCACCCTGCTGGAGCATGCCGAACATCCGGACGCCGTTTCGGTCAGCGCCGAGCTTCGCTCTTTGCTGCAAGGCCTGGATCACAAGTTGGACGGGGCATTGGCCTTCATCACCGGCCGCTCCGTTGCGGCCGTGGACCATCTGTTTCAGCCTTTGAAGTTGCGCGCGGCCGGGCTTTATGGCCTGGAACACAGGCTCCTGCCGGACGACGATGTCGAAATCGCGGACGAGCCGGCGGATATTGCCGCCCTTGCCGACGAGATCGAGGCCGAGTTCGGTCGCGGGAAGGTCTATATCGAGCGCAAGGGCCGGGTGCTGGCCATCCACACGCGCGCCGCCCCGCACCTGCTTCCCCGCGCCACGCAGCTTGTCGAGCAAGCGCTGGCCGTCCTGCCAAAGGGCTATCGGGTGGTTGCCGGCAATGCCGGTGTGGAGTTGCTACCGCTCGAGGCAGCCAAGGGCGCCGCGATCCGGCGCTTCATGGATATCGCGCCATTCAGAGGCCGCCGCCCGGTCTTCCTGGGCGACGACACCTCGGACGAAAACGGCTTCGAAGCCATCAATGATGCCGGCGGAATATCGATACGGGTGAAGCCACCAGCGCATACCGCCGCGCGGTACGGGCTTGCCGGCGTTGCCGAGACGCTCGCCTGGCTGAGAGGCCAACTTTAGGTCCAGCCGACGCATCCGCGATCGTGCATCTGGAAAGGGTAAGGAAAGGAACGGTTCGATGGGACGCTTTGCACAACTGGTTCGAGAGATCACACCGAGTTGGCTTCATTCCCGCTCCTCCCGCCATGGGTCCGCCAACATTTCACCGTCCGACGCGGACTACAGCTGGCAGGAGGCGATCGACAACAAGATGTATGGAGCCGACACGCCTGACTATTCCTATGTTCCGGATAAGCCCGCTTCAGATGCCGCAAGACCGGCCGGCGACAGCTCCATGGGCGAGAAAAACATGCAGCGCGGTCCAACGAAGTCCAATTGAGGGTGAAAGCATTTCCGCGGCGGACGATCGCTACGCCGCAAATCGCAGGCCGCCGTCGCAAGTCAGGACCTGGCCGGTCATGAAGCCGTTGGAGACGAGAAACGCGATTGCGTCGGCGACGTCCTCGGCGCGGCCGACGCGGCCGACCGGCGTCTTGCCGGCATAATCGGCAAACAGCGCCTGCCTCTGCTCCTCGGCCAGGAAATCCCACCAGGGCGTGTCGATGACGCCGGGCGCCACGACATTGACGCGCAGTGGCTTCAGTTCCACCGCCAGGATCGGCACCACGGTCAACAGCATGCCGTTGATGGCGGCGATGCCGGAGACGCCGGGAGTTGCGAGTTGGGCCGATACAGCCGAGATGAAGGTCACCGATCCGCTTCTGTTCAAGGTTGGCAAGGCGGCCTGCAGGCAGGACAGCTGCGGGCGGACTTTCTCGTCGACGCCGCTGCCGATGTCGCTCAGGTCAAGCGTCGGGAAGGGGCCAAGGCCCTTGCCGCCGCTGGCGGCCAGCACCAGATGGTCGAAAGGGCCGAGGCGCTCGAAGAACCCGCTGGCCTCGTCCGGCTTCGCGGCATCGAAAGCGGCCTTGTCGGCAGCGCCGCCAAGGCTTTTCCATGCGTTCTTCAGCTTCTCCTCGTTGCGCCCGGTGATGGTCACCTTCATCCCGGGACCAAGCAGTTTTCGTGCCGTCGCCAGGCCGATGCCGGACGAGCCGCCGACGACGACGGTGTGTTGGATTGTCGTGGTCATGAACGCTGTTCCTTCGATGTGGGGGAAGCCAGGCCGACGAGGTCCTGGCTCAAACTTCGCAACTGTTGTCTCGCCCTGGCGTCGTAGGCTTGGTCATCAGCGCGGGATTCCCGCAGGCCGTCGAAATAGAGGCCGCTTTTCCCGTCGAGCGCGGGTGATGTCGCGAGGTTGAGGATGGCGTCGGCGCCGGTTTCGACCGAGCTCCATGGTGTCACGCCGGCCTGCCGGACCATGGTGGTGTTCATGTAGCTCGCCGGATGCAGTGCGTTGACGGTGACGCCGGCACCCTTCAGCTGTTCCGCGAGGTCGACAGTGAACAGGATCTGCGCCAGCTTGCTTTGGCAGTAGGCGCGCACGCCGTCGTAACTGCGGGTCAGCATGACATCGCTAAAATCGATCGCCTGCTGCCCCGCCGAGGCGACATTGACAATGCGCGCCGGAGCACTGGCCTTCAGCAACGGCAGAAGCTCCGATGTCAGCAGGAAACCGGCGAGATAATTGACTGCGAAGCGCAGTTCGTAGCCATCAGCGCTGACTTGGCGTTTGGCGCCTTGGCCCGCCGTTCCGATGCCGGCGTTGTTGATGAGGATCTCGAGCCGGTCCGTCCTGGCACGCACCGCCTCGGCGAGGCGGCGAACCTCGGCCAGAGAAGAGAGGTCGGCGACCACAAGCTCGGCCCTGCCGCCGGCGGCTTCGATCTCAGTGACAACAGCCTTGCCGCGCGTTGCATCGCGGCCGTGTACAAGGACACGGGCACCCGCGGCGCCGAGCCGTTGCGCGACGACGCGGCCAACTCCGTCGGTCGAGCCGGTGATGAGGATTGTCTTGTCTTTCAGGTCCATGTTCAGAGCCTCCGTTCTGTTGCTCTGGGTGGAAGATGGGACAGTTGGCGCGAGCCAAACAGTTCAAACTTTATCCTGGTATCAATACTGCTATAATAAGCGCATGGAGTCCCAACCCCAGCCGGCCCCCACACACTCCGCTGAAGACAGCCGCCGGCGCGAGCTCGGCGCTTTCCTGCGCTCGCGCCGCGAAAGGCTGACGCCCTCGGCCATAGGCATCGCCACCGGCCTGAGGCGGCGCACGCCCGGGCTGCGCCGTGAGGAGGTGGCGATGATCGCCGGCGTCGGCACGACCTGGTACACGTGGCTGGAGCAGGGGCGGGAGGTCCGGCCCTCGGTCGAGGTGCTGACCGCGCTCGCCGAGGCGTTGCGCCTCGACGCCGCCGAAAAACAGCATTTGTTCATCCTGGCCGACCGCCAGCAGCCGGAACGTCGTGCCGTGGCGCCGGAAAAGGTCGACGGCCCGTTGCTGCATATGCTGCAAAGCCTGGTTCTGCAGCCGGCCTATGTGGTCGGGCGACGCTGGGACGTGCTGGCCTGGAACCCGGCGGCCGTCGCGGTGTTCGGTGATTATGGCCTGCTGGAGGGTGACGCCCGCAACATCGTCCACATGGTGTTCACCAATCCGCACCACCGGCGCCTGCTGGTCGATTGGGAGGAATTGGCGCGCACCGTGCTGGCGTCGTTCCGGGCGGCGAGCGCCCGGTATGTCGGCGATCCGGATTTTGAGCGGCTGATCGAGTTGATGACGCGCTCGAGTCCCGAGTTTCGCGCCTGGTGGCCGCAGCGCGACGTCGCGCACCGGCTGTCGGGAGTGAAGCATGTCCGGCACCCGAGCGCGGGCGCGATGACATTCGAGCATATGAGCCTGTCGATCGGTGACGGCTCCGATATGAAGCTGATCGTCTACACGCCGCTTGCCGAGCAGAACTCCGTCGCCAAGCTGCAGACATTGCTGGACGCGCTGCCGGCCGAGCGGCGCAGCGCCTGAAGCGTCAGCTTTTCGGCTTCAGCCCGTCGAGGAATAATTGCTCCAGGAACCTTGCAGCGTCCTCGAAGCGACCGTCGCCGCCACGGTTCGGCCCGAGCACGGCGCGGACCTGGACATCGAAATCAGCATAGTGCTGCGTCGTCGCCCAGATCGAGAAGATCAGGTGCCAGGGGTCGGTTCGGGCGATCTTGCCGGCGCGCATCCAGCCCTTGATGACGACGGCCTTCTCGTCGACCAGCGTTTTCAACTCCCCGGTCAAGAGCGGCATGATGCGCGGTGCGCCTTGCAGGATTTCGTTGGCGAACAGCCGGCTCTCGCGCGGGAAATCGCGCGCCATCTCCAGCTTGCGCCTGATGTAGCTGCGCAATTCGGTCAAGGGATCGCCAATGTCGTCGAGTTCGCGCAGCGGCGCCAGCCAAGTGTCGAGCAGGCGCTGCATCAGCGTCTCGTGGATGTCTTCCTTGCGGCGGAAATAGTAGAGCAGGTTCGGCTTCGACATGCCGGCGGCTTCGGCGATCTGGTCGATGGTCGACCCACGAAAACCGTTGGTGGAGAACACCTCGAGCGCCGCCTCCAGGATGAGTTCCCGCTTTTCCTGCTGGATGCGGGTCCGGCGAGGCGTGTCCGTTCCGGTGGTCACCGTTGCAAGCCCTCGTGTTGAGGGTCATCTGGACCAATTCTCTGGACCAGTTTTTCCCTAGCCTGTGGAACGCACTTCAGGTGCCGCATTTCCGCTAGTAATCCCTTGACCGCCGACAGGGCGGTGCTAACGTTTGTCCAATCGGTCAAAAATTTGCGTAGCATGAAAACGCGGCAAAGACCAAGCGTTGGGCGCACCGAAACAGGTTACAAGGGGAAGTCTTGGTCATGTCCAACCGGCTGAAAGTCACGCCGAACGATCTCAGCGCATTCTGGATGCCGTTCACGGCAAACCGGCAGTTCAAGCAGGCGCCGCGCATGATGGTGTCCGCAAAGGACATGCATTACACAACCAGCGACGGCCGCAAGGTTCTCGACGGTACCGCTGGTCTCTGGTGCGTGAATGCCGGCCATTGCCGGCCGAAGATCACCGAGGCGATCCAGCACCAGGCCGCCGAACTCGACTATGCGCCCGCCTTCCAGATGGGCCATCCGATCGTCTTCGAACTGGCCAACCGCCTGGTCGACCTCGCGCCCAAAGGCATGGATCATGTCTTCTTCACCAATTCCGGTTCGGAATCGGTCGAAACCGCGCTCAAGATGGCGATTGCCTATCACCGCGCCAGGGGCGAGGGATCGCGCACCCGGCTGATCGGCCGCGAGCGCGGCTATCACGGCGTCAATTTCGGCGGCATCTCGGTCGGCGGCATCGTCACCAACCGCAAGATGTTCGGCACGCTGCTCGGCGGCGTCGACCATATGCCGCACACGCATCTGCCGGAAAAGAACGCCTTCACCAAGGGCGTGCCGGAGCATGGCGCGGAACTCGCCAACGAGCTGGAGCGCATCGTCGCGCTGCATGACGCCTCGACCATCGCCGCCGTCATCGTCGAGCCGGTCGCCGGCTCCACCGGCGTCATCCTGCCGCCGAAGGGCTATCTGCAGAAGCTGCGCGAAATCTGCACCAAGCACGGCATTCTGTTGATCTTCGACGAGGTCATCACCGGTTTCGGTCGTCTCGGCACGCCGTTCGCCGCCGATTATTTCGGCGTCACGCCTGACATCATGACCACAGCCAAGGGCGTCTCCAACGGCGTCATCCCTATGGGAGCGGTGTTCGTGAAGAAGGAAATCCACGACGCCTTCATGACCGGCCCCGAGCACATGATCGAGTTCTTCCACGGCTACACCTATTCGGGCAATCCGATCGCCTGCGCGGCCGCTCTGGGCACGCTCGACACCTACAAGGAAGAGGGCCTGCTCACCCGCGGCGAGGAACTGGCGCCGTACTGGGAAGACGCACTGCATTCGCTGAAGGGCGAGCCGAACGTCATCGACATCAGAAACATCGGCCTGATCGGTGCGATCGAGCTTGCGCCGATCGCCGGCCAGCCGACCAAGCGGGCCTTCTCGGCCTTCGTCAAGGCGTTCGAGCGCGGCGCGCTGATCCGCACCACCGGCGACATCATCGCGCTGTCGCCGCCGCTGATCATCACCAAGGGCCAGATCAACGAATTGATCGACCATGTGCGCGAAGTGCTGAGGGCGATCGATTGAAGAACTGGACGCGGATATCCATCCCCCTCGAGGGGAGGGTGGCCGCGAAGCGGTCGGGTGGGGTCGGTGCGGCAGTGCGCCGACCTGATCTTTTGCTGCGAGGTCGCTCCTGATGCCCCGTACCCGCGTGAGTTTCGAAATGCGCCAGAAGGCGCGCGCGCTTCGAGTTCACGCGACCAAGGGCGAATCCCTGCTGGGGTATGAACTGCGGGAGCTGAAATCAGCCGGCATCAAGTTTCGCCGCCAGTGCCCGATCGGGCCCTATATCGTCGATTTCGCTTGCCTCGCGGTGAAGTTGATCGTTGAGATCGACGGTGATCCGCACGAACACGAGAAGGGTAAACGGCACGATGCCGTTCGTGACGCCTATCTGCGCTCACTCGGGTTCGATGTCTTTCGCGTTGACGAGCCCGATGTCATAAACAGCGCGTGGCACGTCGCGCGGGTGGTCAAGGAAAAGGTCGCGCGCATGTTCGGCGACCCCACCCGACCGCTTCGCGGCCACCCTCCCCTCGAGGGGGAGGGGGACGCAGGCGCTGCACAATCGATGAGGTTTTAAAGCATGGCCGCACCCGGCGAGAATCTGCGAATCAATTCAGACCGTTTGTGGGATTCCATCATGGAAATGGCGAAGATCGGTCCCGGCATTGCCGGCGGCAACAATCGCCAGACCGTGACCGACGAGGATGGCGAGGGCCGGCATCTGTTCAAGCGCTGGTGCGATGCGGCCGGGCTCGAAATGGGTGTCGACGAAATGGGCACGATGTTTGCCCGCCGAGAAGGCACCGATCCGAGCCTGCCGCCGGTCTATGTCGGCAGCCATCTCGATACGCAGCCGACCGGCGGCAAGTATGACGGCGTGCTTGGCGTGCTCGGCGGGCTTGAAGTGGTGCGCTCGCTCAATGATCTCGGCATCAAGACCAAACACCCGATCGTCGTCACCAACTGGACGAACGAGGAGGGCGCGCGCTTCGCGCCGGCGATGATGGCGTCCGGCGTGTTCGCTGGCGTGCTCGATCAGGCCGATGTCTACGAGCACACCGACAAGCAGGGGAAAAAATTCGGCGAGGAACTCGAACGCATCGGCTGGAAGGGCACCGAGAAGGTCGGTGACCGCAAGATCCACGCCTTCTTCGAACTGCATATCGAGCAAGGACCGATCCTCGAGGACGAGGGCATCGACATCGGTGTCGTCACCCACGGCCAGGGCCTGAAATGGCTGCAGGTGACGCTGACCGGCAAGGAGGCGCATACCGGCTCGACACCAATGCCGAAGCGCCGCAATGCCGGGCTCGGCATGGCTCGCGTGATCGAGCTGGTGCACGAGATCGCCATGGACTACCAGCCGGATGCCGTCGGCGCCGTCGGCCACATGGAGGTCTACCCCAATTCGCGCAACATCATCGCCGGACGCACCGTCTTCACCATCGACATCCGTTCGCCGGAGAAGGAAGTGCTGGACGCCATGGACGGCCGCATCCGCGAAGGCATCGACACGATCTGCGAGGCGTTGGACATCCAGTACAAAATCGAGCAGGTCGGCCATTTCGATCCGGTCACCTTCGATGCCGGCTGCGTCAAGGCGATCCGGGATGCCGCCGAACGCCTCGGCTATTCCCACCGCAACATCGTTTCCGGCGCCGGCCATGACGCCTGCTGGATCAACCGCGTCGCTCCGACCGCAATGGTGATGTGCCCCTGCGTCGACGGCCTCAGCCACAACGAGGCCGAGGAGATCACCAAGCAATGGGCCAGCGCCGGCGCCGACGTTTTGTTCCACGCAGTGGTGGAGACGGCGGAGATCGTCGGGTGAACTGTCGGCGCTGTACCCCCACCCCTAACCCCTCCCCACAAGGGGGAGGGGGATCAGTAGTGCCGGCGCCTATGGCGAAAGTTTTGAAGGGTTCAGCTGTGACAGCGCGACGCCAAGCCTCCCTCCCCGTTGTGGGGAGGGATTGAGGGTGGGGGTACTCTTGGCACCGACCGGAATTGATCCTGCTGTTATCAAACGAGCCAGGGTTTTGCGTCGGAACATGACGGAAGGCGAGCGTAAGCTCTGGTCCGAGTTGAAGGAGTTCCGTCGCCTATACGGTTTACACGCCAGAAAGCACGCACCCATCGGCCCTTACGTTGCTGACTTTGTTCTGCATGGGAAGAACCTCGTTATCGAAGTGGATGGAGAGCATCACTTCACACCGGAGCAGATGGAGAAGGATCGGATACGCGACGCATGGTTTTTCCGACTGGGCTATCGTGTGTTGCGGCTTTCGACCGGAGATCTGGCGAACTCTTTCGATGGTTGCATCGAGGAGATATTGAGGGAAGTTGGAGTCATGTAGAGGCCGGGCTTCAGCCCTGAACCGATCTGAAATACTGCCAAGACGCTCGCAAAGAAGCGCGATGAGAACAAGGGAACAAGAAAAATGACCAAAGTCATCAAGAACGGCACCGTCGTCACCGCCGACCGCACGTGGAAGGCCGATGTGCTGTTCAGCCACGGCAAGATCGTCGCCATCGGCTCGGACCTGCATGGCGACCACGAGTTCGATGCCACCGGCTGCTACGTCATGCCGGGCGGCATCGACCCGCACACGCATCTCGAAATGCCGTTCATGGGCACCTATTCGGCCGATGATTTCGAATCCGGCACGCGCGCCGCCTTGGCCGGCGGCACCACCATGGTGGTCGATTTCTGCCTGCCGGCGCCGAAGCAGTCGCTGCTCGAAGCCTTGCAGATGTGGGACAACAAGACCTCCAAGGCGTCCTGCGACTACTCCTTCCACATGGCGATCACCTGGTGGGGCAAGCAAGTGTTCGACGAAATGGCTGATGTCGTCGACAGGGGCATCACCTCGTTCAAGCACTTCATGGCCTACAAGGGCGCGCTGATGGTCGACGACGATGAGATGTATGCGTCGTTCCAGCGCTGCGCCGACCTTGGCGCGCTGCCGCTGGTGCATGCCGAGAATGGCGACGTGGTTGCGGCACTCTCGCAGAAGCTGCTCGCCGCAGGCAACAACGGTCCCGAGGGCCATGCCTATTCGCGGCCGCCGGAAGTCGAAGGCGAAGCGACCAACCGCGCGATCATGATCGCCGACATGGCCGGCGTGCCGCTCTATGTCGTGCATGTCTCCTGCGAGCAGGCGCATGAGGCCATCCGCCGGGCGCGCCAGAAGGGCATGCGCGTGTTCGGCGAGCCGCTGATCCAGCATCTGACGCTGGACGAGAGCGAGTATTTCGACAAGGACTGGGACCATGCGGCGCGCCGCGTGATGAGCCCGCCCTTCCGCAACAAACTGCATCAGGATTCGCTGTGGGCCGGCCTGCAGGCCGGATCGCTGCAGGTGGTGGCGACCGACCATTGCGCCTTCACCACCAAGCAGAAGCGCAACGGCGTCGGCGATTTCACCAAGATCCCGAACGGCACCGGCGGGCTTGAAGACCGCATGCCGGTGCTGTGGACCACCGGTGTCAACACCGGCCGGCTGACGATGAACGAGTTCGTCGCGGTGACCTCGACCAACATCGCCAAGATCCTCAACATGTATCCGAAAAAGGGCGCAATCGTCGAAGGCGCCGACGCCGACATCGTCGTCTGGGATCCGAAACGCACGAAAACCATCACCTCGAAGAGACAGCAGTCGGTGATCGACTACAATGTCTTCGAGGGGTTCGAGGTGACCGGCCTGCCGCGCTTCGTGTTTTCGCGTGGCGAACTGTCGATCCAGGAGGCCGAGGTCAAGGCCAAGCCTGGCCATGGCGAGTTCGTCGCTCGCGAGCCGAATGCGGCGGTCAACCGGGCGCTGTCGACGTGGAAGGAAATTTCCGCGCCGCGCAAGGTCGAACGCACCGGCATCCCGGCGACCGGGGTTTGAGCTTGGCGCGTTCGGCTGCGCTCATTTCGTTGGTCTTGGCGGCAATTGCCGCTGGCCCGGCGGCAGCAGGCGGCGTGCTGGCCGGCTCCTGGGGCGATGATGTCGGCTGTGCCGGCGTCAAGGCCGGTTATCAGGACAGCGATGCTTATATCGTGCTGACCGCCGAAGGCATCGAGACCTATGGCAGCGGC
The DNA here is from genome assembly GCF_040317555.1 of Mesorhizobium sp. M1406. Lineage (NCBI taxonomy): Bacteria > Pseudomonadati > Pseudomonadota > Alphaproteobacteria > Hyphomicrobiales > Phyllobacteriaceae > Mesorhizobium > Mesorhizobium sp. M1406. The sequence continues at coordinate 182,625 of NZ_JAMYKW010000003.1, read as the reverse complement.
TGCCGGTTCGCGCGGCAACTGACGCCGGTGCTGGGCACGCAATCGCTCAGTTCGACCTGCTCCGCCGAGGGCGAAGCGGGGACGACGATCGAAACAGTCGTGGTCACCAACAAGGGGAAGGATGGTTTCTTCGTCACCATCCCCGGCCTTGAGGAAATGGGGCCGCTGCAATCATGTTCGTGACGTTTTGGGGGTGAGCATGCGTGGTTTTGGTCTGTCTGTTGCGATGGTTCTCGTGCTGGCCGCGGGGCAAGCCTCGGCGGCGGGCATCGATCTGTCCAAGCCCTATGGCAACAAGTCCGGCTGCATCAACAAGAACGGCCAGGAAGTCTATGCGGAAGACATGCTGCTGCTGAACGATACGGAATTCATCACCGCGACCAGCGCCTGCACCTTTACCGATAAGAAGACGCAGGCTGACGGTTCGCTGGTGGTGAAGTCAATGTGCGAGGCAGAAGGCGAGGATGGTCAGTCGCCGATACAGTTCACCATCAAGCGCAGTCCCAAGAACGCCAAGAAGCTGGTGATCGCGGATGAGGATGGCACTGTGTACGGGGAAGTGTCCCGGTGCCGATGACGCGCAAGTTCGCATCGGCGCCGTCGGTTTCAGGCGACCAGCGCATCCAGTTCCGGCAACAGCACGACGCTTTCCTGTTCGTTGGGATCGGTGCGAGCAATGACGGCCGAAGACGGGGCACCGCTCAGATTGGCCGGCAGATGTGGCACGCCGGCGGGAATGTAGAAAAGGTCGCCAGCCTTGACGACGATATGGTGCTCGAGCCGGTCGCCATACCACGTATGGACTTCGCCGGAGAGGACATAGATCGCCGTTTCATGGCTCTCATGCATGTGCGCCTTGGCGCGGGCGCCGGGTGGGAGGGTGAGCAGATGCATGCAGATGCCCGAGGCACCGACGGTTTCAGCGGCGATGCCGGCGAAATAGGTCAATCCCTGCTTGCCTTCATAAGTGCTTTCAGGGCGGATAAGATGACAAGTGGGTTTGGGCGACATCGGGAAACTCCGGGCGTCGATTGAGTGGGGACAAGACCAATGGGACAGGGCGAGTGGAAAACAACGTCGCGATAAAAGCAATCGAATTCCAGCCGGCGCCGCAGGGACCGGACCAGGCGGGCGGCAGCCGATGACAGGGACTTCGCCAGCCGTCGTCGCGGCAAGCAAACTCGGACTGACCTTCCAGACCAATGACGGGCCGGTGCAGGCGCTGTCCAATGTCGATCTCACCATCGGCAAGGGGGAGTTCGTCTCCTTCATCGGGCCTTCGGGCTGCGGCAAGACCACGCTGTTGCGTGTCATCGCCGATCTGGAGAAGCCGACCTCGGGGACGATTTCGGTCAATGGCATGACGCCCGAACAGGCACGCGAGAAACGCGCTTATGGCTATGTCTTCCAGGCAGCGGCGTTGTTTGCCTGGCGCACCATCGAGCGCAATGTCGGGCTGCCGCTGGAGATCATGGGCCTGTCCAAGGCGGAACAGGCGCAGCGCATCAAGCGCACGCTCGACCTCGTCAACCTCTTGGGGTTCGAAAAGAAGTATCCCTGGCAATTGTCGGGCGGTATGCAGCAGCGCGCCTCGATCGCACGCGCGCTGGCCTTCGATGCCGACCTTCTGCTGATGGACGAGCCGTTCGGCGCGCTGGACGAGATCGTGCGCGACCACCTCAATGAGCAATTGCTGGAACTGTGGGGACGGACCAACAAGACCATCTGCTTCGTCACCCATTCCATTCCCGAAGCCGTTTATCTGTCGACGCGCATCGTCGTCATGTCGCCGCGCCCAGGCCGCGTCAGCGATGTGATCGAATCGACGCTGCCGAAAGAACGGCCGCTCGACATCCGCGAGACGCCGGAATTTCTGGCGATCGCAGCGCGGGTGCGCGACGGGCTGCGGGCAGGGCATAGTTATGATGATTGAGGGGATGCCGGACGAGGTTCCTCCTCTCCCCAGCGGGGAGAGGGTGGCCGGAGCGAAGCGGAGGTCGGGTGAGGGGGTGGCCACCCGCGCCTTCGTCATCCTAGGGCGGAGCCGACGCGAAGCGGCGAGCGCAGACCCTAGGATCCATGCCGTGACGCTGGCCGAAAAGCAGGGCGAGGGACAGGGAGCCATGTTCCGCGCCGCTGCGGAGCGGGTAGGTAACGGCATGGATCCTAGGGGCTGCGCCGCGTCGCTTCGCTCCTTGCTTCGCCCTAGGATGACGAAGGCGTGGTTGGCCGTTCCCGCTACGCACACCCCTTTGCGGCTGCTCCGCCCTAGGATGACGAACGCGTGGTGGGTCGCTCGCGTTACGCAGAGCGCACGCCTATCTGGCGAGGCCTGCTAATGGACACCTTCCGCGACAAGCTCATTCCCGTGACCTCGATCCTCGCTGGCGTGGTCGTGCTCTGGTATGTCTTCGCCGTCATCCTCAACACGCCGTTCCAGCGCGATCTCGACCGCCGCGCCGGTGAAACACATACCTTGAGCGAGTTCATCGGCAAGACGCTGGCGCAGCCGAAGCCGACACTGCCGGCACCGCATCAGGTGGCGGTGAATTTCTTCGAAAACACCTTCCTGCGGCCCGTCACCTCCAGTCGCAGCCTCGTCTACAATGCCTGGGTGACGCTGTCGTCGACGCTGCTCGGCTTTGCTTTCGGCACGGCGCTCGGCATCATCATCGCTGTCGGCATCGTGCATGTGGCGACGCTCGACCGCAGCCTGATGCCCTGGATCATCGCCTCACAGACTATTCCCATCCTGGCGGTGGCGCCAATGATCATCGTCGTGCTGGCGGCGGTCGGCATCACCGGCCTGATCCCGAAGGCGATGATCTCGACCTATCTGTCGTTCTTCCCGGTGACCGTGGGCATGGTGAAAGGGCTGCGTTCGCCCGAGATCATGCATCTCGATCTGATGCACACCTACAATGCCAGCCTTGCGCAGACCTTCTGGAAATTGCGCGTGCCGGCCTCGGTGCCGTTCCTGTTCACCTCGATGAAGGTGGCGGTGGCGGCAAGCCTGGTCGGCGCCATCGTCGGCGAACTGCCGACCGGTGCGGTCGCCGGCATCGGCGCCAAGCTCTTGGCCGGCGCCTATTACAGCCAGTCCATCGACATCTGGTCGGCGCTGGTCGCCGGTTCGGTGGTGGCGGCACTTCTGGTCATGGTCGTCGGCATCGCCGGACGCATCGTCGACCGCGCCATGGGCGGGAGGCCGGCATGAACTGGCTGAAACCTTCGTGGCAAGCAGTACTGGCCATCGTGCTGTGCCTGATCGCGGTGGCGCTCGGCGCGATGTCGAGCCCGGAAGCGGCAGCACTTGCCGACCCGACAGCCAGCTTCGACTACCCCTATCTCGGAACCAAGGGCTTGATGCTCGGCCTGGCCGTGCTGGCGGCGCTGATCTCGATGGCCAGGATTCCTCCTCTTGCGGAAGCGGTGGTGCTGTTTGTCGGCGCCCACCTTGTCGCCTGGCTGCTGATCTCAGGCATTACAGGTTTCGAGGGCACCGCACTGGCGCCGTATTTCCTGCTGCTCGGGGCCGCATGGCTGCTTGGCTGGCGCTGCGTGGCGGTGCTGTCGTCATTGCGTCCTTTAGCCAGTTGGGCACGGACGGGGTTGCGCCTGATCATCCCGGCCATCTTCGGCGCCTGGATCCTGATCATCTGGGAAACGGTGACGCGAGGCGCGGGCATCCCCTTCATCCTGTTGCCGCCGCCTAGCGCCATCGGCGTGCGCATCGCCGGTTCGCTGCCTGTACTCGGCGCCGATGTCCGCCAGACCATCTTCAAGGCAGTTGTCTTCGGCTATGTCGTGGGCAGTTGCGCCGGCTTCATCGTCGCGGTGCTCGCCGACCGCGTGCCGTTCCTGCGGCGCGGGCTGCTGCCGATCGGCAACATGGTCTCGGCGTTGCCGATCATCGGCGTCGCACCGATCATGGTCATGTGGTTCGGCTTCGACTGGCAGTCCAAGGCGGCGGTGGTCATCATCATGACCTTCTTCCCGATGCTGGTGAACACGGTCGCCGGCCTTACCGCCTCCGGCCATATGGAGCGCGACCTGATGCGCACCTATGCGTCGGGTTACTGGCAGACGCTGCTGAAGCTCAGGCTGCCGGCAGCCGCGCCTTTCATCTTCAACGCGCTGAAGATCAACTCGACGCTGGCGCTGATCGGCGCCATCGTCGCCGAGTTCTTCGGCACGCCTGTCGTCGGCATGGGCTTCCGCATCTCGACCGAGGTCGGGCGGATGAACATCGACATGGTCTGGGCCGAAATCGCAGTTGCAGCACTTGCGGGTTCGGTCTTTTATGGCGTGGTCGCTCTTGTCGAAAGAGCCGTCACGTTTTGGCATCCCTCTGTCCGTGGTGGATAGGGGCGGTGGGTTTAAGGGCACTAACTTCAGAGGGTAATAAAATGAAAAGACTGATTATTCCTGTTCTGGCCGGCGCGATGTCGCTTGCCGCTTTCCAGGCAATGGCCGCCGACAAGGTGACGTTGCAGCTGAAATGGGTCACTCAGGCCCAGTTTGCCGGCTACTATGTCGCCAAGGCCAAGGGTTTCTACGAGGCCGAAGGCCTCGACGTCGAGATCAAGCCGGGCGGCCCGGACATCGCGCCCGAGCAGGTGATCGCCGGCGGCGGCGCCGACGTCATCGTCGACTGGATGGGCGGTGCGCTGGCCGCCCGCGAAAAGGGCGTGCCGCTGGTCAACATCGCCCAGCCGTTCAAGAAGGCCGGCATGGAACTTGTCTGCCCGAAGGACGGACCGATCAAGACCGAAGCCGACTTCAAGGGCCACACGCTCGGCGTCTGGTTCTTCGGCAATGAATATCCATTCTACGCCTGGATGAACAAGCTCGGCCTCAAGACCGACGGCGGCCCGGACGGTGTCACCGTGCTCAAGCAGAGCTTCGACGTGCAGCCGCTGATCCAGAAGCAGGCGGATTGCATTTCGGTCATGACCTACAACGAATACTGGCAGCTCATCGACGCCGGATACAAGCCGGAGCAGTTGACCGTGTTCAACTACTCGGCGATGGGCAATGATCTTCTCGAGGACGGGCTCTATGCGTCGGAAGACAAGCTCAAGGATCCGGCTTTCGAAGACAAGATGGTGCGTTTCGTGCGCGCCTCGATGAAGGGCTGGAAATACGCCATCGACAACAATGATGAAGCCGCGGGCATCGTCATGGACGCAGGCGGCCAGGACGAGAACCACCAGAAGCGCATGATGAGCGAAGTCGCCAAGCTGATCGACAATGCCGACGGCAAGCTCGACCCGGCAACCTACGAGCGCACCGCCAAGGCGCTGCTCGACCAGAAGATCATCACCAAGGAGCCGACCGGCGCCTACACCACCGCCATCACCGACAAGGCGGTGAAGTAAGCCTAGTCAGCGACACACCGATCTCGAAAGCGGCGCCTCCGGCAAGAATGTCAGAGGCGCCGTTCCTTTATGGTGTTCATGACGAAGCTGGTCTCGATCGAGGCGACGCATTTCAGCCGCGCGATCTTTTCCTTGATGAAGCGCTCGTACTGTTCGAGGCTTCCCGTCACCACCTTCAGCACATAGTCGCGCGAACCGGTGACGAGGTGGCATTCCAGCACCTCCTCCCAGCCGCGGATCGCGTCCTCGAACATAACGATCTCGTCCTCGTTCTGGCGGCCGAGCCGGATGGTGGCGATGGCGACCATGCTCCAGCCGAAGGCTGAGGGATCGACCAGCGTGGTGTAGCCCCTGATGACGCCGGTTTCCTCCAGCCGCCGCACCCGCCGCAGGCAAGGCGAGGGCGACAAGCCGATCCGTTCGGCAAGCTCGTTGTTGGTGATGCGGGCGTCGGCCTGCAGCTCACGCAGGATCCTGCGGTCGAAATCATCGGCTATCTTCTGCTGCACTTTCGGTCTCTCCAGGCAATTTGTTGCGGGAATGCAGCCATGCGAGCCGAAGAATAGCAAGGACTGGCCGATCGGGATCGCATAAATTGCCGCGACACTCCTCGAGAAAGGCAGGAAAGATCATGACCGCGCCACGCCCGTCGAAAACCCATATCGGCAACCACAAGCTCCATCCGGAAACGCTGATGCTGAGCTATGGCTTCGATCCGCAGCTTTCGGAGGGCGCCGTCAAGCCGCCGGTGTTCCTGACCTCGACCTTCGTGTTCAAGTCGGCGGAAGAGGGACGCGACTTCTTCGACTATACGTCGGGCCGCAAGGAGCCGCCGAGCGGCACGGCGTCCGGCCTGGTCTATTCGCGCTTCAATCATCCCAACAGCGAGATCGTCGAGGACCGGCTGGCGATCTACGAGGGGACGGATGCCTGCATCTTGTTTTCATCCGGGATGTCGGCGATCGCCACCACACTGCTCGCCTATGCCCGTCCGGGCGACGTCATCCTGCATTCGCAGCCGCTTTACGGCGGCACGGAGACGCTTCTGACGCGCACGCTTTCCGGTTTCGGCATCGGCGCTGTCGGCTTCGCGGATGGCGTCGACGAGACGGCTGTGCGCGCGGCTAGCGACGCGGCCGTCGCGAAAGGCCGCGTGTCGGTCATCCTGATCGAGACGCCGTCGAATCCGACCAACAGCCTGGTCGATATCGCGCTGATGCGGACGATCGCCGACGAGATCGGCGCGGCCCAAGGGTCGACGCCGATCGTCGTCTGCGACAACACATTGCTCGGCCCGGTTTTCCAGCGGCCGATCGAACATGGCGCCGATGTCTCCGTCTATTCGCTGACCAAATATGTCGGTGGCCACTCCGACCTGATCGCGGGTGCCGCCATGGGCAGCAAGACGGTCACCAAGCCGATCAAGGCGCTGCGCGGCGCGATCGGCACGCAGCTCGACCCGCATTCCTGCTGGATGCTCGGCCGCTCGCTGGAGACGCTGTCGATCCGCATGGAGCGGGCCAACGACAATGCGCGGCTGGTCGCCGAATTCCTGCGCGATCATGCCAAGGTCGAGAAGGTGCATTATCTGCCATTCGTGGGCGAGGATACGCCGGCAGGCCGTGTCTACAGGGCACAATGCAGCGGCGCCGGCTCGACCTTCTCCTTCGATATCAGAGGCGGGCAGAAAGCGGCTTTCGCCTTTCTCAACGGGCTGCAGATATTCAAGCTGGCGGTAAGCCTCGGCGGAACGGAATCGCTGGCTAGTCACCCCGCGGCCATGACCCATTCGGGCATTCCCTTCGACGTGCGCCAGCGCATCGGCGTGCTGGAGACCACGGTCAGGCTGTCGATCGGTGTCGAGCACCCCGACGATCTGATTGCCGACCTGACGCAGGCGCTGGCGGCGGTCTGACGGGTCACCTGCCCTGGAATCCGGGAAGGGCGAGCGATCGGATTCTCTTATCGGCCATCACAAAAGCGTGTGGTGGGATACATTTCGATGCTCAGCCGTTGCGTTACCGCATGCGCGCGCCGGGAGGCGCGACGGATGCGACATCCCAATCGGAGGTTCTTCATGCGCAACCTATCCTTCTTCCCGGCGCTTTCGGCGCTGGCCATTTCGACCGCGTTCCTGTTCGCATCGCCGGCTCTGGCCGCCACGGAAAAGTTCAAGGCGACGCTCGACGGCGGCCAGCAAAACCCGCCCGTCACCACGAAGGGCAAGGGCACGGCCACTTTCACGTTCGACACGGCCAAGAAGAAGCTCAACTGGAACGTCAAATATTCCGGCCTCAGCGGACCAGCAACGGGCGCGCACATTCACGGCCCGGCGGCGATGGGGGCAAACGCCGACCCGGTCATCCCATTCAAAAAGCTCAAGAGCCCGATCAGGGGATCTGAAACGTTGACGGATGCGCAGGCGGCTGACCTGGAGGCAGGCAAATATTACGTCAACATCCATACATCAGCCAACCAGGACGGCGAGATCCGCGGCCAGATCGAAAAGGCGAAGTAGGATATAGCGTTCCGAGAGAAAGGGGCGGGTGACCGCCCCTTTTTCATCAGGCCTTGTCGCGAATCTGGGTCATCGTCTTGGTCGGCGTGATTGCCTCGGGGTCGAGCCGGATTTCGACGATCGCCGGCTTGCCGCTGGCACGGGCACGCTCGAAGGCCGGGGCGAAATCCGCCGTCTTCTCGACAGTTTCGCCGTGACCGCCATAGGCACGGGCCAATGCCGCGAAGTCAGGATTCTTCAAATCAGTAGCGACGACGCGGCCGGGATATTCGCGCTCCTGATGCATGCGGATGGTGCCGTAGATGCCGTTGTTGACGACGACGACGACGATCGGCAGGTCATATTGCACGGCGGTGGCGAATTCCTGCCCGTTCATCAGGAAGCAGCCGTCGCCGGCGAAGGCGACCACGGTGCGCTCCGGAAACAGCTCTTTGGCGGCGACCGCGGCAGGTGTGCCATAGCCCATCGAGCCTGAGGTCGGTGCGCCTTGCGTGGCAAAGCGGCGGAAGCGGTGGAAACGATGCACCCACGTGGCGTAATTGCCGGCGCCGTTGGTGAGGATGGCGTCGTCGGGCAACATCTTTTCCAGGTAGTTCATGATCGGCCCCATCTGGACCGAGCCGGGGCCGCTTTCCGGCGGCGTCGACCAGTCGAGATACGCGGCATGCAGCTTTGGCGTCTCGGCTGCCCAGGTCGGCGCCGAGGCTGGCTTGCGCTTGGCGAAAGCTTCGACGAAGGCGGAGGGCGAAGCGTTGATCGCCAGTGTTGGCCGGTAGACGCGGCCGAGTTCGCCTGCGTCGGCGTGAACATGGACCAGCGCCTGGTCAGGGTAGGGGCTTTTCAGCAGGGTGTAGTCGGACGACGGCATTTCGCCCATGCGGCCACCGATCAGCAGCACCAGATCGGCCTGCTTGATCGCTGTCGCCAGCTTCGGGTTGATGCCGATGCCGACATCGCCGACATAGTTCGGATGCAGATGATCGAACAGCATCTGGCGGCGGAAGGAGCAGCCGATCGGCAGCGACCACGCCTCGGCGATCGTGCGCATTTGTGCAACCGCCTCGGCGTCCCAGCGCGTGCCGCCGAGGATAACGAAAGGCCGCTTGGCCTTGGCCAACAATTTCTCCAGCGCGTCGAGTTCGGCTTCGCCGGCCCGCGTTTCGACCGGTGTGTGCGGCAAGGCTGTGGGCGCTTCGACGACGCTGGTCAGCATGTCTTCCGGCAGCGAGATGACGACCGGGCCGGGGCGGCCCGATGTCGCCACCGCGAAGGCGCGGGTGACGAATTCGGGGATGCGCGAGGCGTCGTCGATCTCGACCACCCATTTGGCGATATCGCCAAAAAAGCGCTTATAGTCGACTTCCTGGAATGCCTCGCGCTCCTTGGCGTGGCTGGCGACCTGGCCGATGAACAGGATGACGGGTATCGAATCCTGCATGGCGATGTGGATGCCGGCCGAGGCGTTGGTGGCGCCGGGGCCGCGGGTGACGAAGCAGATGCCGGGTTTGCCGGTCAGGCGGCCGTGACAATCGGCCATCATGGCAGCACCGCCTTCCTGGCGGCAGACTATGGTGCGGATCGCTGAATCGTGCAGCGCGTCGAGCACCGCCAGATAGGATTCACCCGGCACGCAGTAGATGCGGTCGGTGCCGTTGGCTTCGAGCGCATCGACGATCAGTTGTCCGCCGGTCTTCATTGTCCAGACTTCTCCAGTTCGGCAAGGATCTCTTGCGTGTGCTCGCCCAGGCGCGGCGAGGGGCGCTCATAGACCAGCGGCGTGCCCGACATGACCATCGGTGCGCGCACCGACGGCAGAAGGTTGCCGTGGCCATCGTCGAGGTCGAGCCGCATGCCGCGCGCGATTGTCTGCGGATCGGCGAACATCTGGCCGATCGTGTTGATCGGGCTGGCCGGCACGCTTGCAGCTTCCAGCTTTGCCAGCAGCGGATCGCGATCAAAAACCTTCAGCGCCTCGATGATGCGTTCGCGCAGCTTGACCCGGTTGGCGACCCGGGCCGGATTGGTCGCAAAGTCGGGATCGACAGGCAAATCGTCCAACCCGACGGCAGCGCAGAATTTGGCGAACTGGCCGTCATTGCCGACCGCCAGGATGATGTGGCCATCCCTGACCGGCACCACTTCGTAAGGGGCGATGTTCATATGCGCATTGCCCATCTGCACCGGCGACTTGCCGGAGACGAGATAGTTGAGGTTCTGGTTGCCGAGCGCCGAGATCTGGGTGTCGAAGAGCGCCATGTCGATCTGCTGGCCTTCGCCGGTCCGTTCGGCATGGCGCAATGCGGCCTGGATGGCGATGACCGAATAAAGGCCGGTGAAGATGTCCGAGATCGCAACGCCGGCTTTTTGCGGCTCGCGGCCGACCTCGCCGGTGATCGACATCATGCCGGCCATGGCCTGGATGATGAAGTCGTAGCCGGCGCGTGGGGCATAAGGTCCATCCTGGCCAAAGCCGGTGATCGAGCAATAGACGAGGCGGGGATTGATCTTGCGCAGGCTGGCATAGTCGAGGCCGTGCTTCTTCAGGCCGCCGAGCTTGAAGTTTTCGATCAGCACATCCGACGTCGCGACCAGCCTGCGCACCGTCTCCGCGCCCTCCGGCGTCGAGAAGTCGATGGCGATGGAGCGCTTGCCGCGATTACAGGAATGGTAGTAAGCGGCCGACAGGTTCTCGCCGTCCTTGCCCATGACGAAGGGCGGGCCCCATTTGCGGGTGTCATCGCCACCATCGGGGCTTTCCACCTTGATGACATCGGCGCCAAGATCGGCAAGCAATTGCCCGGCCCAAGGCCCGGCAAGGATGCGGGCGAGTTCAACGACGCGGACGCCTTTCAGCGGGGGTTCGGCCATAAATCACCGTGGTTGCTGCAATCACCTTGATTGCTGCGAATGCAGAGCCTCTATCAAGCCCTGCAATGGCTGTCACGGCTGTTGCGATAGGCCAATCCCTTCAACACCTCAGCACGCCGTCGGCCCAAGTCGCAAAATCGTTCATGATGATGTCGCGATTCACCTCGTTCAGGCTTTCGTGGCGGGTGTCGGCGTAAACCTTTGAAACGAGATTCGAAAAACCCATTCCGCGCATGCGATCGGCAAGATGGGTGATCCCTTTGCCGTAGTCCGATGCGGGATCCTTCTCGCCACCGACGATGCTGATGCGGAGATCGCGCCGGATACCGGCAAAGCCGGCATCCCTGCCGCCGTTCAGCGCCATGCCGACGACGTCGCGCCACATCGACACAGAGGCATTCCAGCCGCACAGGGGATCGGCGATGTATTTCGCCACTTCCGCTTCGTCGCGCGACAGCCAGTCGAACAATGTGCGGTGGTTGGGCACCGCCTTGCCCCAGGCCTGAAAGGTGAGTTTCGGCAACAGGCGCGATGGCACGTCGGAGCCCAGCCGCATCCGCTCCCAGGCAAGGATGCCGAGCGCCAGCTGGCCGAGCAGGCCAGCTGAGAAATTGCCGTTCCAGATCGCGGCGGCATGAACGCGCGACGAGTGGCGCAGCAGGTAGTTCAGCGCCACGGACGCACCCATCGAATGACCAAACAGGATGACCGGCCGGTTCGGCTGTTCGCTGGCGATGACATCGTGAATGGCGTCGACGTCGGCGATCACCTTGGCCGGACCGTCCTTGCCCGCGAACCTGCCGAGCGGGGCATCGGGGGCCTTGGTCGCACCGTGGCCACGATGATCGTGGACATAGACGTGGAAGCCGCGTGCCCCGAGGAAATCGGCAAAGCGGGCATAGCGCGCGGCGTGCTCGGCTAGCCCGTGATTGATCTGGACGACGGCACGTGCCCGGCCATCGGCCTGCCTGACGAAAAGATTGAGGTCGGCCCCGGTCGGCGAGGCAACCACGCGCTGCTGGCTGAATGACATGCCGCTCGGTCTCCAGGCTCTGGCCACCACCGTGGCGCCGGCTTTGTTTGCGCCGGTGCCGGTTGTGCGTCAATCCGCCCTGCCTGCTTTCGCAGACCATGTTTCTTGCGTTTGGCCAGCAAAATATCGCAATTCTGACATGGAGACAGCTTCAGTCTGTCGCCCACTTCTTCAGCCGGGGATTTTCCATGCGCATTGGTGTCGTTTTCGGATTGGCCACGTTGGCGGCGTCGCTGGCCGGGGCGGCGCGTGCCGACGTCAAGATGAGCGGCACCTTCGTTGCCGACGCGGCGTGTCCGGCGACGCAAGCCATCAAGAACGGCAAGAATCCCGGCAATGTCTCGACCGATGCCGGGCAGAGCTACCAGCTGCTCGCCGGCAACAAGGATGCGCCAACGCATTATCTCATCCTGGTGCCGGGCGCCGATCCGGAGCGCCGCTGGGTGAAGGTCACCTGCGGCCATGTCTCCGGGACCAGCGCGGTGACGGTGCCGGCCGCACCGGGTAGGCAAGGCAAGCCGGCGGCATCTGGAAAACCCGAATACGTGTTCGCGCTGAGCTGGCAGCCGGCCTTTTGCGAAACCAAGTCGAACAAGACCGAATGCAAGGCGCAGAGTGCCAACGGCTTCGACGCGACGCATTTCACCTTGCACGGCCTGTGGCCGCAGCCGAACGGCAATTTCTATTGCCAGGCGACAGCGAGCGACAAGGCCAACGACAATCCGGCTCACTGGAAGGACCTGCCGCCGGTCAATTTGGACGCCAGCACGCGCACGGAACTCGATCAGGTGATGCCGGGCACGGCTTCGAAGCTCGAACGGCATGAATGGATCAAGCACGGCACCTGCTACGGCAAGAGCCAGCAGGACTATTTTTCCGACGCGCTTAATTTAATGCGCGCGGTGAATAGCTCGCCGGTGCGCGATCTCTTTGCCAAGAACATCGGCGGCAAGCTGACGGCGGACCAGATCCGCGGCGCCTTCGACACTGCCTTCGGCGCGGGAGCAGGGGACCGTGTGCGCGTCTCCTGCGTCATCGATCCGTCCAGCGGCAGGCGGCTGATCGGTGAGTTGACGCTCGGCCTTGCCGGTCCGATCGGCCCGAACAGCTCGCTCAAGGACCTGCTGCTGGCGTCTGTGCCGACCAACAAGGCCGGCTGCCCGACCGGCACGGTCGATGCGATCGGGTTCCAGTAAGCGCGGGGCGGTACCCGCAGCGCGCAAGTGTCCACGTGACCGACCAGATATGGCAAAAGCGATTGCCGTTCGCCGCCGCATCGCCTACATAGCGGCCAACCTCCACTCAATTCGACAAATCCAGTCAGTTTTCTGGATCAGTCAGTTTTTCAGGGAAAGCGCGCGTGGCACGCCAGTTCATCTATCACATGGCCGGCCTCAACAAGGCCTACGGCACCAAGAAGGTGCTCGAGAACATCCATCTGTCCTTCTATCCGGACGCCAAGATCGGCATCCTCGGCCCCAACGGGTCGGGCAAGTCGACGATCCTCAAGATCATGGCTGGGCTCGACAAAGAGTGGAACGGCGAAGCCTGGCTGGCTGAAGGCGCCACCGTCGGCTACCTGGCGCAGGAGCCGGCGCTCGATCCGAGCAAGACCGTGTTCGAAAACATCATGGAAGGCGTCGCCGCCAAGACCGCCATCATCGAGCGCTACAACGAATTGATGATGAACTATTCCGACGAGACGGCCGACGAGTCGGCCAAGCTCCAGGACGAGATGGACCGGCTTAACCTGTGGGATCTCGAACAGCAGGTCGAGATGGCGATGGAAGCGCTGGGCTGCCCGCCCAAGGATTCGGAAGTCACCAAGCTTTCGGGCGGCGAGCGCCGCCGGGTAGCGCTTTGCCAGCTCTTGCTGCGCCAGCCCGACCTTCTGCTGCTCGACGAACCGACTAACCATCTCGACGCCGAAACCACGGCGTGGCTGGAAAAGCACCTGCGTGCCTATCCGGGCGCCGTGATGATCATCACCCACGATCGCTACTTCCTCGACAATGTCACCGGCTGGATCCTCGAACTCGACCGTGGTCGCGGCATTCCCTACGAGGGCAACTACACCAAGTACCTCGAAGCCAAGGCCAAGCGCCTCAAGCAGGAAGGCCGCGAGGATGATGCCCGCCAGCGCGCCATCGGCCGCGAGCGCGAGTGGATCCAGTCGAGCCCGAAGGCGCGTCAGACCAAGTCCAAGGCGCGTATCCAGGCGTTCCAGGATCTGCTGGATGCAGCCGACAAGCGGCGTCCAAGCGATACGCAGATCGTCATTCCGCATGGCGAGCGGCTCGGCAATGTGGTGATCGAGGCGGAAGGCCTGTCGAAGGGCTTTGGTGACACGCTCTTGATCGACGGGCTGGAATTCAAGCTGCCGCCGGGCGGCATCGTCGGCGTCATCGGCCCGAACGGCGCCGGCAAGACGACGCTGTTCCGTATGATCACCGGCCAGGAAAAGCCGGACGCGGGCTCCGTCCGCGTCGGCGAGACGGTCAAGCTCGGCTATGTCGACCAGAGCCGCGATGCGCTCGATCCGTCAAAGACGGTGTGGGAAGAGATTTCCGGCGGCGCCGAGGTGGTCAAGCTCGGCAAGTTCGAAGCCAACACGCGTGCCTATTGCGCGTCGTTCAACTTCCGTGGCGGCGACCAGCAGCAGAAGGTCGGCAATCTGTCCGGCGGCCAGCGCAACCGCGTGCACCTGGCCAAGATGCTGAAGACCGGCGGCAACGTGCTGCTGCTCGACGAACCGACCAACGATCTCGATACGGAAACGCTGGCGGCACTCGAAGACGCGCTGGAAAACTTCGGCGGCTGCGCGGTCATCATCTCGCACGATCGCATGTTCCTCGACCGCCTGGCGACGCACATCCTCGCCTTCGAGGGCGACAGCCATGTCGAATGGTTCGAGGGCAATTTCGAGGATTACGAACAGGACAAGATCCGCCGCCTCGGCCCCGATGCCGTCAACCCGCACCGTATGACCTACAAGAGGCTGACGCGGTAGAGGAACGGTTCCGTTGCGGGAGATCGTCGTTTGACCTAAATTGGGTTGACGGAGCTTTCCATGATCACAGTCAAACTGCCGCAAAAGACCGAAAAGCTGCTGGCCGACATGGCCGAGGCCAGTGGCCGTACGACCGATCAGGTCGCCGTCGACGCGATTCTCGAGGCCATCGAGGATTGGCAGGACTCCAGGATTGCCGAGGAACGGGTCAGGAATGACGACGGCGTTCGTATCCCGCTGGAGGAGATGATCCGCCAGCTCGAACTTCGTGAAAGCGACGAGCGTAGCAAGAAGCCTGCCGCTGAATGACTTGGCGTGTCGAGTTCACGCCGCGCGCTAAAAAGGATATTGAACGGCTTTCGACGAAGGACCAGCGCCGTGTCCTCGAATTCCTCGCCGGGCGAGTTTCGGCGCATCCCGATCCAAGAGTTCTTGCCAAACGCCTGACCGCAACCAAAGAAGAAGCTTGGCGGTTTCGCGTCGGCGACCACCGGATCATCGTCCAGTTCTGGGATAGCCGCCTTGTCGTCCTGGTCGTGGAAATAGGCAACCGTCGCGAGGTCTATCGATGAACAGCAGCGCTGTTTCGCAAAAGCCCGATTGGTCCGCCGCCCAATATCTGAAATTCGAGGACGAGCGCACCCGGCCCGCGCGGGACTTGGTGGCGCAGGTGCCGGTGGATTTTCCGCGCCTGGTCGTCGACATCGGCTGCGGGCCGGGCAATTCGACCGAGCTGCTTGTCGAGCGCTGGCCGAATGCTCAGGTAAGCGGTATCGACACTTCGCCCGATATGATCGAGAAGGCGAGGGCGCGCGTGCCAGAGGTCACCTTTGATCTCGCCGATGCCTCAAAATGGCAGCCGGCTGAGCCGGTCGACGTGATCTTCGCCAACGCGGTGTTCCAGTGGCTGCCCGAGCATCCCGCGGTGTTCCAGCGGCTGATGGGCTTCCTGGCGCCGGGCGGCGCCTTGACCGTCCAGATGCCCGACAATATGGGCGAGGAGTCGCACCGCCTGATGCGGGAAACCGCAGCCGAAATGCCGTTTGCCGCCAAGATGAAGGGCGCGGCGCGCGCGCCCCTGCCGCAGGTGTCGTTTTACTATGACCTTCTTTCGCCGCTCAGCGATCGGCTGGACATCTGGCACACGATCTACAACCACCCGCTTGCCGACGCCGAAGCGATCGTCGAATGGGTGAAATCGACCGGCTTGAAGCCCTTTGTCGACCCGCTCGATGCGAATGAGAAGGCGCTGTTCCTCGACAGCTACACGGCCAAGATCGCCAAAGCCTATCCGAAGACGGCGAGCGGTAAGGTGCTCTTGCGCTTTCCGCGCATCTTCATCGTCGCCAAGCGGGCCTGATTATCCACGTTGCACGACGCTCAATGCCGCCGCTTGACGGGGTTTCGCCGCCATGCGCATTTCATTCCGATGGGATGACAATGCCCGTGTGGCAGGTTGGGCCCGCGTGGCAGGGGTAAATGATGACACCGAAAAAGATGCTCTTCGGCGGCGGCGTGTGCGCGGCGGCACTTCTGGCGTTCTCGATCTCGGCCGAGGCCAAGCGGGCGCGCTGCTTCACCAGCGATGACGGCTATTTTCCGTGCAGCTATCGCGCGATCGATGATGCCGGCAGCTTCCGCATCTCGGCGCCGGGCTATCCGACCTATGTCCTGGAGATCGACGAGCCGGGCTTTGCCTATGGCTATGTCAATCTCGGCCGCCGCAATGTGCCGCTGCCGGGGCAGTTCGTGCGCAGCCGCGACGACGGTGCCTGCTGGAACAACCCACAGACCAGCACCAAGCTGTGCGCCTGGTGAGTCCGGCTTAAGCCGGCGTAAACCGCCGCGGTGAGAAAACTGTTGCGCCGGAGCGTTCCGGCGCCCACATGGAGCCCGCAACGCCTGCGGATGGGACGGACTGGATATATGCATCGCGTCATCATCAGCGGCATCGGCGTAGAAATCCCTGAAGCCAAGATCACCAATGAAGAGCTGGTCGCCAGCTTCAATGCCTGGGTCGACATGGAGAATGCGCGCCGCCTGGGCACCGGCGAGCCGGCGCTGCCGAAATCGGACAGCGACTTCATCGTTCACGCCTCGGGCGTGCGCACCCGGCATGTCATCGAGCGCGAGGGCATTCTCGATCCGACCCGGATGGCGCCACGCATTCCGGCACGGCCCGACGATGCGCTGTCGCTCGAAGCCGAGTTCGGTATCGCCTCGGCCAAGAAGGCTCTCGACCATGCTGGCCTAGAACCATCCGACATTGACCTGGTGATCTGCTCGGCCTCGCATCACCAGCGGCCCTATCCGGCGATCGCCGTCGAAATGCAGGAGGCGCTGGGCACCAAGGGTGCCGGGTTCGACATGGGGCTTGGCTGTTCGTCCGCTGCGGCGGCCCTTCACATGGCGGTGAATTTGGTGCGCTCGGGCGCGCACAAGCGCATTCTGGTGACGACGCCGGAAATTATCACCGGTCATCTCAATTTCCGCGACCGGCAGACGCATTTCATCTTCGGCGACGCCTCGGTGTCGATGGTGGTCGAAGGGCTGGCGCAGGGCGACAAGCGGCCGGGGCGCTTCGAGGTGCTCGACACGCGCATCTGGACGCAGATGTCGAACAACATCCGCACCAATCTGGGCTACCACACCCGCACCGCCCAGGACGATCCCTACATGATCAACCTGGAAGGCAATCTGATCAAGCAGGTCGGCAACAAGGTGTTCAAGGAAGTCACCGTCGCCGGGCAGAAGTTCATCGTGGAATTCCTCGCCGAGCATGGGCTGACGCCACAGGCGGTCAGGCGCTTCTGGCTGCATCAGGCCAATGCGCGGATGAACGCCATGATCCTGAAACTGTCATTCGGCCACGAGGTCGATCACGACCGCGCGCCGATGGTGCTTGAACGGCTGGGCAACACGGCGGGCGCCGGCGCCATCGTGGCGCTGTCGGAGAACCATGCCGACATGAAACCCGGCGATTTCGGCCTGATCTGCGCCTTTGGCGCGGGGTATTCGATTGGCGGCGCGCTTCTGAGGATGCTTTGAGCTTGTCGCGTCAGGCTGGCGCGAACGGCACCAGCATCGGCACTCGCCTGGCGTAGTCGTCATAGGCACTGCCCAACTCGCCGCGCAGGAAGCTCTCCTCAAGTTTTGCCTTCATGACGATGCCGATGGTCAGCAGGATGGCCCCGGCAACACCCCAGACAGTGCCTTTCGCCGCCATGGTGGCAAGTATGGCCAAAAGCAGTCCTGTGTAGATCGGATGGCGGACGAGGCCGTACGGGCCGGTGTCGACGACACGGTGCCCGACCTTGGCGGTGACAGTGCCCGACCACAAGCGGCCGAGATGCAGGCGCGCCCACCAGCAGAAGGCGAAGCCGACGGCAATCAGTGCGACGCAAATCCAGGCTTCGGCAAGGTTGGGGAACCACAGGCGAAGCCGGCCGACATAGTTATGCGCCGGAATGAAGAGCAGGATGGTGCCGATCATCAGAGCCACGCGGTAAGGCGCCTCGGCCCGGAAGCCGGCGCGCTTCTCGGCTTTGTCGGCCCACAAGGCGGCAGCGGCCCACGACACCACCCAGATCAGCCAAAGCAGCGCGATTGCCGTCCCGGGACGCATGAGACCCTCCGCGGACTTGGTTCGGAGGCATCATCTAGCCGGCACAGCGCGGCAGCAATGCGGCGCTATCTGGGAGTGGTTCCATTTCAGGCAGGAAGATCGTGACCCGCAACGGACCTCATTCATTGGGACAGCCAAACATCCACTGCACGCCGAAGGCGTCGACCAGCATGCCGAAGCTGGTTCCCCAATATTGCCTCGCCAGAGGGACGGTGATCCGGCCGCCCGAACTCATTCGGCCGAAAAGCTCCTGCATGGCGGCCAGGTCGTCGAACTCCAGCATCATGGCGGAGCCTTTCATCGGCTCCGCATCGTCATTATCGGAAGCGTGAAACAACACTCCCGCACCTTCGAACCGCGCGTGCAGGACCTTTCCGCGCATCGCTTCGGTTCGCACCGGCATGTCGTTGTCGCCCCAGCGCAGCAGGATCGTCCCTCGGCCAAGGCCGCACTGTTCGTAGAAGGCCAGTGCCGGCTCGCAATTGGTGGTGAAGAACAGGGAAGGGGAGAGCCGCATCGGTTAACTCCTGTTGATCGCAACGGACAGATCAGTGCGCGGCGGCGGTGGCGGCAGCGATGAGCGCCTCGCCGGAATATTGCCTGCTACCGATACCCCAGCCGCCGTCGGGTGCGTTGACGATGTTGATCCAGGTGTTTTCGGGCTGGTGCTCCGGCACGCAGAGATCGGCGACAATCGCGGCTGCAGCGATGATAAAGTCCTTGCGGGCTTCGACCGAGCCGAGACCGATGTTCGGAAGTTTCAACTCGACCATGAGGACAGGCCGATTGACGCCGCCGGCGTAGATGCGATGGAGCGGCAGCACATGGACCGTGCCGCCGACGATCGCGGTGAAGAACGGATTGCCGGTGGCGCCCGAGGCTTCGATGAGGGCGCCGCTGAGACGCGGCAGGATCTCGCGCTCACCCGTCGGGGTCAGTATGCCTTCCGGCGCGGTCACGGTTATCGGCATTTGGCTCTCCATTTTGCTGGTTTCCATGGCTTTCCGACTGACATGTCTTCCGGCTTGCCATGTTTCGTATCGATTGGTACGTTGTATCGAGAAGACGAGTCAATGGGTTTCGTATCGATCGCTATGAATACTTCGGAAAAGCCCCGTGGCGGCCGGCCGCGCGCATTCGATCCCGACCGGGCACTGGATGCGGCGATGCATCTGTTCTGGGAGCATGGCTATGAGGCGACGTCGCTGGCCATGCTGCGCGAGGCGATGGGACTGACGCCGCCGCAGATCTACAACGCCTTCACCGACAAGGAGACCTTGTTCCGCAGGGCGCTGACGCGCTACCACGAAACCGAGATTGGGTTTGCGCTGGAAGCGCTGAGCGCGCCGGTATCGACGCGGGAAGCGATCCGGCGGTTGCTGCTCGGCGCGGCGGAGGCGTATTCCAGGCCCGGCAAGCCTGGTGGCTGTCTGTTCGTCAGCGGCGCGTTGGCAGCCTCGCCACAGGCGCAAGCCATTGCCGATGAACTCAGAACCTATCGCAAGGCGAGTGAAGCGGCGATTGCAGATCGCCTAGCCAGGGGCAGGGCGGTGGGCGACCTGCCGGCGGACCTGTCGGTCGAGGGGTTCGCCAAATACCTGGCTGGCGTCATGAACGGCATGTCGATCCAGGCGCGGGATGGGGCTTCGGTCGAAGAGTTGCGCGTTTTGGCCCAAACCGCTCTTGCGGCCTTGCCGGCCGAAGGGCAAAACCAAGCGGCGTCATCCAAGGAATGAAGCCATGCTGAATCTCTTCCCCGAGGCTGAAAAGCCGGCCGAAATCATCCCCGCGCGAAAGCTTGTCGCCAAGACGGCAGCACTTTACGTGGCGCCATCGGATCATTTTCAGACGCGCCCGGTGGATGAATTGCGGCTGGGTTTCGACGGTATAGCGGGCGATTTCCATGCCGGGCAAACGCGGCGTTCGGGCGGGCGCGAACCCTGGTATCCGCGCGGCACAGAAATGCGCAACGAACGGCAATTGTCCATCGTGGCGGCGGATGAACTTGCCGTCGTCGCCGAACGGATGGGCCTGGCCGAGATCAAGCCGGAATGGATCGGCGCCAATCTGGTGATCGAAGGCGTGCCGAACCTCTCCATGCTGCCGTCCGGCACGCTGCTGTTCTTCAAGGGCGGGGTGACGATCAAGGTCGACGCGCAGAACGGCCCCTGCCGTATCGCCGGCCGATCGATAGCCGAAAATACCGGAATGGCCGACATTGAAGCCGGCGCGTTGTTGTTCCCGAAGATGGCGAAGCGGCTGCGTGGCGTCGTCGCCTGGGTCGAGAAGCCGGGAACGATCAGCGTCGGCGAAGAGATTTCGGTGCGCGTGCCGGAGCAATGGATCTATTCGGCATAGCTGTGCGGCAATCAAAGGGCAGGGGCTACGCCGCCAGGGCGGCGCAGCCCAGGCCCACTAGGCGTTAGCTTTGCGGTTCTTTCTGGCGCCTTGCGCCATAACGGAAACCTCATCCCACTTTTCCCAGGTGGCGATGCGGTTGGCGTATTCCTGTTTGATCATCGGCAGGCCGCCATCGCCGAAGAACACCCTGAGCGGCGGCTCGGCGGCGTCGACAATGGCCAGCATGGCCGGCCCGGTGGCCTCGGGATCGCCGGCGACCGAATTGGCGCGGCGCTCGGCCATCTTGGCGCGGGCGGGCGCGTAGGCCTCGATCGGTTGGGAGACCTTGG
Organism: Mesorhizobium sp. M1406; assembly: GCF_040317555.1. Classification (NCBI taxonomy): domain Bacteria; kingdom Pseudomonadati; phylum Pseudomonadota; class Alphaproteobacteria; order Hyphomicrobiales; family Phyllobacteriaceae; genus Mesorhizobium; species Mesorhizobium sp. M1406. The sequence goes on along the minus strand of NZ_JAMYKW010000003.1, from coordinate 161,500 downwards.
CCGACGGGCCGGCCCAGTCGGTGGAGAAACCGCCGGGTTCGACCAGCGTCACATGGATGCCGAATTCCGCGACCTCGATGCCCAGCGACTGGCTGAAGGCTTCCAGCGCCCATTTCGAGGCGTGGTAGAGGCCGAGCGAGGCAAAGGCATTGACGCCGCCGATCGACGATATCTGGATGATGTGGCCCGACCGCTGCGCCCGCATGATCGGCAGTGCGGCCTGGGTGACCCACAGGGCGCCGAAGACATTGGTTTCGATCTGGTCGCGGGCTTCCTGTTCGCTGACCTCCTCGATGGCGCCGAAATGGCCGTAGCCGGCATTGTTGATGACGACGTCGAGCCGGCCGAAGCGCTTGTGCGCCTCGGCGACAGCGGCATCGACGGCTTTCTTGTCGGTGACGTCGAGCTTTATCGCGGCAATCTTGTCGCCGTATGTCTCGACGAGATCGGCGAGCGTGCCGGCATCGCGGGCGGTCGCCGCGACGCGGTCGCCACGGGCGAGCGCGGCCTCGGCCCAGACGCGGCCAAAGCCTTTCGACGATCCGGTGATGAACCAAACCTTGTTTGTCATGATGTAGAGTCCTTGCCCCTGCGGGCGTGATTTCGGATAAAAGCGGAGGCATCTCCGCTTTCGCCCATATACGGTCTATCGCGTGATTTTCCAGAGGAGAGGAAAATCTTTTTGAACAAGACGCCCGGTCGATCAGGGATAATTCACCTGAGACGACCATGCCGGGTCGTCGTGCTTCTCCCAGTAGAGTGCCATCAGCCGGGTGGTGATCGCGCCGATCTTGCCGTCCGCGACCCGGGCGCCGTCGATCTCCGTCACCGGCATGATGCCGCCGGCGGTAGAGGTGATGAAAACCTCGTCGGCGTCACGCAGCGCGGCGACGCTGACGTCGGCCGGGGCGGCAACAAGACCTTCCTCAGCGCAGAGATCGAAGACGGTGCGCCTTGCGATGCCGGGCAGAACGCCTGTGGCCGGGGTCGACAGTTTGCCGTCCTTGACGCGGAAGACGTTGAAGCCCGGACCTTCGGCGACATTGCCGTTGAAGTCGAGGATCAACGCGGTCTCGGCGCCGCGGTCGTAGGCGTCGTAGAGACCGCGCACCAGATCGAGCCAGTGGTAGTTCTTGATCGCCGGGTCGATCGAGGCCGGCGGGATGCGCACCTTGTCGCTGATGGCGACACGCAGGCCGCGCCGCAGCTGCTCGGCATTGGCGACCGAGCCGAACGGCACCGCGAACGCCATGAAGCGGTTGACCGCCTGGCGCGGATCGCGGCTGAAGGTGGGAGAGGCGCCGCGCGTGCACAGCATTTCGACATAGGCGGCGCGATGGCCGGACAGCGCCACGCAATTGTGCAGGATATCGGTCACGCCTTCGCGGTCGAAGGGGATCGTCATGCGCAGCTTTTCCAGCCCGCCGAAGAAGCGGTCGAGATGCAAATCGAGGCGGAAGAAGCGACCGTTCCAAACATGCACGGTGTCGTAGGTGGCGTCGGAATGCAGAAAACCCCAGTCCAGCACCGAGATCTTGGCTTGCGACATCGGCAGGTATTGGCCGTCGAGGAAAGCGACGCCCTCGGGGTAGGAATGCGGGTCGATGTGGCGAACGCCAACCACGGGCAGTTGCTTCTCGTCCATCGTCTGCCTCATTGGAGCCCCCTGTCGCGCAAGGCGAGGTCAGCAGGCTAGCGGTGCTGGCCAGAAGGCATAGAGCCACCCGCTCGGCGCTGTTCGGCCTCCGTGATGATCTGAACGATACATTGGATTGGAATTGCCCTACCATTCCGGTTCTGAACAGGAGGGGAAGATGGACAAGGTTGGGGTCGTCATAGCAGCCATGATGATGTTCGCTGCCGCGGGCGAAGCCGGTGCCCAGTGCGCGCGGGAGGGTGAAGAACTGTGCCAGGGCGGCCAGACCTATCGCTGCGAAAAAACCGGCAGCGAATTGACGCCGATCTTCCAGAATTTGCCTTGCGCGGTGAATGTGCCGTCGCTGAGCGGCACCTGGGTAGGCAGCGGCCACCAGAGCCCGGCCGGCGATGCCGGGGCCGACTGGTCGATCTCCATGACGATCGAGGATGGCGGCGCGTCGATCGACTATCCGTCGCTCGGCTGCGGCGGATCCCTATCCCAGACGTCCAGGGACGATACGTCGGCGGAATACCACGAGAGCATCACCTACGGTCAGGACAAGTGCATCGACGGCGGCGACATCACCGTCAGGTTCTTCAAGGGGAATCTGTCCTGGACGTGGGTTGGCCAGGCGGACGGCCAGCCCTACAATGCCGTCGCCGTCCTGAAGCGGCAGTAGCGGCCGTTCATTCCTCGTCGTCGGCGTCGAGCAGGCGTGTCGCGCGCCAGCGCGTGAGCACGATGTTGGTCTGCTCGATGACGAAGAAACGCGCCGAGTCGCGATCGTACCCTTCGGCCAGAAGTTTCTCGTAGTCGGTGTGCATGTGGCGGATATGGGCAATCGTCGCCAGCCATACGGCGATGCCCGGCGGCAAGGTTTTCATGTGGACCGCGCCGGCGTCTGTGCGGATCTTCTCCATGTCGGCATAGGGCGCCAGCGGCAGCAGTGCCGTCAGCGCCTTGGCGATGGCGCGGCGTCGGCCGGTAGGCGCCGTCATCGCCGGACCCGATTGGGCTCGTCGCGCCCCTCGATGGTCGCCTCCGATATGGCGTCGGTCGAGGCAAAATAAGGCTTGATGTCGATGACCGGCGTGCCGTCGAGCACGTCGATGGCGTCGAGATCGATGCGGCCGGTGTTTTGGTCGAGTGCGACGAGCCTAACCATATGCAGCCCGATGGGGTTCGGGCGGGCAGGGGAGCGCAGTGAAAACACGCCTCTCGCTTCAGCCGCATGGCGCGGTTTCTGCACAATCAGATCACGCGGCGCGTGATGCAGCCAGGAGAGGATGATGACGTGGCTGGCGCGCTCCAGTCCTTGCAGGCCATCGCGATAAAGCGCGTCGATGGTCAGCACCGCGGGCTGTCCGGTTTCGCGCGCGGCATGCATGTTCTTCGGGCAGGACTCCCGCGTTATCCATGGCGAGGCGATGCGGCCGATGAAGACGATGCCGCCATCCGGCGGCATCGATGCCGGATCGTTTTCCAGCCTACGCTCGCCTTCGCGTTCCTCGAACATCTCACGCGATCCGGTCATTCTGCCCTCGTTTCGCATCTTTCTGCGTGTGCAGGTCGTTGTCCCAAACCGCAACGCACTTTTGGAGAACAGGCACCGAGCGGCCACGCAAGCGCCATTTTCTTGTCCGGAAGCGACATAGCGCTTGCAAGGTTTTGAAAATCGACATAAACATATGTTTATATCTTTTCAAAGAGAATACGCTGATGCATGTCTCGCTCGACACCATGGTGGATACATTGAAGGCGGCCGCCGAATCCAGCCGTCTGCGCATACTGGCACTGTTGTCGCGCGGCGACCTCACCGTTTCCGATCTTACCGAAATTCTCGGCCAGTCGCAGCCGCGCGTTTCGCGGCACCTGAAGCTCTTGCTGGAAGCCGGGCTGATCGGCCGCTACCAGGAAGGGTCTTGGGCCTTCTTCCGCCTGTCGGATGCGGATTCCGCGCGGGACTTCGTCATGGGGCTGGTTTCCGGCATTCGCGGTGCCGATCCGCAGGTCGTGCGCGATCTCGAGCGGCTGGCCTCGGTCAAGCGCAAGCGGCAGGACCGGGCGGTCGAGTATTTTTCCGTGAATGCGGCGAGTTGGGACCATATCCGCTCGCTGCATGTGCCGGACCGCGCCGTCGAAGCCGCAATGCTGAAGCTGGTCGGCAAGCGGCCGTTCCAGTCCATGCTGGATCTCGGAACCGGCACCGGGCGGCTGCTCGAAATCTTCTCGCCGCTCTACCGGCGCGGTGTCGGCATCGACATGTCGCGCGAGATGCTGACCGTGGCGCGCGCCAATCTCGACAAGGCCGGCGTTTCGAATGCGCAGGTGCGGCAGGGCGACATCTTCGCGCCGCCGGTCGAGCGCGATGCCTTCGATCTCGTCACCATCCATCAAGTGCTGCACTATCTCGACGATCCCGCCCGCGCCATCCATGAGGCGGCGCGGCTTTTGCGCCCGGCCGGGCGCCTGGTCATCGTCGACTTCGCGCCGCACACGCTGGAATTCCTGCGCGACGAGCACGCGCATATGCGGCTCGGCTTTTCCGACCGGCAGATCGCCGACTGGTTCGAGGAAGCCGGCCTCGATCTCGAAGACAGCCAGGAATTCGAGCCGCGCGGCGGTAACGAGGCCAGGCTCACCGTGAAACTCTGGCTCGGCCGCGACCGGCGCCTGCTGATCGCCGATCCTTCCAACGACAGCAAGCAGATAAGGGAAATCGCCTGATGAACCAGTTCCGCTTTTCCCGCCGCCCCGACATCGGCGACAAGGTCAGGGTTTCCTTCGAATTCTTCCCGCCGAAGACCGACGACATGGAGGCCAAGCTTTGGGACACAGTCAAAAGGCTGGAGCCGCTGAAGCCGAAATTCGTCTCGGTCACCTACGGCGCCGGCGGCTCGACACGTGAGCGCACCGCGCGCACCGTGAAGCGCATCCTGACGGAGACCGATATTCCTGCCGCGGCGCATCTGACCTGCGTCGGTGCAACGCGCGAAGAGGTCGACGCGGTCATCCAGGATTACAAGTCAATCGGCATCAACCGGTTCGTGGCGCTGCGCGGCGACCCGGCCTCCGGCGTCGGCGAACCCTATCGCCCGCACCCCGGTGGCTACGAGAATGGCGCGGAGCTGGTCGCCGGGCTTAAGTCGATCGCGGATTTCGACATCTCCGTCGCGGCTTACCCGGAGAAGCATCCGCAGAGCCCCGATTTCGCCACCGACATCGAGATGCTGAAACGCAAGGTCGACAATGGCGCGACGCGCGCCATCACTCAGTTCTTCTTCGACAATGATCTCTACGAGCGCTATGTCGAGCGCGTCCGCCGCGCCGGCATCTACATCCCCATCGTGCCGGGCATCCAGCCGGTTCACAGTTTCAAGCAAGTCGCGAACTTTTCCGCGAGGGCGGGCGCGCATGTGCCCGGCTGGCTGGCGGAACGGTTCGAGGGCCTTGACCGAGACCCGCAGACGCATGCGCTTGTGGCGTCGGCGGTGGCGGCCGAACAGGTCATGGATCTGGTCGAGCGCGGTGTCGGCGATTTCCACTTCTACACGATGAACCGGGCCGATCTGGTCTTTGCCATCTGCCATATGATCGGCATCCGCTCGCATGAGGCGGCGGCCGCTGGATCAGCCGCCGCATGACCCAGGCTCAACAACAAAAGGCCGGGAAAAACCCGGCCTTTTGAATTGGTTGGACTATTTTGGGTGCTGGTCTTCCCCGCTTTGGCGGTCAGGGAAGGAAGCCCATAATGAGCGCTCCGATAAAGGCGAACGCAGCACAGATCATCAATGCGTTGATAGGCCTCGTAAGTCCCATGACATAGCCTCCTCTTAAAGAGCTATGCCTAGGAGTCTAGGTTCATTTGTGCCACAGGCAAGCGGAAAATATGCTGCATTGCGACGTGATTGTGAAATTTGCGACCCGCCTTTTGCCGTTAGGCATTGAAACTCCTAGGCAAAAACCGGCTTCGGGCCTGTGAATAAATTATGGCGGTGATGTGTCTCTGTCGTGTCATGGCAGCGCTACCCCCCGCGAAAGCCGAATTCGACTTTCGCGATGCGGCGCGTCCAGTTGGACGCACGGCTAACGTCTTCCGAACAGTCGCCCGTCGATGGTGACGAGGCCAAGGGCGATCAGCACCACGCCGCCGATTTCGAACAGTTCGAGCCGCTCGCCAAGGAACAGGAAGCCGAGCAGCATGGCGCTGGCCGGCACGATGAGCGTGACCAGCGAAGCGTTGGTGGCGCCGGCCGAGGCGACGAGGTTGAAATAGAGGATGTAGGCGAAGGCGGTGGACAAAAGCGCCAGCGCCAGCACCGCGGCCCAAACCGGCGGCGAGGCCAGGAACAGGCCTGATGGACCATAGGTGAAGAGCACGATCGGGATCATGATGATGGTCGAGGCGGTCAATTGTCCGGTGGCGATGACCGGCGATGGCACGCCCTTGAAGCGACGAGCGACCATCAGGGCGATGCCATAGGACAGCGAAGCGCCGATCAGCGCGAATTTGGCCCAGACCGGGCCGCCGAGTCCGGCAAGCAGGCCGGGGCCGATCATGACAGCCGTTCCGGCGATGCCGAGCGCAATGCCGGCGAGCTTGTTCCAGGAGAGCTTTTCGTCCGATGTCAGCGCATTGGCGAGGATCAATGTCCAGAACGGCGTCGTCGCGTTGAGCACCGAGGCGATGCCGGCGCCAAGCTCCGTCTGGCCGGCGAAGATCAGCGAGAAGGGCACGACGTTGTTGGTGAGTGCCAGCAGGAAGAACAGGCCGGCATGCGGAAGCGCGAGACGGAAGGAGGGGCCACGCAGGCCGAGATAGATATGCAGCGCGACCGCCGCGATGGCGACGCGAAACAGCACCAGCACCAGCGGATGGAGTTCCGCCACCGCGATGCGGGCGAAGAAGAACGAGCCGCCCCAGATCGCACCGAGCAGCAGGAGCTGCCCCCAGTCCTTGAGCACCATCGGCCCGCGTGATGCAGTCGCCCCGGCTATCGCCATGTGAATCGTTCTCCCCCAGACGGCCTGAATGCCAGTCGGTCAGGCGAAACGCATATCGGGTCGGGCCACAAGGGCCACCCGAAACCTGATTGATGTCGAGCCTTCATGCCAAGACCTAGCGCCGCTGCGTCAGGGCCGCGAGACACAGAATTGTTTTCATTAGCCGCTAGCTTGGATTAATTGTGCGCAGGCTAGGTCAAGGATTCGTCGATGCAGCGATTCGAAAATGCCCGCGAGGCGGCACTGGCGCTTCGTCCGGACGATCCGGTCTATTGCTTCCGCCCGCGGGTGCTGATGGCCGATGCCAAACAGTTCATGGGCATGTTCCCCGGCAAGACCGCCTATGCGGTCAAGACCAACGGCGAGCAGATCGTGCTGAAGACCCTGGTGGAGGCCGGCGTCAAGGCTTTCGACGTGGCTTCGCCGGGGGAGTTCGCCGCCGTGCGCGCGGTGTCCGCCGATGCCGAGATGCTCTACATGCACCCGGTCAAGGCGCAGTCGGACATCAAGCTGGCGCTGGAGAAGTACGGCATTCGCGTCATTTCGCTCGACCATGAGGACGAGATCACCAAGCTGACCCGCGTGGTGCGGGCGCTCGACGTCGATCCGGGCTCGATCAGCGTCTTCGTGCGGGTGCAGACCAAGGGGCTTGCCGCCTACGAACTGTCGAAGAAGTTCGGCGCCGGGCCGGCCTATGCCGTCGAACTCGCCGAGCGGCTGAACCGCACCGGCTACAAGGTTGGTCTGTGTTTCCATGTCGGCAGCCAGATCGAGGATCCCGACACCTATGAGCGGGCGCTAGCGTCGGCCGACTGGGTGCGCAACCGGCTGACCTTCGATATTGCCGGGCTTGATGTCGGCGGCGGCTTTCCCGCCGAATACGGCCATGACCCGAACCGCAAGCAGATCGAGATGCCGTCGCTCGGCCAGATCATGTCGCGGCTGTCGGGCGATCTCAAGGAGTACCAATTCGATCAGATGCCATTGGTGGCGGAGCCGGGCAGGGTGATCGTGGCGCGCTGCCTGTCGCTGATCGTGCGGGTGCTGCTGCGCAAGGGCAAACGGCTCTACATCAATGACGGCATCTGGGCATCGCTGTCGGATTCATGGACCGGCAAGATCACGCTGCCGGCGCGTTTCATTCCCGATCCGGCGATCCGCTCGCGCAATGGCGAGGAAAAGAACATCGTGCCGTTCAAGGTGTGCGGGGCGACCTGCGATTCCGTCGACATCCTGTCGCGGCCGTTCTGGCTGCCGGAGACGGTCGACACCGGCGACTGGATCGAGATCGGCCATATCGGCGCCTATTCGCTGTCGCTGAGGACCCGCTTCAACGGCTTTTACCCAGACACCTTCGTCGAGGTGACGACGCCCTTCGACGAGGGCGACGTGCCGCAGGGGTTCGCGAGTCTGGAGACGATGGCGGACTAGGGAATAGGGAATAGGGAATAGGGGCGGCAGTCACTGCTTTCGGAGTAATTTTCTACTGCCTACTGCCTACTGCCTACTGCCTACAATTTCCCCAGCAGATCCGGCGTCGGCCAGCCGTCCACGGGCAGGCCAAGCCGCATCTGCTCCTTGCGGATCGCTTCGCGGGTGTTGGTGCCGAGAATGCCGTCGACGGTGCCGACGTCGTAGCCCCTGGCTTCGAGCTTTGTCTGCAAAGCCTTCATCTGCTCGTTGTCGAGACCAGTTTCGGGATTGCGCGGGTCGAATTGCTTTGCCCCGCCCAGCCGTGCGGCGAGATTTGCCGCCGTCAGAGCATAGGTGAAGGACTGGTTCCACTCGAGATAGACGTCGAAATTGTCATAGGCAAGGAAGGCCGGGCCCTTGCGGCCCATGGGCAGCGCCAGGCCGGCCTTGAGGCCGTTGTCGATGAGCGGCGTACCGTCGGGGTTGGTGACGCCCCATTGGGCCCATTGCGATAGCGGCAGCTTGTTGGTGCGGCCGGTCTGGTCCCACGGCATGTCTTCGGGCACGCGGACTTCCTGGATCCAGGGTTCGTCGCGTTTCCAGCCCCGCGACAGCACCTTGTTGGCGGTGGTCATGATCACGTCCGGCACGCTGCCGCGCAGGTCCACCTTGCCATCGCCATCGCCGTCGACGCCGCGCGCCAGATAGTCGGAAGGCAGGATCTGCGTCTGGCCGATCTCGCCGGCCCAGGCACCCTTGACGTCGGCCGGCACCACGCCGCGATCGATCAATTGCAGAAGCGGTATCAACTGAGGCCGGAACAGTTGCGGGCGGCGGCAATCATGGGAAAGCGTCACCAAGGCGCTCAGCGTGTGGAAATCGCCCTGCACGGCGCCGAAATCGGTCTCCAGCGCCCAGAAGGCGGCGATGATCGGCGCCTGGACGCCGAACTGCTGATCGGCGCGGGCGAAGACATCGGCGTATTTCGTCAGGTTCGCCGCACCTTGCTTCAGCCGGTAGGCCGAGATCATGCGGTTGGAGAATTCGATGAAGGTCTGGGTGAAGACGCCCTGGGCACGGTCGCGTGCCAGAACCTTCTCGTCTATGGTGGCGTCCTCCAGTGCGTCGAGACCGACGGGGCCGACGCCAGCCGCCTTGGCTTCCACCGCCACGCCCTGCTTCCAGGCTTCGAAGTCGCCGCCGCATTCCTGCGCCATCGCCGGCAAGGCCGTGGCGCACAGGGTGAGCGCAGCGAGGGCTCGAGAACGCAGTCGCATCAGCTTCCTTTCGAAACGAATGGGGGCATTTTGTCGTGCTTCGCCGGGAAGCCCAACGCCCTGAATTACCGGCGGTTGCACTCTTTACCGCAGGCAGTGTCGAAAGCAGGCGGCAGCCCCGGTGTCAACGGTTCTTCTGCCCTAGCCTCTTGTTGCAGCCGACTTCGCTGCCGTTGAACCCGGTGTCAGCGGGTGTTCTGCCGCAGCCACTTGTTCCAGGCGGCTTCGCTGCCGTTGAAGACATTGATGTCGGACTTGCCGGTCATGCCCGGAACGATGCCGGTTCCAGTGTACTGCCAGAAGGTGAAGGGGTGACTGCCATACTTTTCGCGCGGATGGCCGGCGACGGAGCGCAGCCAATAGGGGTAGCCGCGGAAGCTCGACAGCTCGTTGTCCTCGAAGAAGTCGACCGAGGTGTAGATGATCGGCTTCTTGCCGTAGTGCCGTTCGACGATTTCGAGGAAGGTGCTCATCTCCGCGCGCACGGTGGCCGCGTCGGGACGCAGCCTGCAGGTCGGCGATTGCGGGTTCCATTCCATGTCGAGAACCGGCGGCATTGCCGAGCGATCGACGGGGACGTTGCGGATGAACCAGCGCGCCTGCACGGCAGCCGGGGTGCAGAAATAGTAGAAGTGATAGGCGGCTCGCGGAATTCCGTTGGCCTTCGTGCGCGCCCAATGCTCATTGAAATACTCGTCGAAACGGTCGCCGCCTTCGGTCGCCTTGATGAAGGCGAAGGAGATGCCGCCGGCCCTTGCTGCCGGCCAGTCGACCGAGGTCTGGTATTTGGAGACATCGGTGCCGTGGACGGCGTAGCTCCACGGCGCGCCGCTTTCCCATTCATGCGGCTTGGAATCGGCAAAGCGCGGCGCGCGCACGGCGACCGCCGGGCTGTTCGACGCGGACGGAGACAGCGGCGAGAGGTCGTCAATGGTGGAACAGGCGCCAAGCAGCGTCAGTATGAAAAGGACCGCAAGACGGCGCATCGCAACTCCCGAGCCGGATTCAGCCGGTCGCTGATGGGTCTTGTTGCGGGTGGCCCCCTCGACTGGCCTCTCCGAGCGATCGCCCCACAGCATCGCCCCAACCTATCCTGTGATCGCCGATCATGGTTGATAATCCGTTGACGGCGCTCGACAAGCACCATGATTTGCGAAAGCAATGGCGGCAAATCGATGACAAAAGGTCGGGCAGGGCCTTGGAGGAAAGAAAAGAAATGCGGATCGTTGTCAAGATCGTCAAAGGGCTGCTTGGCCTGATCGTGCTGGCGATCGCCGCGCTTTTTGCCTGGCTTTATATCGCGCCGCCGGAATTGATCCGCGTCGGCTCCGGCTACTCGGCCAAGATCGTCTGTTCGAACCTCTTCATCGCCGGTCGTGACGCCAATGAGGTGCTAGCCGTCGATGTGCAGGCGCCAGGGCACCCGCTGCTGCGGCTGATGCGGGTCTCGGTGGACAAGAACAGGGGAACGGTCTCCGCGGGCTTGCTTGGTTTCCTCGGCAAGAGCGTCGCCGTCGCCCGTGATGGGCTGGGCTGCGCTTCGGTCCCCGACGGCGACGTCGGCAAGGTTCGGCGGACGGCAATCCATGCGGAGCCCTCGGCGGTCAGCCAGGATGCGCTGTGGCCGGAAGGTGAACGGATCGAGGCATCACAGGACCCGCTGATTGCTGAGTTGCTGGACGATGCGGCACTGACCGGCCCTGGGATGCGTGCGGTGGTGGTGGTCAAGAACGGTCGTGTCATCGCCGAGCGCTATGGCGACGGCTTTTCCGCCAAGACGCCGCTGCTCGGATGGTCGATGACCAAGACGGTGAACGCCGCCATCGTCGGCACGCTGGTCAAGGACGGCAAGATGACCTTTACCGACAAGGGACTGTTCGGGCCGTGGAAGGCGGACGGCCGCAGTGCCATCAGCCTTGCCGACATGATGGCGATGTCGAGCGGGCTGGAGTTCAATGAGGATTATGGCGACGTCGCCGACGTCACGCGCATGCTCTATCTTGAGCCTGACATGGCGGGCTTTGCCGAATCAAAGCCGCTGGCGGCCGAGGTCGGCAAATTGTTTTCCTATTCGAGCGGCACGGCGGTGATGCTGTCGCGCCTCTGGCAGGAAGCGATCGGCGACAAGGCCAAGGCGCTGACCTGGCCTCGCACGGCGCTGTTCGAGCCGCTCGGCATGCACAGCGCGGTGCTCGAGACCGACGAGCAAGGCACCTTCGTCGGCTCGTCCTATCTCTACGCAACCGCGCATGACTGGGCGCGCTTCGGTCAGTTCCTGCTGCAAAGCGGGGTGTGGAACGGCAACCAAATCCTGCCTGCCGGCTTCGTCGACTGGATGCGGGAGCCGGCATCGGCGTCGAAAGTCTACGGCAAGGGCCAGGTGTGGATCGAGGCCCCGGGCGATGAGGAAAACCCCGGCGCCGGCGTTGCCGCCGGACTGCCCAAGGACACCTATTGGATGGAAGGTCATGACGGGCAGACGGTCGCCATCATTCCCTCGGAGCAACTGGTGGTCGTGCGGCTGGGGCTGACGCCGGCCAAGCTCGGCTACCGGCCGCAGACGATGGTGGGCGCGCTGGTGAAGGCGCTGCATTAGAACTAGCGCACCGCAACTCTTGCTATGCAGCTGTCGCCAAAGGCTTGGCGCGATCAACCCGCGCCCGCTCGTCGGGTGAGTTCATGACCTGCCAAAGATCGCTGCGGCGCTGGACGTTCAACCAGAAGTCCGGGCTGTTGCCGAATACCCGCGCCAGAATGAGCGCGGTGGCGGCCGTCATGTTGCGGCGGTCGTTGCACAATTCGTTCACATGCTTGCGCTGGACCCCCATCGCCTCGGCCAAAGCCGCCTGCGTCAGGCCAAGCGGCTGCATGAATTCTTCCGTGAGAATTTCGCCAACCGTTACTGGCTTGCGTGCGGTCATCAACATGTCTCACCTCACCTATGGCTGTGGTCGTCGAGATAGATGTCCGACGCCTCACCGCGGCCGCCGTCCCAGCGGAAGACCAGCCGCCATTGCTTGTTGACGCGTATTGAAGGAAGCCTTCGAGATTGCCGCGCAGCTTCTCGAAATGGTTGCTGGGCGGCACACGCAAATCCTGATCGATCATCGCGTCGTCAATCATCTGGAGCTTGCGGAACAAACGGCTTTCGAGATCGGACGGAATGTTGCGAGAGTGGGTGTCTTCCACGAAGAAGGCCCGCAGCCATTCATCCCTAAAACCGACGATCATCACATGCTTCCATGCATGTGAGATAATGTACCGTTCTCGGGGTCATCTGGCAATGTAGATCCGACTGATCGCGGCTGCCTCGCCCTTGCATGCGCTTGCCACGGCAATATTCAGATGGCGATCTTGATAACCGCCAGCCAGGCATAACCGCGATAAAGCGTGCGGAAACGGAAGCTTGCGCTGGTTCGCCGAGATTCCGAATCCAGGATCTCGCGCAGCGATTCACGCGGCGCGACGTGGAATTTTTTGAGCCAGCCGCGCAGCAAGGCCCGGAACCAGGGTGGCAGGCCTTCCTGCTGGCCGAAATCGACAATGTGCAGCGAACCGGTCGGTGACAGCGCGGCAAGTGCCGCCGATACCGTCTTTTCCCAGCCGGGGATCATCGACAGCGAGTAGGACACGAAGATGCGGTCGAACCGTTCGATGCCGAAGAGTGCCTTCGCATCGAAGTCGGTGGCGTCGCCCCTTGCCAGCAGGACGCGGCCGGACAGGCCATCGCGCGTCATTGCGGCGCGCGCCGTCTCCGCCATTTCGGCAGAGATATCGAGGCCGAAGAAGCGCGCGTCGGGATAGCGGCGCGCGGCCAGGATGATGTTGCGGCCGGTGCCGCAGCCGAGTTCAAGCACGGTGCCGCCGGCGGGCACATCAAGCTCCGCGATCAGCCGGTCGCGGCCGAGCAGGTAGTATTTGCGGGTCAGGTCGTAGATGTGGCGCTGCCAGCGGTAGACGCCGTCCATCAATTCGGCATGGTTTGCCTTAAATTCGGGGCTGGCCGGCAGCTCGTTCGTGCTCATGCCGCACGCTTCACATAGAGGTGGAAGCCGCCATAGATGGCCGAGCGGTCGCGGGCCGAGAATTCCCGCGACGCCTCGTCCTGATAGGCCCACTGGTCAAGCAGCGAACTGGAGACCCGGCCGGGCAGCAGGCTGGGCTCGGCGGCGGTGCGGAAGATGACGCGGGCGCCGGCCGACGCGGTGCGCGTGATTTCCGCCCACAGTGCGTTGAGCTGTTCATCGGTCATCCAGTCCTGCGCATCGAGCAGGATGAATCGGTCGACCGCGCCGGCATCCTTGCCGGCGAGGAATTCGATCAAATTGGCATGGTGGATGGCGACGCGGTCGACATTGCCGCGGATGGCCTCGTAGTTCTGCTTTTCGAGATAGGCGGGCAGGGCGGCCTCGCCGGGGTTCGGATAGCGCCGGGCGAAGGCTTGCCAGGCGAAGTAGTTGTTCCGCAGCGGAAAATCGCAAGCGAGCTTTTCCAGCCGGGCTTTCAGCACGCTGGCCATCGTGCCGTCGCCCGAGGTGATCAGCGAATCGTACTGCGCCGGCGGAATGCCGAGGCCGAACAGCGAGGCCTTGCGCGACATCGCCCATTTCAAAAGCTTCCTGTCGAAGACCGGTGCCAACTCCTCATGGAAGAAGCGACGCTGCTCGCCGATGTTGCGAGCCTGCATGATGCCGGCTGGGTCGACGCCGAAGAACTTTGCCGTGCGATGGCCCATGGCGATGAACAGGCCAAGCAGGCCGGTCTGATAGAAATTGCGGTCGAAGACGGCGATGCGCCTGATGCCGCGCCAGTTGCGGCGCTCCCAGTAGTGACGGCTGACCGGGTCGAGATGCGGCGCGATGAAACGGTCGTAGGCTTGTGAATTGTGGCTGGTGTCGGCGGCGCCGAAGAAGCGGAACAGATCGCCCTGCGAAGGCAAATGACGCACCGCCTCCAGCTTCATGCGGTTCAGCGCGATGTGGGCGGCGTTGAGATCGACGGCATCGACCCGTGCCGGTGAGCGGGTGAGGTAGGCCAGGATGTTGCAGCCGCCCGAGGCGATGGTGACGACCCGGTGACCCTGGCCAAGCTGCATCGCCTCCATGTCGACGTCGGGGTCTTCCCAGATCTGCGGATAGACGAGGCCGGAAAACAGGAAGGCGAACAACCGCTCCGAAATGCCTGCCTTCGACAGCGGACGGTTCTGGTAGACGGCCTTTCCAACTTCCTTGCCGCGGCGAAAAACCAGATCTGCGGAGATGTCCGTCATGGAAGATGATTCCCCATTTGCTTTGCCGCAAGCGGGTAACCCAGGGCGATGACAGGCCGGTGACAGCCTGTTGATGCCTGCTTACGGCTTGCCAAATCCACCCGGCGTCGGCGTCGTCAAAATGACGGCGTCGCCGGCTTGCAGCATGGTCTGGTCGCAGGCTTTCAGCATCTCGATCGTGCCGTCCTTGCGGCGGACCTTGGTCGAGCCGACCTCGCCGTCGCCGCCGCCGTCCAGGCCTCGTGGCGGGCGGTTGCGGTGCGAGGACAGGATCGCGCATTCCATCTTTTCGAGGAAGCGGATGGTGCGCTTGGTGCCGTCGCCGGCGTTCCATCTGCCCTTGCCGCCGGAGCTTTCCCGAATGTGGAAATCCTCGAGCAGCACGGGAAAGCGCAGCTCCAGCACTTCCGGATCGGTGAGGCGCGAATTGGTCATGTGGGTGTGGACGCCGGAGGTGCCGGCAAAGCCGCGGCCGGAGTTCATCTGGCCGGCCGGCGAGCCGGAACAGATCGTCTCGTAATATTGGTACGTCTTGTTGCCGAAGGTCAGGTTGTTCATCGTGCCTTGCGCGTTGGCCATGGCGCCCATGGCGCCGAACAGCGCATTGGTGACGTGCTGCGAGGTCTCGACATTGCCGGCGACGACGGCGGCGGGGTAGGCGGGTTTCAGCATGCAGCCATCGGGAATGATGATGTTGATGGGCCGCAGACACCCGGCATTCATCGGGATCATGTCCTCGACCATGACGCGGAAGGCATAGAGCACGGCCGCGCGGGCGACCGGCTCGGGCGCGTTGAAATTGTTCTTCATGACCGGCGACGTGCCGGTGAAGTCGACGGTCGCCTCGCGCTTTTTCCGGTCGACCGTGATCTTCACCTTGATAATTTGGCCCGTGTCGGTCGGGTATTCGTACTCAGAACTATCCGGCAGCCGCTCCAGCACGCGGCGCACACTTTCGGCGGCATTGTCCTGGACATGGCCCATATAGGCCTCCACGACATCGAGGCCGAAATGCGCGACCATCTTGCGCAGTTCGGCGACACCCTTCTCGTTGGCGGCAATCTGCGCCTTGAGGTCGGCGATGTTCTGGTGCGGATTGCGGGCCGGGTAAGGATGGTCGGTGAGCAGCGTCTCCAGCTCCCTCTCGCGGAAGCGGCCACGATCGACGATGCGGAAATTGTCGAACAGCACGCCTTCCTCGTCGACGGTGGTGGCAAGCGGTGTCATCGAACCGGGTGCCGTGCCGCCGATGTCCGCATGATGGCCGCGCGAGGCGGCCCAGAAGAGGATTTCCTCCCCCCTTGAGGGGGAGGTGCCGCCGAAGGCGGCGGAGGGGGTCGGTGCGGCAGTGCTCGACGTTCTGGCGGTGCCTTCTGAGAGGGCCCCACCCGGCCGCTGCGCGGCCACCCTCCCCTCGAGGGGGAGGGAAAACACCGGCGTCACCACGGTGATGTCGGGCAGGTGCGTGCCGCCATTGTAGGGCGCGTTGAGGGCAAAGACGTCGCCGGGGTGGATGTCGCCGGAATTCAGCCGGATGATGGTTTCGACCGAACGGTCCATCGATCCGAGATGCACCGGCATGTGCGGCGCATTGGCGACCAGCGCGCCGGTACGGTCGAAGACGGCGCAGGAGAAATCCAGCCTTTCCTTGATGTTGACGGAATAGGCGGTGTTCTGCAGCGTCACGCCCATCTGTTCGGCAATCGACATGAACAGGTTGTTGAAGACCTCCAGCATGACCGGGTCGGCCTCGGTGCCGAGTGCTGCCTGCCTGCGCTTTTTCTCGACGCGACGCAGGAGCACATGATTCCTGGCGGTGATTTCGGCCTGCCAGCCCGGCTCGATGACGATCGTCTGGTTCGGTTCGATGATCAAGGCAGGACCCGCAACCGTATTTCCCGGCCTCAGCGCCTCGCGGCGGAAGATGCCTGAAGCACGCCACTCACCCTCGGTGAAGATTTCGCGGGTTTGCGAAGGGCTTACGGCAAGGTTTTCGGTTTGCGATTCACTCTCGTCGCGGCCAGTGCCGCCGGTATCGGTGCCTTCGACGCCGACGATCTCGACGATCATCGGCTTGTCGTCATAGACGAAACCGAACTGCGCCTTGTGGGCGATTTCGAAATCGCGCTTGGCCTGGAAAATCGAGTCCTCCCCGAAATTCACCGGCAGTGTCGTGTCGGTGCCGTCATAACGAATGTGCAGCACTGGCTTCGCGGAGACCGCATCCTCGGCGATGCCTTGTGCCCCGAGTTCGGCGATGACGGCCTTTTTCAAGGTGGCAATAAGGTTGCCGATCTCCGTTCTGGACTCTTCGGCAAGCGGCTTCAGCAGCGCCTGCTGGCGCGAGGCAAAAACCGAGGACAGGCCAATGCCGTAGGCCGACAGCAGGCCGGAGAAGGGGTGGATCAGCACCGCCTCCATGCCGAGCGCGTCAGCGACCAGGCAAGCGTGCTGGCCGCCTGCGCCACCGAAGCAGTTCAGGAGATATTCGGTGACGTCGTAGCCGCGCTGGACGGAAATCTTCTTGATGGCGTTAGCCATGTTCTCAACGGCAATGGTGACGAACCCTTCGGCGACCGCCTCGGGCGTACGGCCATCGCCGATTTCGGCGGCCAGCATGGCGAATTTTGCCTGTACCGTCTCGACATCGAGCGGCTGGTCCTGGCCGGGTCCGAAGATGGCCGGGAAGAAATCGGGCTGCAGCTTGCCCAGCATGACATTGGCGTCGGTGACGGCGAGCGGGCCGCCGCGCCGGTAGGCGGCCGGGCCGGGATTGGCGCCAGCCGAGTCAGGTCCGGCACGGAAGCGGCCGGCCTCGTAATGCAGGATCGAGCCGCCACCGGCGGCGACGGTGTGGATGCGCATCATCGGCGCGCGGATGCGCACTCCGGCGACCTCGGTGTCGAAGGCGCGCTCATACTCGCCGTCATAATGGGCGACGTCGGTGGAGGTGCCGCCCATGTCGAAGCCGATGACCTTGCCGAAACCGGCGAGCCTGGCTGTCTCGACCATGCCGACGACGCCGCCGGCCGGACCCGAGAGCAGCGCGTCCTTGCCCTGGAACATGTCGGCGGCGGTCAGCCCGCCGGACGACATCATGAACATGAGGCGGGGGGATTGGCTGATCTCCCCCCTTGTGGGGGAGATGCCCGGCAGGGCAGAGGGGGGCGTGACAGAACGAGGCGTCGGCGGGACAGCGCCCCCCTCTGTCGGCTTCGCCGACATCTCCCCCACAAGGGGGGAGATTGGCGCCGCGCCCAACTCTCCCGCCACCCTCCGTACATATCTCGACAGGATCGGCGACAGATAGGCGTCGACCACCGTGGTGTCACCGCGGCCGACCAGCTTGATCAGCGGCGAGACCTCATGGCTGACCGAGACCTGGGCGAAACCAAGTTTGCGGCAGACTTTTGCCACCGCCTTCTCGTGGTCGGGATATTTCCAGGCATGCATGAAGACAATGGCCACGGCATCGATGCCATCGGCTTTCGCCTGTTCGATCGCCGGCCGGCAGGCGCCGATGTCGAGCAATTGTTCGACGCGGCCATCGGCGCGCACACGCTCGTTGACCTCGATGACGCGCTCGTAGAGCTGTTCGGGAAGGATGATCTCCTTGGCGAAGATGTCCGGGCGCGCCTGATAGGCGATCTTCAGCGCATCGCGAAAACCCTTGGTGATGAGCAAAAGCACGCGGTCGCCCTTGCGCTCCAGCAGCGCATTGGTGGCGACCGTGGTGCCCATCTTGATGTCGCCGATCAGACCGGGCGGAATCGCGTCGCCGGAGGACAGGCCGAGAAGGTCGCGAATGCCCTGGATGGCGGCATCGGTATAGGCCTCGGGATTTTCGGAGAGAAGCTTGCGGGGATGCAGGCCGCCTTTCGGGTCGCGGCCGATGACATCGGTGAACGTGCCGCCGCGGTCGATCCAGAAATCCCATTTTTCAGTCATGACAGCCCTGGCACTTTTCTGCTCGATCCGTGGTTCAGCACATTCTGTTAGTTCGCCATCGCCCGGCCGGCAATCGCAAATGGACCAGACGATGTTACATGCGGAAACGCAACGTTATGAAACTCATGGCCATCTGATGCATTTCCCTTTCGACCGTTCACGGCAACGTGAGCGTGTGTTGAAGGAGAGATTAAGATGAAAAAGCTCATTCTTGCGTCCGTTTCCGCGTTGGCCTTGCTTGGCGTCGCCGCCTGCAGTGACAGCGGCACGGATAACACCACCACCCAGAGCACCAACCCACCGGCCGAACAGCCGATGAAGCCGGCCACGCCGGAAGCAACGCCGCCGGCCGCAACGCCTCCGGCTACCGACAATTCGACCACGAAGAGCATCACACCCGAGAAGCCTGCCGAGCCGGCTCCGGCAACACCAGCTCCTGCGCCCGCGCAGTAGTCAGTAACGCAGTACTTCGTGTGATGAATGAGAAAGGCCGACTCACGTCGGCCTTTTTCATACTGTCCGAGCGCCGGGGCGACATCGCGCGTCAGCGCCGGACCGATTTGTCGTGCAAAGCCTGCGGCACTGTCCCGGCTTGATAGCAGGGGGCGGTGGCACTAAGAAGCAGGCCATGTCGATTTGGGATCGCCTCGGCGAATTCATCACTCGTGTTTCATCTTCAGCCTCGTCGGGTGTCGCCGACGTCGTCGAGGCCGTGCGCACGGTTTTCTCAGGCGATGCGGATCTGCGCCGGCGTGTCGCCTTCTCGGTGGCGATGATCGCGCTGTCGGCCAAGATGGCCAAGGCCGATGGCATCGTCACCCAGGACGAGGTGCGCGCCTTCCAGCAAATCTTCGACGTGCCGCCGAAGGAGACGCGCAATGTGGCGCGGCTGTTCCATCTCGCCCAGCGCGACGTGGCCGGTTTCGAGACCTATGCCGAGCGGATGGCGCAGATGTGCGGCTCGGGGCATTCCAACTGCGCGATGCTGGAAGACATACTCGACGGCTTGTTCCACATCGCCAAGGCCGACGGGCTGGTGCATGAGCGCGAAGGCCTGTTCCTGCATCGCATCGCCGAGATTTTCCGCATCGACGAGGCACATTACGAAAGCATCATGGCGCGGCACGTCAATCTGGGCGCCGGGGATCCCTATGTCGTGCTCGGCATCGAACGCGGTAAGCCGTTCGAAGAGGTCAGGAAGCGCTATCGAAAGCTGGTTTCCGACAATCATCCGGACCGGCTGATCGCGCGCGGCCTGCCGCAGGAATTCATCAAGATCGCGACCACCAGGGTGGCGGCGATCAATGCCGCTTATGAGATGATCGAGCGGGGCCTTCGCCACGCATGAGCGGTTTCCTGCCCGACGAGCCACGTGCCGAGGTCAGGGTATCGCCGAATTTCGGTCCGCGGCGCGAGCCACTCAAGCCTGAAATGATCGTGCTGCACTACACCGGCATGGCGACCGGCATCGGGGCCGAGGCGTGGCTGTGCGACCCGGCCAGCGAGGTGTCGTCGCATTATCTCGTCCACGAGAATGGCCACATCGTGCAAATGGTCAGGGAGAGCGACCGCGCCTGGCACGCCGGCAAGAGTTCGTGGTTCGGACGCGCCGACATCAATTCCTGTTCGGTCGGCATCGAGATCGTCAATCCGGGACATTCGCTGGGCTATCCCGGTTTTCCCAAGCGGCAGATCGACGCGGTGATCGGGCTGTGCAGGGGGATCGCCGGGCGGCATTCGATTGCCGCCGAGCGGGTGCTCGCGCATTCCGACGTGGCGCCGGGACGCAAAATTGATCCGGGCGAGAAGTTCCCCTGGCGGACGCTGTTCGAGGCCGGTGTCGGCCATCTGGTGGCGGCCGCACCCATCCGTCGAGGAGCCGTGCTCAGGCTCGGCGATACCGGCGGTGATGTGGAGGCGTTGCAGTCGATGTTGGCGCTCTACGGCTATGGCGTCGAGATATCGGGCATTTTCGACCTTCAGACGGAGGTCGTCGTCGAGGCGTTTCAGAGGCATTTCCGGCCGCGTAGAGTGGACGGCATTGCCGATGGCTCGACACTGCGGACGCTGCAAAACCTGCTTGCTTCCGTGAGGCGCTGACCTCCGGCAAGCCGCTCCCAAGCAACCCCTACCAATCTTTAAATTACAAGCTGTCACTCAAAGTGACTTGCCTGGCCTTGTTTGACACCAATTCGAGCGTCAAACGGCTGACGTGCAAGTTGTCGGACCCCCAAACCCCCGGATGTTCCGATATTGATTAAGCGATGCTGCGTGAACATCTTCACGCGGTTCAGACAGAACAGGATCACATGCAGAAATCGACCGTTTTAACGGCAGCTCTTGCTGCCGGCGTAATGACCTTTGCCTTCAGCGCGGCGCATGCCGCGCCATTCAGCCCGCGGGCCGATCAAGGGTTTGCCTCGGTACCCGCAAAAAGCGGCAAGACCACCCTGGCCAAAAGCGACAAGGCAAGCCACGACGCCAAGGCAACGAAGCGGGTTTCCGCCAAAGTGGAAAAAGCAAGCTGGTCCAAGCCCAAGAAGTCCACCGCCAAAAGGACGAAACGCGGCCGCAAGACCGTCGACATGACGACAACGGCGTCGGTTGGTGTGAGGAAGGCGGCGGCATCGACGGCCGCGGTGGCCAGCAGCGGCCAGTATTCCGCAATCGTTGCCCGCTATGCGGCGATCGAAGGCGTGCCGGTGTCGCTCGCCACGGCGGTCATCAAGATCGAAAGCAACTACCGGCCCAACATCGTCGGCAGCGCCGGCGAGATCGGCCTGATGCAGATCAAGCCGGCAACAGCGCGGATGATGGGCTATAGTGGTTCCGCCAAGGGCCTGTTCGATCCCGATACCAACATCAAATACGGCATGAAATACCTCGCCATGGCGCGGAATCTCGGCGGTGGCACGACCTGTGGTACGATTCTGAAATACAACGCCGGGCACGCCGCAACGCGAATGAACCCGGTGTCGGCCGCCTATTGCGGCAAGGTCAAGGTGCAGATGGCCGCGCTTGGATCGCCCGCATAAGTCTGCTTTTTCGTTTGCGTTTTCGAGCGTGAACCCCTTTATACGCCTTGCCAGCTGGCCGGGCGGCCGCACCCGCAAACGCCGAAAGGTCGCGGGTGAGGAAAGTCCGGGCTCCATGGAAACACGGTGCCGGTTAATGGCCGGCGGGGGCGACCCCAGGGAAAGTGCCACAGAAAGCAAACCGCCACGGTTCGGCTTTGCCGGATTCGGGGCAAGGGTGAAAGGGTGGGGTAAGAGCCCACCGCGCGACTGGCAACAGGAGCGGCACGGTAAACCCCACCGGGAGCAAGACCGAATAGGGGCGGTGCGAGGGGAAACCCTCGAGGGCTGTTTCCGGCCCACCGTCCGGGTAGGTTGCGTGAGGCGCATGGCAACATGCGCCCAAGATGAATGGCCGCCACGTTCTCGCACCGAAAGGGGCGAGGGCCATACAAAACCCGGCTTACAGGCCAGCTGGCAATTGTCTCCATGATATCGAAGAGAAGTCTTTGAGATCAGCAGGTTGCGCCCTCGGGCGCGCCTGGTGATTCAGGTTTGTTCGACGATCCGCCATGCAAGCCTGGACCGGCGATTGCTTGAAATTGGTGCGATTAAATCGTACCATGGATCGGCAAAATATATCGGGAGCCATCATGGGACAGGTCGATAAACGCAGCATAACGCTGTCGCCGGAATTGGCGCAGGCGGTGGACGATGTGGTCGCCGCCGGCGAATACGCATCGGCGAGCGAGGTAATCCGTGATGCGCTCAGGCAATGGAAAGACCGGCGCGACCTGCATGGCTATACGGTCGAGGAATTGCGCAAACTTGTGCAGGAAGGGATCGATAGCGGACGGGGCCAGTTTGCGTCGATGGATGAGATCAAGGTCGAAGCGCGTAAGTACAGGTTGTCCGACGGCTTTGAGAGCGGGAGAAAAATGGACGGGCCTCTGTTCATTGAGCGCTTACGGGCCAAATATGCTGCAATGACCGCGGTAGGCGACTCTCAGAGTGAGAGATAGCTGTCGCACTATCCAAGGACGAATGAAGGGATGACACGCCGACATGGTCATTGGCAATTTTCTCTCAAGGAGGCGACGACAGATCAAGCTAGGACGCTTTTTATCGCCTTGCATCGATGATATTGCTTCGTCGGCACTAACTCGCACCAGTTCTTGTACGATGCAGGGAAGTATTTTGGATGTTCGGATTCTTTTCGCGCAAGTCCAAGAAAATCTCCGAGAAGCCGGTTGGTGCTTCGCCTCCTGCCACAGGGCACTTATCGAAAACCGGGCTGCTAGTACCAGTAATCGTGCCTCGCTCAACCGTGGAAGATGCGGTCGAACGGCCCTTTGAGCTGGTCTTCGCTGTCGACAAATTCATCCACGCTATGGTTTCCCAAGGGCTCTACCACTATCCGGAGATCAGCCCGAAGGCCATGCAGGTCTTCCACGCCGATTTGTATTCAACTGAGGTGAAAAATGGCGGCCATAGTCAGTTCGTCCACAATGCCGGCAGGGAGTTCGATACTATGGTCGCCAACGCCCGTGCTGGTCTCACTGCGGCTGGTGCGAATGGGCAGCTAGCGACTCTGGAAAAGATGTCCGTCTGGGTCACGGAGCATCCCGCCGAAGCCGAAGAACAGACCGGCTTTGAGGGTGGTCGGGACGATTTTCTCGACACGCTTGATGATGCTTTCTACGACACTGACGAGGCGGCGCCGATGCTCGACCTGTTGGCGCGCTGGGTCGCGTCATGGCCCGATCTGCAAATTGTCGACGACGATGACTGCGATGAAGCCATCCGCCAATTGGCAATGGCCAATCCCCGGCGCGAATCCCGGCTTCTCCACCGATCGGTCGCCGAGCTGGTCGGCCAGATGTTTCGCCGGCGCGACGTCGGGGTTGGTCTTGCCTGTGCGGACGCGCTGCCGCCCGAAGTTAAATTATCGCTCGGTACGGCGAGGATGTTGGATGTCGAGGGCGAAAAGCAATTGGCTTTTCAACTGCGCACCAATGCAGGGGAGGTTCGTCTCTGCGTTGTCACAGACACCCATGCGGCGGTCTATGAATCCATTGCTCCGGAGGACCCGCCGATTGCGCGCGTGGGTGAAAATCCATTGGCCGCTGGCGTGCCTCGCGTCGGCCGCAAGCTCGGACAAGTCGATGCTCAAACAATAGCAAAGGTGATCGAACTGGCTGAGGAACATCACGCGCCGGTCGCCGTCGACCTTTTGCTGCGCAAGGCCGGAATCGATCCAACCAAAGCTATCGTTTCGGCGAACTCGATCGTGCAGCGCGAGGGAGGGCCGGTTGTCAGCTGGGTGGTAATGGCCGGCGGTCACGCATTTCTCTTCCAGGCATCCCGAGATCGCTGTGCACTGTTGCGTGGTGACAATGAGGAAAGTCTGGTGGAGGCTCATCGAACTGAGCTTGAGGAATATTTCGACCTGACCGCAGCCGCCGGCGAATAAGATGTCCGCTCGGACGGAACTGGCGACTAGCGCTGTTCCCGATAGCAGCCCTACTGCTTTTCGCTCAGAAAAAAATAGCCATCGGCGTGGCCGCTGGCGCCGCATGATGGCGGTTCCGAACGGTCATCCTTGCCGGTGCCGCTCTGCTCGACGACGAACGCATCGCCATCGCGGTGGAAGGTGAAGACAAAACCGGTCGGCTTGTCGTTGTCGTCGGTATCGACCAGCCGCAACTCCTTGCCGGCCCTGACCGTGCCGCCGATGTCGCACTCCGCACCGCCGGAGACAGGGTTGGCGACATCTTCCGACACTTCGAGCTTGCCGGCGCCTGCCGCCTTGATCTCGACCGAGCCGCGGCTGCTGCTCCATGTGCCGATGAGGCCGCTGTCCGCGGGCTTGCGGATGGCGGCGAGGAAGGTCGCGCGGTCGCGCAGAAATTCGCCGAGATCGAAAGTCTGATGGTCCTCGGGCATGTTCTCGGTGAAGCCGGCGATCTGGTCGCGATACAAGATGAAATCGCCTTGGTCGCCTCGCAAGGCCTTGCCGGCGCGAGGATCAAGCGTCTTCAGCAATGCCGCATAGCTCCTCGCCACATCGGCGTCGGCTTGCGCCAGGGCAGGATCGGCGCAGATGGCCTTTTCCGCCACGCTTGTCGCCTTGGCGCAGTCGAACGACGGCTTTGCTTGCGCGAATGCGCTGCCGTTCGCGGCCAGCCATGCCACCATAACTGTACCGATGGCGGACCAGGCAATGAGCTGCGCCTTGTCGGGGTTTCGGATCATGGGCGGTCGGCCTTTCCCGCGCCTAAAACCGGTGCTACCCCAAATTCTGTCGACAATGACGCCGACAAGCAAGCACGCCGGTCGCGCCCAATGCGGCGATGCCGATTGTTGCGTTGCGGCGAGGGGGGCTTTCGGCTATTGAGGCCGGACTTGAAACGGAGCCAGTTTATACCCGATGAGCCTTGTCGATACGGTCAAGAACGCGTTCGTACCGATCCATCGTGAAGGCTATCCCTTCATCGCGGCTTTTGGCGCGGCGACGCTTTTCCTCGGCTATTTCTCCTCGATCCTGTTCTGGATCGGCCTTATCCTGACGGCCTGGTGCGTCTATTTCTTCCGTGATCCCGAGCGCGTCACGCCGGTCGACGACCACCTCGTGGTCAGCCCCGCAGACGGCATCATCTCGGCTGTCGGACCGGCCGTGCCGCCGCGCGAGCTTGGCCTAGGCAACGTCGAGATGACCCGCATCTCGGTGTTCATGAACGTCTTCTCCTGCCATGTGAACCGCGCACCGGTGCGCGGCCGTATTGCCAGGATAGAACATCGGCCGGGAAAATTCCTCAATGCCGAACTCGACAAGGCAAGCACCGAGAACGAGCGCAACGGCCTGGTCATCGAGAGCCCCAACGGCACGGTTGCCGCCGTCCAGATCGCCGGCCTGGTCGCGCGGCGCATCGTCTGCTGGGCCGAGGCCGGCGGCTCGATCGCCATCGGCGAGCGCTTCGGCCTGATCCGCTTCGGCTCGCGCGTCGATGTGTTCCTGCCTTTGACCGCCACGCCGCGTGTTGCCGTTGGCCAGACGGCGGTCGGGGGCGAAACCGTGCTGGCTGAATTCGGCGGTGTCGCCGGCACGCCACTTGTTCGGATTTCCTGACCCGTGGGCACGCAATACAAAAAGTTCGAGGCCCATGCCAGCGGCGGTCCGCGCATCCGCGAAATCCCTATGCGCATGGTGCTGCCCAACCTCGTCACCGTGCTGGCCATCTGCGCCGGCCTGTCCGGCATCCGCTTCGGCTTCGAAGGCCGCTTCGAGCCGGCGGTGGTGATGGTGCTGCTCGCGGCATTCCTCGACGGCATCGACGGCCGCCTGGCGCGGATGCTGAAGGCGACCTCGAAATTCGGCGCGCAGATGGATTCGCTGGCCGACATCGTCAATTTCGGCGTCGCACCGGCTCTGGTGCTCTATGCCTTCCTGCTCGACCGTGCCGGCTCGCCGGGATGGATCGCCGCACT
Organism: Mesorhizobium sp. M1406; assembly: GCF_040317555.1. Lineage (NCBI taxonomy): Bacteria > Pseudomonadati > Pseudomonadota > Alphaproteobacteria > Hyphomicrobiales > Phyllobacteriaceae > Mesorhizobium > Mesorhizobium sp. M1406. Next base: position 135,448 of record NZ_JAMYKW010000003.1, on the reverse strand, counting down.
CCTGTTTGCCATCGCCTGCGGCCTGCGGCTCGCCCGTTTCAACGTGCTTGACGACGAGAAGACCGATCGCCCCATATGGCAGTCCGAATATTTCGTCGGCGTGCCGGCGCCGGCGGGAGCCGTGTTGGTGATGCTGCCGCTCTATCTTTATTTCCTGCGCACAGGGCTGGAGCCCAGTCGTCCAGCCGCCTTCGTCGCCACCGGCTTCACCATCCTGGTCGCCTTCCTGCTGGTCAGCCGGCTGCCGGTCTATTCCGGCAAGAGCCTGAGAATCCCGGGCGACAAGGTGCTGCCGATCATCCTTGGCGTCGTGCTCTACGTGCTCCTGCTGATGACCTATCCCTGGTACACGCTGACGGCTTCGGTCGCCGGCTATCTGATCTTCCTGCCGTTCAGCGTGCGCGCCTATTCGAAGCGCGCCAAGCTGGAGGGTGAGAAGGTGCCACCTTCGGATATAGGTTAGAAGATACGCCGAAGTCCTTGATCTGACTCACGCCGCGACGCCGAGCCCCAGCCTGTCGATCGCCAGCTTGCGGGTCGAGACATAGTCGGTCTTGCCGGAACCCAGCACCGGGATTTCCTCCACCTTGACGATGTCGTTCGGCACCATCAGTTCGGCGGCACCCGCCTGTTTGCCGAATTTGCGCAACTCGTCGGGATTGGCGTCGTCGGCGGTGGTGACCAGCACGATGCGCTCGCCGCGCCGCTTGTCGGGCACCGCCACCGCCGCGTGCCGTTCCTCCGGCCACAGCGATTGCACCAGCATCTCGACCGCACCGAGCGACACCATTTCGCCGGCGATCTTGGCGAAGCGTTTGGCGCGGCCGCGAATGGTGATGAAACCTTCACGGTCGACGGCAACGATGTCGCCGGTGTCGTGCCAGCCGGTCAGCGGCTGCAACTCACCGGGACGCTCCGCGGTCATGTAGCCCATCATCAGGTTCGGTCCGTCGAGCCACAATTGGCCGGCGTCGGAGATGCCCTCGACCGGCTCCAGCTTCATGCGCATGGCCGGCAGCAGCCGGCCGACGGTGCCGTCGCGGCCATGGATGGCGGTGTTGACGGCAACCACGGGTGCTGCCTCGGTCAGTCCGAACCCTTCGATGATCTCCGCCTGGAAGCGCTCGCGATAGACGCGGCGGGTTTCCGGCTTCACCGCCTCGGCGCCGGCGACGACGAAGCGCAGGCTGGAAAAATCGCCGTCCTTGGCGGTGCGCGCATAGTTGGCGAGGAACGTGTCGGTGCCGAACATGATGGTCGGTTTCACCTTGCGTGCGACCTCGGGGATGATCTTGTAGTGGAGAGGCGAGGGGTAGAGGAACAGTTTTACCCCAGTGACCAGCGGCAGGATGGTGCCACCCGTCAGCCCGAACGAGTGGAACACCGGCAGCACGTTGAGAAGGATGTCGGCGGGCGAGATGGTGATGCGTGCCTCGGCCTGCATGGCGTTGGCCAGCAGGTTTTTGTGCGAAAGGATCACCGCCTTGGGCGTGCCTTCCGAACCCGAGGTGAACAGGTTCACCGCTGGCTTGGCCGCATCCTGCCGTTGCAGCGGCCAGCGCCACAGCAAGGCGGCGGCAAGCTTGTCCAGCGCCGTGACGCCTTCCCGCACATCCTCCAGCCAAAGCAGCCTGGCACCGCCCTTCTCGACCGCCTCGACGATATCGGCAAGGCTGGCCTTCTCGACGAACGCGCGGGAGGAAATCACGGTCCTTATCACCGCGGTGCGCACGGCGGCGGTGACGCTTGCCGGCCCGGCCGTGTAGTTGATCATCGCCGCCACCCGGCCGGCCGACAGAAGGCCAGTGAGCGACAGCACGACGCCATTGGCGTTCGGCAGCATCAGCCCGACCGCTTCGCCCGGCGCAGTGACCGCCTCGAAGCGCCTGCCCAGGACGCGAGCGCCGATGAACATCTTGCGGTAGCTCAGCGCGCCGGAGATGACGTCCTCGATGATCGTGTGCGAAGCGCCGACCCGGTCGGCGGCATCGCGCATGGCCAGGAACAGGCCGCGATCGAGGTTGGTACCGAAAAGCCGGGCCTCGGCGACACGGTCGAACAACGCATTGGTGTTCGAGGCCTGGTCGGGGTTGCGCGCCACCAGTTCGGCGATGGTCATCGGCTCCAGAACGCTGATCGACAGCTGTGGAAACCAGTGCCGTGGTGCCTTGTCCGCGGGCGTCAACGACACCGGCAGGCTGCGCGCGCCGCTGACGAAGATCGGCACGATGCTGGCCTCGGCCTGCATGGCGATGCGCGTGACGGCACGAAACAGCCGGAACGTCTTGACGTCAGGCTCGACCGCATCCGGCAGATAGACGGCGAGCCGGCCTTTGCCTTTGAGGACGCGCACCAGCCGGCGGCTGACGAAGACATGTTCGGCGTTGAAGGCGATGGTGCGGCCGAGCTCGCGCCACGGTTCGAGCCAAGGCGACCGCGCCGAGACCTCGTCGAGAATATGCAGCGTGTCGTCCGGCAGCAGCGACAGCATCAGAGCCGGTTCGAAACGCGATTGATGCGAGATGACGTAGATGACCGGGGCCCGCGCCTTGCGGGCGATCTTGACCCGGGTGTCGGCGATTCGGTAGGCGAGTTTGAACGGCACATAGAGCAGCGCCTGGGTGAAGCGCAGGCCGAGGCGGAATTTTTCCGCCACGCCGATCAGCAGCCAGGCCAGAACAAGACCCGCAAGCAGCGCCAGTGTCAGGACCATGCCGCGTCTCTCCCAACGATTTTATCATCTCGGCTCTTTTGCGGCCGCTTCGGCCAGAACCTAGACCATGTGGGAGCAACGTCAATGCGGATGAGGGCAAGCTTACCTTCTTGCCCCGAGCCAGAAGGTAAGGTCTGTGTTCACGCCGCCTTCAACCGTCCGCTGATGAAACGGAATTCCTGCGTCTTGCCGCCATAGCCATAGGCTGCTGCCGGCACTTCGTGCACGAAGGCATAGCTTTCCTCGTGCACGCCGCCCAGCAGACGGCCGAAGGCAGCGAATATCGCTTTCAGATAGGCTTCCAGTTCGAGCTTGGTGTTGGTGCCGTCGACCACCTTGATATCCAGCCAGAACGTATTGGTGCCATGCTCGGCCAGCGACTTGCCGCCGGCGAACCAGTGCTGCGGATCGATGTAGGATACGGCGACGGCTGTAATCGTCGGATCCTTGCGCAACTGCGTCGCGGTGATTTCGGTGACCTCCTTTGCGATGCGAGCGGAAAGAGCCGCGTCAGGCCTGCCGGTGACGCTTACGGTGATGATGGGCATTTCTCTTCTCCTCGGTTCGAGCGGCGTCTGATCGCCGTTGAAAGAACCATGCCATCATTATTAAATCAAAAAAATCGAATTGTTTTAAATTGAAGGTTCGATATTATCGAATTATGCAAACGCTCGATCCCGATCTGCTCAGGACCTTTCTTGCCTTCGTCGACAGTGGCTCATTGGCCCAGGCGGCTTCAAGCGTCGGCCGTTCGCCCTCGGCGGTGACCGCCCAGATGCAGCGGCTGGAGGAAATCGTCGGCGAGCCGCTGCTGGCGCCGCAAGGCCGGGGCCGAGGCTTGACCCCTGCAGGCGAGGATCTCGTCGGTCATGCCAGGCGCATCCTTGCTGCTCACCGCGAGGCCTGGCTGGCACTGAAGGGCGCACGGGCTGCCGGGCGCGTCGCCATCGGCACGACCCAGGATTTCGCCGACAGCGGCCTGCCGGACCTGCTGCGTGCCTTCGCCGTCAGTCATCCGCGCGTCAGGATAGAACTGCGGGTCGGCCGCTCCGCCGAACTGGCGCAGGCGCTGCAGTCCGGCGGCCTCGATCTGGCGATCGTCATGCGCCAGGCCGCGGTGCCGGACGAAGTCGGCGTGCTGCGTGAGCCGATGATATGGCTGTGCTCGCAAAAAGGATTGGCCTCGCGGCAGGAGGAAGTGCCGCTGGCTCTGCTCGATCCGTATTGCGGTTTTCGCGAAGCGGCACTTGCCGCACTCGATGCTGCCGGTCGCCGCTACCGCATCGCTGCCGGCAGTGCCAGTCTGGCCGGCCTGCGCACGGCGGTGAACGCCGGTGTCGCGCTCACGTTGCGAACGGCCCGCTTTGCCCATTCCGGCATCGTCGAGGCGCCGCGCGAGCTTGGTCTGCCGCAAGTTCCAATGGCTGAGTTCGCGATCCGGCTGCGCGTCGGCGCCGATGGTCCGGCGAGCGACCTCGCGACACTGCTCAGCGGCAACCTTGCCTTGTCGGCTGGCTGAATGCCAAAGAAAAAGCCGACCTTACGGTCGGCTTGAGAGTAGGACGGGCCGAGGGGTTTGGGGGGACTTGGGGATGGCCCGTCACACCAATAATGTCTGACCACGATGATGGTTCCGTGACTGCGTCACTTTTTTAAGAAATATTTGACGCCACGCGTTGCGAGCGGACCATCAGCCAATCCCGCCCCGCATGGGCAAACACCGCACACAGCACGATAGCGCCGCCGATCATGCTGGCGACCGGTGCAATCTCGCCCAGGAACTGGGAGGCAAACAGGATCGCGAACGGCACTTCGGCCGAGCCGAACAGCCCGGATTCGGCGGGCGGAATGAGCCGTGCGCCCTCCGTCCAAAGGATCGAGGACAGCGCGAAGGACGCGCCGAAAGTGGCGAGCAGAACGGCATCCCTTGGCGAAACCGCTAGCGGATCGGTGACGAACCAGCCGAGCACGAACAGCAGGAACGCCGAAACCGCGCCGGCCCATACCACCGGCGTGTCGCGGAAGGCGCGCACCATGATCATGTAGAGGCCGCTGCCGACGGTCATCAGCAATGCCAGCCCGTCGCCGAACAGATTGCCGCTGCCGAAGCCGGACCAGACCATGATCGCCACGCCGCACAGCGATACGGCGGCGGCGACCATCGTCTGCAGTCGAAGCGGCTCGCGCGTCAGAACCCAGGCCAGCAGCGCGGTGACGAAAGGCGCTGTGGCATAGATGACGGCGACATTGGCGACAAAGGTGAACTTGAACGCCGAGATGAAGGCTATGCTGGCCAGCGCGCCTTCCACCGCCAGCAGCCAGCCGCGCCAGCCGAGGCGCGGCGTTTCGCGGTTGCCGGAGCGGCGGCGGCGCCACAGCACGTAGAGGCTGATCAGGATCGCGCCGACAAAGCCGCGCCAGCAGATGATTGTCAGCGGGTCGGCATGGATCGACTTTGTCAGAACACCAGTCAGGCCGAAGACGGCGGCCGACGCTGACACCAGGATGATGCCGAGCGTGCGCTCCGCGGCGGTGTCGGCGGTGGCTGCGATGTCAGTCATGCCACAAGCCTACGCCGTTCAGTCCTGACATCGTAGCGTCAGCAGTGATGGTAATCCACATCATAGCCGTTTGCGAAAATGCTCGCCGCCGACGATCAGCAGGCCGGCAGCGATGATCAGGCAGCACCCGGGAAGACTTCGCGGCGCGGCACGCCGCCCCAGTTCCATGGCGATCTGCACTCTCGCAAAGCTTATTGCGTCGCCTGGTAAAGCTCCGAAGCGGCCTCTTTCAGGGCACGCCGACCATCGGATCTGAAGTACATCATGTGGCCGCCCTCGACGACATCGAGACGGATAGGCTTGGCGTTGGCGAGCGACGAGATCTGGCTCACCAGGTAGCGCGAGGCGAGGTAAGGCGTGACCAGATCGGTGTAGCCGTTGACGATCACGACGCCGAGCGACGGGTTCAGCGAGCGTGCTCGCTGCAGATCGTCCATCACACCGGCATAGCCTTGCCGCGAGGCGCTGGTGCCGTAATCCCAATTGTGGCTGACTTCGCCATTGAGCAGCCGATAGCTGACGTCGGTGCGGAAATTCAGTTCGTCGCTGATATAGCCGACGAAAGCCGACGTCAACGCCGGTACGCTGCGGTCGAGCACTGGATCCGGGCCGGCGATGCGGGCGCTCTCGGGCGCGATGTCGGCCGTGCCGATCATGGCGTCATATGGGCTGAGCACTTTGCCGCTGGCACGGGCGAACTCCCTTGCGAACAGGCCGGTCGGGATACGGGCGGAGTTCCGCTGCACGAGGTCGAGCGGCAGGCCGGTGATGTCAGCCACGCGTTGGCTCGCCAGCCGCCTGCCTTGCTCCAGTCCGCTGGTGAGCGCCGTAAGGTAATCGCCCATCGCATAATGTTCGACTTCGGCCAGCTTCTCCCGTAACGCATCGCCGCTGACGCCTTCGGCGCGCAGGCGCACCGCCGCCAGTGAAGGCAGTTCAAGCGCCCAGTGCAGCGGCTCGAATTCGTCGGGTTGCACCAGCGTGAACTCCAGCGCCGGCGAGATCAGCACGATGCCGTTCGGACTGATGCCGATGTCTTCCTGCAATGTCCTGGCGAGCAGCGCCGCGCGGAACCCGCCATAGCTTTCGCCGGCGAGGAACAACGGCGATCCGGTGCGGCCGTTCTGCGCGAGATAGAGCCGGATGAACGCGCCTATCGAACTGGCATCCTGATTGACGCCCCAGAAGTCGTGCGTGTCCTGGCCGGGTGCCTCGCGGCTATATCCGGTTCCGACCGGATCGACGAAGACGAGATCGGTCATGTCGAGCCAGCTGTCCGGATTGTCGATAAGTCTTTGCGGTGAGGGCAGGAATTCGCCGTCGGCTCCCGTTGCGATTATACGCGGACCGAGTGCGCCGATATGCAGATAGGCGGACGCTGCTCCAGGGCCGCCGTTGAACACGAAGGTAATCGGCCGCTGCGGGTCTTTGGCCATGCTTGCCGGTGGCTCCAGCGCGTAGGCGACATAGAAGATCTCCGCCGTGACATCGCCCTTGCCGGAAAGCAGCGACAGGGTGGCGGCCTTTGCCTGATAATCCAGCTTGCGCCCGGCGAGGGTGATCGAATGGTTGGTGGTCCGCGGCGGCGGCAGCAGGGACAGCACGCCGCCCGAGGGGCCCGGCCGCTCCACCGTTTCAGCCAGGAGGGGCTGCGCCAGGGCGGCAAGCATCGGCAGGATAAGGAAGATCAGTTTCAGCTTGACCGGCATGATGGCTCCGCGAGAACGACTCCCGCATAGGTATGGCCGAGATGATCGAAGTCAAAGGAAATGGCTGTTTGGTTGGACAACTGCTGCTGCCGCTCCTTCTCCCTTCTTCCTGCGAGCGGGCTGCTGGCTCCAACCGCGTCTTGGCGGCTCGCCCGTGTGCGGTGGCGATGAACAGCATTGCCTTCCCGTAGTGATCGGCGCAAATCTCGACCGCACGAAATAGCCGACGAAAGGGGAGAGCGGATGGATGCGACCGAACTGAAGGCCATGCAGGCGCCGCTGAAGCAGACCTATCGTGACGATGCTTCGCAGGCCCTGATCACGCTTCGCGCCAAGGGCTCGATCGACGACCAGTCGGTCGCCTGCAAGGTGGAGACGGGCAGGGCGCTCGCCATCGCCGGGCTGCATCCGGCAACAGGTGGCTCGGGCCTTGAGCTCTGCTCGGGCGACATGTTGCTGGAGGCATTGGTGGCCTGCGCCGGGGTGACGCTGAAGGCGGTGGCGACGGCGCTCGAGTTCAAGCTCGGCGCCGCCACGGTGGAAGCAGAAGGCGACCTCGATTTTCGCGGCACGCTCGGTGTGGCAAAAGATGCGCCGGTCGGCTTTCGCGCCATTCGGCTCAATTTCAACCTCGACACCGATGAGCCGCGGGAGCGGGTAGAGTCACTGCTGAAGCTGACCGAGCGCTATTGCGTGGTATTCCAGACCATCAACCAGAAGCCGGAACTGACGGTTTCAGCTCGACGCTGAGGATCTCCCCCTTGAGGGGAGATGTCGCCGAAGGCGACAGAGCGGGTCGGAACGACGGGACGCGACCTTCTTCCGCCGGCAGAGGAGGTTAGCGCTCGACGCGCGGCGACCCCCTCTGGCCTGTCGGCCGTTCGTCGTTCGGAAAGCCAAGCAATTGGCTTTCCGTCCGCTGTGCGGATCACTCCTCAACCCCCTCAAGGGGCGAGATTACGCTCATTACTGCGCTGACGGTTCTTCGGCGTCGCCTTCGTCGGTGAAGGGCGAGGCGCTCGGCACGCATTGCACCGACCAGCCGGCCGGTGTCGGCTGTTTCTGATACTCAGCGATGGCGGCGGTGCACTGTTCGCGCTTGTCGAAGGTGCTGGGCAGGACGACCATGCCGCCTTGCGGGCCGGCGATTACCAGATACCAGACCAACGCTGCGGTCGTTGCCATGGGGATTTCCTCGTTCTGCCAGTTGGGTGGTTGTTGTGGGAGTCGCTGCGATCCTACCAACTCCACGGAAGTGACGAAAGCATGGCCGCCGCGCAGCCTCCAGCCGTCACATCACAGCCGCGTGATGAGGCGGCGGGTTTGTCACGCTGCCGCCCGCGCGAGTGCGGCTATTCCGGCTGCCGATAGGCGACGAAGCGGTTGTGCTTGGCCTGGAAAATCAGCCCGGTCTCCTTCAAGTCGGGGCTCGCCAGCGGCACGATGAGCTTGGCGATCTCCGAGGGGTGGGGCAGCGTCGCCGGATCCTCGCCGGGCACCGCCTGCGCCCGCATGGCGGTGCGGGTGGCGCCGGGATCGGCGGCGTTGACGCGCAGCGGCAGGCTTTGCGTCTCATGTGCCCAGGAACGCATCATGGTCTCGACCGCCGCCTTGGACGCTGCGTAGGGCGCCCAGAACGCGCGGGCCGAGTGTGCCGCGTTGGATGACAGGATGATCGCTCGCCCGGCGTCGGAGAGCCGCAGCAGCGGGTCGACCGAGCGGATCAGCCGCCATGTCGAGGTGACGTTGATGGTCATCACCTTCTCGAAGGTTTTTGCTTCGACATGACCGATCGGCGAGATGACGCCGAGCACGCCGGCATTGGCGACGAGAATGTCGAGCTTGCCCCAGCGCTCATGGATGGCGCCGCCCAGCCGGTCGATGCCTGCCATGTCGGCGAGGTCGAGCGGCACCAGTGTCGCCTGGCCGCCGGCCGCCTTGATCTGATCGTCAAGCTCTTCCAGACCGCCGACAGTGCGCGCTACCGCGATGACATGCGCGCCGGCGGCAGCCAATTCCTTGGCGATGAAGTAGCCGATGCCGCGCGAGGCGCCGGTGACAACCGCAACGCGGCCGGTAAGGTCGAGGGGACGGGTCAACGGGCAACTCCGAGGGCTAGCGTTCTAACTCGGACTTGGCTCTGCCTCGTCAGCCTGCATATTTGGCGAAAGCGGAGGTGGGAGCGCAATCTCCCCCCTTGCGGGGGAGATGTCCGGCGGGACAGAGGGGGGTGTGAAGGATCGCCAATTTTCGAAATGATCCGACCCCGAGAGAGAACCCGGCCAAGCGCGCGGCTGGAATTGATCGACAGGATGGAGGGACAGCACCCCCCTCTGCCCTGCCGGGCATCTCCCCCGCAAGGGGGGAGATCGGCTGCTTCGAGGAGGCCGCAACAAAGTGATCGCGGCGAAATTTGCAAACCGGCGAAATTCACGGTTGCAGCAAGGCCCTACGTCCCGCTCGTCGCCAGCAGCGACAGCGTGCGCACATTGTCGTGGCCCTCGAAGTCGAGCAGGCGGGTCGGGTACTGCCCGGTGAAGCAGGCGTCGCAGAATTGCGGCTGGTCATTGTCGCGGCTGGCCTCGCCGACGGCGCGGTAGAGCCCGTCGATTGTGAGGAAGCCGAGCGAATCGACGCGGATGAATTCGGCCATTTCTTCCACCGACATGCGCGATGCAAGGAGCTTCGACTTCTCCGGCGTGTCGACGCCGTAGAAGCAGGAGGCGCGTGTCGGCGGCGATGCGATGCGCATATGCACTTCCTTGGCACCGGCGTCGCGCACCATCTGCACGATCTTCTGGCTGGTGGTGCCGCGCACGATACTGTCGTCGACCAGCACCACGCGCTTGCCCTCGATCATGCGGCGGTTGGCGTTGTGCTTCAGCTTGACGCCCATATGGCGGATCGAATCGCCCGGCTGGATGAAGGTGCGGCCGACATAATGGTTGCGGATGATGCCGAGTTCGAAAGGAATGCCCGCCGCTTGGCTAAAGCCGATCGCCGCCGGCGTGCCCGAATCCGGCACCGGCACGACGATATCGGCCTCGACCGGGCTTTCGACTGCCAGCTCGGCGCCGATGCGCTTGCGCACCTCATAGACGTTGCGGCCTTCGACCGACGAATCCGGCCGCGCGAAATAGACATATTCGAAGATGCAGAAGCGGGTCTTCTGCGGCTCGAACGGGAACAGGCTTTCAATGCCCTTGGACGTGACGACGACCATCTCGCCGGGCTTCAGGTCGCGCACGAAACGCGCGCCGATGATGTCGAGCGCACAGGTTTCGGAGGCCAGGATCCAGGCGCCGTCGAGATCGCCGAGCACCAGCGGCCGGATGCCGAGCGGGTCGCGGCAGCCGATCATCTTCTTGGCCGTCATGGCCACCAGCGAGAAGGCGCCCTCGACCTGCCGCACCGCATCGATGAAACGCGAGTTCAAATCGCGCTCCTTGCTGGTGGCGACGAGGTGCAACAGCGTCTCGGTATCGGAGGTGGAGGAGAAGATCGCGCCCTGCTTCTGCAGCGCCCGCTGCACGGTCATGGCGTTGGTCAGATTGCCGTTGTGGGCAACGGCGAAGCCGCCATCGGCCAACTCGGCGAAGAAAGGCTGGATGTTGCGCATGCCGGCGCCGCCGGTGGTGGCGTAGCGCGTGTGGCCGATGGCGCGGTTGCCTTGCAGACTGTCGATGACGCGCTGCTTGGTGAAGGTGTCGCCGATCAGGCCGACATGGCGTTCGACATGGAACTGGCTGCCGTCATAGGAAACGATGCCGGCCGCTTCCTGGCCGCGATGCTGGAGCGCATGCAGGCCCAATGTGACGATGGCCGCGGCATCCTGCCGGCCGAAAATGCCGAACACACCGCATTCGTCGTGGAAATGGTCGTCGGCCTCGGCGGAAAGCACGTCGTCTGCGTCTGCCATCTTAAGCTCCGCTAAAATCGCCATATAATGCGGGTTCGCGTCGAAAGCAACGCGCGCCGTGCAGCCATTCACACCATCGTCAAGTCCCAGCGCCCATTTCCGGCGTCAGTTTGCCGGTGCAGCCGGTGCTGGATTGGCCGGGGCGTTGTCCGCCGGCGGTGTTGCGGCATCATCATCAGGCGCCGGCGTGTTGGCATCGTCCCCACCCGCCGGAGCATCCGCTGCCGGTGCGTCCGGAGCAGCGGGCGTCTCGGTAGCCGGCTGATTCGGATTGAGCTTCTTCAGGATGGCGTTTTCCGGATCCTCGGGCAGCAGGCTTTCGAGCTTGGCGCCGATCTGCTCGAGCAGCGGCCGCGACTTGGCCTCCGTCACCCAGGCCGGTGCCTTGGCGCCGGCCAGCCAGTTGAAGAACAGAAGTGCGACGGCGACGACCAGGATGCCGCGCGCGGCGCCGTAAAGGAAACCAAGCGTGCGGTCGAGCGCGCCGATCCTGGAATCGATGATCCAGTCGGCAAGCTTCATGGTGATGACCGAGACGACGATCAGCGCGATGACGAAGACAACGCCGGCGGCGGCCGCCATGGCGATCTTTTCATTCTCGATGTAGGGCGCGAGGTAAGGCACAACCGGCTTGTAGAAGAAGAACGCCGCCGCCGCCGCCGCTGCCCAAGAGACGACGGACAGGATTTCGCGCGAGAAGCCGCGAACCATGGCGAGCATCGCCGAGACCAGAGTGAAGCCGACGAGAATTCCGTCAAGCAGCGTAATCGGCATGTCTTTCGCCCCACTCCATGAGCTGCATTATAGCGCGGAGCATCGGATTTTCCTAAACCGGTTCCCGCCTTCGGGTCCGATGCCCTAATCTTCCTCGTCCGCGCGGCTTCGGCGTGAGCCGGCTATGCGCGCGACGAGGTCGGCAAGCTCGGTCGGCTGGAAAGAACCGGCCCCGATCCCCCCGGCCAATTCCCCGCTGCCCGAAGGCAGGACCGCGCTTCCAAAACCCAGCTTTTCGGCTTCCTTGAGGCGCTGTTGCGCATGCGCGACCGGCCTCACTGCGCCCGAAAGACTGATTTCGCCGAAATAGACGCAATCGGCGGGAAGGGCAAGGCCGGTGAGCGAGGAAACCAGGGCCGCCGCCACCGCAAGATCCGCCGCGGGCTCCGAAATGCGATAGCCGCCGGCGACGTTGAGATAGACATCATGGCTGCCGAAGCGCACGCCGCAATGGGCTTCGAGGACCGCCAGGATCATCGACAGCCGGGCGCCGTCCCAGCCGACGACGGCGCGGCGCGGCGTGCCGAGCGAGGAGGACGCGACCAGCGCCTGTATCTCGACCAGCACTGGCCTTGTCCCCTCCATGCCGGCGAAAACCGCCGCGCCCGGCGATTTCGCATGGCGCTCGCCAAGGAAAAGCTCGGACGGGTTGGCAACCTCGCGCAGGCCCTTGTCCGACATTTCGAAGACGCCGATCTCGTCGGTCGGTCCAAAACGGTTCTTCACCGTGCGCAGGATGCGGTAATGATGGCCGCCTTCGCCTTCGAAGTAGAGCACGGCGTCGACCATATGCTCGACGACGCGCGGCCCGGCGATCTGGCCTTCCTTGGTGACGTGGCCGACCAGCACGATCGCCGCCCCCGTGGACTTCGCATAGCGTATCATCGCCTGGGCGGCGGCGCGCACTTGGGTGACGGTGCCTGGCGCCGAATCGGCAAGGTCGGTCCACAGCGTCTGGATCGAATCCAGGATGACGAGATCCGGCCGCTTGCCGTCGGCTATTGTCGCCAGGATATCCTCGACATTGGTCTCGGCGGCAAGCTCCACCGGAGACGAGGCGACGCCAAGCCGCTGCGCCCGCAGCCTGATCTGCGCGACCGCCTCTTCGCCCGAGACATAGACGATGCGGTGGCCTTTTGACGCCAGCGCGGCCGCCGCTTGGGTGAGCAGCGTCGATTTGCCGATGCCGGGGTCGCCGCCGACCAGAAGCGCCGAACCGCGCACGAAACCACCGCCGGTGGCGCGATCGAGTTCGCCGATGCCCGAAATGATGCGCGGCGCGTCCTCGATGTCGCCGGACAGCGTGGTCAGCACCACCGCGCGGCCCTTGCGGGCGTTGCGTGTATTGGCCGGACCCGAGCCGATGCCGCCGGACGTACCTTCCTCGACCAGCGTGTTCCACTCGCCGCAGGCATCGCATTTGCCGGCCCAGCGCTGATGCACCGATCCGCAACTCTGGCAGATGAATTGTACGCGCGACTTGGCCATCAGATTTGTGCCCCCCGATGTCTGGCAGGACAGAGGGGGGCGCGAAGGAACGAGGCCTGTCTCAATAAGTCACTCGAACCTTTCCGGCAGATGATGCTCCTCGGCAAGGTCGGAGAAGCGGGTGAACTCGCCCTGGAAGGCAAGGCTGACGGTGCCGGTCGGTCCGTGGCGCTGCTTGGCGATGATCACTTCGGCCTTGCCCTGGACCTCGATCATCTTCGCCTCCCAGGCGAGGTGCTCGGGCGTGCCTTTCTCCGGTTCCTTGTTCTTGATGTAATATTCCTCGCGGTACACGAACAGCACCACGTCGGCGTCCTGCTCGATCGAGCCCGATTCGCGCAGGTCCGACAGCTGCGGATGCTTGTCGTCGCGGCTTTCGACCTGACGCGAGAGCTGCGAGAGGGCGATGATCGGCACGCCAAGCTCCTTGCCGAGCGCTTTCAGTCCGGTGGTGATCTCCGTGATTTCCTGGACGCGGTTCTGCGACGCCTTGGCGGATGAACCCTGCATCAGCTGGATATAGTCGATGACCATCAGATCTAGCCCGCGCTGGCGCTTGAGGCGGCGGGCGCGGGCCGCGAGCTGGGCGATCGAAATACCGCCCGTCTGGTCGATGTAGAGCGGGCGCTTGTGGTTCTCCTGCGTGTAGGCGACGAGCTTACCGAAATCGGCTTCCGTCAAATCGCCGCGCCTGATCTTCGACGATGGGATCTCGGTCTGCTCGGAAATGATGCGGGTGGCCAGCTGCTCGGACGACATTTCGAGCGAGAAGAAGCCGACGACGCCGCCATTGGCCGCCTTGACGGAACCGTCGGCCTGCTGGGCCGGCTCATAAGCGGCGGCGATGTTGTAGGCGATGTTGGTGGCCAGCGACGTCTTGCCCATGCCCGGGCGGCCGGCGATGATGATCAAATCCGATGGCTGCAAGCCGCCCATGCGGTGGTCGAGATCGCGCAGGCCGGTGGCAATGCCGGACAGGTGGCCGTCGCGCATATAGGCCGCGCTGGCCATGTCGACGGCATTCTTCAACGCATCGGAAAAACTTTCGAACCCGCCATCGTAGCGGCCGTTTTCGGCCAGCTCGAACAGGCGGCGTTCGGCGTCTTCGATCTGTTCGCCGGGCGCCATGTCGACCGGCGCGTCATAGGCGATGTTGACCATGTCCTCGCCGACGGTGATCAGCGCGCGGCGCGTGGCAAGGTCATAGATGGCGCGGCCATAATCGGCGGCGTTGACGACGGTCACCGCCTCCACCGCCAGCCGCACGACATATTGCGCCATCGTCATGTCGCCGACCTTCTCGTCGGCCGGCAGGAAGGTTTTTAGCGTTATCGGCGTCGCGACCTTGCCCATGCGGATGAACTCGGACGCCACCTCATAAATCTTGCGGTGCAGCGGCTCGTAGAAATGGCTGGCCTTGAGGAAGTCCGAGACGCGGTAGAAGGCGTCGTTGTTGACGAGGATGGCGCCGAGCAGCGCCTGCTCGGCCTCGATATTGTTTGGCGCTTCACGATAAAGCGGTGTTTCCGCGACGCCGAATTTTCGCGCTGCCTCTGCCATGATATCCCCGATTTTGATCCCGACCTTCGATATCAGAACGAGACGAGTCGATGCTGACCTTTCTGCATCACTGCGCGACCAAAGAGCCTCGATGCCCGTTGTTCACAGGAACGACCAGTCGTCCACAGGAGAGTATGCGCGCGCCCCGATTCCGATTGACTCGACAAGGCGCTGATTCGTATCTGACTCGTCAGAACAAAGCAAGAACAGTTACGCTGTTCATATTGCGGCTTTGTCCAGCCTGTCGCCCCAGCCCAGCCGCCGGGCGAGCTTGAAATCGGCGCCGTCGCGCTTGGTGAACAAGCGCTCGGCGGCAGTGCCGTCTTCCCTGCAAAGCTTGAGCAGAACCTTGCCGGAGCCGGATTTCGGCGGCGCAAGAACGCGTGCCTGGTGCGAAGTGGGCGCGTCTCGGGAAGCCGCGACATAGATGAACTTCTCGTCTTCCCAAGGCACGTCGGCGTCCTTGGCCAGCCGGTGCAGGCGCGAGCGGGCGACGCGGCGGGAAAAATGGCACCAGTCCGGCTGGGCGAGCGGGCAGGGCGCCTGATGCGGGCAAGGGGCAAGCACATGCGCGCCCGCCTCGATCAGTTGTCGGCGCACGGCAAGTATTCGTTGCCATCCGGCAGGGGTGCCCGGCTCGACGATCAGCAGCGTGTCGGCGGTGAGCTGCCAGAGCCGGTCGATGAGCTTCTGCAGCGAGGCCGGGGCAATTTCATCCAGCACATAGGCGCACGTCACCAGATCCGCTGGCTCGAGGCCGGCAAGATCGATGGTGACGTCGCCGGCCAGCCAACTGGTCTGGGCGAAAATCGCGTCGCCCGCTAGCGCCTCGCCCACCTTGCGCACCGCCGCGCTCGCTTCCAGCAGCACCGCCTGTTCGAGATCGGGCCACTGGTCGGTCGTGGCCCAAAGCACCGTACCAGGGCCGGCGCCGACATCGAGCAGGCTCCTGGGCTGAAAGTCGGGCCTGGCGTCGCTCAGCGCGTCGAGGCTGGCGCGGATCGCGGCATAGGTCGCCGGAAGCCGCGTCGTCAGATAGGCCTTCACCGCCAGATCCTCGGCCATGTGCAGGCGGCCGTCGCGCAACTCGGCACGGTAGCGGTCGGACAGCATCTTTGCCGCTTGCTTGAGCACCGCCAGCGGAATGTTTTCGAGCAGACGCTCGACACCTTGGCGAAGTTGGGCCGGCAGTTCCATCTCACGCGCCCCGCGGGGCGAGAAGGATCACCGAAGCGCCTGCAATGCAGAGCGCCGCTCCGGCAAAATCCCAGCGGTCGGGGCGCACACCCTCCACCAGCCGCAGCCAGCCAAGCGACGCCGCGATGTAGATGCCGCCATAGGCGGCGTAGGCGCGGCCGGCGGCGTTCGTGTCGACCAGCGCCAGCAGGAAGCCGAACAGCGCGAGCGAGGCGAGACCGGGGAGCAGCCAAAGCGGCGACTTTTCCAATCGCCACCAGGCCCAGAACGAAAAGCAGCCGGCGATCTCGGCCAGGGCGGCAGCGGCATAGAGGACATAGGTCATGAAAAAGGTCCCGAGACGATCACGGGACCTTTTTCAGTGCAGGCGCCGACAATGGCAAGCGGCAATGCTTATTCCGGATCCGCAACCTTGCGGCGGCGAGCTGGCTTGGCGGCGGGGCTCTTTTTGACCGGCGCCGTTTCGCGATGCCCCATATCACGCATCTCAAGCGCCTTCTCGCACTTGGCCATGTAATCGCGTGTCATCGGCAGCGTGTCGTTCTTCTTGGTGATCTGGATCTGAAAGATGACCAGATCCTGCCAGCGGAAGGCTGCTTCCGAGGCCGCCAGGTAGAATTCCCACATACGGCAGAAGCGCTCGTCATAAATCGCCTTGGCCTTGTCGCGGTTGGCGGCGAAGCGCTGGCCCCAGTGCTTCAGCGTGTCGGCATAGTGGAGCCGCAGGATTTCGACGTCGGTGACGACCAGGCCCGATTTCTCGATCGCCGGCATGACTTCCGAAAGCGCGGGGATGTAGCCGCCCGGGAAGATGTATTTGCGGATGAAGGCGCTGGTCGCCCACGGCACGCCGGAACGGCCGATCGTGTGCAACAGCATGACGCCATCCGGCTTGAGCAGCATCGCGCTCTTGTCGAAGAAGGTACGGTAATGGTTGACGCCGACATGTTCGAACATGCCGACCGAGACGATGCGGTCAAAACGCTCGTTGAGCTCGCGGTAGTCCTTGAGCTCGAAATGCACGCGGCTTTCCAGCCCTTGGGCGTGCGCCCGGTCGGTGGCGACGCCATGCTGCTCGGTCGACAATGTCACGCCCTGCACGTCGACGTCGAACGCCTTGGCGAGGTAGAGACCGAGCCCGCCCCAACCGGAGCCGATGTCGAGCACCGTCTGGCCGGCTTTCAGCCTGAGCTTGGCGGCGATATGGCGTTTCTTGGCAGCCTGCGCTTCGTCGAGCGTCATGTCCGGCTGTTCGAAATAGGCGCAGGAATACTGCATGTCGTCGTCGAGGAAGAGTCGGTAGAGATCGCCTGACAGATCGTAGTGGCGCTGGACGTTGCGGCGCGAGCGCGAAGCGGTGTTGATCTGCTGCAGGCGGCGGAAGGCGTGGCGCAGGCCTTCTATGGCTTTCGACCATGTGGCGTCGATGCCGCCGCTGCCCATATTCTGGAAGGCGATGCGCATCACGCCCAGCACGCCACCTTCGAGAATGTCGAGTTCGCCGTCCATGTAGGATTCCGGAACCGCCAGCATCGGATCTAAGGTGATGGCGCGCTCGGCATGCGCGGTCTTGATGTGCATGTGCACCGGTTCGCCGCTGCCGTCGCCGAAAACCACCGTCGCGCCCTTGGGGCCGGTCACCTTGAGATTGCCGGTGCGCACCAGGCGGTCGAGAACGCGCTTCAACAGAATATTCATGACCAAATGTCCCCTCTCGGCCAGACAGGCTGTCTTGGCGCGTAACCGCGAAAATCGGAATCGATTTCGAGGAGCCTTGCGCCGAGCCAAAGTTCACAACGTCACTTGCGCGACCAAAGGACGCGCGACGCTATAGTCTGCAACAATATATAGGGGTTCGAAAAGTTCCATTTGGCACAAAAATGCCCGGGCAAGAGGCCCGGGCATTGGTCCAGTATGGCTGGATGCCGGCAAAGTGATCGGAGCACAGCTCCAAACCTCCGCGACGTATGATCAGGCGTTGTCTTCGCCACCCTCGAATTCGGTGTTCGGGTCGAAGAAGTTTTCCGGCCGGGCATTGTCGTTGATGTCCTCGCCATAGATGGCCTCGGCGGTGGTCAGTGTCTCGCCCTTGGCCTGGCGTTCGGCTTCGTCGGCCGTGCGGGCGATGTTGAGCGTGATCGTGACTTCGACTTCCGGATGCAGCGCGATTGCCACATTGGTGACGCCGATGGTCTTGATCGGCTGGTTGAGCAGGATCTGGTTGCGGTTGATCGAAAAACCTTCCGCCGTCAGCAGATCGGCGATGTCGCGGGTCGACACTGAACCGTAAAGCTGTCCGGTTTCACCAGCGGAGCGAACGGCGATGAAGCTCTTGCCGTCGAGCTTTTCGGCGACTTGGGCAGCTTCCGACTTGCGCTCGAGGTTGCGGGCTTCGAGCTGGGCGCGCTGGCCTTCGAACTTCTTCTTGTTGCCTTCGTTGGCGCGCAGCGCCTTGCCCTGCGGCAGCAGGAAGTTACGGGCAAAGCCGTCCTTGACCTTGACGGTATCGCCCATCTGGCCGAGGCGGGAAACGCGTTCGAGAAGAATGACTTCCATGGTTTTGTTCCTTTGGTTGGGCGCCAATCGATCGATGAGGTCGACGCCGAATGTCTCTGGAACAGGTCAGGAAGCTTGAGCGCCTGGGGCGCTGGTGTCGCTGTCCTGCCTGTCGCGGCAGTTAGAGGTTTTTGACCTCAACCCGGGATTTGACGTTCAACCCTGCGGCGCCCGTCGCCGTGGGAGAAGAGCGGGCGGCGAACCGCCCGCATGCTAGATCATGATCCCGAAAAGTGGATACCGGTTTTCTCGGACAAACGGAAACCGTTTGTCCAGAGATCATGGTCAAACTAAAAGTCTCAGCGAACCACGTAGGGCAGCAGGCCGAGGAAACGGGCGCGCTTGATCGCCTTGGCGAGTTCGCGCTGCTTCTTCTGGCTGACCGCGGTGATGCGCGACGGCACGATCTTGCCGCGCTCGGAAATGTAGCGCTGCAGGAGACGCACGTCCTTGTAGTCGATCTTGGGCGCGTTGGCGCCGGAGAACGGGCAGGTCTTGCGGCGGCGATGGAACGGGCGCCGGGTCGGGATCTGATTGATGTCGACCATTATTCTGCACCCCCTTCAAAGCCTTCGCGCGGACGGCGCGGACCGCGATCGGCACCGGCGTCGCCGAACGAGCGCGGCGGACGGTCGCCACGATCACGGTCGCCGAACGAGCGTGGACCACGATCGCCACGGTCGCGATCGCCGAAGCCGCCGCGTTCCGAGCGCTCTTCGCGCTTCTGCATCATGGCTGACGGGCCTTCCTCATGCGCCTCGACCTTGATGGTCAGGAAACGCAGCACGTCTTCGGACAGGCCCATCTGGCGCTCCATCTCGTTGAGCGCGGCCGGCGGGCAATTCAGGTCCATCAGCGTGTAGTAAGCCTTCCGGTTCTTGTTGACCCGGTAGGTGAGGGACTTCAGTCCCCAGTTCTCGACCCGGCCGACGGACCCGCCATTCGCGGAGATGACACCCTTGTACTGTTCGACAAGCGCATCGACCTGCTGCTGCGAGAGGTCCTGCCGGGCAAGAAACACATGTTCGTAAAGAGCCATTATGTCTTATGCCTTTCTTCGTTTCTCTCCCGGTTCCCGGCGGCAAAAGCCTCTGCAACTTCTCTGACCCGCAAAATCGGGGAAGAAAGGAGCATGACGAGACGGTCGAGAGCGGAGACACGGGAGGCGGAAGCACTTCTGGCATCACACGGAGGTTTTCGAAAAAACCTCCGGCCCTCCGTTCAGCCCCCAGCTAGGACCGGCAGATTGCGGGCGTCTATATAGCAATCCGGCGGCAAAGCAAGGGCAGACGACGTCCTCCGTGTCGCAGGCGGCGAAAAATCAAGTAGCAACAACGGCAAGGCTTCCGGCACCCACGCCTTGACCACGCTATCAGGTTGTGCGGAGTTGAGCCTCCACCGCCAACCGCACGCTTTACAGCGCCTGTGCTTCGGATCCGAGCGACTATTATGCCGTAAACGATCCGATCAAACTGCCGAACGTGTTCCTGCGGATCGCCAACAAGTTCACGAAGCTGCAATTGACGAAATGAACGCCCGACCGAACGGTCGAACCGGGTCCAGAAGGACAAGTCTGTTCAACTCGCCAGTCTGTTCAACTCGCCAGTCTGTTCAACTCGTATGGGCGACAACCTTGTCGACCGTTTCGGGGAAGAAGTCGGGCGCCGCGTGGCGTTTGCCGAACATCATGTCGTACTGCAACAGGCGGAAATCGCGGATCGCTGGATCGATCTCTTTCTGCCGCTCCCAATCGGGCGTGGCCTCGCCAGCCGGCGTCAGCAACAGGTTGCGGTCGACGACGCGGTAGCGCTCGCTCATCTCGCCCAGGAAGCCAGTGTAGTAGGGATGAGTGATGCCGGCCGTCTTCAGGATATGATAGGGCAGGAAGGCCGGGCTGACGGCGCCGATGTCTTCAGCCGGCCCGGTGCGGTTCGACCAGATGACCAGCGGCGTCTCGTGGTGTTCGAGGGCCGCCTCGGGCGACGCTTCCTTGCGCGGCGCGACATTGTCCTTGAGGAAGCCGGTTTCGACATAGACCGGCCCTAGCGGCGGCAGATGGTCGCCGAAGAAGGCGATCACGGTCGGGCGAGAGCGTTTCTTTGCCCATTCGACCAGGCGTTCAAGGCCGCGATCGGCGTCGGCCGAGCCCTCGGCGTAGCTGAGCAGCGATTCGCGCGCCCACTGGCTGATCGGCGCCTGCACCGTGTGCGTCGGATTGTAGTAGCGGTTCGGCTCGTACGGGCCGTGGTTTTGCAGGCTGACGGCAAAGAAGAACACCGGCTCGTCGCTGGCGTCGGCCTCGCCGATGATCTCGTCGGTCATCGCCGCGTCCGATGCCAGCGGCCCGCGCTTTTGCATCGGCGGCAGCGTCTCTTCCGACTTGAAATCGTTGAAGCCGAAATCAGCGTAGACCGCGCCACGGTTCCAGAACCAGTTCGTGCCGGGGTGGATGGCGCGCGCCCGGTAACCCTGGCTCTTGAGGAAGGTTGCCAGCGAAGGCGTCGGCGTGCGCACATACTGCTGATAGGGGATGCTGCCGGCAGGCAGGAACGCATTGGAGAAGCCGGTCAGCGCCTCGAACTCGATGTTGGCGGTCATGCCGCCGAATTCCGGAGAGAACATCGAGCCCGAGCGCAGCGCCCGCACATTGGGGATCGGATCGGGCTTGATGGTGACGCCGGGCAACTTGGTCGGATCCCAGAAGGATTCGCTCATGACGATGATGATGTCGGGCTTCTCGGCCGGCACCGAGGCGGTCACATCAGGCCTGCCGATCGCCGCGATCGCCTTGTCGGAATAGCCCGGCGGGGCCGAGACATGCGCCATCGGCACATTGAGGGCAAAAGCCAGCGCAAAGCCGTTGGAGGCATAGTTCTCTTTCTGGTCCCACATGATCGGGATGATCTGCAGCCTGTCCCTGGTCCAGGAGAAGGTGGCGTAGTCCATGATCGAGACGAAGAAGGCGAGCAGCGGCACTGCCAGCGTCAGCCGGGCAAGGCGTCCCTTGCGGCTGAGCGCCGGCACCTTGCGGCGCCACAGCCGCCAGCCATAGACGAGCAGCGACAGGCCGGCGACGATGCCTGCGACCATGGCGAGCGCGGTCATCGGCCGGTCGCGCACCAGGAGCGGCAACAGCGCGAAGATCTGGCGGGCATAGAGGAAATCGGTCGGATAGAGCGGATCGCCGAGATAGTGCGACTTCTGGTGACCGACGAAAGCAAGGGAAAGCGTCAGCGGCGCGACGATCATGAGGCTCTGGTGGCTGCGCCCAAGCACCGCATCAAGGCCGATCAGGATCAGCGCAAACACGACAATGGTGGTCCAGCCCGGCTTGAGTGGCTGCAGGAAGAAGGAGATCGTGCCGGCAAAGTCGCCGCGCACGATCAGCTCGATGGCAAACACCAGGATTGCAGCGATCGCCAGGCTGACCAGCCCATAGCGCACGACCGGCCATCTCCTGCCCGGCAGGTAGCCGGTGGAGGGGTCGTCTTCCAGGAACTGCGGCGCGGCCGTACCGGCGCGTTTCGAACTCTTTGCCACTTTTGATTTCCCCACCCAGCGACAAACATGTCACTCGGTTGTCATGGAACTGTCACCCAATGCTAGCGCCTGTGGCCAAAATAAGAAGAGCCAGCAAACGAATCGTGAGCGGTTTTCATCAGGAGTGATCGCCAAAAAGCTTTTCGGAACAGGCACTCGGCGTGTGACACTGCCGTCAGGAAGGGTTGAAGTGGCTTGACTTGGCGGCCCGCCTTGCGTCACAGGCAAGCAAAACTCGTCTACCAGGCAAGCAAAACGAACCCTTGGGAGCCCTCGCATGGCCGTTGCATTCACCTTTCCTGGACAAGGCAGCCAGGCTGTCGGCATGGGCAAGGATCTCGCCGACGCCTTTCCGGAGGCGCGCGGGATTTTCCAGGAAGTCGATGACGCGCTCGGCGAAAACCTGTCGAAGCTGATCTGGGAAGGACCGGAAGAGACGTTGACGCTGACCGCAAACGCGCAACCGGCGCTGATGGCGGTGTCGCTCGCCGCGATCCGGGCGCTGGAATCGCGTGGTTTGTCGCTGAACGGCAAGGTCGCCTATGTCGCCGGCCATTCGCTGGGCGAATATTCGGCGTTAGCCGCTGCTGGCTTCGTTTCGATTGCCGATGCCGCCCGGCTCTTGCGCATCCGTGGCAACGCCATGCAGGCGGCGGTGCCGGCCGGCGAGGGCGCGATGGCGGCGATCATCGGACTGGAACAGGCCGATGTCGAAGCTGCCTGCGCCGAGGCCGCCGAAGCGGCCGGGCAGGGCTCTGTCTGCCAGGTGGCGAACGACAATGGCGGTGGCCAACTGGTCATTTCCGGTGCAAGAGCCGCGGTCGAACTGGCGGCGAAACTTTGCACCGAGAAAGGCGCCAAGCGCGCGCTGATGCTGCAAGTGTCCGCGCCCTTCCACTCCGCGTTGATGACGCCCGCGGCCGAGATCATGCGCGAGGCACTTGCCAGCGTGACGAAGGCCGCGCCGGTGGTGCCCATCGTCTCCAACGTCACCGTCACCCCGACCAATGACCCCGACGAGATCGCGCGGCGTCTGGTCGAGCAGGTGGTCGCCCGCGTGCGCTGGCGCGAAACGGTGGAATGGCTCGGCGCAAACGGCGTCACCACGCTTTACGAGATCGGCGCCGGCAAGGTGCTTTCAGGATTGGCGCGGCGCATCAACCGCGACATCGCCACCGCGTCGGTCGGCTCCGCGGCCGAGGTCGACACGGCGCTGGCAGCGTTGAGTTGACCTACACACACCGGACTTGAAATCCCGACGTCATGACGATACATGAATACATGTATTCACAAGGAGAGTGGTATGCCGACCTCGATCCGACTTGCTCCCGAAATCGAAGAACGCTTGGATTTTCTCGCGACCAAGACCGGCCGGAGCAAAGCTTACTATCTACGTGAGCTTATCGAACGCGGTCTTGAGGACATAGAGGACTATTATCTCGCGGCCGAGGTCCTGGAACGGATCAGACGCGGTGAGGAGGATGTCGTGAAGCCTGAGGACTTCTGGCGTGGCCTGGACGCTTGAATATGCCCGCTCGGCGCGCAAATTCGTCGAAAAGTTGGATCCGCAGACACGCAACCGAATTCGCGACTTCATCGAGAACCGTATCGCCGCTCTCGACAATCCACGGGAGGCTGGCAAACCGCTGAAGGGTCCGCTTGCGACCTTTTGGAGGTATCGGGTTGGGGATTATCGAATTATCTGTGATGTGCAGGACAGCCGGCTCGTAATTCTGGTGGTGACGATAGGCCATCGCGGCGACGTTTACAGATAGCCAATTCGCGGGCTGTCCGATTTGAGAAGAGGATTGAGACATGTTCGAATTGACTGGCCGAAAGGCGCTCGTCACCGGTGCATCGGGCGGCATCGGTGAGGCCATCGCCAGGGTGCTGCATGCGCAAGGCGCGATCGTTGGCCTGCATGGCACCCGCGTCGAGAAATTGGAAGCGCTAGCCACCGAGCTTGGCGACCGGGTCAAGCTCTTCCCGGCCAATCTGTCGAACCGCGACGAGGTCAAGGCGCTCGGCCAGAAGGCGGAGGCCGATCTCGAAGGCGTCGACATCCTGGTCAACAACGCCGGCATCACCAAGGACGGGCTGTTCGTGCGCATGTCGGATGCCGACTGGGACACCGTGCTCGAGGTCAACCTGACCGCCGTGTTCCGGCTGACCCGCGAACTCACTCATCCGATGATGCGCCGCCGCCACGGCCGCATCATCAACATAACCTCGGTCGTCGGCGTCACCGGCAATCCCGGCCAGACCAACTACTGCGCCTCCAAGGCCGGCATGATCGGCTTTTCCAAATCGCTGGCGCAGGAGATCGCCACCCGCAACATCACCGTCAACTGCGTCGCCCCGGGCTTCATCGAATCGGCGATGACCGGCAAGCTCAACGACAAGCAGAAAGAGGCGATCATGGCGGCGATCCCGACGCGCCGCATGGGCACCAGCGTTGAAGTCGCGTCCGCCGTCGCCTATCTCGCCTCCAACGAAGCCGCCTACGTCACCGGCCAGACCATCCATGTAAATGGCGGCATGGCGATGATCTGACCGGAAGTGGCACGATGACTAGGCGGAGAGGTTCAGCTTGAATTTTCCCGCGCTGCTCGTCCTGCCTCGCCGGGCAATCATATGATTTGTCAGCAAGGTTTCTTCGATGGGCTTCGACATAAAGAACCCTTGAGCGCGGTGACATTGTTCAGCGATCAGAAAATCTAGCTGCGCTTCGTTTTCCACCCCTTCCGCCACGACTGTCAGACTGAGCGAATTGGCCAGCGCTATGATCCCTCGCACGACATTCTGCTTTTTCGGGGACGATGCCAAATCGCTCAAGAAGGATCGGTCGATCTTCAATTGATCCAGGTTGAAATCGGCGAGATAGCCGAAACTCGCATAGCCAGATCCAAAATCGTCGAGTGCCAAACTGACTCCGATGTTTCGAATTTCGGTCAGGATATCCAAAGCGCTTCGGCTGTTCTGGACAAACACCCCTTCAGTGATTTCCAGCTGCAGACGTGACGTCGGCAGTCCCGTTTGTCGCAACACTTCAACCAGGTGGGTGAAGTACACGTCGTTCTGAAGACTCTTGCCTGAGACATTTACCGAGCAGACAAAGTCCTCCGAGCAAATGGGCAGCCACTGTGCTGCCTGCCGGCAAGCCTTGCTCAAGACCAACTTGTCGAGTTCCAATATCAGGTCACTTCGTTCGGCTGTTGGAATAAACGACATCGGCGGCCGAATCGCCCCTGAGATCGGGTCGCGCCAGCGCACCAAGGCCTCGGCGCCGGTCATGCGGCCGGTTGCCAACTCAAATTGTGGTTGCCAGACCAGGAAGAATTCGTCGCAATTAAGCGCTCGCTTGATTGCGGCCTCTTCGCCAAGCTGCACATCGATTTGACTGAGGATTGCAGGCGAAAACGTCACCAGGCCGGCCCGCCCCTGGGCCTTTGCGGCATAGAGAGCGCTATCCGCGTTGCGCATCAAGGTTGAAATGTCCGCACCATGCTGCGGAAAACTGGCCATGCCGATGCTTGCGCCAACTCGAACTTGATGGCCTTCCAACTCGGCAAACCCATTCAATCGCTCCCGAAGACGATTGCCGAGACCTTTTTCGGCCGAATGCGTCACTCCAATCTCGATGACCGCGAACTCGTCTCCGCCCAATCGAACCGCAAACACATCGTCGGGGCGTTCGATCAACTGCAGGATTTCGGCGACGGCTTTCAGCAGGAGATCACCAACGTGATGGCCGAACGTATCGTTCACGTTCTTGAAATGATCGAGGTCGATCAGGTAAAGATGGAGTTGCTTGCCAGCTAGCTTTGCGCGATCCAGCAAATCGTCTCTATTGGCTGACATCCAGGCACGGTTCTTCAAACCAGTGGTCGCGTCACGCCAAGCCAGAAATTCCAGTTTTTTTATGGTCTCACGACGGCCAATAAGCAATACGGCGGTTCCGATTGCAAGTAGCGACAAAATCGCCAGCGCGAAGGCTATCTGATAATTAAATCTATTCAGGCTGATTTCCGAGGCGTAGAGATCGGCGTTTACCTGTTCGCCGAATTTATAATACTCATCATTCATTCGGGCTACGATCTGATCAAGTTCCAGCCCCATTTCCTTCAATCTGATTCCATCGAGAGGTAGCCCGGCCGCGATCAGCGCATCAATCCGCGTCACCGAGTCGTTGACGCGCGGCACGATCCCCGCATAGGCCGGAATTTCGCGACTCGTTCCACTGCCGTCGACCCGCTCGAAGCGGACATAAACCAGATCATTTGCCGCCAGTAACTGATCGAGGCTTGCTGCGGACGTGGGAGCAGCTTGAGCGAGCGAAATCATATCCCGCAAATGCGTTACGTCGCGTATGGCGATGTGGAATTCGCGGATGGCGAAAAACCCGAACCGGGGCAGCGAGGACTCTATCTTGCTGATGCTGAGAAACAACATCGTGATCAAGATGCCCGAACAGGCCACGGCCGCGGCTATGGCTGTCCCGTATGTAACCGGAACTCGCCAGCCCCTCTTTCCAAGCCTTGCCATCAAGGTCACGCGGAAGCTCAAACTAGCTGCCGGATTCAATCGCCTTGATCAGCCAGACCCATCGTGGTTTGCGAATCGGCGTATCGAAACCAGGATAGTCGTTGAGGGGGTATACGAGCCGGGTAGGACCCTGGGTGCGTCGGGTCAGTAACTTTCCGTCCTGTCGCGTGGCGAGCAGGAGAGGACCGTCGGTCCAGTCCTCTCTCGGAATTATCTGCACATAGTCGTCGACGGCTCGCAGAACCACAGAATCCTTGCCCTCCAATCCAACCAGCTTGAGCACATCGCTGAACAGGACACCTTCAAATGTAAGCTGGCCGCTTTCGAAAGGGCTTGGGGTAGTGATCCTATAGAGGCCGAGCTTCTCCAGTTGCCTCAACGTGATCGGAGTCGATTCACCGTTCTTCTGGATATTGAAAGCAACCGTGTCCGGCGGTTCTGGGAGCTTTATGGATTCCAATGCCCGCGCAGGCAGAATGCCAAGTGCGAAAACCGCCAGGAAGATTAGGCAGCGCTTGATCGTCAGGCGTCTTTTATTGAGCAAGGATGACATGCGTCCACTCCTTTTCTTATTATCGCAAGAAAGCGCCACCGTCGCCGAGGCACCATTTCTTGACGGAATCATTAACGCTATCATGGCCGAGTAACTTTTCAGTTAGCGGCCTATCTCCAATGTCGATTTTCATCTGGCTGTCGTTGGCATGCGCAGGAAGCCCGTTTCGGACCGGTTCGCGTCTGGAACAATGACCCTAATCGACCCGCGTCGGTCGTCCTGCTGGACCATTCTCGCGGAATTTCCTTTGCGGGACGCCAGGCACGCACGCGACGGAGGGGATGGAGCGGGGTCGCGACAGAACCCGCTCAAAGTCATCGGAGAAGGCCCATTTCGGCTTGGACCTCAGCCGATTTTCGTGTAATGCGGCCCGCAACCCGGCGGTTCGGGCAAAAACCGGTCGTAGCCGTTGCGTTTCCGGCAGGACCATCTTTCAGCTTGATTAGCGGCATTCTGCCCGCTAACGAAGACAGACAAACAAAAGACGAGGATGCCCAAATGAGTGACACCGCAGAGCGCGTCAAGAAGATCGTCATCGAGCACCTTGGCGTCGATGCCGACAAAGTGACGGAGCAGGCGAGCTTCATCGATGATCTGGGCGCCGACAGCCTCGACACGGTCGAACTCGTCATGGCGTTCGAAGAAGAATTCGGCGTCGAGATTCCCGACGACGCGGCCGAGACGATCCTGACCGTCGGCGATGCGGTGAAATACATCGACAAGGCTTCGGCCTGATATTTTCCGCAGTCATCACCGGGGAGGACCTGCGATGAGGCGTGTCGTCGTCACGGGCCTTGGGCTGCTGTCACCGTTCGGCATGGGCTTCGAGCACAGCTGGAAGGAATTGCTGACCGGCCGCAGCGCTGCCAAGCGCGTCACCGAATTCGAGGTGGAGGATCTTGCCTGCAAGATCGCCCACGTCATTCCGCGTGGCGACGGCAGCAATGCCACCTTCAATCCCGAGGCCGTGCTCGAGCCGAAGGAATTGCGCAAGGTCGGCGACTTCATCCTGTACGGGATTGCCGCCGCCGACGAAGCGCTGAAGGATTCCGGCTGGGAGCCGAAGACGCACGCCGAGCAATGCGCCACCGGCGTCCTGATCGGCTCCGGCATTGGCGGCATCGAGGGCATCGCCGAGAACGCGATGATCCTCAAGGAACGCGGCCCCCGCCGCATCAGCCCTTTCTTCATCCCGGGCCAGATCATCAATCTTGTCTCCGGGCAGGTTTCGATCCGGCACGGGCTGAAGGGCCCGAACCATGCCGTCGTCACGGCCTGCTCGACCGGCGCCCACGCCATTGGCGATGCCGGGCGGTTGATCATGTGGGGCGATGCCGACGTGATGCTCGCAGGCGGCGCCGAAGCGCCGGTGACGCGGCTGTCGATCGCCGGCTTCGCCGCGTGCCGGGCACTGTCGACGGAGCGCAATGATTCGCCGCAAACGGCGTCGCGCCCCTATGATCGGGACCGTGACGGCTTCGTTATGGGCGAGGGTGCCGGCGTTGTCGTGCTCGAGGAGCTCGAGCATGCCAAGGCGCGCGGCGCCAAGATCTATGCCGAGGTGACGGGTTATGGACTCACCGGCGACGCGCATCACATCACCGCGCCCGCCGAGGATGGCGATGGTGCCTTCCGTTGCATGACGGCGGCACTGAACCGTGCCAAGCTGACGCCTGCCGATGTCGACTACATCAACGCCCACGGCACCTCGACCATGGCCGACACGATTGAGCTCGGCGCCGTCGAGCGGCTTGTCGGCAATGCCGCGTCGAAGATTTCGATGTCGTCGACCAAGTCTTCGATCGGCCATCTGCTTGGGGCGGCGGGTGCCGCCGAAGCGATCTTTTCGATCCTCGCCATCAGAGACAATGTCGCGCCGCCGACCATCAACCTCGACAACCCGGAGCGAGAAACAGCGATCGACCTGGTTCCGAACAAGCCGCGTGCCCGCCAGATCGACGTGGCGCTGTCCAATTCCTTCGGCTTTGGCGGTACCAACGCGTCGCTGGTCTTCCAGCGCTACAATGGCTGATCGTCCGGCTGCCGGACGATGCTTTGGCGTGCCGTCAATTTTGCCATATTCGCCTCTACTCTGCCGCTGGGGATTCGTTGGGCGATCAAACGGTAGGGCGAAATGAATACAAATCCGGCAGGCAACGGAGAATTCGGGCAGCGGCCGGCGACATCCGGACCGATCGTGCCGAAAACGGCCAGCGAGGCGTTGCGGCCGGAGGCCGGCACGCCGCCGCCGAAGCGCTCGCGTGCGTCACGCAGCCAGGTCGTCGTGTTCATGAACTTCGTCATCTCCTCGGTGATGCTGATGGTTCTGGCGGCCGGCGTCGCGGTCTATTTCGGCAAGCAGGAATTCACCGAACCCGGCCCCTCGGCCAATGGTGACACCTTCCTGGTCAAGCCGAACACCGGTGTCCAGGATATCGCCGACCAACTCGAACGCCGCGGACTGGTCAGCGACGCTCGGATCTTCCGCCTTGGCGTGCGCGCCTTCGGCAATGATTCCGCGCTGAAGGCCGGAGAGTACGAGATCAAGCCCAGGGCTTCCATGCGCGACATCATGGAGCTTTTGAAGAGTGGCAAGTCGGTGATGTATTCGCTGACCGTTCCAGAGGGGCTGACGGTCGAGCAGGCGCTGCAGCGCATCGCCGGCGAGACCGCCTTGAGTGGCGATATGCCGGCGACCATTCCTCCGGAGGGCAGCCTCGCCACCGACACGCTGCGATTCACGCGCGGCGCGACGCGCCAGCAGATGGTCGACAAGCTGCTGGCCGATCAAAAGAAGCTGGTTGACGATGTCTGGCAGCGGCGCGCGCCGGACCTGCCGCTGGCCAACGTCGAGGAGTTCGTTACGCTGGCCTCGATCGTCGAGAAGGAGACGGGCAAGGGTGACGAGCGTTCACGGGTTGCCGCCGTCTTCTTGAACCGGCTTGCCAAGGGCATGCGGCTGCAGTCCGATCCAACCATCATCTACGGTCTGTTCGGCGGCAAGGGCAAGCCGGCGGACCGGCCGATCTACCAGTCGGACATCCAGAAGCAGACGCCCTACAACACCTATTTGATCAACGGCCTGCCGCCGACGCCGATCGCCAATCCGGGCCGTGCGGCGCTGGAGGCGGTAGCCAATCCGTCGAAGACCGACGACCTCTATTTCGTCGCCGATGGCACAGGCGGGCACGTCTTTGCCGCGACTCTGGAAGAGCACAACGAGAATGTCGCCCGCTATCGCGCCTTGCAGAAGAAGCAGGCCGATGACGCCGCCAAGGCCGCCAACACCACCGGCGCCGTCGACAGCAATGTCGACAAGCCCGCTGACGGCGGCCCCGCTGGCAGTGCCGACGATAGCGGCGACGCGGGCGCTGCCCAGTAGAATAAAGAAAGGCGTTGCTCACCGGGCGACGCCCCGACATTTGCAAGAGCGCCGCGCGTCCGATTTCGACGTGTCCGCGGCGCAGTCATTTTCAAGCAGCACTTGCTCCTCTCCGGAAAGCCGGTCTCGGGGTGATGCGCCAGGGACTTGTGGACGATATGAATTTGCAGAGCATGACCGGTTTTGCGCGTGCCGTCGCCGAGCATGAAGGCACCTCGATCGCCTGGGAGGTCAAGTCCGTCAACGGCAAGAGCGTCGAAGTCCGGCTGCGACTGCCGCAAGGCTTCGAGCGGCTGGAACCGGCCGTCAGGCAGACACTTCAGAAGCGTTTTGCACGCGGCAATTTCCAGGCGACGCTGACTATCGGCCGCGCCGCCGGCGCGCAGGCGCAGCCGGTTGTCAACGAAGCCTTCCTGAAGGACCTGGCCGGGCTCGCCAAGCGGCTGCAGGAGCAATTCGGCGTTGCTCCCGCGACATCGGACGGATTGCTTTCGCTGCGCGGCGTGCTCGATATTCCCGAAACTGTCGAAACCGAAGAGGCGAGGGCCGCGCTCGATGCCGTGATCATGGTCGCGCTCGAGATCGCCCTGGCTGGGCTCGAACAGGCACGACAAAGCGAGGGCGCCGCGCTGGCTTTGCTGCTGTCGGGCCATATCGACACAATCGAGGCGCTGACGCTGCGGGCAGAGGCTGACCCGTCGCGCGAGACGGCGGCGATCCGCGAACGCATCGCCGAGCAGGTCAGGCTGCTGATGGATGCTTCCGCCAACCTGGACGCCACCCGGCTGCACATGGAGGCGGCATTCCTCGCCACCAAAGCCGATATTCGCGAAGAGATCGACCGGCTGAAGACGCATGTTTTATCAGGTCGGGCACTGATTGAAGGCGGCGGCGCGGTCGGCCGCAAGCTCGATTTTCTGGCACAGGAATTTAACCGCGAATCGAATACGTTGTGTTCGAAGTCGAACGCCGCCGCCGTCACCGCGATCGGGCTGGAGTTGAAGGCAGTGGTCGACCAGTTTCGTGAACAGATCCAGAATCTGGAGTAGCCGATGGTTGCCAAGGATTTGGGGTCCCGCATTCGCCGCCGGGGCCTGATGCTCGTCCTGTCGTCGCCGTCCGGCGCCGGCAAGTCGACGATCGCGCGCAACCTTCTGGAAAGCGATTCCAGCCTGGAACTGTCGGTCTCGGTCACCACCAGGCCGCGCCGCGGCAGCGAGATCGAGGGCGTCCACTATCATTTCCGGACGATGCGCGAGTTCGAGCGGCTGCGCGATTCCGACGCGCTGCTGGAATGGGCCGAGGTGCACGGCAATTGCTACGCGACACCGCGCGAGCCAGCCGAACTGGCGCTGTCTGAAGGGCGCGACATGCTGTTCGACATCGACTGGCAAGGTGCCCAGCAGCTCAAGGAGAAGATGCGCGCCGACATTGTCTCGATCTTCATCCTGCCACCGTCGATGAAGGAATTGAAGGCGCGGCTGAAGCGCCGCGCCGAAGACCAGGAGGCTGTGATCGAAACGCGGCTGAAAAACGCCCGCAACGAGATCGAGCACTGGAAGGAATATGATTTCGTCATCGTCAATGACGACCTCGACCGCGCCTTCGCCGAAGTGCGCGGCATCGTCGTCGCCGAGCGGCTAAGACGCGATCGCCGGCCAGGCCTGTTCGATTTCGTCTCGGGACTGTTGGACGAGAAGACGGGCTGACCGGCTTTAGGGCGCTATGCCATCGACCAGGATCAGATTGCGGCTGAGCGCTGCATCGCGCACGTCCAGTGCCGCCGCGTACTCGGCGGAGGCGTACCAACGCCTGGCCCGTTCCATGTCTGGAAATTCGACGACGATCAGCGGTTCGGGATGCCACATGCCTTCCAGCGTCTCTACCCGCCCGCCACGCACCAGATAGCGCCCGCCATGCTGGGCGATGGAGGCTGCGGCGCGGGATCGGTAGGTCTCGATCGCCTCTTCGTCGCGGATCGTGACATCGGAAATGACATAGGCGGGCATTTTGATCCTCCGGCATGTTGGCCAGATTATCTATGCCTCGACCAAAGCGCTTCCAGACCCGCCGGCACTACACCGCGTTGGTCAGCCGCACGAATTCCTCGACGCTGAGCGTCTCTGCCCGGCGTGTCGGATCGATGCCTGCACGGGTGAGCAGCGCCTCGCCCCCCAAGCTTTTCACGCTTTGCCGCAGCATCTTGCGGCGTTGGCCGAAGGCGGCTTCGGTGACGCGGCCGAGTTTTTTCACCTCGGCGGCCAGCGGAGCCACGCGCGGCACCAGATGCACCACCGAGGACGTGACCTTCGGCGGCGGCGTGAATGCCTGTGGCGGCACGTCGAAGGCGATCCTCGCCTCCGTTCGCCAGCCGGCAAGAACGCCGAGCCGGCCATAGCTGTCGCTGCCGGCGGGCGCGACGATGCGCTCGGCCACCTCGCGCTGGAACATCAAGGTCATCGAGGTGTAGAATGGCGGCCAATCGCTGACCGTCAACCAGCGCACCAGCAGCTCCGTGCCGATATTGTAGGGCAGGTTGGCCACGATCTTTACCGGGCTGCCGCTCCCGGCCGCTCGACTGGCAAGTGCCGCGAAATCCGTCTTCAGCGCGTCGCCGGACACAATCTCGAGCCGGCCGGGATAATGATCGGACACTTCGGCAAGGGCTGCCAGGCAGCGTTCGTCACGCTCGATGGCGATCACGTGGCGCGCTCCATTGGAGAGCAAGGCGCGGGTCAGCCCGCCGGGACCGGGACCAACCTCGATCACGGTTGCATCGGACAAGTCGCCGGCGGTGCGGGCGATCTTGCCGGTGAGGTTGAGGTCGAGCAGGAAATTCTGGCCGAGCGCCTTCTTGGCTTGTAACCCATGACGTTCGATCACCTCGCGCAGCGGCGGCAGCCCGTCGATGCTCATCCCTGCGGTCTCATGCGGCAACCGGCCTCGTGTTCGTGTCGGCCAATTGCCGGGCAAGCTTCAATGCCGCCATCAGGCTGTCGGGCCGCGCCACGCCCTTGCCGGCGATGTCGAAGGCGGTGCCGTGGTCGGGCGAGGTGCGGATGAAGGGCAGGCCGAGCGTGACATTGACCGCTTCGTCGAAGGCCAGCGCCTTGGCCGGGATCAGCGCCTGGTCGTGATACATGCAAAGGGCGACGTCATAGCCTGCCCGTGCCCGGGCGTGGAACAACGTGTCGGCCGGCAGCGGGCCGAAAGCGTCGATACCTTCGGCTCGAAGGATATCGACCGCCGGACGCACGATCCGCTCGTCCTCGAGGCCCATGGCGCCGCCTTCACCGGCATGCGGATTGAGCCCGGCAATGGCGAGCCTCGGCCTTGCGATGCCGAAGCGGCTGGCGAGGTCGGCGGCGGTGATGCGCGCGGTGGCGACGATCAACCCGGTGGTCAGTGCCTTGGGCACTTTCGCCAGCGCGATGTGGATGGTGACGGGAACGGTGCGCAGGTCGGGGCCTGCCAGCATCATCACCGGCATCGCCTCGACGCCGCTGTGCCGGGCTGCCAGATGCGCCAGATATTCGGTATGGCCGGGAAAGCGGAAGCCGGCATCGTAGAGCGGCTTCTTGGCGATGGGGCAGGTGACGACAGCCAAGGCTTCGCCGGCAAGGCAGTCGGCGACGGCACGGTCGATGGCTTCGATGGTGGCGGCCGCATTGGCCGGGTCCGGCCGGCCGGGGCTGTCGATGCCGCGGGCAGTCAGCGGTACGATCGGCAGGGCGCGGGCAAAGACTTGCGCAGCTTGTGCTGGTGTCGTTTCGACCATTGGCAGCGAAATGCCGAGGAGGCGCGCCCGGGAGGCGATCAGCGCCGGATCGGCGAGCAGATAGAAGGGGGGCAGGGCGGCAGCCTCGCGCGCCATGAAGGCGGCGATGGCGATCTCCGGTCCGATGCCGGACGGATCGCCGGCGCTCAACGCGAGCGCAACCATTGTGCTGCTCACGTCAGCGCTTGACGATGCGGGCTTTCGCCTTCAGCTCGTCGACATATTTCTTGCTGAGCTCGTCGGCGTTCTTGTCGCCGGAGCCTTCGTTCTGGAACACCATCTGGGCGACCTTGTCGTCGGACACTTCGCGCGAAGAGCAGATGCCGATGAATTCGACACCGCGTTCGGTCGCGCGCGTGACGGTGGCGCCGCCGACCTTGGTGGCCTTGATCTGTTCGGCCCAGTCCGGCGGCAGTTGCGGCGCCAGCACCCGGCCCAGATCGCGAACGGTGACATCGATCAGACCCTTGGCGAATTCGCGCGTCGTGTCGCAGCCGCTGAAGCGGGCACGCATGGCGTCGGCCTCGCGCTTGCGCTTGGCCAGCGTAGCGCTGCGTTCGGCCGCCGGCACCACGAAGATGACCTGCTGCAGCATGTACTCGGTAGCGCTCGGCTTGGCGCCGCCCTTTTCGAGCATCTTCCTGACCAGGTCTTGTTCGCTGACGGCACCGGTGCCATCGCCGGAACGGTAGCGCGCGCTCAAGGCCTGGTTCCAGGCCATCTGGGCGCGGATGAATTCCTTGAAGTGGCTCTTGCCGACGCCTGACTTCTCCATGACGCCGTCGAGTTGGCTGAGCTGCATCTTGTTGCTCGAAGCAAAGCGTTGATATGCCGCCTCGACCTGCGCGTCGCTGATGCGGATGCCAAGCCGCTTGGCCTCGGCCATGCGCAGCGTCTGGTCGATCATTTCCTGGCCGGCGTCGCCCTTCTTGCGCTGCAGCTTCAGGAAGGCGGCGCGATGGGCGATGTCGCCGGTGGTGACCGGAATGTCGTTGACGACGTATTTGATCTCGCTGGCGAAAGCCGGTGGCGTCATCATGGTGATCGACACGGATGTCGCCGCCACAAGCAACGCGAAACCCGCTGAAAAGAGGTATTTCCTCATCGTTGGCATCCCAATTCTATCCCGGTTCCGCCCAATTTTATCGTTTCCAGGTGCGCGAATCCGTGCCAGCCCTATGCGGCGAAACGATGTCGCCGATTGTTACTGGATCGTGTCGATGGCACTGGTCGACGTGCCGAAGTCGCCGAGGGTGCGGAACGACAAATTGAAGCCGATGCTTTGCGACACCGCCTTGGTATTTATGTCGCGCGACTGCGAATAGGTCATCAGATAGGTGAAGCAGGAATCGTTGTAGGCGAAGCCGACGCCGTCCTTGACCAGCACGCTTTCCTGCAGGTCGTAGGTTCCGGTGCCGAAGACGCGCCAGTTCTCGGCGAGATGCGTCGATGCACCGAGCGTGACCTCGTGGCGGTCGGTCGTGAACCCGTATAGTGGCTGGGCCTGGATGAAGGCGTATTTGGCGCTCAGTGACACCGGCAGGCCGGAATAGGCAGCTTTCACCTCGGTGCGGCGGTTCTCGAAGGTCTGTTCGTCGAAACGGCCGCTGATCGAGGCAGCGAATCCGTTGGGACTGCTGATGCCGAACAGACCGACATAGTCGGACTTGGTCGTGTCGAGGCCGGAATTGGCGCCGACATTGACCAGGTCCGGTGCGGCGAAGGAATTCTCGCCGCCGATCTGGTAGGATTGGCCGAAAATCGCATTGGTACCCCAGCCATTGTTGTATGAGCCGGAATAGCGGAAGCCGACATTGGCGCGCGAACCGCCTTCGACACGGTCATAACCGGAGAACTTGTCGCGTTCGAACAAGGTGGTCGCGTCGAAGACCATGCTTTGGGCGTCTTCGTTGGGAACGGCGAGACCGCCTACATACTGCTCGTTCGGGCGCATGAAGACCTGCGCCATCGGCTCGATCACGTGATTGGATCCGCTGGCCATGGAAAACAGCACCGGCCAACGCATCTCGAGGCCTGCGGTTGCCATGAAGCGGGCAAACGACGAGCGCATGTCGTCCTGCTGGCCCAAATTTGTTGCCATCTGATTGATGGCGTCGAGCGAAGCCGACGACGCGTTGAGGTAGTCCACGTCGCCCTGCAGCGCGAGCAACGGCGTCAGCACCAGTCCGTCATCGGTGACGAAGCTCCGCTTCCACTCGGCCTCGGCTGTGAGCCGTCCGGATTCGCCTTCGATGCCAGGAACACGCTGCGTGGGGATGTAGAAGGTCTTGTCGAGATCGTCGCGGCTGATGACGCGGGCGTTGACATTGAGCGACAGCTGGCCGCCGGCCACCGACACGTCGGGAATATAGGCGTAGTCGAGCGACGGCAGCACCCATGGCTGCTGGCCGCTTCGCGCAGAGATGTTGTCGTTGGGTGTATCTTCCTGCACGTCGAAGTGCATGGCGCGCACGTCGAAATAGTTGCGGCCGTTGAGACCCGTCAGATAGACCGTCGACTGATGGACGGAGGCACTATACTTGTCGATGTTGTAGGTGTTCGCGAAGTTCTTGTCGGTCTGCAGCAACACGTCCCAGCCAAAATTCCAGCGCGGATTGATGGCGAACTGGCCCTGCGTGCCCATCATGCCACGGAATTTATTGGGATCGCCCGCTGAGCCCGAATCGACATTGTGGCCAGCGGTGCTGGGGAAAGCAGTCGTGTCGAGGAAGGCATCGGGATCCTGCTGGTGGATTCCGGCGATCTTCAAACTGTACTGGCCATTGTTGAAACGCTGGCGCCACTCGGCCTCACCGAGGAAGCCCTGCTTGGTATAGCCGGTGCCGGTGACGGTCAGGTCATAGGTCGGTGACAAGGCGAAGTAATAGGGAATTTTTACGCCGACGCCGAGATCGCTCTTGTAGACGATGCTGGGGATCAGGAAGCCGCTCTTGCGCTTCACCGTCGGGTCGGCAATCTCGAATGCAGGCAGATAGGCGAGCGGAAAACCGAAGAACTCGAAATTCGCATTCTCGAAGCGAACCGTCTTCTTCTCGCCGTTCCAGATGATCTTCCTGGCCTTGACGCGCCAGGTCGGCGCTTTGTCGGGCTTGTCCTCGCACGGTTCGCAGGCGGTGTAGACGCCATTGTGGAACGTGGTCAGCACGCCGCCCATGCGCTCGGCGCTTTCGGCGGCGAAATAGGCCTTGTCGATGGTTTCGACGCGCAACGCGTTGACGAAGCCGTCGGCGAAGTCATCGGTGATGTCGATATGTTCCGAATTGATCTTGGTGCCGTCGCTGTTGATGACTTCGACATTGCCGCTCGCGACCATTCGCTTGGTGTTGCGGTTGTATTCGACCCGCTGGGCGACAAGGCGATTGCCACCATAGTCTATCTGCACGCCACCGACGGCGGTCACCGTCTGGTTGTCGTTGTTGTAGACCAGCGTATCGGCCGCCAGCAGCATCTGTGAGCCGGACGGAACCGATGTTGCCATGTCGCCGACATCCTGCGCGAACGCCGGCATCGGGACGGCGCTGGCAAACAGGCACGCCAAGGCGGTCGCCGCATAGAGGCGCGCCAAACGGGCCTGCCTGTTGCTGGGCAAAAACGCTTCCCTCACTAGCCGTCTTCCTTGTATAGCAGGAAAGTCACCCCGAAGAACATAGCCACCACGACCGGCACCCATGCGGCTACGACAGTCGGCACGAATCCCGCCACGCCGAATGCCTTCACCAGCACCGAAACGACATAAAGCAGAAAGCCAGCGATGATGCCACCCAGAATCATCGTCGCCGATTGCCCCATCCTGGCAAATCGCATTGAAACCGTTGCCGCAATCAGCGTCATGGCGACGAGAAGGAACGGCAACGCCACCAGCGAATCAAACTGCATGGCAAAGGCATTTGCCTTGAGTCCGAAGGAGCGGGCAACCTCGATCTTTCCGGGCAGTTCATAGAACGGGATGGTTTCGGGCCGCGCCAGCCGCTCTTGCACGAATTCGGGCCTCAGATTGGTAGGCACGCGATCGCTTGCCGATGCCTGGATCGTGCCGCTCTTGAGCGTCTTGACGTCCTGCAAGTCCCAATAGCCGTCGCGCAGGAAGGCGCGCGCGGCGTCCTTGCGCTCGACGATGTTGCCTTGCGGGTCGAGAATGAAAAAGACGACATCGGCCATCTCCATGCCCTGGTTGAGGATGGCCCGCGCACCGATGATGGTGTCCCCCGAGCCGGTTTTCTGCCGGATCCAGGGTGCGGCATCGGCTGAAACCGTGTTCGATTTGCCGGAACGCAGCTGGGTTTCGATCTGCTCGGACCAGGAGAATGCGTGTGCGGCGAGCGGATTGATGACGCCCACCGACAGGACGCCGAACAGCAAGGCTCCGATGCAGCATGGCAAGAGGAATTGCCAGGCGGAAACGCCGGCGGAACGCGCGATGACCAGTTCGTAGCGCCGGTTGAGCGACACCAGCGTCGCCATCGCCGAGAAGAGACCGACAAACGGCACTGTCTGCAGCATGATCATCGGCATGCGGAGGCCTGAGATGGCCACTGCCGTCCCGTAGGTGAAGCCGGGCAGGCCGGTGGTGCGGCCGGAGAGCTCGGTGAAATCGATCAGGAACACCAGCGCCAAGAGGCCGATGAAGAACCAGATGGTGATCGTCACATAGCGGAAGAAGAAATAGCGGCCCAGCGTCCAGCCCATCAGCCGACCCCTTGCCCTGAAGTGCGGCGCCTGGACAAACGCAGCTTGAGAGCGTTCCAGCTGTCACCGATGTGGGTGGCGAAGTTTGTCATCCAGTCCGCCCACGCCACCGGCAGTTCCATGGTCCGGTTGGAGACGATGAACCAGATCGCCACCGCGGAAGCCACGATCGGCACGCCATAGACCATATAGGCATATTGCGGGATGTCATCGGCCTTGCTGGCGGCAAAAAAGCCCAGCCAGCGCACGAACAGTGATATCCCTATGGCCGTGATGAGCGGATTGACACGCGCCTCGCGGTGCGAGCGGGCGTCTCCGGCGACCGCGAGCGCGATGAGCGCGAAGACCATGGAATACGTCCATTCCGAAAACCGCTGGTTGACCTCGGCCAGGTATTCGTAGGGGTTCTGCTGATAGCTCTTGTCGTTGGCACTTGGGTTGAGCAGATACTGGGTCGTCTGGTCCTTCGGCAGGAGCGTCACCGCCGAAGCCGCCGCCATGAAGGCCGACATATCGAAGGCATAAGAGGTGAACCGGATAACGGAGAGATCCCCGGTCAGCGTTTTGCGATGGATGACGCCGTCATTCATCATCAGCACCTTTTCGCCGCCGCGTTCGACGATGCTGCCGGTCTTGGCGTAATAGACGAGGTTGACGCCTTCTTCGCGTGAATCGGCGACGAAGATGCCGCCCAGCCGATTGTCGGGAAGCCGCTCGCCGACCTGCAGGAACAACCCGTCCTCGATCTTGCGGAAGGTGCCTTCCTGGATGATCAGCGACAACAGATCCGCGCGTGATGACGCCACCAGGGCGCGGTTTTTCTGCCGTGCATAGGGGTCGATGCCGTTGTCGACGGCAAAGGAAAAGACGGCGGCCGCGAGCGCCAAAAGCATGATTGGTCGCACGATCGTCCAGCGCGAGGCGCCCGCGGCGTTGACGACGGCGAGCTCGGAATCCGAATTCATGACACTGAGTGTCTGTGCGACCGCCACCACCAGCGCAAAAGGCACCACGATCGGGATGATGGACGGAAGAATGAGGGCGGCGACCTCGAAGAAGGTCAGCGCCGATTGGCCGCTGTCGGTAACCAGGTCGATCTTTGCCAGCACCTGCGTCGTCCAGACGATGGCCAGCGTCCAGACAAGCGCGGCCATGAAGACCACGAAAGCGCGGCGCATGATGTAGCGTTCAACGACCTTCATGAAGGCTTTTCTCGATTTTCTCGAACGGCATCATGCCACCGCACAAGGGTAGCTGTCCGGCGGCGCCCGCACAACTGGCTCCAACAGAGGCTCGACCCGGTTCCCGTCCCAAGTCAGCTGCCCCGGCGGGCCGGAGTGTCGGCGGGAATGGATAAGAAAGGGAGAACATCGATGGTTAACAACAGGTTGCGGCAAAAAGCGGGGCCGTGCCGCGAAGAATCATTATCGATTCCGTAGGTCATATGGGATGCGAATTCGGCAAAGTCTTGCCAAATGCCGGAAAACGACCAAATGTCGCGCATCGTCTCGAACCGCTTCCCCAAAAGCCGCGCATTCCCCGAAAGCAGGACATGATGAGCCAAAGACCGTCGATCGCCTTCGCCAAATTCTCCGCACCCCAGACCGCGTCGAACAAGAAGGGCACGGTCTTCGTGCTCTCGGCGGATGAGGGCGGCCTGAGCGACGCAGCCAAGGCTTGCGATCCCGGCAAGACACTGGAGCGGGCCTTTCCGGTGGCCGAGTTCACTGGCAAGTTCGCCAACGTGGTGGAAGTTCTGGCGCCGCAGGGGGCGTCCATCGACAGGCTGGTGGCGGTAGGCGCCGGCAAGGTGTCGGGACTCGACGACTATGCGTGGCTGAAGCTTGGTGGCACCATTGCCGCGTCGCTGCGCAAGGCGACCGACGTGGCCGTGGTGCTCGACCTCGCCGGCGCGTCGCCAAGTGGCAAGGATGCGGCAAGCCTTGCGGCGGGCATTCTCCTGCGCAGCTATTCCTTCGACAAATACAAGACCAGGAAGGACAAGGACGACGGCAAGGCCGAGCCAAAAAAGCCGGTCAAGGTGACCATCCACACCGCCGATCCGGCCGCGGCGAAAAAGGCTTTCACCGATGCCGAGGCGGTGATCGAAGGGGTGCTTCTGGCGCGCGACCTCGTCAACGAACCGGCAAACGTGCTCGGGCCGGTCGAGTTCGCCGCCCGCGCCAAGGAACTCGAGGCGCTCGGCGTCAAGGTCGAGATCCTGGGCGAGAAGGAGATGAAGAAGCTCGGCATGGGCTCGCTGCTCGGTGTCGCGCAGGGCTCGCCGCGCGGCGCCCGCATGGCGATCATGCAGTGGAACGGCGGCAAGCCAAAGGACAGTCCGGTTGCCTTCGTCGGCAAGGGCGTCACCTTCGACACCGGCGGCAATTCAATGAAGCCGGCGTCCGGCATGGAGGACATGAAGGGCGACATGGGCGGTGCCGCCGCTGTCACCGGCCTGATGCATGCGCTGGCCGCGCGCAAGGCGAAGGCCAATGTCGTTGGCGTCATCGGTCTGGTCGAAAACGCCGTCGACGGCCATGCCCAGCGTCCCGGCGACATCGTCACCTCGATGTCGGGCCAGACCATCGAGGTGCTCAACACCGACGCGGAAGGCCGCCTCGTGTTGGCCGATGCGCTGTGGTACTGCAACGACCGCTTCCAGCCGAAATTCATGGTCAATCTGGCGACGCTGACCGGCGCCGTCATGGTCGCGCTCGGCCAGCACCATGCCGGCCTGTTTTCCAACAATGACGAACTGGCCGAAAGGCTGACGGCGGCGGGGCAGGCTACACAAGAGCGGCTGTGGCGCATGCCGCTCGGCGCCGAATACGACAAGCTGATCGATTCCAAGAACGCCGACATGAAGAACATCGGCGGCCGCTATGGCGGCGCCATCATCGCGGCGCAATTCCTGCAGCGCTTCGTCAAGGATACGCCGTGGGCGCATCTCGACATTGCCGGCACGGCAATGGGCTCGCCGTCCAACGAGATCAACCAGTCCTGGGCGTCGGGGTTCGGCGTCAGGCTGCTCGACCGGCTGGTGCGCGACAATTATGAGCAGTGAGCGGATTCAATCACTATAGAACGAAGCGATGGCCGACGTCCTGTTCTACCACCTGACCGAATCGACGCTGGAGGATGCGCTGCCAGGCCTCCTGGAGCGCAGCATCGATCGTGGCTGGCGCGCCGTGGTGCAGACCGGCACCGAGGAACGCCGTGATGCGCTCGACCAGCATCTTTGGACCTTCCGTGACGATTCGTTCCTCGCCCACGCAACCGATCGGGAGGCCCATCCCGGCGAACAGCCGATCCTGCTGACCACCGGCGACGGCAATCCCAACCAGGCCAAAATAAGGTTCCTCGTTGACGGCGCGGTGCCGCCCGACCTTGGCGGCTACGAGCGCGCGGTGTTTCTGTTCGACGGCCACGATGCCGCCCAGGTCGAAGCGGCTCGGGGAAACTGGAAGATGATGAAGGACGCCGGCCATGCCGTCACCTACTGGCAGCAGACGCCAGACCGCCGCTGGGAGCGCAAGGCCTGATACATGTCGCCCAAAAATGGCCTCGGTTTTGGGAGAACGGCTGCATAAAAACAAAGATCTAAAGTAAAGCATGTCGCCTGAACCGTTCAGTCGGCCCGCTTTACCAGTGGCTTGTCGCGGAAGACAGTATCTACTGCTTTGCCTTGATCCGGTCCATTTCCCTGGTGACGTAGTCGCCGTATTTCAATTTCATCGCCTCGTCCGACCGGTTGTGATGCGAACTCCTGAAAACATACCACTCGCCACCAGGTGATTTACGCTTGTAGATCACGTTGCCTGCCTGGCGATGCTCGAAGCAGGTCATCGAGCCCTTCACACCCCAGGAGCCGTGCCATTGCGCGCGGTAGCACAACTTGCCGCCGCCGGGAATGAACCACATGCCGTCGCCATAGCCCGACTTGCCTTTGTCGTGGGTCCAGGCGTCGAACTGCCGCTGTTTGACGGCAAAGAACCCGGCGCCCTTCTTGGCCCACAGCCACGAATGGTTCTGATAGATCTGGTAGACGCCTTCGTCGGGAACCGCGGTGGCTTTTTGCGCCTGCTCGGCGATTTTCGTCGCCGTTTTGGCTGTCGCGGGGATCTGGAAGGCAAGAACAAGAACGGAGCAGGCGAAGGCCGATCCGAGACGATTTCCTAGTATTCGTTTCACGAAACCCCCCCCACGGATTGATTTATGCCATGCCTCAACCATCTTCCCGAACCGCTGGTTCGGGAAGGATCA
Organism: Mesorhizobium sp. M1406; assembly: GCF_040317555.1. Lineage (NCBI taxonomy): Bacteria > Pseudomonadati > Pseudomonadota > Alphaproteobacteria > Hyphomicrobiales > Phyllobacteriaceae > Mesorhizobium > Mesorhizobium sp. M1406. Next base: position 92,200 of record NZ_JAMYKW010000003.1, on the reverse strand, counting down.
CGATCAAACAAGGAGATGGAGACCCATCCCGATCACGTCGGGATGGGTAGGCACGATGCGTCTACGGCAGGACGTGCTGGGTCACCCGCCAGTCGGGCAGACCGTAGCCATCCAGCCACGGCCACACTTCCTTCTGGTTGAAGTAGACGACCGAGGTCAACGCTGGGAACTCCGCATAGGATTTACGGGTATCTTCCTGCCACTTCGAGACATAGTCCTGCTTTCCGACATAGCCGAGTTCCGCCACCACGATCGGCTTGTTGAACCCTGCCACGCGGTCATAGCCGGGCTTCAGCATCTCGGCGAACGTACGATCATGACCGGCCTCGTTATTGTCCTTTTTCTGCAGACCGAACACCGACAGGCCGATGACATCGACGTAATCGTCGCCAGGGTAGTATTTTTCCAAGCCCTCTTCGCCTTTGGGTGACCACATGTACTTGGCGGCCGGCGCGGCTTTGCGGCAAAGATCGACTTCGCGCTTGTAGGCGGAAATCCAGTCCTTGGGCGCCCAGTTGGCCCAGGTGAAGCGGCCGTTCTTGTCTTCCATCTCCTGCGCCCAGCGAATGGTCACCGGGCTCTTCATCTGTCCCACCAGGTCGCAGATCGCCTGCATGTTGGCGTCATATTTGCCGCCCAGTATGCCGTCGCGCAATTCGGGCGGGGTGATGCGCCAGTCCTTCGACCAGGTCCACGGCTCAACCGTGATCAGCAGCGAACGGCCGCGTTGCAGCGCATAGGCGTCGGCCTGTGGCAGCGTCGCCAGATCGACGTCCTCCCAGGGTAGGAACAACTCCTCGATGCTGGCACTCTTGTCGGTGCTGAAGTCCCCATAGGGATCATAGGATCCGAATGCGGAGGCGGCACTGCTCGTCTGAACGGGGTCCGTCCCTGCGACGGAGCCGGCGCCTCCTGCGGTGGGGAACGCGGCGCTCCCGCCCAATACCAGCGCGATTGCAAGTGCATTTGCTGCAGAGCGTTTCATGTCTGACCTCCCATGGCTTCAACTTCCCGCGGAAGTAAAGCTTCGCCCGTGCGCATCGATGTTTGATCGACACGACTATCCAAAACCAATAAGCCCTAATGGCGCAATCTGCGGGATTTCGGAGCGACCATCGGCGGGTGTGCGAGCCTTCGCACAGAGCCCACCCAAATTATCTCTCACGGCACCAATACCGAGGAGCTACTGAGAGAAGTTCGCCGCGATACTCACAAATTCGCGTCAATATCCCGATATATCATCACTAGCTAATTTAAGAGCCGGTCAGGGCCAAGAGTCAAGTGCAATTAACGGTTGCTTAACCTTAACACGCGCGACATGGTTAACGCTGCTAGCGGACCGGTTCCCTCCGAGCAGCCTCGCCCCCGTCAGCCGGCACTGAAAAATTTGCCGGCTTGTCCCGACAGGGCTGGTCGGTTGCGATTATTCCGCCCCGATTCAAAGGCGTCAGGTAACCAAGCCTCAGGGATCGTAGTTAACGAATACTTAATTTAGTTGACTCTAAGCAAGTGCGGGCTGATTCTGCCGCCGGGGTTTGAGAGCTTTCAGCCTTCTGTCGGCGGAAGCCCAAGTGGCGGCGAGTAAGTTATGAGTGCTTCCGTACAGGCACGCATCATCGGCCATACGAGCAGACGGGCGCATCGGTCTGAAGCGGCTCTGGCCGCCACTGCGCGGAAGGGGCCCTTTCTGGTGCCCGTTCTGTCGGCCACTCAGCAATGGATATTGAGACTCGCGCTGGCCTTCTGGTTCGTCACACTCGGGTTTTTCTGGATCTGGTGGCTGAAGCCCGAGCATGTCGAGCGTGTCGGGCCATACACATTCGCGACGCTCATTCTGCTCTGGCTCACGCTCATGCCGCTGTACTTCCTCTTGAATGTGCATGCGTCGAAGAAACCGTCCAAGCTTCACACGATCCCGAAGCGTTCTCGGGTCGCGATGGTGGTCACCAAGGCCCCGTCCGAACCGTTTGCCGTGGTTGCGCGCACGCTCGAAGCGATGCTGGCGCAGGATTACCCACATGACACCTGGCTGGCGGACGAGGACCCTTCCGAGGAGACGGTTCGCTGGTGCGAGGCTCACGGCGTGCTGATTTCGACGCGGCGCGGCAGGGAAGACTATCACCGCACGACATGGCCGCGCCGCACCCGCTGCAAGGAAGGCAACCTGGCGTTCTTCTATGACCACTATGGCTATGAGCGTTACGATTTCGTTGCTCAGATGGACGCGGATCACGTACCGACGCCGACTTATCTCAGGGAAATCCTTTATCCCTTCGCCGATCCCTCGGTTGGCTATGTCTCGGCGCCGAGCATTTGCGACAACAATGCCGCCGAGAGCTGGTCGGCGCGCGGCCGGCTGTTTCCGGAAGGGATGTTTCACGGCCCCCTGCAGTCCGGCCATACGGGCGGTGGAGCTCCGCTCTGCATCGGCTCGCATTATGCCGTGCGGACCAAGGCGCTGAAGCAGGCGGGCGGTCTCGGTCCGGAACTGGCGGAGGATCACTCCACCTCCATGCTGATCAACGCGGCCGGATGGCGTGGGGTGCACGCGCTCGACGCCATCGCCCATGGCGACGGCCCACAGACCTTTGCCGATCTCGTGACCCAGGAATTCCAGTGGTCGCGAAGCCTGGTGACGATCCTGCTCGAATATTCTCCCACATATTTTCCCAAGCTTCCGCCGCGGCTGAAGTTCCAGTTCCTGTTCTGCCAGCTCTGGTATCCGCTGTTCGCCGTCTTTGCGCTGCTGATGTACGTCACGCCGATGTATGCGCTGTTCACCGGGCGTAACTTCGCCAATGTCATGTACGCCGACTTCCTCGTCCACTATGTGCCCAACGCCGTCGCCCTGGTTGGCTTGGTTATGATGCTGAAGGCTTTCGGCCTCTCGCGCCCGATGACGGCCAAGACGATCAGCTGGGAAGGCACGCTGTTCCTCTTCTTCGCGCGCTGGCCCTGGGTGCTCGCCGGCACGCTGTCGTCGATCCGCGACTATCTGACCAAATCGTTCGTCGATTTCCGGGTCACGCCAAAGGGCAGCGGCCCAAAGAACCTGCTGCCGGCCCGCGCCCTCGCTCCCTATGTGGCGCTGGCGATCGGCGCGGCGCTGCCCGTGCTGCTCGTGGATCACCCCTTCGACGCCACCGGCTTCTACTGGTTCGCCGCCTTCAACGCCTTCCTCTACGGGCTTCTGGTGGTGGTCATCGTCGTAAGGCACGTCATCGAGAACAGGATCCCGTTGCGTGCCAATGCCGCGAAAGTCGCCTTACAGGCGTCGCTTGCCACGCTGGCGCTCGCCGTTCCGGCCGTGAGCTTCTACGATCGCGGCATGGAAGGCGTCTATGGCCTGCAGCAGGGCGCCGGCGGCCTCCGCATTGTCAGGATCGCCTATGTGGTTTCCGGCGCCGGCCAGGGCGACATCGGTGCCCGCAATTTCTACTTCGATCCAGCTTGGGGATCGCCCCGCTGACGCCGTGAGGCGTACGCGCGCAAGCAGCTTCCTGAATTGCATTTGGCTTGATGGCTGCCGGCGACCGCGGCAGTGGCGGGCGCGAGCTCAAAAGATCAAATTTTAATAATATCCGATCGAGCGCTGAAAGACCGCGCTCATCATGTCGCTTGCACGAATTTTAATAAGCTTCCTCTAATATTTCGCCACGATGTGAGCGGCGATGGGCTGCTCACGTGGCGCGGAAAAGCAAATAAGAGAGAATAGATCTCCGCGCTCCAGCAACTTGTATTCGTGGCAGGGGAAGGCGATGAAAAAATTTATGGAAAGCGGGGCAAGGATCGGCAAGAAATATGCCTGTGCATTTGCCGCTGTTGCATTGATCTCGATGGTGTCCGGTTGCCAGGGCATGGATGCGACCAGCTCGATCGGCACCAAGCCCGTGGTTCATACGCTCGGCAAGAAGGTGCACTACATCAAGAACAAGCGGCTGCATCTGATCAACCGCAAACCGCTCACACAAATGACCACCGTGACGCGCACGAGGCAGGAGGCCTATGCGGCCTTCGTGCGGCCGCAGCGGGTCGGCAGGCCGGCGCCGGTGAAGATTTCCTATAGGCCGGGCAATGGCGGCCCGTTCCTGGGTCATTCGCCCTGGATTTGCGGCCCGAGCGGTTTCGGCCAGCGCGCCAGCTGCCGTTCGCGTTACTAGAATCGAACCCAAAAGTGGCGGCGCGATTTGACTGAAGAGTCGGCCGCTCTGGTCTTCGCCGGGGGGCGAAAGTCGAGGGCGAGAGGTTGGCGCATGCGTTGCGCCTTGCCTCTTGCCCTCGACCGCCATTCTTGGCGAAACCAGTCGACGAACCTTGCCAGCCCTTCCTCGGTCGGCACCTTCCTGGCAGCCGGCTGAGCCGATCATCACAATCGGCATGGAACCTCCAGGGTGTTCCGATCAGGTCACGATGGCCGGCTAGGGCGTTGCCAGCCGTCATTGTCACCGGAAGCCGGCCGCGGCCGCGCGACATAGGCCGATGCTCCATTCGCCTCGTGATAGACACGTGCCAGCATTTCCGCCAGCACGCCCGACGTCACCATCTGCACCCCGGCGATGAGCAGGAAGAAGCCGGTGAACAGCATCGGACGTGTTCCGATGTCCTCCGCGAAAAGCAACTTGAGGCAAAGCAGGTAGGCGAGGATGAGCGAACCCAGCGCGCCAAGCACAATGCCGATGCCGCCGAAGAAATGCCCGGGCCGTGTGCGATAGCGCATGAAGAAATACATGAACACCAGATCGAGCACGACCCTGAAGGTGCGCGAAATGCCGTATTTGGACTGGCCGTGGATGCGGGCATGATGCGTCACCACCTCCTGCGCGATGCGTCTGGGGGTCGTCACCGTGGCCAGCCAGGCCGGGATGAAGCGGTGCATCTCACCATAGAGCTTGACGCTGCGGATCACGTTGCCGCGATAGACCTTGAGGCTGCAGCCATAGTCCTTGAGGCGCACGCCGGTGACACTCGCGATCAGTGCGTTGGCGATGCGCGAGGGCAGTCTGCGCATGAAAAAACCTTCCTGGCGGTCCTTGCGCCAGCCGACCACCAGGTCGAGATCCTCGCTCTGCAGGCGGTAGACCATGCGCGGGATGTCGAAGGGATCATTTTGCAGGTCGCCGTCGATCGTGGCGATGACGTCGCCGCGCGCCGCGTCGATGCCGGCCTGCATCGCGGCGGTCTGCTTGTAGTTGCGCACCAACTCGACCGCATGCACATGCGGGCCGTAATGCATTGCCAGGCGCCTGATCTCGCTCACCGTCCCGTCGGTGCTGCCGTCATCGACCAGCACGACCTCCCACGGCTGGTCGTAGCGCTCCATCGCCTGGTGAATCCGTGCCAGCAACGGCTCGACGTTGTCGGCCTCGTTGTACATGGGTACGACGATGGACAGCGTATGGTCCGGCATTACCGCGCCGTCAGGCAGTCCCGAAGCAGGGATGGGCAATACGTTCATTGGGATGGCTTCCTTGCAGGTCCGACAGCCGGGTTCCCCGGCAGCGTCGATTTCGAGGGAAACAGCCAGGCGATCGCGCCCGTGGCGATAGCCGAGCAGAAGATGAACAGGTGCAGCGCCAGGGCCGCCTGCAGGCCGCTCTTCATCGCGATTCCGGAGGTGAGCAGCGCCGCCGCCGCACCCGCTTCATAGGTGCCGAAGCCGGCGACGCCTTGCACGGGCAATATGGCGGCGCCTTCGGCTCCGACGACGCCGGGAAAGGCGGTGGTGAAAGATGTCCCCAATATCAGCGCCAGCAGCCATCCCTGCACGGTGAGCTTCAGCGACCAGTTGGCGATCGTCCACCACCAGCCGTAGCGGGAGCGCCCGGTCGCCTCGGTGAAGGTGTCGCGAAGCAGGCCGAGCTTGGCCACGATCCTGCCGCGCCCGGCCCAGTCATGCGGCGCGCGCGCCCAGCGCGGCAGGTACCAGGCCGCGGCGATCAAGGCGGCCACGCCAGCAATCCTTATCGCCGGATGCAGGCCGGGCCACACCGCCAGGGCCAGCACGCCGACGACGAAGGCATCCTGCAGCCTGAACCACAGCAGCGAGGCGCTGGCACGCATGATCGGTACGCCGAAGACCTGGCGCAGGAGGAGCGGAAAGGCTGTCTCGCCGCCACGGAAAGGGACGACGTTGATCATCGCATTGTGGATCAGGATAATGCGCAGGCAGGCGCCGAAGCGGCCATGCACTTCGTCGCGGAACTCGTCGCAGACGCGCAGCGCACGCAAGACATAGGTGACGAAAAACGCGATCGTCGCCACCGCGAACGTGCCGGGCGTGATGCGGTCGAAGGCGTCGCCGACCATGCGCCAGCGCGAGTCGCTGGCCAGCCAGGCCAGCAGGGCCAACGTCACGACTATCGAGATTGCCCGTTTCAACCAATTCTCCGCCGGTTTTCACCGCCGAGTTCCAGCGGCGGCATCGCGTGGCGCCCGAATATCCCTGGCGTCATCGGGGATCGGTTTGCCTGGCCCACCGCCTTGCCCGCCTTCCGCGGGCGAATGCGGGGCCGCTGACACGTCGGGACCATATCCTGTCCGAGGCCCGCGGCCCCAGACTGTCGCGGCTCTCATGGACGGGTGATCCTATAGACCAGCAAATCATCCGAATCCACAAGCTTGGTTGCGGTCTTGTCCAGATAGTCGATGACCCCGTCATGATGCTCGACGAACAACCGGTCCTGTTTGTCGGCTGCGTTCTTGGCCGTGCCGAACAGGTCCGCGCCTTGCGCGCGCAACTCCTCGAGCTGCGCGATCGCGGTAGCGTCGTCGGCGACGAATTTCGACCATTCGACATCGCCTCCGCCAGGCGGGAACACCCAGCCGCGCGCCCTGCTGTAGTAGACGGCGACGGGATCGCCGGCCTCGGGCGCGATAGCGACGACGAGGTCGCCCGGGCGCGCCAACCGCGCCAATTCCTCGCCAAGCAGCTTGCCTTTCATGGCGATCGGCGTCTTCATTGTCCTGACGAGGGGAAAGGTCGACCACACGAGTGCGATGGCCGCGATGCAGATCGAGCGCAGTACGACCGCCGGCGACAGAACGGTTCCCGATGCAAGCGCTGCCAGGAGAAGCGCGCCGCGGCCGCAGAACATCGCGAACGGCACATGGAAAATGTGGTAGTTCCAGGGATTGCTGGTGATCTCGCGCGCCGCCGCCAGGTAGACGGCCATGGCCGCGGCCAGCCAAACATAGGGAATGGCCGAAAGGGTGCGTCGCCTCGGGTCTTCGGCGGGTCTGGGCGGCATCCAGAAGCCGATCGCGATCAGCACCATGAACGGATAGCCGTAGAACCACCAGACCGACGTGTTCCATACGGATTTGAAGTAGAAGCTGTTCCTGAAGAATGTCCAGAAGCCGGAATCCCAGATATAGCCGCTGCCGGCGACATGAAACGGCGGATAGCTGCGGCCGAGATAGATCGCCCAGCTGAAATAGGCGCCGATGATGGCCAGGCTCAAAAGCCCCGACAGGAAGACCCTGGTCGCCTGCTTCCACTTCTTCTCCAGCATCCAGCAGACCATCAGGTAGAAGATGACGGCGCCGGCGGCGAGGCCTGGCGGCTTCGACAGCACGCCGAGCGAGAAGCTGGCCGTGGCGAGCGGCAACAGCCAGCCGCTGCCGCCGGCCCAGTATTTCGCGAAAAGCCAGACGCCGAGCGTCACCAGGGCCAGCATCGAGGGGTCGGGAAGAAACGAGCTGTCGATCATGATCGCCGCCGGCATCAGCGCGTAGGCAAGTGCCGCGGCGTGGGCGTGCGTCTCGCCCCAGAACAGCGCCGTTAGTCTGTGTAGCGAAAACACCGTCACCAGACCGAAGAAGGCCGCAACCATGCGGCCGAACCAGTCGTGCCAGCCGAAGAGTTGGTAGAGCAGGGCGGTCAGATAGCTGACGATCTGGAACTCGCGGCCCTGATAACTTGGCCCGGGCCCGGTCCAGCTGACCTCGGGGAAGAAGATGTTCCAGCTGTGCTGCTGGAAATTGTCGGCCATCATTGCCGTGCTCGTCTCGCGCCAGCTGAAGGCGTCGACCAGCGGCAAGGTTATGTTGTGGAACCTGAACACGACCGCAATGAACAGGATCCCCAGCAAGATCGCCGTGTTGGGGCTCAGGTAGTCGCGAGCAGCCGTATCCGAGCCGGCCGACTGCCGCAGGTATTGCTGAACTTCGGCCTGATCCAATTCCGGGTCGTCCGTCATTTGAAACCGCGTCCTCTCTGATGTCCGCGGATTTTGTTTTTGCGCGCGATTGTCAAAGGTGCGGCAGTATACGACGCAATCCCTAATTTTGACGACAGCGGCTATGCGTGTCTCGAATAGTTGTTGTCGTCGGCTTCGCGAACGTTGACATCGCGGTTCTCGCGGCTGTTAAATAGTTCGCATGGCTGTCGCGCCGATAGCGCCGCCGTGGGTCAAGCAGACATGCGAATGCCAATTGTGCAGATAGCTCCGACCAGATCGCCGCCGCCTTGTGTCGACCGTCGGCGACACAAGGAACGTCGTCGGTTCGCAAGTTGCGCGCAGCTACTGTTTCTCCTGGCCCTCTTCGGCCAGACGGCCCTTTCGGGAACGGCGCACGCGGCTGCCGCCAAGGACAGCGCACCCGCGCAAGCGAATAGCGCAACTGTTCCGACAGCCTACGAACTGCAGCTTCTATATGCCGACCGCACATGGGTATGGAAGAACGGAGCGGCCTATTTCGCGCAGGGCGATCGGCACCTCAAGGCCTGGACATCCGGGCAGGACACGGCATCTGTCGCGGAGGGCAGATGGCTGGTGACCAGCGGCGGCAAGATGTGCATGGAGCTCGCCTGGCGGTCGAAGGGCTACACCGGCAAGCAGCATCGCACCTGCTACAGCCACCGGATCCAGGGCGGGAACATCGAGAAACGCAAGGATCCGGATGGGGAATGGTACAGTTTTAGGCGATCGCCCGAGGGTCTTTCCGACGAAGACCGGAAGTTCGAAACAGGCGACACGAAGGGCGCGCGGTTCGAAGAGGCGCGCAAGCTGGTCGATTCCAAGAATTAGGCCGTGTCCAGCCGCGCTGAGACACGGCCGGACCCGCCCCGGAGGCTCCCCCAGTCTTGATCCCTGGTGGTACCGTTCAGCATGGCCGGCAAGAGCCATGACGCCAATGACTCTCGCAACCCGCTTCCGACCCATCCAGACGGCTCATGCCGGAGTGCCTGTCAAGGAACTGGCGAATCGCTTATGGTGAAGCATCACGCGGTTCGGCGGGTGCGGTCGGCACGCCGACCGCCGCTTGATATCATTCAATCGTATATGACAGAACGACAAGATGGTGGGGCCTACCATACGGTTTTGATGAAATTTAATAATTAGTGATGTCTAATGTTCAGGTGTGATGTGCGAAGGGTCACTCATACGGCGTGAAAGCGGCGAAGGCATAGGTATGTCGCGACGCGCCCTTGGATTACACTTGATAGCAAGGGACAAATGATGAACAATTCGGCAATGGGCGCATTTCGCCCAAGCAAAAATATCGTATCTATTGTTACGGCTGCAGTGATGAGCTTTATGGTTGCAGGTTGCCAGGGGATGGATGCGACCGAAACCAATTCGGTTCTCATCAAGCCTGTGGTCCATGCGGTCCGCAGCGAGCCCGCGGTCCAGCCGGTCCAAGCTGGATACTTCGTACGTTCGCTCAGAGCCGAGCCTCAGATCCTGATGACCAGCACAGTTCGAACGACCGAAAGAGATTACGCCTTTGCATCGCCGCAGCGGACCAAAGTCCGCACGCCGGCGCCGGTGAAGGTCTCTTTCAATCCGGGCAGTGGCGGCAGGTTCCTGAGCGGTTCGCCTTATATCTGCAGCCCTAGCGGGTTTGGCCAACGCGCGAGCTGCCGCCCCCGCTATCTCTGATCTACCGAGCCGCGGCCGAAGCTGCCGCCTTGATCGGTGGCAGCTTCATCGGCTTTGTCTCCAGCCCAAAAAATGGGGCAGCCGTTCTGACGATCGTGTCGATGTCGGAGAGCTCCGGCACGAAGCCGAGATGTTCGCGTGCGCTTCCCGGATCGGCGTAAAGCTCCGCCGGATCTCCCGGGCGCCGGTTCCTGAAGACGGCCGGGACGGATCTTGACGTCATACGGCCGACCGCCTGGACAATCTCCTTGATGGATACGCCCCGCCCTGTGCCGAGGTTGACCGCCAGGCTTTGTCCGCCGCCCTCGAGATAAATAAGGGCCTTCAGATGGGCGCGGGCCAGATCGCTGACGTGGATATAATCGCGTACGCAGGTGCCGTCCGACGTGTCGTAGTCCGTGCCGAAAACCTCGATCTCGTCGATGATGCCTGATGCGGCCATGAGCACTCTGGGAACAAGGTGCGTTTCCGGCGAATGCCACTCACCAAGTTCGCCGTCGGGATCGGCGCCGCAAGCGTTGAAATAGCGCAGGATCACGAATTTCATTCCGTATGCGGACGCATAGTCGGAGATGATCTGTTCGCCCATCAGCTTGGTGCGCCCGTAAGGGCTGATCGGATTTTGCGCGGAGGTCTCGCGAACGGGCAACGCTTCCGGCACGCCGTAGGTTGCGCAGCTGCTGGAGAAGATGATGTTCTCGATTGAGTTCGCACGCGCCGCATCGAGCACCGCGATGGTGCCTGTCACGTTGGTCGAATAGTATTCGGCCGGCTGGTGAACGGATTCTCCGACATAGGCCAGCGCCGCAAAGTGGATGACCGCCGTCGGTTGATATGTCTTCATCGCGGCCCGCAGCGCGGTCTGGCTGCGGATGTCGCCGACGACAAGCGGACCCCAGGCGACGGATTTCTCGTTGCCGCGGCTCAGATTGTCGAAAACCACCGGCAAATAGCCGGCGGCGGCCAGCAGCTTGCAGGTGTGGCTGCCGATGAAGCCGGCCCCACCTGTCACCAGGATTGCCGCACGGGTCATGAAGCCGTGGCTCCTTTGGCCAGCTGGCTTCCGTAAAGCAGGGTATCAAAATACTCGACGGTACGTGCGAGCCCCTGGCGCAGGCCGACTTTCGGCTCCCAGCCGAGATTGGCCCTGGCAAAGGAAATGTCCGGCTTGCGCTGTCTGGGATCGTCGATCGGCAGTGGCCGATGCACGATCTTCGATTGGGAGTTGGTGTAATCAATGACCAGTGTCGCCAATTCCATGATGGTGAATTCGCTGGGGTTGCCGAGGTTGACCGGGTGCGTGGGCGCACTCGGCGTATTCATCAGCCGGACAAAGCCCTCGATCAGGTCATCGGCATAGCAGAACGAACGGGTCTGCAGGCCGTGGCCATAGACGGTCAGGTCTTTGCCCTGCAGCGCCTGGACGATGAAGTTCGAAACCACGCGCCCGTCATCGGGCTGCATGCGGCGGCCGTAGGTGTTGAAAATGCGCGCGACGCGGATATCGAGGCCATACGTTCTCGAATAGTCGAAGAACAGGGTTTCGGCCGAGCGCTTGCCTTCGTCGTAGCAGGACCGCGGTCCGTGCGTATTGACGTTGCCGAAGTAGCTCTCGGGCTGTGGGTGCACAAAGGGGTCGCCATAGACTTCGGAGGTCGAGGCCTGGAATATCTTGGCGTTGTTCTGGCGCGCGAGTTCCAGAAGGTTCAGCGAGCCAAGCACGCTCGTCTTGAAGGTATGGATCGGATCTGCCTGGTAGTGCGGCGGAGAGGCTGGGCAGGCGAGATTGTAGATCTCATCGAACTGAAGACCCGAAGGCAGTGTATCGACGATATCGTGCTCGATACACATGAATCTCGGGTTACGCAGAAGGGTATTGAGATTGTATCTCTTGCCGGTGTGGAAATTGTCCAGCGCGACGACGTCGTATCCGTCCCGCAAAAGGCGTTCGCATAAATGCGATCCTAGAAATCCAGCACCTCCGGCGACCAGGGCGCGGCTTCGTTTTTGGTTGGCGCCCCTTTGGCTGCCGGATTCCAGTTTCAGAACCTTGATGAGTTTACTCATGCTTTCCCCGCACGCATCGCACACGCTATCGCCCCGCCGGACAAAGCATTGCCCAGCCACTTCAATGAGAACGCGGCAAACCTCCGCATCAGCGGAATCGCCATCACTGATGTGCTTTAATTGTTCTTTGGGGTTCGCGAAGCTGGTGCCGCTACACGATCTATGTGCCGCCGCTCAGCATTCTCCGTGCCCCGAAATCGCGATCACACGTCTGGTGCCATCATCGTCGATTGCTCGCCCAAATTGCACATCCCAACGCATCAAAAATATACCTGTGGAAATTATAGTCAACTAAATTAGCAACTCCTTAATCATATCTGTTTACGAATGGTTAATCATAAAGCCCATGTCGGCTTCTCCAAGCCGAGCCATAGGCGTCCAAGGACGATTCTCTTTGTGAATCAGCGTATTGGCTCGACCATCGCAAATTAGATGGTCGGACGAGGCATGCTCGTTTTAAGGCCGACTCAGAGCTTGGCAGCGAGGGATTCCAAAAAAGAACCGGTGAGACAATCTTCGGCGCGCGCCCGAGCCAGTGGTCCCATCTTGCCAGAAAGTGTCCACGCGCATTCATTTCATTGGAGAATGCCGGTCATTATCGCAATTGCGTTTGAGCGCATAGGTAGAACCTTGTCTGCCTTGTTGTGCGGCCATGCCGCCGATCTGGTTGCTGCCCCGTGTGATCCGCTTCTGGGGTCTTCTCGGTCGCCCGCTCCAGCGGCCGGAAAGCCGCGGCATCTGGCCATCGCCTTTTGATCGTCGGGGCGCTATTGGCAAGGTCACGATAGCCTGTGGTGATGTGAATGCGCTTTCTGTTTGTCCTGATCCTGCTCGCCGGCACCGGCATCGGTGTCATCTATCCCTGGGCGATGAGCAATTTCTCCGGTCATGAGATCGGCACCTGGCGGGTCTATGAGCAGGGCCGCTTCAAGCCGCGGACGGTGCCGCTCGGCAGCCGCGACGCGCCGGTGCGGGTGCTGGTCGACCTGACCGCAAGAGCCGAACGCATCGTCTCGCAGCAGCGCACCGTGCTGACGCTGACCGCCGCCAGCAGTGGCCGCACGGTGCTCGCCTCGACGCTCCAGTTCAACCATTCCGACAATCCGCGCCAGGCCAGCCCCCAGCTGCCAGACAAGATCTTTCGCGACGAGGCCGGCGTGATCGAGACCATCAGCCCAGGCCCTTATATCTTCACCGTTGGACCGGGTGATGCCGACGACATACCGATGCGAGCGGTCGATCTCATTTTGCGCTCCGGTGTCGGCGAGATCGACAGCCGTGCGCGGCCGATCGGCTTCTCGCTGGTGGCGGTCGGCTTGATCGGGTTTTTGCTGACTTTGCGCACTCGCGGCGGCCGGCCGGAAAATCCGAACTCGCAGCCGCCACCGCCGCGCTGGGGCAGGGGCTGATGCAAGTCGCCCAAAGTGTGCAGCGGTTTTGGGACAACGACATGCATAACGGCACCGAACCATGAACTACCGCCATGCCTATCACGCCGGGAATTTTGCCGACGTCGTCAAGCATGTCGTGCTGACGCGATTGCTCGAGTATCTGAAGCAGAAGGACAAGGCGTTTCGGGTCATCGACACCCATGCCGGCATCGGCCGCTACGATCTGTCGTCGGTCGAAGCGCAGAGGACCGGTGAGTGGCAAGGCGGCATCGGCAGGCTGATCGATGCCCCGTTTGCCGCACCGGTGGCGGCACTGCTTGCGCCTTATCTGGAGACGGTGCGGTCGCTCAACCCCGAGGGTGGCATCCAGAAATATCCGGGATCGCCGCTGATCGTGCGTCACCTCATGCGCAAGCAGGACCGGCTGACGGCGATCGAGCTTCACCCCAAGGATGTCGCGAAGCTGAGGACGCTCTTTGCCGGTGATTTCCAGGCCCGGATCATCGAACTCGATGGCTGGCTGGCGCTCGGCGCGCATCTGCCGCCGAAGGAAAAGCGCGGCCTGGTTCTCATCGACCCGCCCTTCGAGGAGGCGGGTGAGTTCGAGCGCCTCGTTGACGGGCTCATGAGGGCGCACAAGCGGTGGCCCGGCGGCATCTATGCGCTGTGGTATCCGGTCAAGGACCGCAAGGCGATCATCGCCTTCCGCAAGGCGCTGAAGCAATCCGGCATCCCGAAGCTGCTCGACATTGAATTCGAGATCAGGCCGGCCACTTCGGAGCCCAGCCTCGACGGCAGCGGCCTGCTGGTGGTCAACCCGCCTTTCACGCTGGAGGGCGAACTGCGGACGCTGCTGCCGGCTTTGCATAGACTGCTCGCCGTGGGAAAGCCGGCGCACTGGTCGCTGGAATGGCTGGCAGGCGAGCAGGCTTGACGGTGAAGGGCTTCAGATCTCGCCATTCGGCGCCAGGCGCGAAAATGCCCGCGTTCCGGCAGGGTTGGGAAGGCGGGCTCCTTAACAACCCGGGCTCGCGCTAATCCGGCCTTGGCCAACGCGGTTTCAACTGGGAAACCATTGTTTCCGCAACCGCTTGACCGCCGCCAAGCGAATCCGCACAGTGCGCGCAATCGACCTTGAGAGGCTGTCATGACTCGCTTCGCCAAATCCGCACTTACTGTCCTGATTTCGCTCTGCACACCGCTGGCCGCGCCTCTCGGTGTCACCCAGGCCGTGCAGGCGGCCGACCTTGGCGTCTATTCCGACGACGATGGCGGCATCTGCGGCGAAGCCTGGGTGCTGAACAAGATCACCAGCCGCTTCTCCTACCAGGTGCACCACGTGCCTCATCTGCCGGATGTGCGGATCACCGATTTCCAGCGCATCCACCAGCACCGCTATCTGCCGGCCAACGATACCTGGCCGATCGGTCGCCGCTACTGCGGCGCCACCGTCAGTCTCTCCGACGGCCGTGACCGCACCATCTGGTATCTGATCGAGGAAGGCCAGGGTTTCGCCTCGATCGGCGACAATGTCGAATTCTGCGTCTCGGGCTTCGACCGCTGGATGGTTTACAACGGCCGCTGCCGCGTCCTGCGCTGAACGCGGCGCTTTCTGTCTCCAATCACTTTTCGCGCCCGCGGCCCGATCGGCCGCGGGCGTTTTTCCGTGCTGTGTTGACAGAAGATGCGATCCGCCGCATAGCTATGAGACAGACCTGTCTCATCACTGGTAAGCGTCATGACGTCATCGCCTGCTTCCGACAAACGCCAGCACGTCATTGAAACCGCCTACGCGCTGTTCAAGCGCGCCGGCTTTCACGCCACTGGCATCGACCGGATCATCGCCGAAGCCGAGGTGGCCAAGATGACGATGTATCGGCACTTCCCGAGCAAGGACGAGTTGATCGTCGAGGTGCTCGACTACCGCGCCATGCGTTTCGACCGCCAGCTCGACCGGCTCGCCAAGGAGGGCATCACGCCAGAGCAGAAAATCGGAAAAATCTTCAGCTGGCATGAACGTTGGTTCCGCAGCCCGGATTTTCATGGTTGCCTGTTTGCACATGCGCTGGCCGAGTTCGGCGATCCGAGGCATCCGGTATTCAAGGCTGCCGCCAGGCAGAAGAACGGCCTCAAGCGGCGCATGCAGTCGATCCTCGAAGGGGTGATGCCGCGCGGCCGCGCCGAGAGTGTGGCGGCGGCACTGCTGATGCTGATCGAAGGTGCGACCTTGCTGGCGCAGATGGGGCAGGCGGACACCGCCATTCGCGACGCCCGCAAGGCGGCCCTGGGCATCATCGCTGCTTCGCGCAGGCCGCAATGAGCCCATTGGTCATCGGGCTCGCGCTGTTTGCCGCGATCCTGCACGCGACCTGGAACGCCTTTCTGCGAACCGGGACCGACAGGTTGTGGACCGTCACCGTCATGAGCCTTTCCAGCACGGCGCTTGCCATTCCCTTCGCCGTCTTCAACGCCCTTCCGGCCGCGCCGGCCTGGTTCTATATCGTGCTCTCGGCCTGCCTGCAGGTCGGCTATAGCGTGTTTCTGGTGGCCGCCTACAGATATGGCGAGCTGGGACAGGTCTATCCGATCGTTCGCGGCAGCGTGCCGCTGCTTGTCACGCTCGGCGGATTTTTCCTGGCCAGCCAGCAGCTCACCATGCCGCAAACAGCCGGCGTCGCGCTGATCGCCGGCGGCATAATGTGTCTTTCACTCGGAAGGGGCAGGGCCGCCACGACATCGATCCTTTATGCGCTGGCAACGGGCGCGATCATCGCCGCCTATGCGACAGTCGATGCGATCGGCGTTCGCGCGGCGGGAAATGCCGGCGCCTATACCGCCTGGGTCCTGCTGATCTACGGCGCCTTGCTATCGGCGACCTTCGTCGCCTGCCGTGGCCGCCTTACTGTCGACCCGCGGGCACCGGAAACCTGGAAGGCGCTGGGCGGCGGCCTGTTCGCACTTCTGGCCTATGGCGTCGTGGTCGCGGCCTTCGCGCTCGGGCCGGCCGGCCCGATCACCGCGATCCGCGAAACCAGCGTCGTCTTCGCGGCCTTCATCGGGCGCCTGTTCCTCGGCGAGATGCTGACGCCGCGGCGGGTCGGCGCCTGTGCCATTGTCGCGCTCGGCGCCATCTGTCTTGGCTATCAGCCGTGAGGAAAATCCGCATCGCGACGATCCTGAATTTTCCTGATGTCGCCGACAGGCAAACTGGCTAATCAGAACGCCCGGGAGCAACAGTCGCTTTCGGGGTCTTAATGGACCTTGCCACCATCCTTGCTTTCGCTACTGCCTTCTTCGTCTTCGCTGCCAGCCCCGGACCGGACAACATGACAATCGTCGCGCGCACCATCTCCAGCGGCGCCGTCTCGGGTATCGCCTATGGTGCACGCACGGTGGTTGGCGTTCTCATCTTCCTGATCCTCGCCGCCTTTGGCCTGTCGATCATCGCGGCCAAGATGGCGATCGTCATGACGGTGCTTGGTTAAGGAGGAGCGGCTTATCTGATCTGGATGGGCATCAGGCTGTGGACCGCCGTGCCCGTCGTGCGGAACTGCAACCCGTCTCCGGACGACACGGGCTGCTGACGATTTTTGCCACCGGCATCGCGCTCAATCTTGCCAATCCGAAAATGCCGCTGTTCTACGTGGCACCGCTGCCCAACGTGGTCGGCGCATCGATCAACGGGGATCGTCTCGGTGTGCTGATAATAATAGTCCTGGCCGTCGAGGTCGTGGTGATCGGCGGCCATGCCATCCTCGCCGGTCGCGCCCGCTCCTTGCGCACGCCGAAGATCGTGCGCCGGGTGAATCGCGCGGTGGGTGTGACGATCGGTGCCGGCGTCGCCGTTGTCGCCAAGCGTTGAGATACGTGCGATCGCCACGCTATCTTCTGCGCGGCGCTGCCTCGGCCCGATCGAGAATTTTGCGCAGGAACGCGGCGTGGCCGCGGAACGCGCGTCGTCCGCTCGTCGTCGCCCTGATGCGCGTTTGCGGCCGGCGCCCGACGAACAGTTTTTCGATATCGACATAGCCGGCCCTGGCCAGCGTATCGAGATGCGCGCCGAGATTGCCGTCGGTGACGTCCATGATGGCCTTCAACTGGCTGAAGTCCAGCGTTTCTCGCCTTTCCAGCATATTCAGGGCGGCCATGATCCTGAGCCGAGTGCTCTGGTGGATGATTTCGTCGGCACTCATCGGTCAGCTTCGATGCGGCGTCGCCGGAGACCTCCAACGACGCTGCCGCCATGAGGCGCCGTCTCGGCAATCTCGAACAGTGACACCGCCGCTCGCTCCTGCGTGATCGACATTGAAGCACTCCCCTTTTCCTCTTGCAGAATACTCTGCGATGTAGAGTAGTCTGTCAATTCACGAACAGGCCGGGTGATGGGATCGTGCTTGACAAGGTCAAGCAGCGATCGGTCATCTCATTGAAGTGTAGATCGCCAGCTCGCACGAGATGATCGCGCCGTTAAAGCAGCAGGTCATGATGTCAGCAGCCGGAGATCGATGCGCAAAGCTGGCGGCTGATCTTCACAGCTTCGCCGTCGCAGGGTGTGGAGAATGTCAGCCGCACACTCTAGGCAGTGATCGAAGATCAGCAGCGGATTTTTACGATGGTCAGCGCGATCGTGTGCCATTCGTAACCAAAACTTAAGCTGCGAAAATCAGTCTATTGCTTCGCTGGCTAGCAAGCCGCGAGTCAGATATGCATGAGCGCGCCAGGTCATTACGACCGTCGGCACAACGGAAGGGGCATCGCATGGCTAAGCAGTCATCCAAAGCGCCGGCGTCCAAGGCACCGGCAAAGAAAGCACCCGCAAAAGCAGCGACGGCGAAGGTCGCGGCTGCAGTGAAGAAAGCAGCACCTGCTGCCAAGCCGAAGGCCGCGGCGGCCAAGGCAAAAGCAGCGCCGGCCAAGAAGCCGGCGGCAAAGGCAGCGGCAAAACCGGCAGTGAAGAAGGCAGCACCTGCCAAGGCAGCGGCAAAGCCGGCTGCGAAGGCGGCACCGGCCAAGAAGCCGGCCGCGAAGGCTGCGGCAAAACCCGCGGTGAAGAAGGCAGCAGCACCTGCCAAGAAGCCGGCTGCGAAGGCTGCGCCTGCCAAGAAACCGGCAGCGAAGGCTGCGCCGGCAAAGAAGGCGGCGGCAGCGAAGTCTTCAGCCCCGGTGAAGAAAGCGGCACCCGCGGCCAAGCCGAAGGCAGCACCCGCGAAGTCCGGCAAGAAGTAATCGCGTCCTCCCTCGCCGGGGGCAGTGTCGAAACAGTCAAGGGCGGTGCCTGACAGGCGCCCCGCTCGTTGCTTCGGCATTCGGAAGGCGAGAACAGAGGCGGACGGAGGATATCTTTTCGCAGCTCCCAGGACTTCGCCATAGGGCGAAGTCCGGTGGGGTTTTTTTGTATCATCGATGGCGGATCAAATGTCGGCGTGAGGCTTTTCAGTCTTGGTTGTTGACCGGCTGATCCGCGTGCCGTCGCCTTCTGCCCCGCACGGAATTCGGGTCGGCTGCCTGGGTGGTGAAGTGACTTTGGAACTCACGATTCGCGGAGCAGACGAGGACGATGCGGAAGCCGTGAGCCGCGTAATCCCAGCAGTTCCGCGACAGTCCAATGACTTGCCGAACCCGTGGCTCGCTGGCGGCCGGGTTTTCCGCTTGTGGCCATTGCTCGATCTCGCCTGATCGGTCAACACTGCCCGCCTGCAAAACAGGAAACCGATCCATGCCGAAGCTGCTCTACGCGTCGTCTTCTCCCTACAGTTCCAAGGTACGGATGGCGGCAGCCTATGCCGGCATCGCGGTCGATCTGGTGCCGATCAAGACCGACGAGAAGCCAGCCGACTTGATGATCGCCAACCCACTCGGCAAGATCCCGGTTCTGGTGCTCGATGACGGCCGCTCCATCCATGACAGCCGCGCCATTACCCAGCACCTCAACCGTTTGTCGAAGAACGCGTTGTTTCCGCGCAATCCCGACAAGCGGCTCCAGGCGGAAGTGCTGGAGGCGTTGGCGGACGGCATTTGCGACTGTGCGCTGTCGATGGTCTATGAACGGCGCACGCGGCCTGAGGAGATGGTCTACCAGCCCTGGCTCGACCGCCAATGGGGAAAGATCACGGCGGCACTCGATCTGCTCAACGCCAACCCGCCGAAGCTGCCGAAGAAGATCACTGCCGGCCAGATGGCGTTGCGCGCCTGCCTTGGCTATCTCTCATTGCGCTTTGCCGGAAAATGGGAGAAGGGCCGCGCCCGGCTGACGCGCTGGGCGGCACGCTTCGACGAGAAATTTCCAGAACTGAAGTCCTGCATTCCCGGGTGATCCACTTGATCACCCGGGTGATCCATTTGATCACCCCGATCTCCCGGGTGATCGATTCGATCTCCCGCGTGATCATCCGGACACAAAAAAAGCCGGGCGCGAGGCCCGGCTTTTTCGTGTCGTGGCTTGAACGACTTAGAACTTCATACCGACGCCGAAGGTGACGCGGTTGTCGGTGGCCTTGACCTTGCCGATACCATCGAAGCTCTTGCTGCCGAAGTCGGTGTAGCGGTACTCGACGCGGCCGAAGACGTTGTCGGTCAGCTTGATGTCGGTACCGAGGCCGGCGGTCCAGCCGAGCATGGTTGCGGTGTCGCTGGCGTCAAGCACGGTGTCTTCCACCTTCAGGCTTCTGCCGGCGAGACCGCCGGTGCCATAGAGCAGGATTTCCGGGGTCACGGCATAGCCGAGACGGGCACGCAGCGAGCCTTCGAAGCCGGCCTTGGAGTTGATGCCGTTATCGTCACCCTTCACGCCGTTGTAGCCGAGTTCGGCTTCAGCACCGTAAACGAAGTTCTCCTGCTGCCACTGGTAGCCGCCGAAGACGCTGCCGACGAAACCCTTGGTATCGGTCTCAACGCCGAAATCCTTTTCCTTGGTACGGCCGCTGAAGCCGTAGCCAACGTTGAGACCGGCATAGGGACCCGCCCACGAAGCGACCGGAAGTTCGGCGATCGGCGCGGGTGCCGGCGGCTCTTCCTGGACGACGTCCGCGGCATAGGCGGTCCCGCTGAGGGCGAAGAGCCCGAGCGCCACGGCGAGCGGCCGTGCGAATTTGAGATTGGCTTGCATTGTTCTTTACTCCTTAAGCCACAGGACACAGGCTTTTTTCTCACGATCGCCATCAACCCGCCCCGGGGGGTGAAACGGATCTGGCGTTCGTCGGTTCCAAATGTCGTGTCAAAATGCGGCTGAAGCGAACCTGAACTTGGGTCATTCCCCGGCACGAATGAGGCAGAAACTTGACGTTGCATCTTCGCAACAGCGAAATGGCAGGAGCCGTCCCGTGCTGCGTCGCACACCGCTTGGTGCAAGGAGTCCAGCACCCTATATTCCGGTCGGGCGGCTCCGAGTCCAAGGCGAGTCGGGACGCCGAAAAGGCCGTTTCGCCACAATGCTGCCCAAGGTGCGAACGCCATTTAACGCATGCCGGGCCATATTTCGCCGGCACCGTTTTTCGGGCCGAAATTGAGGATTGACATGCTATGAGCAAAGTCACGGCCACGGCGCTGGTGACGGGTGGGGCCAAACGGATCGGCAGGGCAATCGTCGAGGATCTCGCCGCCCACGGTTTTGCCGTCGCCATCCATTGCAACCGTTCTCATGTCGAGGCCGATGCGTTGGCTGCCGCAATCATCGCCAGCGGTGGCCGCGCCGCCGTGGTTGCCGCCGACCTGACCGATATGGACGCCGTAGGCGACCTAGTCGGGCAGGCGCAAGCAGCGCTCGGACCGATCTCGCTGCTGGTCAACAATGCGTCGCTGTTCGTCGACGATTCGGTTCTGGATTTCGACTGGCTGGCCTGGGATCGGCACTTTGCCGTCCATGTGAAGGCACCGGCGCTGCTGGCGCAGAATTTCGCCTGGGCGTTGCCTAAGGAGCAGGAGGGCCTGATCGTCAACATCATCGACCAGCGCGTCTGGCGGCCGACGCCGCGCTACTTCTCCTATGCGCTGTCCAAGTCGACGCTGTGGACGGCCACGCGGACAATGGCGCAAGCGCTCGGTCCCCGCATTCGCGTCAACGCCATCGGTCCGGGGCCGACCTTGAAGAACACACGCCAGGACGACAGCGATTTTGCCGCCCAAGTCGATGGCTTGATCCTCAAGCGCGGCCCGGAATTGCCGGAATTCGGCGCCACAATCCGTTATCTCTGGGAAGCGCGCTCGGTCACCGGCCAGATGATCGCGCTCGATGGCGGCCAGCATCTTGCATGGCAGACGCCCGATGTGACAGGCATGACGGAATGAGTCCTTTGGATCACAAGAACAAGCCGCGCGGCGGCGCCGATGATCTGCCCCCCGATATCGACCTCGAGGACGAGGCGGTCGAAGAGATCGTCGAACCTGCGGGTCCCGATGTCGCCTTCACCGCCATCGACTGGACGCCGCATGCCGGCGACGCCGAAGGCATGGTCGGCGCCGAGGTGATCCAGACGCTGGTCAAGCGGCTGCCCAACGCGCCCGGCGTCTATCGCATGATGAACGCCTCCGGCGACGTGCTCTATGTCGGCAAGGCGCGCAGCCTGAAGAAGCGCGTCACCAGCTATGCGCAAGGCCGCTTCCACACCACCCGCATCGGCCGCATGGTGCGCGAGACATCGACGATGGAGTTCGTCGTCACCCGCACCGAGATTGAAGCGCTATTGCTCGAAGCCAATCTTATCAAGCGCTTGCGGCCACGCTTCAATGTTCTGATGCGCGACGACAAGTCGTTTCCCTATATTCTTTTGAGCGGCGATCATGTTTCGCCCGGCATCTACAAGCATCGCGGCGCACGCTCGCGCAAAGGCGACTATTTCGGCCCCTTCGCTTCGGCCGGCGCCGTCGGCCGCACCATCAACTCGCTCCAGCGTGCCTTTTTGCTCAGGAGTTGCACCAACTCCTTTTACGAGAACCGCACGCGGCCATGCCTGCTTTATCAGATCAAGCGCTGCGCCGGCCCCTGCACCGGAGAGATCTCGCATGAGGACTATGCCGTGCTGGTCGGCGAAGCGAGGGACTTTTTGTCCGGCCGCAGCCAGAAAGTGAAGACGGAAATCTCGGCCGCCATGCAGCAGGCGTCTGAAGCTCTCGATTTCGAGCGCGCCGCGATCTATCGCGATCGACTGGCCGCCCTGTCGCATGTGCAAAGTCACCAGGGCATCAATCCGGCGACCGTCGACGAGGCCGATGTCTTCGCCATCCATCAGGAAGGCGGCCAGGTCTGCATCCAGGTGTTCTTCTTCCGCACAGGCCAGAATTGGGGTAACCGCGCCTATTTCCCCAAGGCCGATCCGGCGCTGGAGGGGGCTGAGGTGCTGGGCTCGTTTCTGGCGCAGTTCTATGACGACAAGCCGACGCCGCGGAACATTCTTCTGTCGCATGGCGTCGAGGACCAGGAATTGTTGGCCGAGGCGCTCTCCACCCGCGCCGGCCGCAAGGTCGCGATCTCTGTGCCACAGCGCGGCGAGAAGAAGGACCTGACCGACAACGCGCTGCAGAATGCCCGTGAGGCACTGGGCAGGCGGCTTGCCGAAACCTCCACACAGGGACGCCTGCTTGCCGGCTTCGCCGAAACCTTCGGCCTTGCCAAGCCGCCGGTGCGCATCGAAGTCTATGATAATTCGCACATCATGGGCACCAATGCGGTCGGCGCCATGGTGGTCGCCGGGCCGGAAGGTTTTGTGAAGAACCAGTACAGAAAATTCAACATTCGCTCGACCGAGATCACGCCTGGCGACGATTTCGGCATGATGCGCGAGGTGATGGAGCGGCGGTTTTCGCGGCTGCTCAGGGAACATGGCGATGTTGCCGTTGCTGACGATGCGGCGGCGGGCGAGGCGATGGCGGCCGAAACGGGCGATGATATCGAAGACGATATTTCCGGCAACTTCCCGGCCTGGCCCGATGTCATCCTGATCGACGGCGGCCAGGGCCAGATGAGCGCGGTGCGCAAGATCCTTTCGGATCTCGGCATCGAGGACCGGGTGGTGGCGATCGGCATCGCCAAGGGCCAGGACCGCGATGCCGGCCGTGAGCGCTTCTTCGTCAGGGGCAAGGACTCGTTTTCGCTCCCCGTGCGCGATCCCGTGCTCTATTTCGTCCAGCGCCTGCGCGACGAGGTCCACCGTTTCGCCATCGGTTCGCACCGTGCGCGCCGCAAGAAGGAGATGGTCAAGAGCCCGCTCGACGAGATCAGCGGTATCGGTCCGGGCCGCAAACGAGCCCTACTGCTGGCCTTCGGCACCGCCAAAGCGGTCAGCCGCGCCGCCATCGAGGATCTGAGGAAAGTCGACGGCATTTCAGAGCGGGTGGCGAAACTGGTCTACAATCATTTCCACGAGAGCTGACAGCCAGGATGCTATTTTCATCTGGCCAATCGATTGTCGCCTGTTGACCCCCTACGTTGGCATCTGATTTGAGTAGGCAGGCAGAAAGAGTTTTCCCAGATATGGCCCAGCGCGCGTTCAACCTGCCCAACATGCTCACCTACGCCCGCATCGTCGCGGTGCCGCTGGTGGTGCTGTGCTTTTTTCTTGAAGGGCATTTGAAGTCGAGCGACTTCGCCCGCTGGTCGGCGCTGGTCATCTTCCTGCTCGCCTCGATCACCGATTATCTGGATGGCTACCTGGCGCGCGCCTGGCAGCAGACCTCCAACATCGGCAAGATGCTTGACCCGATCGCCGACAAGCTGCTGGTCGCCACCTGCCTGCTGCTGCTGGCCGCGGACACTGACCGTCATGCCGGCATCGCCGGATGGTCGCTATGGGCGGCGATCATCATCCTGTGCCGCGAAATCCTCGTCTCGGGCCTGCGCGAGTATCTGGCGGCGCTCAAGGTCTCGGTGCCGGTGACGCAGTTGGCAAAATGGAAGACCGCCATCCAGATGGTCGCCATCGCCTTCCTGCTGGCCGGGCCGGCCGGCGACAAGATCTTCCCGCTGACCACCCAGACCGGGCTGGTGCTGCTATGGATCGCGGCGTTGGTTACGCTCTACACCGGCTACGACTATTTCCGAGCCGGCCTCAAGCACATCATGGACGAGTGAGATGACGACCCGGCTCATCTATTTTGCCTGGGTGCGCGAACGCATCGGCATGCCTGAGGAAGACGTCGACTTGCCCGCTGACATCGAGACGGTCGCCGACCTCTTGCGCTGGCTGAAATCGCGCGGCGAGAGCTACGAGCACGCGCTGCAATATCCCGATGTGATCCGCGTCGCCATCAACCAGGAACATGTCGAGCACCGTGAGAAGATCGCGGGCGCGCGCGAGATTGCGCTGTTCCCGCCGATGACCGGGGGCTGACATGAGCGCCGCGGTCGTACCTGTCGTGCGCATCCAGGCGCAGGATTTCGACGTCGCCGCCGAGATCGCCAGACTGACGCAAGGCCGCGCCGATATCGGCGCCGTCGTCACCTTCTCCGGACTTTGCCGCGACGAGCAGGGCGCGCTCTCGGCGCTTGAGCTCGAGCACTATCCCGGCATGGCCGAAGCAGAAATCGCCCGCATCGCTGCTGAGGCGGTCGAGCGCTGGCCGCTGCAGGGTCTCACCGCCATCCACCGCCACGGCAAGATCGCGCCCGGCGACAACATCGTGCTGGTGGTGGCCGCCTCCGCGCATCGCCAGGCGGCATTCGAGGCGGCGAATTTTCTCATGGACTATTTGAAATCGCGCGCGCCGTTCTGGAAGAAGGAGCATCGCGCCGACGGTTCCGAGGGCGGCTGGGTCGAGGCCAAGGAAGCCGACGACGAGGCGGTCGGCCGCTGGAAATCGTCCGACTAAAATACCGCCACAGCCATGTATTGACCGCAATCCTTTGGCCAATTAACTGCGGTTGGTCAGCCTGATTGGCCAGCCTGGGCAAGGGGAGATGGTCATGCTGGACAGGATCGCGGAGTTCTTCGTCTTCGGTTTCGTGCCTCTGGTCGTTGGCATATTGGCCGTGCCGGAACCGTCTGTTGCCGCCGAAAATTCCGTGAGAGGCGAGGTCATCTATCGCGAGCGCATCGCCTTGCCGCCTAGTGCCGTGCTCTCGGTCCAGCTTGCCGACGTGTCGCTGGCCGATGCACCGGCCAAAATCATCGGCAAGCAGACCGTCAAGCCGGCTGGCCAGGTGCCGATCGGCTTCGAGATTAAATTCGATCCCTCCGTCATCCGGTCGCGGATGACCTACGCTTTGCAAGCCCGCATTACCGTTGATGACAAGCTCCTGTTCATCTCCGATGTCCGCCATCAGGTCGATCCGCTGACCGACGTGCCGCAGACCATCATGCTGAAGATGGTGACGCCGAGCGCCGAGCCGGCGGTTTCCGTCTTTGACCAGCTCTGGCTGGTCGACTATGTCGACGGCATCGGCGCCATCACCGCGCCGCAAGCGACGTTCAGGGTCAGCGAGGCTGGCAAGGCAGGCGGCAGCGGCCCCTGCAATACCTATTTCGCCACCGCCAAGATCGATGGCCAGACGATCGCGATCAGCGACATCGGCTCGACCTACAAGGCCTGCGCGCCCGAGGTGATGGCCGAGGAAAAGGCGCTGTTCGATGCATTGGCCAAGGCTGCGTCATACAATGTCGCTGCCGGCAAGCTCATCATTGCCGACAAGGATGGCCTCGAAATCCTGCGCTTCAGCGCCGCGAGCTAGCGCGTATTTCATTGCCAAAACTTTTTTCGGAATAATTCGGGCAAGAGAAGCGTTTCTCTCCCAGACATGGCGGGCAAGGCAAAGGGGATATTTCGGATATCCCTCGGTTGAAGCCGCCAGACCTGCTGCGGCTCGTTCTGGCTTAACTCAAAGGAGTCCAGAGATGAAAACGCACACGCTTATCCTTGCTGTCACAGGCGTATCGCTCCTTGCTCTTACCGGCCTTGCGTCGGCGGACGACCATTTGGTCAATGCCCTTGACCATGGTCTCAGCGCCGATGGCCACCCGTTCCAGACCAACAAGGCCGGCCACAGCGGCGATCTCGCGCCTGGGCAGGGTAGTCCATTCGCGGGGGCCGATACCCAGACACCGGCCACCGATACGGAAGCAGCGAACGCCCATGCAAACGTAAAAGATCGTCAGCCGAAGTGACCAGAACCCGCCGTGGCGGCGGCGGGCCTCTCAAGCCGTCGTTTGTTCGAATACGGCGCCATAGTGATAGGGCGGCACCTCGACCATGTTGGCAAGCCTGAGGCCACCCGCCTCTGCGGCCGCCACGGTCTGTTCCGGCGACAGCCTCAATTCGGTCCTCGGTCCGCGAGGCTCGCCCTGGATCATCGTTGTTTCGCGTGGACGCTGGTGCCAGTTGACGATTGCGAAACGTCCGCCCGGACCGAGTGCCGCCCGCACCGCGCGCGCCAGACGCGGCCGGTCAGGAACGCCGTGAAAGGCGTTCGCCATGAAGATGAAATCAGCGGGTCGAGGCGTAAGCCTTGCAAGCTCATAGGCGTCGCCCGCGACAAAGTCGCAATTCGTCGCGCCACTTTCGACCAAGCGGTGTCTGGCGGCTTCGAGCAGATCGGCATCGATATCGATGGCCACGACATGACGAGCCACCCTGGCGATCGGCAGCGTGAACCAGCCATCGCCGCAGCACAGATCGATCACATCCATGCCTGGCTTGATCCCCGTTGCCGAAACCACCGCGGCGGGGTTGGGCCACAGCGCCTCCCACCAGTCGCTGTTCGGCATCTCCGTGCCTTGGAAGAAACCCGGAATGGCACTGGTCATGCTGTGGTCCGCTCCATCGTCGGCATCCTAGCACATGCGGTTCGCACGCGGGCTGACTGTTCGGCCGAAAAAAAGGCCGGCGAAACGCCAGCCTTTCTTTACGTGATCACGCTTTGGACTATCGGCTCAGCCGACGATCTCGGTATCCGAGAACCAGTACTTGATCTCTTCCGCCGCGGTCTCCGGCGCATCGGAGCCGTGCACCGAGTTTTCGCCGATCGACAGCGCATGCACCTTGCGGATCGTGCCTTCGGCGGCATTGGCCGGGTTGGTGGCGCCCATCACTTCGCGGTTCCTGACAATGGCGTTCTCGCCTTCCAGCACCTGCACGACGGTCGGTGCCGACGACATGAACTCAACCAGTTCGCCGAAGAACGGGCGGTCCTTGTGCACGGCATAAAAACCTTCCGCCTCACGGCGGCTCATCCAGACCCGGCGCGAGGCGATGACGCGCAGGCCGGCCTCTTCCAGCATCTTGGTGATGGCACCGGTGAGGTTGCGCCGGGTTGCGTCCGGCTTGATCATGGAAAATGTGCGTTCGAGCGCCATGGGTCGTCCTTGTTTGAGAATGGAATTGAGGGTGGCGGGCTCTATACAAGCCGCCCGGCCCATTGCCAAGGGGCGAGGAGCGGTCCGCGAAGCGGACGGAGCCGCGGGCGAGATCGGATGGCTGCACAGCAACGCTTTGCTTGCTATAGTTACCTGTCGGAGCCGCACTGAAGTCGGCCCGCATGGAGACAACATGACCATGGCAGACGATCGTCAGGAACGCATTCGCAACCGCGCGCATCAGATCTGGCTGCAAGAGGGACAGCCGGCTGGACACCATGAGCGCCATTGGCATCAGGCGGCGGCCGATGTCGACCAGGAGGATGCCGCGGGGAAGTCGGCAGCCAAAAAACCAACCAGGAAGGCAGCTGGCGCCACCAAGGCAAAAGCCGCACCCAAGGAAGCAAAGGCCGCCACGAAGGCCAGCAAGCCAAAGAAGGCAGCGGCCAAGTAAGGCCTGGCTATCGCCTCGCGGCTGAGCTTTCTTGCAGGACACTGACGGCCCTGCCTTGCGGCAAAGGGCATGCGTTTTAGCGTCACGCCGCCGCGGCCACCTTTCGTCCCAGCCCGCCATGCAGGTCGAGGCAGCGGGCGAACCATTGCGCCATCACGTCGCCGTCGTCGAGCAATTGGTAGGGCGAGGCTATGCGCGCCCATTGCAGCGCGCCGAAGACGATATAGTCGGCAAACAGCGGCGACGCACCCCCGATGAAAGGCTGATAGCCGAGCATTGAACGCAATGGTTCCAGCGAGGCCCTGAAGTTGCCGAGGCCGGCCTCCCGGGCTGCTATCACGTCCTCCAGCCGCTTGCCGAAACGCTGCTCCCGGCTCTGGCGGAAATAGGCGGCGTTCTCCGCGTCCTGCATGGCATGCAGGTCGATGATCGCCGCGGTGGTCACATAGGGATGAATGGTCAGTTGCGACCAGCGTTCGATGAAGCGCGCCATCGCCTTGCCGCCTTCACCGCCAAACAGCGTCGGCCGGTCCGGATAGGATTCGTCGAGATAGAGAGCGATGGCGAAGGAATCCGAAACGACCGTCTCGCCGTCGCGGATCACCGGAACGGTTTTCGAAACGCCGCCCTCGACAGCGGGCACCTCGAGAAAGCGCGTCGGCGCGGTTGCTGTGTCGAGCCCCTTGTGGGCAAGCGCCATCACCACCTTCCAGCAATGCGGGCTGAACGGACGTGTGGTGTCGCGTCCGACGAGGTCATACAGCAGAATGGTCATTGGCGGCGGCCCTCTCGCGGGTTAGGTAGGCCTCCTTATCGACGCGAGCCGAGGGGAAGCCATGAGACAGCATTTCATGATGTTTGCGGCCTATAATCAATGGGCCAACAAACGCAACTATGATGCCGCCGCGGAGCTCGATGAAGAGGAATTCAACCGCAATGTCGGCGCCTTCTTCGGCTCGATGATGGGCACGCTCAACCACCTGCTGACAGCCGACCGCATCTGGATGAAGCGCTTCACCGGCGAGGGCGACGCGCCGACGACGCTGGACGCCATCCTGCATCGGGGATTGCCCGGTCTGCGGATGGCGCGTGAAGCCGAGGACCGGAGGATCATCGATTGGGTCGGCGGCCTCAATGACAAGGCTTTGACGGGCCGCTTCACCTACATGACAGTCTCGGACATGCGCACGGTCTCGCAGAGGCTGGCGCCGGCGCTCGACCATGTCTTCAATCACCAGACTCATCATCGCGGCCAGGCACATACAATCCTGACCATCCTGGGACGGCCAAGCCTGGGGTTGGATCTGATGCTCTTCCAGCGCACCGAGGAAGGCAGGGCCTTCGCCTGATCCCGGCGATGTTTGGCGGTTGTGCGCCCGAAGGTTGAGGGCCCTCGCTTATTATCGCTGCATTCTGTGCCGCAGCATCGTCTTTACGTCAGGCCACTCGGAATCGATGATGCTGAACCGGACGGAATTGCGCTTCCTACCGTCTGGCATGATCCGCTCGTTGCGAACGATCCCTTCCTGTTTGGCCCCAATTCGCAGAATGGCCGCCCTTGACGTATGATTCAGTTCGTCCGTGGTGAATTGCACACGGACACATCCCATGACCTCGAATGCATGAGTCAGGAGAAGATACTTCGCCTCGGTATTGACCCCGGACCGCTGAACCGAGCTGCTGAGCCAGCTATGCCCGATCTCCAGCTTTCTATTCGCTCGATCGATCTTCCAAAACCGCGTACTTCCGCGGATCAGTCCCGTGCTGCGCATGACGATTGCATAAGGCATGACAGTGCCGGCCTGTCGTCCAGCCAGGGCGTTGGCCATATATCCATCGATCGTGTCTGGACCGGGGACCACGGTGGCCTTCAGGTTCCACAGCATGCCATCCGCCGCCGCGCTCAGAAGCCCCGACGAATGGTCCTGCTGAAGCGGCACGAGCTCTACAATCACACCGACCAATGCGGGCTGTATGGATTGGGCGTCCATTAACTGATGGCTCTCAACTTGCTTCTTGCCGGTCGTATCTCATCGGCGGCCAACCAAATGCTCGCCCGAAATTCAGACAGCCATGGCGGCCTCGCCGCTGGTTTCGCTGTCGAGCTGGCGCTGCGTCAGAGCCGCTTCCGCCATCACCCATTGCTTGAACAGCAGCACCTTGCGTGCGGCAAGGCTCTTCGGGGAAGAGACAAAATACCAGCCAGCCGTGTTCGGATGGTGGACGGCGAACGGGGCCACCAGCCTTTTGGCGCGGATATCGCTGGCCATATAGGCGCGGTTGGCCACTGCAAAACCCATCCCGGAATTGGCTGCCTCGTAGGACATCATGCACGAGTCGAAATAAATGCTTTTGGCCTTGCTGAGCACGAAGCTGGCGCCGGCGAAACCAAGCCAGGATTGCCAGTTCTGGGTGCACGTATCGGAATGCAGCAGCGTGAAGTGCCTAAGGTCGTCCGGTATCACCGTCGACAGCTTCTTGTCGCCGAGAACTTCATGGAACAGCTTGCGGCTGCACACTGGTGTCAGGTCTTCCCGAAACAGCAGATCGGATTGCAGCCCGTGAAAGTGACGGTCGCCATAGCGAATTTCAAGATCGAACTCGGAGGTCGTGAACTCATGCGTCGCGTAGGAGGTCGAGACCCGCATCACGATGTCGGGATATCGCTGCTGGAACAGCGGCAGGCGCGGAAACAGCCAGCGTGCCGCGAAGGTCGGCAGCACTGATATCTTCAGCACATGTTCCTGGGATTGCCCGGTCGCTTCCATGCTGGCGGCGACGATTCTCTCCAGCGCCTCGCGAACGCGCGAGACGTAGGTCTCGCCCTCCGGCGTCAGCGACACCGCATTGCCGCCGCGCTGGAAGATCTTGAATCGCAGCTGATCCTCCAGGCTTTTGACGCGCTGGCTGACCGCTGAAGCGGTGATAAACTGTTCTTCGCCGGCG
This sequence comes from Mesorhizobium sp. M1406, assembly GCF_040317555.1. Taxonomy (NCBI): domain Bacteria; kingdom Pseudomonadati; phylum Pseudomonadota; class Alphaproteobacteria; order Hyphomicrobiales; family Phyllobacteriaceae; genus Mesorhizobium; species Mesorhizobium sp. M1406. The sequence goes on along the minus strand of NZ_JAMYKW010000003.1, from coordinate 61,179 downwards.
CGCGTGAAATTCCCGTGCCTCGCGGCACTTTCCACGATTTTCAGCGAATTGAGATTGACCTGACTGAGCAGACGCACGGTTTCGACCTTAAGCTGAGCTTACACTAGCACCAGCATTCCTAATTTTACAGGGGATGCTAATTTAATCGACTGCTAACTAAGTGATTGCCCTCACTTGGAGAAGTACAATGAACGCCCATATCATACCCGAATTGCGCTATGCGATGAGCCGCGAGGCCATCATCGGTCACGAAACCGCCTGGAAAGTGTCGAGTTTCGGCGTCGCGCAATATCTGCATGGCTACGATCCGGCACTGCTTGCCGCGATCGAGGAGGCTGCTCTGAAGCTCAAGGCCAGCCATGCCGTGCACAAGCACCTCGATCTGACCTTCATCACCGGGGCAGACCGTTTCATCCCCGAGATCAGGGAATTGCTCCATGACAAGCTGCGCCTGGAGCGGCTGTCCGACATGATGGGCACCAAGCTGGAGCCCTATCCGCTGTCGATCGTCGGCTCGACGGTCACCTTCATGAACCCCAAGGACGGCGCCGTGGAATGGCATTGCGATGGCGTTCCGGTCACCGAACTCATTCCACTGTCGATCAGCAATCCGCTGGTCGGCGGCCATCTCGAAATCTACTGCGACGACTCCGAAACCGGCCGCGCCACCCTCGAATCCGGCCGCGAGATCCCGCGCAACCGTGTCATGCGCATCGATCACAAGATGAACTACGCGACGCTGGGGCAGTTCCTGGGCGTCCTCCATCGCACCGCTCCGATCCGGTTCGGCGAGCGCGTCACGCTGGTGCTCAACCAGCGCTCGGTGGCCAAACCCTATGTCGACGACAACCGCATGTTCTATCTCGCCGCCGACAATGATCACGACCGTGAGTGGGTCAACGAACTGGCCGAAGATGTCTGGACCAACCAGTTGCCGGCCTATCGCCGGTTCGAGGCAGAGCATCCCGTGCCCGCCGCGGTCGACGCGCCGGCTCCGGGCGGAGCCAGGGAATCGTGGTGACGAGCCATGATCCCGAAAAGTGGGAACCGGTTTTCGGGCAGGATCATGGTCAAACATAGAGATAGAGCCCCATGCCGGACCTTTCGGCATGGGTCAGGCTCGATATCCGCGCTGGTCTTCGCTGCCGGCGCGGTGGCGTTGTGGTCGACCAACGCGCTGGTCGGCAAATCCCTGCTGGCCAGCCACCCGGTGTCGCAGGTGCAGTTCCTGCAATTTGCAGGCGCCGCACTCGTCTTCGCCGCCATCCGGTTGATGAGCAGGGAGAGCGCCGCGCCGGTTGCGGCCGGGGCAGCGCTCGTGCCTCTCGCGGTCGGCTTCATCGGCCTCGTCGGCACCATGGTGCTGCAATACATGGCCTTTGCTTCGATGCCGGTGATCGAGGCCAATCTGGTGGCCTATACCTGGCCGTTGATGGTCGCGGCGGCGGTCATCGCCTTGGAAAATCCACAGCGCCCGGTGCTGCTGGGCCTTGCCGCGGTGGTGGGCTTCGTTGGCGTTGCATTGGTGATTTCGGGAGGGCGTAACCAATCCTGGCTCCAGGGCGATCTCGTCGGCTATCTCACCGCATTCGGATCCGCGCTGTGCATGGCCTTCTATTCGATCATGGTGGGACGGGTTGTCACCTCACCGGAACGTCTGTTGCTGCCATCGGCGCTGATTGGTGTCGCCTTGACGTTTCTGTGGTGCGTTCACGACGGTTTCGCCTGGCCCGTCGGCACGGACCTGGCTCTCGGCCTCTACCTCGGCGCCGGTCCGATGGGATTGGGCTACTATTTCTGGTCGCGCGCCCTGAAGCTCGAAGGCAGCGGCAAGGTCGCGGTCGTCGCCTATCTCACGCCGATCGCTTCGACCGTGCTGCTGACCGTGTCCGGTGAACGGCTGACGATGACGGCCATTGTCGGAGCCGTCCTCGTCATCGGCAGTTGCGTCGCGGTCGGTGTGGAACGTTCGGAGGCCGAAAATCATGTTTGACGAAAATGCCATGTTTGACGAAAATGAACGTCTGGACATTCAGGAAGCGCATTGGCTGATCAAGGAATTTGGCGCCGAGGCGCCGCTTTACGCCGCGATGAAGGCCGAAAAGGCGATAGAACAGAAGGATTTCGGGCGTTGCGCCCGCTGGAAGCGTATTCTAGAGATATTGGCCGATAGCCTCGCCGCGAAGTCTGCAGGTTCGAAGTATTAGATTTTCTAATTTGCGCGACGTCGATTTCGCATGAAAGCTATTTTGCCGGTTCTTGATTCCTTGTTGAGAGTTGGCGGTCCGTAGGGGGACGCGGGTAAAGAGATACATCGACATAAGTCTTCGCTGGGGTGGAGGATATTGTCGCAAATAGGATGAAAGAATTGTCAAATATCGATGATAAGACCGTTATCGAGCTGACGGCCGATATTGTCTCGGCCTATGTAGGCAACAATCCACTTCCGGCTTCTGGCTTGCCCGAGCTGATTGCCAGCGTCAGTGCTTCGGTTCGCAAGCTCGCCGGTGCGGTTGTCACGGAAACTCCAAATCTTGTTCCGGCGGTGAATCCGAAGAAGTCGGTGTTTCCCGACTACATCATCTGTCTTGAGGACGGGAAGAAGTTCAAATCTCTCAAGCGGCATCTGCGGACCGACCACGGCCTGAGCCCAGACGACTACCGGGCCAAATGGGGTCTGCCGCCGGACTATCCGATGGTTGCGCCAAATTACTCGGCGACACGGTCGGCGCTGGCAAAGTCGACAGGACTTGGCCGCAAGCCGGCAGCAGCGCCGGCCGCCGTTACCAAAGCGAAGCGCAAGGTCCCTGCCTGAGCGCTGCCTGGCCGCTAGGCGAGCCACTGATCGACTGCTTTGACGGCGCCCTCGTGGGCGTCGTTTCAAGACCTTGTGCGGCCAACTGGCCCACAAGGTCTTGCGAAGCGTTGGTGTCCAGTGCAAAAGCGCGGCCATGCTGATCATCAACGACCTTTCGCTCCGGATGGCCGGACGCCTGCTTCTCGACCATGCCTCGCTGACCTTGCCGGCCGGCACCAAGGCTGGCCTTGTCGGTCGCAACGGCACCGGCAAGACGACGCTGTTCAAGGCCATCACCGGCGATTTTCCCTCGGAGACGGGCTCGATCAGCTTGCCGAAGAACACCCGCATCGGCCAGGTGGCGCAGGAAGCGCCGGGCACCGAGGACGCGCTGATCGAGATCGTGCTCAAGGCCGATCTCGAACGCTCGGCACTGCTCGAAGAGGAAAAGACGGCGACCGATCCGCACCGTATCGCCGATATCCATATGCGGCTGGCCGATATCGACGCCCACTCCGCCGAATCCCGGGCCGCCACCATTCTCGCCGGCCTCGGCTTCGATGACGCGGCACAGCGCCGCCCCGCCTCGTCCTTCTCCGGCGGCTGGCGTATGCGCGTGGCACTCGCCGCGGTGCTGTTCGCGGAGCCCGACCTTCTGCTGCTCGACGAGCCGACCAACTATCTCGATCTCGAAGGCACGCTGTGGCTGGAAAACTATGTGTCGAAATATCCGCACACGGTGCTCTTGATCTCGCACGATCGTGACCTGCTCAACCGCGCCGTCAACTCGATCGTCCATCTCGACCAGAAGAAGCTGACCTTCTGGCGCGGCGGCTACGACCAGTTCGAGCGCCAGTACACCGAGCAGAAGGAGTTGCAGGAGAAGGGCCGCGTCAAGCAGGAAGCCGCCCGCAAACATATGGAATCCTTCGTCGAACGCTTCCGCGCCAAGGCCTCCAAGGCGAGGCAGGCCCAGTCGCGCATCAAGGCGCTGGAGAGGATGAAGCCGATCGCGGCGATCGTGAACGATTCGGTGCGGCCATTCTCGTTCCCCGAACCGGTGAAGACGGTGGCCTCGCCGATCGTGGCGCTGAACAACGTCAATGTCGGTTACACCGACGGGCAGCCGATCCTCAAGAAGATGACGCTGCGCATCGACGCCGACGACCGCATCGCGCTGCTCGGCGCCAATGGCAACGGCAAGTCGACCTTCGCCAAATTGCTGTCCGGCCGGCTCAAGCAGGAGAGTGGCACCATGACGGTGGCGCCCGGGCTGAAGGTGGCGATCTTCGCCCAGCATCAGCTCGATGATCTCCGGCCTGAGGAAAACGCCTATGAGCATGTCCGCCGGCTGATGCCGGAAGCCCCTGAATCGAAGGTGCGCGGCCGCGTCGCCCGGTTTGGCCTCACGACCGAGAAGATGAACACCGCTGCCAAGGATTTGTCCGGCGGCGAGAAAGCACGGCTGTTGATGGGGCTGTCGGCCTTCGAGGGTCCGAACCTGTTCATCCTCGACGAACCGACCAACCATCTCGACATCGACAGCCGCGAATCGCTGATCCATGCGCTGAACGAGTTTCCCGGCGCCGTCATCCTGATCTCGCACGATCGCCATCTGCTGGAAGCGACCGCCGACCGGCTGTGGCTGGTCAAGGACGGCGCGGTCAACCCATACGATGGCGACCTGGAAGACTACAAGACGCTGGTCACCGGCGTGTCCGGCGACCGCCGCGGCAAGCGCGAGGCCGACAAGGCGTCAAAAGCCGATCGCCGCCGCGACGCGGCAGCGCGCCGCGCCGCCTTCGAGCCGCTGGCCAAGGAGATCCGCGCCACCGAAGCGCTGATGGACCGCATCCGCAAGCGCATCGACGGCATTGAGGACGAGCTGTCGAATCCGGCCGTCTACGAAAAGGATCCCTCGACCGCGACCCGTTTGGCCAAGGAGCGCTCGCAACTCGCGCAGACGCTGGCCGGCCACGAGGAAAAATGGCTGACCATGTCGGCCGAGTATGAGGAAGGCACGGCGGAGTAGGGGAGTGTTCTTTCCTTCTCCCCTTGTGGGAGAAGGTGGCCTCGCGAAGCGAGGTCGGATGAGGGGTGTTCCAGGGAACGCCAGCGTCTCACTCCGCTGGAACACCCCTCAACCGTCCCGGCGCTGCGCGCCGGTCCACCTTCTCCCACAGGGGGATAAGGGAAGGCGCTATCTGGCCCTACACGCGCCGGTCACAATCAATTACTTTGCACCCATGAACCAGCACGCCAAGCTCAGAATCGGCCATTCGGCCTGTCCGCATGATTGCCCGTCGACCTGCGCGCTCGAGGTCGAACTGCTCGACGGCAACCGCATCGGTCGCGTCCATGGCGCCAAGTCCAACAGCTATACGGCCGGCGTCGTCTGCGCCAAGGTCGCTCGCTATGCCGACCGCGTCCATCATCCCGACCGGCTGCTGAAACCGCTGATCCGAGCTGGCGCCAAGGGCGACGGCGCCTGGAAGGAAGCGAGCTGGGGGGCAGCACTCGATCTTGTCGCCGAAAAGTTCATCGTGGCCGAGGAGAAATACGGCTCGGAGACGGTCTGGCCTTATTACTATGCCGGCACGATGGGGCTGGTGCAGCGCGATGGCATCGACCGGCTGCGCCATGCCAAGAAATATTCCGGCTTCTTCGGTTCGATCTGCACCAACCTGGCATGGACCGGCTGGATGATGGGGGCAGGCGCGCTGCGTGGTCCCGACCCGCGCGAGATGGCCAAGTCCGACTGCGTGGTGATCTGGGGCACCAATGCGGTGGTCACGCAGGTCAACGTCATGACCCACGCCATCAAGGCGCGCAAGGAGCGGGGTGCCAAGATCGTCGTCATCGACGTCTACGAGAACGCGACGATGAAGCAGGCCGATCTCGGCCTGGTGCTGAAGCCGGGCACCGATGGCGCGCTGGCGTGTGCTGTCATGCATGTGCTGTTTCGCGACAGCCTCGCCGACCGCCCCTATCTCGAAAAGTACACCGACGACCCAAAAGGGTTGGAAGAGCATCTGAGGACGCGCACGCCGGAATGGGCGGCTGATATCACAGGCTTGACGGTCGCCGAGATCGAGGCCTTCGCCCGGCTTGTCGGCACGACCAAGAAAACCTATTTCCGGCTCGGCTATGGTTTTGCACGCCAGCGCAATGGCGCCGTCAACATGCATGCCGCGTCGTGCATCGCGGCTGTCACCGGCAGCTGGCAATATGAGGGCGGTGGCGCCTTCCACTCCAATTCCGGCATCTTCAAGCTCAACCAGGATGTGCTTGAAGGCACGAAGATGCGCGATCCCTCGATCCGCCATCTCGACCATTCACGCATCGGCCCGGTGTTGACCGGCGCCAGCGATGCGCTTTATGGCGGCCCGCCGGTAACGGCCATGCTGATCCAGAACACCAACCCGGTGAACGTCGCGCCCGAGCAGCGGCTGGTGAAGCAGGGTTTTATGCGTGACGACCTGTTTACCTGCGTGCATGAGCAGTTCATGACCGACACGGCCAAGCTCGCCGATGTCGTGCTGCCGGCGACGATGTTCCTGGAGCACGACGACGTCTACAAGGGCGGCGGCAATCAGCACATCACGCTTGGCCCCAAATTGATCGAGCCACCGGAAGGGCCGCGCACCAACCATTTCGTCATCGAGGAATTGGCTGAGCGCCTCGGGGTCGCCGACCGCCCGGGTTTTGGTCTCACCGAGCAGCAGCATATCGACATCATCCTGGGCAAGCGCGGGCTGGGCAGCTTCGACAGCTTGAAGGAAGACAAATGGGTCGACCTGCAGCCGGATTTCGAGACCGCGCATTTCATCAAGGGATTTGGCCATGCGGATGGAAAATTTCGCTTCCGCGCCGACTGGACCGGGCAGGCGGCGCCCAACAGGCCGCCGAGAAGCATGGGGCTGTTCGGGCCGGTGGAGCGGCTGCCGGAATTCCCTGATCATGTCGATCTGATCGAGGTCGCCGACGAGGCGCATCCGTTCCGGCTGGCGACGTCGCCGGCGCGCAATTTCCTCAACTCTACATTCTCGGAGACACCGGTATCGAAGGCCAGGGAAGGCCGGCCGGAACTCTTGCTGCACCCCGACGATGCCGCGGCACATGGACTGGCCGACGGCGATCGCGTCGAGGTCGGCAATCAGCGTGGCGAGGTCGTGCTGCACGCAAAACTGTTCGACGGCATCAAGCGCGGCGTGGTCATCGCCGAAGGCATCTGGCCAAACAGCGCGCATGAGCGTGGCGAAGGCATCAACGTGTTGACCGGCGCCGATGCGCCGGCACCCTATGGCGGTGCCGCCTTCCACGACAACAAGGTCTGGCTGCGCGCGGCAGGCTGAGATCTCAGTTCCTTTCGCGCCAAATCATACCGGCAGGATTTCGGCCGCCTTCCTTCGGTTTCGTCGGTAGCTGATGTCGTCGGCGATCCGTTCTGCCTCGATCGTGGCCGCCGATATCGTTGAACCAAACCCGTCTCGCGACATCGCCAATCTGACCGCCGGCGTGGCGGCAAAACTCCTCAAGGAGATTGCCGGGATGATGGTCAAGACACACGGGTGACAGGCCCGCGAGGGTACGTTTTTAACGAAGACGATCGCCCGATGACGCCGGGGAAAGACTCAGCTACCTTCTGCTGTGCGGCGGACCTAATTATCCGCTTGGCCGGCGCTTCATTCTTCCTCCCAAGCGGCGCCGGCCTTCTTCCCCAAGAGCCTGCCGAACCGGAGCGTGAGCTGACGGTGACCTCAGCTCCGGACGCCACAGGCGGCATGAGGCAGGACACAAACTCGCAACGCCTAGTTCCGCCCGCGGCGCCTTGAGAATGCATCGGGGAAGCGCAATCGAAGTCATCGCCGCCCTCGAACTTTGATCGCGCGCCTCGATGATCGGCAAGGGAACCAAATGCCGTTTCCTCGGTTGGTCCTGCTCCAATGGAGTGTTGCAACCATGTTCCGTCTGCTTGTCGCCGGCGCTTTGGCTTATGTCGCCTATCGAATCGCCAGGAAGATGGTCGAGGACGTGCCCGATACAGTCGATCCGCTGCTTCTGCCACCGCCGCAACATGATCGCGAGGCCTTACGACGGCAGTCAGCCGCCATGGGTGTCGATCCCGGGCGCTAGGGGCGATCCGTTTCCTCGGTCCGTGGGGCTCGGTCTGCCTCGCATTGACGTTGCGAACAAAGCAGAAACGATGCTTGATGGGCGATGAACCTCGCCGCCGCTGATTCGACCTTTCGGGAACCAACCGTCCAGCCTGCCTATCTCGCGCGGCTGAACGATGCCCAGCGCCAGGCCGTCGAGCATGGCGACGGCCAGATCGCTGGCCCGCTGCTGGTCATCGCCGGCGCAGGCTCCGGCAAGACCAACACGCTGGCTCACCGCGTCGCCCACCTGATCGTCAAGGGGGCGGATCCGCGCCGCATCCTGTTGATGACCTTTTCGCGCCGCGCCGCTTCCGAAATGGCCAGGCGCGTCGAGCGCATCGCCGGCGAAGTGCTCGGCCGCGACGCCGCGGTGATCACCGACGCGCTGACCTGGGCCGGCACCTTTCACGGCATTGGCGCGCGGCTGCTGCGCGACTATGCGCTGGAGATTGGCCTCGACCCGGCCTTCACCATTCATGACCGCGAGGATTCCGCCGACTTGATGAACCTGGTGCGGCACGAGCTCGGCTTCTCGAAAACGGAAGCGCGCTTTCCCACCAAGGGCACCTGCCTTGCCATCTATTCGCGTGCCGTCAATGCGCAGGCGCCGCTTAACGAAGTATTGGGGTCTGCCTTTCCCTGGTGCGCCGGCTGGGCCGAGCAGCTGAAACTGCTGTTCGCCGGTTATGTCGAGGCCAAACAGGCGCAAAACGTGCTCGATTACGACGATTTGCTGCTCTACTGGGCGCAGATGACGGCCGAACCTGAAATAGCGGCCCATCTGGGCGGACGTTTCGACCATGTGCTGGTCGATGAGTATCAGGACACCAACCGCTTGCAGTCCTCGATCCTGCTGGCGCTAAAACCCGACGGCGCTGGGCTGACGGTGGTGGGCGACGATGCCCAGTCGATCTATTCGTTCCGTGCCGCCGAGGTTCGCAACATCCTCGACTTCCCAAAACAGTTCGCGCGGGCCGCCGACGTGGTGATGCTGGAGCGCAACTATCGCTCGACCGAAACCATTCTGGCCGCCGCCAATGCGGTGATCGGCGAGGCCTCGGAGCGCTTCACCAAAAACCTGTGGTCCGAGCGCAAATCAACCGACAGACCAAAACTGGTGACCGTGCGCGACGAGGTCGAGCAGGCCAATTTCGTCTGCGACACCATCCTGGCCGAGCGCGAGGCCGGCACGGCACTGAAATCCCAGGCGGTGCTGTTTCGCGCCTCGCATCACAGCGGACCGCTGGAGATCGAACTGACCCGCCGCAACATCCCCTTCGTCAAGTTCGGCGGCCTGAAGTTCCTCGATGCCGCCCATGTCAAGGATGTGCTGGCGGTGCTGCGCTTTGCCGAAAACCCGCGCGACCGCGTCGCCGGCTTCCGCGTGCTGCAACTGATGCCGGGCATCGGCCCTTCGGCCGCCGCGCAGATCGTCGAGACGATGACGACGGCGCTCGACGAAGCGATGGGCCTGGCCGGCTGGCGCCCGCCGCAACGCGCGGCCGATGACTGGCCGGGCTTCGTCTCGCTCTATTCCGGCCTGCGGGCCGGCGCCAAATGGCCTGCCGATCTCGAACAGATCAGGCTGTGGTACGAGCCGCATCTGGAACGCATCCACGAGGATGCTACGACGCGCCGTGCCGACCTTTTGCAGCTCGAGCAGATCGGGTCGGGTTACGCCTCGCGCGAACGGTTTCTCACCGAACTGACGCTCGATCCGCCGGACGCGACCAGCGACCAGGCCGGGCCGCCGCATCGCGACGAGGACTATCTGATCCTGTCGACCATCCATTCGGCCAAGGGCCAGGAATGGAAGAATGTCTTCGTGCTCAACACGGTCGACGGCTGCATTCCGGCTGATCTCGGCGTCGGCACCAAGGAAGATATCGACGAGGAGCGCCGGCTGCTCTACGTGGCGATGACGCGGGCCAAGGACAATCTCAACCTGGTCATGCCGCAACGCTTCTTTCCGCACGGCCAGGCGGCGCGCGGCGACCGCCATCTCTATGCTTCGCGCACCCGCTTCATCCCGGCTTCGATCCTTGCGGCATTCCAACAGGTATCGTGGCCGACCGCGCAAGCGGCGCAGGGCAGGGCGGCCCGGCCGGAGGTGCGCGTCGACATCGGCGCGCGCATGCGCGGCATGTGGAAATAGTTTCTGGGATAGCGCCATGCCCCAACCACCGACCAGGATAGCCCTCGCGGGCGCGCTGGGCCGCATGGGTCGTCAGATGGTTGACGCCGTGCAGGCCGATGCGCGGCTGGCGCTAGCCGCTCGTTTCCACCGGTCGGGGATTGTCGGCGAAGGTCTGGTGAGCCGCGACGAGGCGCTTGCCATGGCCGATGTCGTGATCGATTTCACCGCGCCGGCTGCCTCGGCCGACCTGGCCAGGGTTTGCGCCGAGCGAGGCGGGCCGGCCCTGGTCATTGGCTCGACGGGATTCAGTGCCGCTGAGTTGGCTGCTATCGCCGATGCCGCGAAAACCATCGCCATCGTGCGCTCCGGCAGCTTTTCGCTTGGGCTCAATATGCTGGTCGGGCTGGTCGAGCGGGCGGCGAAAGCGCTCGAGTCCGACGACTGGGATGTCGAGATTGTCGAGGCGCATCATCGCCACAAGATCGATGCGCCGTCGGGGACGGCGCTGATGCTCGGGCAAGCCGCCGCCGGCGGGCGCGGCATCGACCTGGAGACGGTCGCAAGGCGGGTCCGCGACGGCGTCACCGGCCCGCGTCCAGCCGGCGAGATCGGCTTCGCGGTGATGCGTGGCGGCAGCATCATCGGCGAACACAGCGTCGGCTTCTGCGCCGAGGGCGAGACCGTGACCCTGTCGCATTCGGCGCAGGACCGTGTCATGTTCGCGCGCGGCGCCATCGCCGCCGCACTCTGGGTGAGGGGCCGACCGCCCGGCGAATATGACATGCGCGACGTGCTTGGGTTCAACGCCTCGTGATGAGCAATCCCGCCCGATTTCATCTATTCCGCTCATCGAACCGCTGAAAGCCAGCTGAAAGCTTGGGCATGCCATGACGGGGCCGCGGTGTTCACCGCGTGACCGGCCCTTGGTGGCCGGTGAGGAGGAAATGCGGCGCAGCCTGTCGGCGCGCCGCCCAGGTGGAGGAAGTTTCGTGACAGGTATCATCTCGAAGTACGCCTTGCGTTCAGCGACGCTGGCGTTGGCCATCGCCGCAACGAGTGCCACGGCGGCATCGGCGGCCGACAAGATCACCATCATCGTCGGCGGTATGGAGAAGCAAATCTATCTGCCGGCCGTGCTCACCCAGCAGCTCGGCTACTTCAAGGACCAGGGGCTCGATGTCGAGCTGGTCAACTCGCGCGCCGGCGTCGAGGCCGAGAATGAACTGCTGGCCGGCGCCGTGCAGGGCGTCGTTGGTTTTTACGACCACACCGTCGACCTGCAGTCGAAGGGCAAATACATCCAGTCGATCGTCCAGTTCAGCCAAGCGCCGGGCGAGGTCGAGCTGGTCTCCGCCAAGCATCCCGAAATCAAATCGCCGGCCGACTTCAAGGGCGCCACGCTCGGCGTCACCGGCCTCGGCTCGTCGACCGATTTCCTCAGTCAGTATCTGGCCGTGCGCAACGGCCTGAAGCCTGGCGACTATACGCTGCTGCCGGTCGGCGCCGGCAACACCTTCATTGCCGCCGTCAAGCAGGATCAGATCCAGGCCGGCATGACCACCGAGCCGACGATTTCCCAATTGCTGAAGACAGGTGAGGCCAGTGTCCTGGTCGACATGCGCACGCCTGAAAAGACCAAGGAAGCGCTGGGCGGCCCCTATCCGGCGGCGTCCTTCTACGTCCAGTCCGCCTGGCTCGAAGACCACAAGGATGAGGCACAGAAGCTCGCCAATGCCTTCGTCATGACGATGAAGTTCATCGCCACGCATTCGGCCGGGGAGATCGCCGACAAGATGCCGAAGGACTACTACGCCGGCAACAGGGATCTCTACGTGCAGGGGCTGGCCGGCGGCAAGGCGATGTTCACGCCGGACGGCCGCATGCCGGCCGACGGCCCGCCAACCGTGCTCAAGGTCCTCTCGACATTCTCCAAGAGCCTGCAGGGCAAGCAGATCGACCTGTCGAAGACCTACACGACGGCGTTCGTCGACGCCGCCAAGTAGCGTCGCCCGACGGGCAGGGGCTTCCATCTCTGCTCGTTGAAGAACAACGGCTTGCGCCGCTTGCTTGAATGTAACCGGCAGCGGCACGGCCCTTGCCGGACCACCAGGAGACCCGCGGCCGCGCCGTGGGCTCCCTTGCCCCATTGCGACAGGAGTGTGCCATGCAACTGCAACCCATGGCGGCCAAGAGGCTGTCTCAGGCCGCGCCGCCAGCTGACGCCGCGATCGCCATCGACGACGTGACATTGCGCTTCGTCACGCCGGACGGCCACATGATGACGGCGATCCGCGATTTCACCATGACAGTGGCGCGCGGCGAATTCGCTTGCGTCGTCGGGCCGACCGGCTGCGGCAAGTCGACGACGCTCAATCTCGTCACCGGGCTGCTGCGCCCGACGACCGGCGATGTCCGTGTCATGGGCAGTCCCGTCACCGATATCAGCCGCGACATTGGCTTCGTCTTCCAGGCTGACGCGCTGTTTCCCTGGCGCTGCGTCATCGACAATGTCGCCGCCGGCCCGCTCTATCGCGGCATGCCAAAGGCGCAGGCCTATGAGCGGGCGCGTGACTGGATCGCCCGTGTCGGCCTCGGCCGCTTCGAAAAGCACTATCCGCACCAGCTGTCCGGCGGCATGCGCAAGCGCGTCGCGCTCGCCCAGACCTTCATCAACCAGCCCAAGATCCTGCTGATGGACGAGCCGTTCAGCGCGCTCGACATGCAGACGCGCACCGCCATGCAGGACGAGCTGCTGGGTCTGTGGTCGCAGCAGAAGTCTTCCGTCGTGTTCGTCACTCACGACCTGGAGGAGGCAGTGGCACTGGCCGATAAGGTCTATGTGCTGACGGCCGGGCCGGGCACGGTCAAGAGCGTCTACCACATCGACCTGCCGCGTCCGCGCGTCATGGCCGACATTCGCTACGACCCGAAATTCGTCGAGATCGCCAAGGTGATCTGGAACGACCTGCGCGAGGAAGTGCAGCTCGGCCAGAGCCGCACCTTGCAAACCGGCCATTGAAGCGGGTCGCCGACCCGCTCCAATGGTTTTGTTTTTCGCAATTCCGGACGGAAAACCGCTTGGCACTTTTCCTGGAATTGCTCTGAGAGGAGACGCTGCCATGACCGCCATATCTCCCACCACTTCCCAGGCCGCCGTCCGCGATGCCTCCATCGCCGTTGCCGAAGGCCGGGCGAAAGCACGGCTGCGCCGCCGGCATGCGCTGGTCATCGGCCTGCGCCTGGCTATCCTGGTCGTCTTCCTCGGCCTATGGGAACTCGGCGCCGACCACGACATCATCGATCCGTTCTTCTTCGCCAGCCCGTCCGGTATCTGGGACCAGATCTGGGTGTGGGTCACCGAGGGCACGTCGCAAGGGCCGCTCTGGGTGCAGATCTATGTGACACTCGAGGAAACCTTCCTCGGCTTCGTCATCGGCGCCGTCGGAGGCATCGCCGCGGGCATCATCCTCGGCCGCAACCGGCTGCTGGCGGACGTCTTTTCGATCTACATCAAGATCGCCAACTCGGTGCCGCGCGTCGTGCTGGGCTCGGTGTTCATCATCGCGCTCGGCCTCGGCATGGCCTCCAAGGTGGCGCTCGCCGTGGTAATGGTGTTCTTCGTCGTTTTCGCCAACGCCTTCCAGGGCGTGCGCGAGGCCGACCGGGCGATGATCGCCAACGCCCAGATCCTCGGCGCTTCGCCATTCCAGATCACCCGCACCGTCATCATCCCGTCGGCGATGAGCTGGATCCTGGCCAGCCTGCATGTCAGCTTCGGCTTTGCCCTGGTCGGCGCGGTGGTCGGCGAATTCCTCGGCGCCAAGCAAGGCATGGGCCTGCTGATCTCGACGGCGCAGGGCGCCTTCAACGCCAATGGTGTCTTTGCCGCCATGATCATCCTGGCGGTGATGGCGCTGGTGGTGGAGTTCATCATCACCCGCTTCGAGAACTATGTCGTCAAATGGCGGCCGGCGCCGTTCAACGAGCAGGGGACCTGATCCACTTCGGCATGCCGCGATCAGGCCAAAGGCAACTTTACCTCAACCACCAGGCCACCGGTCGCGCCATCTCCAAGGGTGACGCGTCCGCCGGCATTTTCGACGACCTCGCGTACGATGGCGAGGCCAAGCCCGCTGCCTTCCTCGGTCGAACCGGCAATGCGGTAGAAGCGTTCGAACACATGGTCTCGCTCGTCCGCCGGAATGCCGGGCCCATCATCGGCGACCGTCAGCACGGCTTTGCCGTCGATGACCGCCAGCTTCACCGTGACGCTGCCGCCGGCTGCCGAGTAGCGAAGCGCATTGTCGACAAGATTGACGATCATCTCGCGCAGCATGGTGCCGTCGCCGATGACCGGTACGGGGCCAGCCTCCTCGAGGCCGAGATCGATCCTGCGAGCGATCGCCGCCGGCGCCTGGGTTTCCAGCACGTGCCGGGCGGCGTCGGTCAGGTCGATGCGGTCGGCGCGCGGCCGCCGGCTACCGGGTTCGGCTCGCGATAGCGTCAGCAACTGTTCGGCCAGCCGCGCCAGCTTGCCGGAGCTTGCCTGCAGCGCCACCAGGGCTTCCTGTCGCGCCTCCGCAGCACTTTCGCGAAGCGCGTAGCTCGCCTGTGTCGACAGCAGCGCCAGCGGTGTGCGCAACTGGTGCGCCGCGTTCGCGATGAAGCGGCGTTGCGCCGCCATCTGCGCGCGCACCCGCTCCATGTAGGCGTTCAACGCATCGATCAGCGGCTGAATCTCGCTTTGCGCCCCCGGCACTTCGACCGGATCGAGATCGCTGCGGCCTGGAGAGCGCACCGCGTCGCGCAGCCGGATCAGCGGTGCCAGGCCGCGACGCAGGCCAAGCAGCACGAAGATGCCGGCAATGGCCACCAGCGCCAGTTGCTGGGCAAAGGCGCTGAGCCACAGCCGTTTCACCATGGCATCATGCCCGGCCAGCGTGACACCAACGGTGACGGATATTGGCGAGTCAGCGCCGGCGCCGACCACCGCATGGCTGAATGTCAGCAACCGCAGCGCGTGGTCGCGATAGACCGCTTCCATGCTGGGCTGCCTCGGAACCTCGGGCAGGTCGGGGTAGCCGGTCAGCAAACGCCCGCCAGCCGTCTCGACACGATAATAGACGCTGTCGCGATCGCCGGTGTCGAACATCTCGATCGCCGCCGGCGGCACCGTGGCGTCGAGCACGCCGTCGACGATGGCGACCTGCTCGGCGATGGCGCGCGCCGAACCCAACAGCATCCGGTCCGTGACCAGATCGGCGGTCGCCTGCGCGCTGCGGTGGCTGGTCCACAGGTTGATGGTGGCGAGCCCGGCGAGCGGCAGCACCACCCAGGCCAGCAACTGCAAACGGAGGCTGCTGGTCCTCATGGCGCCAAATCGTCATGACGCAAGAGATAGCCGAGGCCACGCAAGGTGGCGATCTGGACACGAGATCCTTCGAGCTTCTTGCGTACACGGTGCACATAGATCTCGATGGCGCTGGGGTCGGCGTCGGTCTCGAAATCATAGATCGCGGCCGACAACGCCGCCTTGCTCACCGTGCGCCCGGCCTTGACCATCAATTGCTCCAGCACTGCGTGTTCGCGCGGCGTCAGCGCCAACGTCTCGCCAGCGAGCGAAAACAGCCGGGTATTGGTGTCGAAGACGAGATCGCCGCAGGCAACGACGGGCGCGGTGCGATCATTGGCGCGACGCAACTGCACGCGGATGCGAGCCTCCAGCTCCTCGATCTGGAACGGCTTTGCCAGATAGTCGTCAGCGCCTTCATTGAGGCCCTTGACGCGGCCGTCGAGGCTGGCATTGGCGGTCAGCACGATCACCGGCACACGGTTGCCGCGCGCCCGCAACATGCGCAGCACCTCTAGCCCGCCCATGCGCGGCAATGCCAGGTCGAGGATGACAAGCGCGTGGTCGCCGGCGGCCAGGGCATGCTCGACATCCTCGCCATCATGGACGACGTCCACCACATAGTTCGCCTGACGCAGGGTCTTGCCCAGCCAGTCGGCCAGGTCGCGATTGTCTTCGACGAGCAGCAGCCGCATCTCTATCGCTGTCCTGGGGTGCGGTTCACCCGGATTTCCATCCGTTTCTTCGACTGGCACAGCCAGGTCGCGCCCGATTGATGATCGTGCACCAGCGATAATATCGATCCATCCGCAAGGCAAATGCTGGAGATCCCGAGGTTCAGGCGGCGGCGCCTTCGCACAAATCGAACCGGTCGGTTCGTCTTCTGTTGACGGACCGTGCAGCATGTGGTGAACGCCGGCTCGGTGAACGGTCGCGCCCGGCGGTGGGGGTTTCTGCCAACAATCTGATTTTGATGAATAAAATTATGACCGCGGAGGCTGTTTGTCGAATTTCAAGGGCTGAAATCGCACGATCCGTGGAACATCTTCGTGATTGGAATCCGTGGCGGGGCAAACCCATCTCGGGGTGGTCCGAGCGACGCGAAATTCCTCCCAAGGGCACGCCACTAGACGGACAGAACAAAGAAATACTGGAGTAAGCAAAATGACCAAGATCGCTCTTACCGCCGCCGCCATGCTCGTCGCCACGGGCACTGCTTTTGCCGGCAGCGACAATTACGGCTCTTACAATGCCAACCAGCCGGTTCCCAACCAGTCGCCTTCGAGCCAGTCGACTTTCAACATCGACACCTCGCACACCGGCTCCATCCTGAAGCCCTCGAAGGCACAGGGCGACGCCAACGCCAAGGTGCCGGCTGAGTCTGGCCAAGGCATCTGGGGCCGCTAATCTAGGCTAGTCTTGACTACCAAGTCTGACTACAAAGAGCGGTGGGCTTGGCCCGCCGCTCTTGTTTTTTGCGCGGAGTAGCGCCAGCCGGGGGCGCTGGTTCAAGCAGCCAATCCTCGCCGTCGGCAACAAACAGTTCTCGCCCAAAAATAAAATCGGATTGGCCGGGGTCCGCTGCATGGCAGGCTTGGTCTGCCGCGCCTGGATCCTAGCCCAGATCCTTCGGCCGCAGACAATGTGTCAGCCGGGCGCAGGACAGACCCGACCAGTCGCCCTCGAAGACGAAGCGCGCGAGGGCTGCCGTCGGGAATTTTTCCTCGAGCTTCTTGCGCGCCTTGGCCTCCGACCGTGGCCCGGCAAGCTGGTTGGCCAGATCTTCCAAGCCCGGATTGTGGCCGATCACGAGCAAGCTGCCGCCCGACGGGTCGACCTGATGAATCTGGCTTAGAATATCCGCCGCCGAAGCGTCGTAGAGCGCGTCGGGGAGTGCGACCTGGGCATGGGCAGGCAGTTCCGCCGCCACCAGCCGCCAGGTGTCGCGGGCGCGCAGTGCCGGCGACACCAGCGCCAGTTCCGGCAGCCAGTCGCGCGCCGCCAGCTCGCGCCCCATCAAGTGTGCCGCCTTCAATCCGCGGTCGGTGAGTGGACGGTCGAAATCATCGAGTGCCGGATCGTCCCAACTCGATTTGGCGTGGCGAAGCAGGAGAAGCTGTTTCATCGCCACGCTCTCGGCTCACGGCGTGATGCGCGCCAGGTGCTCGAGGTCGGCTTCCTCGCGCAGCGGGTCGGGGGCCATCACCACCGAGGTGCTGTTGTCGGCATCGTCGGCAAAGTGGGCGAGTATGGTGCGGCCGGCCTCCATGCGCGCCTTGCCTTCGGCGACCAGCCCCAGCGCCAGCGGATAGAGCCGGTGCTCGGTCTTCAGCACGCGGGCAGCCAATGTATCCGCATTGTCGCCAACCATCACCGGCACGGCCGCCTGGGCGATGATCGGGCCGTCATCCATCTCGGAGGTGACGAAATGCACGGTGCAGCCATGGATGCGCACCCCGGCGGCGAGTGCGCGCGCATGAGTATCGAGCCCCTTGAAAGCCGGCAGCAGGGCAGGGTGGATGTTGATCATGCGGCCCTGCCATTTCTGGACGAAGCCGGGGGTGAGGATGCGCATGTAGCCGGCCAGCGCCACGATCTCGGCATTGAATGCCACGAGCGCCGCGTCGATGGCGGCATCATGCGCCTGCTTGCTGCCATGGTCGGCGCGCGAGATGACCTGCGTGGCGATGCCGCGCGCCCTGGCTATGCCGAGGCCGGCGGCGTCGGCGTTGTCGGAAATGACGCCGACGATCTCGGCCGGGAAGGCCGGATCGCTGGCCGCCGCGATCAGCGCGGTCATGTTGGAGCCGCGCCCCGAGATCAGGACAACGGTACGTTTCCTCTGTACGCTCATAGGCTGATCGAGCCCCGATAGATCACGCCGGCATCTCGGCGCGGCACGATGCGGCCGATCGGCGTCACCGTCTCGCCGGCCTCCTGCAGCACGGCGGCGACCTGCGCCGCCTGGCCGGACGCGACCGCCAAAATCATGCCGATGCCGCAATTGAAGGTGCGCATCATCTCTTCCGGCGCGACGCCACCGATCTTGGCCAGCCACGAGAACACTGGAGGGACGTCGATCACCTCGAGGTCGAGCTCGGCCGAAAAATCCTTGGGCAGCACGCGCGGAATGTTTTCCGGGAAGCCGCCGCCGGTGATGTGGGCGAGCGCCTTGATGCCATGCGTGTTGCGGATGGCCTTGAGGATCGACTTGACGTAGATGCGGGTCGGCTCGAGCAGCGCCTCTGCCAGGGTGGCCTCGTCGTTGAACGGCGCCGGATCGCCCCAGGCCAGGCCGCTGACGGCGACGATGCGGCGCACCAGCGAATATCCGTTCGAATGCAGGCCCGAGGAAGCGAGGCCCAGCAGCACGTCGCCCTCGACGATGTCGTCGGTGGGCAAGAGCTGGCCGCGTTCCGCCGCGCCCACCGCGAAGCCGGCAAGGTCGTAGTCGTTGCCATGATACATGCCGGGCATCTCGGCCGTCTCGCCGCCGATCAGCGCGCAGCCGGCCTGGCGGCAGCCCTCGGCGATGCCGCCGACGATCGCGGCACCCTGATCGGGATCGAGCTTGCCGGTGGCGAAATAGTCGAGGAAGAACAGCGGTTCGGCACCTTGAACGACGATGTCGTTGACGCACATGGCGACGAGATCGATACCGATCGTGTCGTGCTTGCCGGCATCGATGGCGATCTTGAGCTTGGTGCCGACGCCGTCATTGGCCGCCACCAGCACCGGATCCGTGAAGCCGGCGGCCTTGAGGTCGAACAGGCCGCCGAAGCCGCCGATCTCGCCGTCGGCGCCCGGCCGGCGCGTCGCGCGCACCAGCGGCTTGATCTTCTCGACCATGAGATTGCCCGCGTCGATATCGACGCCGGCCTCGGCATAGGTGAGCCCGTTCCTGCGCTTGCTCGTTTTGGGCTGGCCCGTTTCGGGCTGGCTTGTGTCGCGCTTGCTCATCGCAATTTTCCTGCTCGTTTGCGGGCTCTTCGCATGAACGGCTGCGCCTCGCAAGGATGACGACAGAATGGTTGGCTTTTACCCCGATAAAAACGAGGCGATGGCGCCCCTTGTGCAAAATCTCCTCCGCCCTCGTTTCTCATCGGAGGCAAAACCTCGCGTCTCCATTTTCGCCTCACCCCTTTGCATCCTTGTATGTAGTTGTTGTTGGTGCTCTGTTGCCATGCATCAGGCATTGGGGGACAAGCCATGCTCAATCCTTCGCAACAGATCATGAGACTAGGCTTCGGATTCGCCGTGTCACAGGCGCTGCGCGTCATTATCGAACTCGGCATCCCCGATCTCCTGGCTGCCAGCGAGCGGTCGGTAGATGAACTGGCGGCTGCCACTCAATCGGATGCTGACTCGCTTTATCGTGTAATGCGACTTCTCGCGCCTGAAGGGGTGTTTAGGGAAGTGCTGCCCCGTCATTTCGAGTTGACGGAGGTTGGTGCGGTGCTGCGCTCCGATCGGCCGGGTCCCCGTGACTTCATCCGTATGATCAACAGCGAGGCCTATCTTGCCTTCGAGCAGCTGCTGCATTCTGTCCGCACCGGAAAGCCGGCCTTCGACAAGGTGTTCGGGAGCCCAAGGTTTGACTGGCTGTCGGAACATCCGGAGCAGGCTGCCTTGTTTCAGCGTGCCATGGTCGCCCTGAGCCAGGGCAGTAACGAGGCCGTTGCCGAAGCCTATGATTTCAAGCCGTTCACGCGGATCGTCGACGTTGGCGGCGGACATGGCCAGCTTCTCTCGGCGATCCTGGCTCGCAACCCTCATCTGGACGGCGTGCTTTTCGATCTGCCTTCGGGCGTCGCGGCAGCACGTCAGGGTGCCGGAGGCGACCTGCCGCGTACCGAATTTGTCGCCGGTAATTTCTTTGAAAGTGTTCCCACCGGGGACGTCTACGTCATCAAGAAGGTCGTTCACGATTGGGATGATGGGCGTGCCGTGGAGATCCTGCGGAATTGCCGCAAGGCAATGCTGCCGGACGGCAAGGTGCTTGTGGCCGAGACGCTCGTGCCGCCAGGTGACGAACCGAACCAGATCAAGGGTATCGACGTGGTCATGCTCGCCGTCACCGGCGGCCTGGAAAGAACGCGGGTCCAATATGCAAGCTTGTTCGACGTCGCTGGGCTACGCCTTGAACGAGTGATTCAGACCCAAGGACCCATTTCCATCCTTGAGGCATCTGCGGTCTGACCAAAGAAGTTGTCGCCGCGAGCCCAGGTCGCGGTACTTCGCTGTCCAGCGACCGCACCTTTTCCGTGAAGGTTAGGGACATCGCATGTCGAGATGGCCGGCAGGGCATAGGGGTTCACACAGACCTTTGCCATGTCTGGCGCTTCTCCCTTGCGATCCTCCTTCGTCTCCATCATTTATCGGCAAGCAAACCCAACAGGCACGCATTTGACCATCCCCAATCTGATCACCATCCTGCGCTTTGTTCTGGTGCCGGCGGTGGTGCTGGCAATGCTGCAGGCGCGCTGGGACTGGGCCTTTGCTGGGTTCCTCGTTGCCGGCATTTCCGACGGCGTCGACGGTTTTATCGCCCGCCGGTTCAACCAGCAGTCAACGCTCGGCGCCTATCTCGACCCGATGGCCGACAAGCTGCTGCTGGTTTCGGTCTTCGTCGTCATGGGCTTCATCGGGCAATTGCCGCTCTGGCTCGTCGTGACCATGGTGTCGCGCGACGCGTTGATCGTCTGCGCCGTTGTGTTGTCCACCGTCATGGCCCATCCGGTCGAGATGAAGCCGCTTTTCGTGTCGAAGGCCAACACCGCCATCCAGATCGTGCTGGCCTCGGTGGTGCTCGGCGAACTTGCCCTGTCGGTTCACCTCGACCCGCTAAGGCCAGGCCTCATATTGCTGTCCGGGGTCTTGACCGTGGCTTCGGCCGCGGCCTATCTCGTGGCTTGGCTGAGGCATATGAGCGGCTATGGCGAAGGCTCCAAACCGGGCACCTGATCAAGAATCCATCGAAGCGGCGGCCGAGGCCGCGGCGGCAGGCGAAACTGCGTCCCTGGCGTTTCGCCGCCAGATCCGCTTCTGGCTGATCAGCGCCGTCCTGCTGGCGCTGTTCCTCTACGTCTTCTCAGGCATCCTTCTGCCGTTCGTCGCCGGCATGGTGCTGGCCTATTTCCTCGATCCGGTCGCCGACCGGCTGCAGCGGCTCGGCCTGTCGCGCTTCATGGCGACGGTGGTCATCCTCATCACCTTCCTTATCGTGCTCGTGCTGGCCTTCGTCATCCTCATTCCGGTGCTGGCGACGCAGATGGCCGATTTCGCCGGCAAATTGCCGGAATACCTGACCCGACTGCAGAGCCTGATCACGTCTTTCGATCCGAAATGGCTGGAACAGAAGTTCGGTGTCAACGCCAATGGCTTGCGCGACGGGCTGAATTCGCTGCTGACCTCCGGCTTCGGCCTGCTCACCACGGTCTTCACCTCGATCTGGAGTTCCGGCGTGGCGCTGGTCTCGGTGGTCAGCCTGTTCGTGGTGACGCCGGTGGTCGCCTTCTACATGCTGCTCGACTGGGACCGCATGGTGGCGGTCATCGACAGCTGGGTGCCGCGCGACAATGTTGCGACGGTGCGCGCCATCGCCAAGGACATCAACACCGCCACTGCCGGCTTCGTGCGCGGCCAGGGCACGCTATGCCTGGTGCTGGGGGCCATGTATGCCACCGGGCTGACGCTGACCGGGCTAAATTTCGCCATCCTCATCGGCCTGTTCGCCGGGCTGATCTCCTTCATTCCCTATGTCGGCTCGCTGACCGGGCTGGTGCTGGCCGTCGGCGTCGCCTTCGTTCAGTTCTGGCCGGACTGGACGATGATCGTCGCCGTCGCGGTGGTGTTCTTCATCGGCCAGTTCATCGAGGGCAACATCCTGCAGCCGCGGCTGGTCGGCAAAAGCGTCGGCCTGCATCCGGTGTGGCTGATGTTTTCGCTGTTTGCCTTCGGCGCGCTGTTCGGCTTCGTCGGCTTGTTGATCGCGGTGCCGGCTTCCGCTGCCGTTGCCGTGCTGGTGCGGTTTGCCATAGCCCGCTATCTCGAATCGCCGCTTTACAAAGGTCACGGCGCGGGGCCTGTGCCACAGCTTCCGGCCGATCGCGGCGGCGGCCACCGCACGCAACCGCGTCGCTGACGTGACTGCCCAGCCAACCGATCCGCCGCGCCAGTTGCCGCTCGATCTCGGCCATGGCACCGGCTATTCGCGCGACGAGCTCGTCGTCTCCGGCACCAACAACCAGGCTGTAGCCCTGGTCGATCGCTGGCCGGACTGGCCTTCGCAGGTGGTGGTGCTGGCCGGTCCCGCCGGTTCGGGCAAGACACATCTTGCATCCATATGGCGCAAACGCGCCAACGCGGTTGCGATCGACGCCAAGCGTATCGGTGAGAGCATCGCCAATCTTGGCGCCCGCGCGGCACTGATCGACGATGTCGATACCGGAGCGGTTGATGAACATGGCCTGTTCCATCTGATCAACGCGGTGCGCGGTGCCGGCTCGACACTGCTCCTGACGGCGCGCCGCTTTCCCTCGGCCTGGGGTGTCAGGCTGCCTGACCTTTCCTCACGGCTGAAGGCGGCGGCGACGGTCGAGATCCATGAGCCCGACGATCTCTTGCTTGCCGGCGTCGTCACCAAGCTGTTCGCCGACCGCCAGGTCGAGGTCGAGCCGCATGTCGTGCAATACCTGGTGCGCCGTATCGAGCGCTCGCTGGCGACAGCGATGCGCGTGGTGGAAAGGCTGGATCGCACCGCGCTCGAGCGCAAGACGCCGATCACGCGCACGCTCGCCGCGGAAACCATCAGCGCCATGGATGAAGGGCAAGGCGAGTTCGAGATTTGAGGGCGCCGCCGGGTCAGCGAGAGACGAAACCCTGCTCGGCCATGCAACCGCGAAACACTTCGTGCGACGTAATTGCATGAGTTTGCCGGCTGGCCCCGGTCCTGCCTGCCCTCCAAATCAGGTTGTAGGCCCTGGGAGTGAGGCGCTTGGGTTCTCGCCCGGCGAGCTTGCCTTCAAATGCATCGAGCGATCGCCGGTGCCGCGGCGGTGGACATTCCCAACGGCAATCATCAGCCTCCATTGCTTCGGTTGTTGAAGCGGACCATTCGATGGTCTATCTCTCTGCTGAGATATGGACCATCGAATGGTCCATAAGGAGCGACCAATGCAAGTATCTGTCACCGATGCCAAGGGGCAGTTGACCGAGTTGGTGCGCCGTGCGGAAGCGGGCGACGAGGTCATTCTGACCCGTCACGGCCATGCCGCGGTGCGGCTGGTCCCCATCAAGGCAATGCCCGACAGGGTGGGCCGCCGGGTGCTCCTGGAAGCCGCGCGTGCGGCAGGGGCTGCCAAGGCGAAGGCCGGACCGTCCGCTGCCCGTAGCCAGGATTTCCTCTATGGTGATGATGGCCTGCCCGAATGATCGCGGTCGACACCTCGGCTCTCATGGCGATTGTTCTTGATGAGCCCGATGCGAACCTGTGTATCGCCGCCCTCGAAGCCGGGGATGACGTTCTGATCTCCGCCGGCACCGTGGCCGAAGCCTTGATCGTCGCGGCACGACGCAATGTCGGTGAAGAGTTGTCAGGCCTGATCGACGGACTTGGTTTCGAAATAGTGGCGGTGACGCCGGCCTCGGCGCGCCGCATCGCCGAGGCTTATGCTCGATGGGGCGAGGGCAACCACCCGGCTGGACTCAATTTCGGCGACTGCTTCGCCTACGAAGTGGCGAAGGAGCATGCCTGCCGCCTGCTTTATGTCGGCGGCGATTTTTCGAAGACCGACATAGAGAGTGTGCTCTAGGAACCGGAGCAGGGTGACCATCGCCGGGGCATTTGCATTGCCAGGGATGGTGGATGGTCGGAGTGGAGAGATTCGAACTCCCGACCCTCTGGTCCCAAACCAGATGCGCTACCAGGCTGCGCTACACTCCGAACGGTCTGTTGCCTATTCATTTCAGTGGAGCATGGCAAGTGCAAAAACCTTGCCGCCATGCGCATTGCGCAGTAATGACGGTCGAAGGGTGGCGATGCTGCCTTGCACAATAACGAGGTGGCCATGTCCGCGCGCATTTTCAGCCCTGCCAAAACCGCGATGCAGTCCGGCAAGGCCAAGACCGGCTATTGGGTGCTGGAATTCGACCCCGAGATGCGCAAGAAGATCGACCCGCTGATGGGCTATACGACGTCGGGAGACATGAGAAGCCAGATCAGGCTCACCTTCGATACGCGCGAAGAGGCGGTGGCCTACGCCGAAAAGGAAGCACTCGCCTACCGCGTCGAGGAGCCGAAAGAGACCAAGCGCCGCCAGATTTCCTATGCGGAGAATTTCCGCTATGACCGCAGAACGCCCTGGACGCATTGAACGGCGGCCAGCGTCAAGCATCCAGCCGGCCCAAAGGCCGGCCAGCGGTCCCGTAGCTCAGCTGGATAGAGCACCGGCCTTCTAAGCCGATGGTCACAGGTTCGAATCCTGTCGGGATCGCCAGTAATTTCAAAGACTTGTGCCGGTGGTCTGATCAATGCCGCAAGCCCTGGCATCCAGCGACTGTCAGCGCCGCAACTCTATGCAGCAGGGAATCCAGTCTGGACTTGCAGCCCATTCGGCGCGGCGCTCCGGAATTATTTCGTGATCTGGCAGGGTTGGAACCTTAGCTCTCATAACGCGTTCGGGGCCTTGTATTCGCGGTGCCTATTAAAAAGGCAATGTGCGGGCCGGCGAATGGGTGGGGCAAAACAAGCGCGGGTTGGGGGAGGAGAAGCCAGGCTATGTCGAAACGTGAAATTGGAACGTCCCCTTCGTTGGGGCGGCGTATCGCTGAACTCAGGGCGAGAATGCAGGATGCGGAAATTTCCGACCATGAGATGAAAACGTTTCACAAGGTCGCCGCCATCATGGGGCCGGGCGACGGCTCCCTACGGCTGGATGCCGACGATCTAATCGCGGCATCCTTCGTTGTCGAGACGCTGGGCGAACAGGCGTCCAACCGCTGACATTTCCCTCCATCAGCCCGAAGTTCTGATCGCGAGAGCCAGCGCGGCCGCCGTCGGCGGCCGTTGCCTTGCCGCCCGATATTCAATTGGAGGGAAAGTCTTATCAATTTGTTTGCGTTGGTCCGTCATGGTAGCGGCGACTAACGGAGTTGAACGCGATGAGGATTGATCTGTCGCCGACGGGTTGGGGCAGGGTGATCACTGTGACCATCGCCGGTACGGCATTCTTCATTGCCGTGGCGTTCTTCGTCGATTCTTTCAATTTCCCCTATCTGTCGCGCGAGGCCGTGTGGCGGGCGCAGATGACCGACCTGATGCTGCCTTTGGTGCTGGGCGGCTCGTTTTTGTTTTTCCTCATGTGGAAGATCCGCCAGTTGGCCATCGCGCAGCGCGACCTCAGCGTCATTGCCGCGACCGACAGCCTGACGGCGGTGCTGAACCGTGGTGCCTTCTCGATGCTGGTCGAGGCCTATCTCGAGCAGACCCGCAAGCAGGAGCAGACCCGTTCGGGCGCGCTGCTGATCATCGACGCCGACCACTTCAAGTTGATCAACGACCGCCTGGGCCATGACTGCGGCGACCAGGCGCTCAAGCTGATAGCGCAGGCGATCAAAGGGCAACTGCGTGGCGGCGATATTGTCGGCCGCATCGGCGGCGAAGAATTCGGCGTGTTTCTTCCCGGCGTGGATCCCTCGCAATCCTGGGTGGTTGCCGAAAGCATCCGCCGGCGTATCAAAGAGATGGACTTTTCGCCCGGTGGCAGACCTTGCCCGCTTTCCGTCAGCATCGGCGGCACGAGTTTTACCGGCCCGATCACCTATCAGGAAATCTTCTCCGCTGCAGACAGAAGGCTTTACACGGCCAAGTCGAACGGGCGCGATCAGGTCAGCTTCGATCCGGCGGCGGCCGCCCCGGTGCCTCAACCCAGCGTCACTACGGTGCATTGAGAGTAGCCCGATCATGGGTGGCCATCGCACCCTAGAAACCGTCGCGTCCTTTTACAATTGCGGACAAGAACCTTGGGCACTCGGACAGCCCACTGATTTGTGAAGGCTTTGAAGTAGACGGCGCTTTCGCTTTGCCGACATCACGCTAAAGGTGGTGTCCGGAGCCCTGCCGGGGCTGGACGAAATCGAGCAGGGCCTTCTTCGCATGACATTGATGAGCGCGGCGGCTCTGCTGATCCTTGTCCTGACTTATGCCGGTGTCGCCATTGGCCGCATCCCCGGCCTGCGCCTTGACCGGGCGGGGATCGCGTTGCTCGGCGGGGCCGCGATGATCGCCATCGGCGCGCTCAGCATGGAGGACGCCTACCGGGCGATCAATTTCGACACCATCACGCTTCTGCTCGGCATGATGATCGTGGTGGCGCATCTGAAAGTGTCGGGCGCCTTTCGCGGCCTTGGCGCCATCGCCATCGAGCACGCGCATGCGCCCTTCATGCTTTTGGTGATGGTGACGCTGCTGACCGGCGTGCTGTCGGCCTTCCTGGTCAACGACGCCATCTGCCTTGTCATGGCGCCGATCGTCGTCCACGTTACACGCGTCATCAAGCGCAACCCGATCCCCTATCTGATCGCCACCGCCACCGCGTCGAATTGCGGCAGCGTCGCCACCATCACCGGCAATCCGCAAAACATGGTCATCGGCGCGCTGTCGGGCATTTCCTATCCGGCCTTTTCGGCGGCGCTCGCTCCGGTTGCTCTGTTCGGCCTCGTCGCGGTCGTTGTCATCATCCGCGTCGTCTACCGGGCCGAATTCGCCCGTAAGGTCCAATTGACGCCCGAGGTCTCGCGTGGCCGCATGCACAAGCGGCAGGTGCTGAAGGCGGTGGTGGTGTGCATCGGACTGGCAATTGCCTTCTTCGCTGGTGTGCCCGTCGCCAAGGCGGCACTCGTCGGCGGCGCGATCCTCTTGCTCACCCGCGCCATCAAGCCGGAACGCATCTACCGCGAGATCGACGGTCCGCTGCTGTTCATGTTCGCCGGCCTGTTCATTGTGGTCGCCGGCGCCGAAAAGACGCTGCTTACATCAGACATGATCGCCTCGGCAAAGAACCTCGGGCTGGACGATGTCTGGCGCCTGTCGGGCTTCACCGCGGTGCTCTCCAACATCATGAGCAATGTCCCGGCAGTGCTGGCGCTGCGGCCTTTCATTCCCGGCCTCGAAAACCCCGAGCGCGCCTGGCTGGTGGTCGCCATGAGCTCGACGCTGGCCGGCAATTTCACGCTGCTTGGCTCGGTCGCCAATTTGATCGTCGCCGAACAGGCACGGGCCGCCGGCACGCCGCTGTCATTCGGCGCCTTCTTCAAGGTAGGCTTGCCCTTGACGCTGATAACGCTGGCGGCCGGCACCGCATGGCTGGCGCTTGGGTTCTAGATCTAGTCGCTTGAAGTCCGCGCCCGCACAAGCGTCGCCGCGGCGCGGCCGGCCGCCTCGATATAATCGGGGTTGCGGTGGATCAGCATGATCGAAAACGAGCCGTCGATCAGGACTACGATCTCGCGCGCCAAGGCTTGCGGCTCCCCGACGCCGCGATCGGACAATTCGCCAGCCAGCCATGTTTCGAAATTCAACTTGTGCCGCGACCCGACCTTGATCGCCGGATGTCCGGGCATCGAGGCGAGTTCCGCGGCCGTGCGCAGGAAACCGCATCCTTTCCATTTCGGATGGCGGGCGGCCCGTGCCAGATTGGTAAAGATCGCCTCGACCTTGCGATCCGCGCCGCCTTCGGCAGCATCGAACCAGCCGGCCATCCGCTTCAGATTGGGTTGGTCGCGGCCATCGAGATATGCGGCGATGAGGTCGTCCTTGCTCTTGAAATGGTAGTAGAGCGTCCGCTTGGTGAGACCCGCCGCCTCGGCGACGGCATCGACGCTGACGCGACCGATTCCTTCGGCGTAGAAGAGCCTGGTCGCGGCATCGACAATGCGTTTGCGGGTGGGGCTTTGTGCGTCAGGCATGAGCTTAAGTATACCGACTAGTGAATATACACAAGCGCCAAAGGGCATAGTCTTCCGGCCATCAGCATGATGGAGAAGGAAGAGCCAATGACCGATCTTGTCCTCAACGAGACCAGGGATGGGATTGCCATCCTCACCCTCAACCGGCCGGAGAAACTCAATGCGCTGAACTATGCCCTGATCGATCGCCTGCTTGCGATCCTCGACGACATTGAAATCGACGACGGCGTCCGGGCGGTCATTCTTACCGGAGCAGGGGAGCGGGCGTTTTCGGCGGGTGGCGACATCGCCGAGTTCTCGGCCAGCGTGGCGCTTGGCGTCGATGTCGCGATGCGGGACTTCGTCATGCGCGGGCAGCGCCTGACGGCAAGGCTGGAAGCCTTCCGCAAACCCGTCATCGCCGCCGTCAACGGCATTGCCTTTGGTGGCGGCTGCGAAATCACCGAGGCGGTGCCGCTGGCCATTGCCAGCGACCGGGCTTTGTTCGCCAAGCCGGAAATCAACCTTGCGATGCCGCCGACTTTTGGTGGAACGCAGCGCTTGCCCAGGCTCGCAGGGCGCAAGCGGGCGCTGGAACTGCTTTTGACCGGCGATTGGTTCCCGCCGCGGCGCGCTCTCGAACTTGGCCTCGTCAACGAGGTGGTGCCGCATGGCGATTTGATGCCGGCCGCAATCGGCCTGGCCAGGCGTATCCTGCGGCACTCCGATCTGGCGATCGCGAGCATCCTCACGGCGGTGGCGCGCGGCCTCAACCAGAGCATCGCCGACGGCCTGCTGGTCGAGGCCGAGCAGTTCGCCCGCATGGCCTCGACAGCCGATTTGCGCGAAGGGCTCGATGCCTGGATCGAGCGGCGCGAGCCGCGCCATAAGGGCACATGGACGCATATCGCGCGGCCTGACGAGCCCAGGCGAGCCTCGCTGGCGTCGGATCAGGGCGCCACCACCAGCCGGCCTTTCATATTGGGGTGAAAGCGGCAGAAATAGTCGACCGATCCCGCGGCTTTCAATGTCAGGCTCGCGGATTTCTTCGGCGGGATCGTCACCTCCCAGCCACCTTTCAAAGTGGCCGTGTGGGCGAACGCGTCCTTGTTCACCCACTCGATCGTGTCGCCGACCTTCGCCTCGACGGCGGCCGGCGAGAACACCAGTTTGTCGATGGTGACCTGGATGGTTTCAGCTTGCGCCGGGACGATACCGCCGGCCAGCATCAACGCAATCCACAGATTGCGTTTCGGCATGCTCCCGGTCCTTGCTTCAGCATGCCGGCGATGTGTTCGGCATGCTGAGATTGAGAGATTGGACGCTGTTGCCGGCAAAAGGTTCCCGAAGATCTTTCTCCGGGTCCGGCGGGGTTAAGCTACCGCATCCAATGAAGGCTTGTCAGCAGCCTGCAGGCGCGCCGTGGCCGCCAGGAGATCGGTCTGGGTGATCAGCCCGAGAATCCGCTCGTCGTCGTCGACGATGATCACCGCATGGCTGCGGCCATTGGTGAGCACGGGCAGCAGACCCATGGCGGCGAAATCGGCGGCGGCTGTCGCCGCCGGCGATATCACGGATCCAACCGTGCCTGAGGCAAGGGTCAGTTCCCGCAATCCCACGGTGCCCGCCAGCCTTGCCTCCGCGTTGACGACCGGCAAGGTGCGGATGTTGTGGTCGAGCAGCAATTGGCGCGCCGCCTCGGCTGAGGTGTGTGCGTCGACCGAGATTACATCGCGCGACATGATGTCCTCACACAGAACGGTCTTGTGCGCGCGCACCATCGCCTGCAATTCGACTTGCCGCAGCAGCCGGTCGAGATCGCCGCGATCGATATCGAATGTCTCGTCGAGTGCGCCAAGCGCGGCATCGATGTCTTCGGACCGGAAGCCGACGCGCGACTGTGCAGGCGGATCGCTGGTGCCATGGCTATTCGTCGGTGCTGCAACCGGCACATGCGGATAATTGCGCCGGGCCAGTCTGTGGAAGCCGTAGCCGAGCGCCACCAGCAGGATCGAGTTCAGCGCCACCGGCACGAATGGGAACAGGAAGCCGGCGCTGATGACGGCGGGCCCTCCCAGCACCGCGGTCAGGGCGGCGGCTCCGCCCGGTGGATGCAGGCAGCGCGTGAACGACATGCCGGCGATGGCCAGTGCCACCGCGATGCCGCTGGCAAGCGCGGTTTCGTGGATGAAATGCGCCACGATCACGCCGACCAGTGCCGATATCGTGTTGCCGCCGATGATCGACCATGGCTGCGCCAGCGGGCTGGCGGGGACGGCGAACAGGAGCACGGCCGACGCCCCCATCGGCGCCACCAGCAGCGGCACATGCGGACCGTTGCCGAGCACAAGGCTGGCGATGACGCCGGTGAGTGCAATGCCGATCGTCGCGCCGATGCAGGCGACAAGGCGCTCGCGCAGCGTCGCGCCGGCAAGAATGGGAACAAAGAGGCGGAAGGCCATGACGTCGAAAAACTCTGCCGTATTCCAGGGGAAGTCGAAAGTGTACTGTTCGCACCGCAATGACGCGGCAACATTGGATTTGAAAGCCAAACTGATCCGGGAAACAGCAGTTTGAGGGAATAGAATTCCGCTACGCAGCCGCCGCGGCGGTCAGGCCGCGCGAAATGTCGGCCTTCAGGTCGTCGACATCCTCGAGGCCGATCTGCAGGCGGATCAACGGACCCTCATAGGGCGCTTTCGCGACAACGCGGTCGCCGAGCCAGACCGGCACGGCAAGGCTCTCATAGCCGCCCCAGGAATAGCCGAGGCCGAAGATCCGCAGTGCGTCGAGGAAGGCGTGCTGCTGCTTCTGGCCGCCGCCGGCAAGCACGATGGAAAAGATGCCGCTCGAACCGGAGAAGTCGCGCTTCCACAAATCGTGGTCCGGGTGGCTGGGTAGGGCAGGGTGGAGCACGCGCGCCACGCCTTTCTGGCCTTCGAGCCAGGAGGCGATGGCGAGCGTGCTGCGCTGATGATGCTCCAGGCGCACGCCCATGGTGCGCAGGCCGCGCAGCACCTGGTAGACGTCGTCGGGTCCGGCACAGCAGCCAAGCGTGCAGAAGCTTTCATAGAGATGCTTCCAGCAGCTCTCATTGGCCGACACCGTGCCCAGCAGCACGTCGGAATGGCCGGCCGGGTACTTCGTCGCCGCATGGATCGAGATGTCGACGCCGTGGTCCAGTGGACGGAAATACAGCGGCGTCGCCCAGGTGTTGTCCATCATGACGATGGCGCCCGCGGCGTGCGCCGCCTTGACGATGGCCGGGATGTCCTGCACCTCGAACGTATTGGACGCTGGAGATTCCGTGAACACCACCTTGGTGTTGGACTTGATCAACGCCGCGATGCCGGCGCCGACCTCGGGAGCGTAGTATTCGACCTCGATGCCCAGCCGCTTCAGCATCGTGTCGGCGAAGTTGCGGGTCGGGTGATAGACGGTATCGACGATCAGCAGATGGTCGCCCGCCGACACGAAGGCGAGCAGCGGCACGGTCACCGCCGCCAGGCCCGATGGCACCACGATCGTGCCGGCCGAGCCTTCCAGCGCGTCTATGGCGTGGGCAAGGGCATCGGTCGTCGGCGTGCCGCGCGTGCCGTAGGTGTATTTCTGGCTGCGTGCCGCCATCGAAGCCGCGTCACGAAAAAGCACGGTCGAGGCATGCACCACCGGCGGATTGACGAAGCCGAAATAGTCATGCGGATTGTTGCCTGAATGGGCAAGCCGCGTGTTGATGCCCATCCCGCCGCTAAAGTGTTCGCTGCCGTCTTTCGCCATTCCGCGTCGCCTTGTTGACAAGCCGCTAGCCATAGTGCGGCGTCATGGACCGTGCAACAGCCACCGGCCGCCAGGGGATGGACTTCGAATATGCCAATTCGTCGCGGCAGACGGTGGCGATGCGGGGAGTGACGCGACCCCGGCGGTGCGTTGTAGGCAACAGCGCCAGTCTCCGCCGACAGGGCAACGAACTCGGGCTAACGGGTTCCCTCGCAGCCTTCGCCGGCGCGTTGGCTGACGGAGCGTCAAATGAAAAACCCGCCTGTGCGGCGGGTCACTGGCGCAAATCAGCACCATGGACGAATATGTACCATAGCTGAGGTCATGGAATCAAGAAAAAATTCCTATCGTGAAAAGCTGCCGGCACAAAAACTGCCAACACCACCGAACTGGTCTTTTGTAACCTGAGTTCGGAGCCCTATCTCCGCCGATCGCCCTATTGTGGACGATTGCGAAAGATATATAATCGTCTGCTAATATTAATCGCCGGATTGCTTCGATCAGATGCTGCCGGATGGTTGTTGCCGGTTGTCCTTCTGGTCCTCCACGATCCGGATCGCGTTCACGAAGCGTGTGCGCGGCAAGGGGAGGAATGCCATGCCCGACGTCAAATGGACAATGAAGGCGCGCGAATTCACCAACTGCAACTGCGCCTATGGCTGCCCGTGCCAGTTCAACGCCATGCCGACATACGGTTTCTGTGAAGCGGTTGCTGGCATGGAAATCGAGAGTGGCCATCACGGCGACACCAAGCTCGACGGATTGCGGTTCGTCGGGATTTTCCGCTGGCCCGGCGCCATACACGAGGGCAGGGGCGAAGCCGCTGTGGTTATCGACGAGAGGGCGACCGAGGCCCAGCGTGGTGCGCTGCTTCGCATATTGGGCGGTCTGGATACCGAACCAGGTGCGACGATATTCCAGGTCTTTTCGACCACGCTGGAGAAATTCCACGATCCGATCTTTGCCCCGATCGAATTCAAGGTCGATGTCGGCGCGCGAACCGCGCGGCTGCACGTCAACGGCGTAACCGACGGCCATGGCGAGCCGATCAAGAATCCGGTCACCGGCGCGGAACACCGGGCGCGCATCGACCTGCCGCACGGCTTCGAATACGCGATCGCCGAAGTCGGGCGTGGCTGGACCAAGACGACGGGCCCAATCAAGTTCGAACTAGCCGATTCGCACAGCCATTTCGCCAATCTGCATCTCACGCAGAGCGGCATCGTGCATTGACCTGATCCAATGACCGACACGGCCCTCGAGGCGGTGCTGCGGCGCGACCGCGCGGTCGTAACGGCCGCGCTCGTCGTGATTGCCGTGCTCGCCTGGGCCTACGTGCTGTGGCTCGCCGCCTACATGGTCATGCCCGGCTCCCCCTTGCCGGACAGCGCGGGCAGTGACATGGCCGGAGTGGACATGTCGAACATGGGCGGCATGGATATGGGCGCCGCCGTGGCGCCCGGTTTCCGGGCCTGGGCATCGGCCGATTTCGCTTTCATCTTCACGATGTGGGCGGTGATGATGGTCGGCATGATGACGCCTTCGGCCGCGCCGATGTTGCTGCTCTATGCCGGCGTCGGTCGCAAGGCGCAGGCGGATGGCCGGCCTTTCGCTTCGACGGGATGGTTTTTTGCCGGCTACCTCGCCGTCTGGGTCGTGTTCAGCATCGTGGCGACCGGTGCGCAATGGCTGCTCGCCCGTCTTGCCCTGCTCGATCCCTCGATGGCGACCGACAGCGCGATCCTCGGTGGGCTCGTCCTGATCGCCGCTGGTCTCTATCAATGGACGCCGATCAAGGGCGTCTGCCTGCGCCAATGTCAGGCGCCGATCGCGTTCCTGACCAGCCATGGCGGGTTCCGCTCCGCTCCGCTCGGCGCACTTCGGCTCGGCGTCGATCATGGCGCCTATTGTCTCGGTTGCTGCTGGGCGCTGATGGCTCTGCTGTTCGTCGGCGGCGTCATGAACGTGCTCTGGATCGCCGGCATCGCCATCCTTGTCTTGCTGGAGAAAACGGTCCCGACCGGGCAGTTGATCCCGCGCGTTTCCGGCGCGTTGATGGCTGCTATCGGAACCTGGCTCGTCTTTCGGGCGCTTTGAAAACGATCCTTGTCTCAAGGCGATATTGGCTCGCAACCGCCCAATATGCGTTGGATACCATTGCGCCGGGTCAGTAACGCCGAGGTATTGCCTGGGATGAATCTCGCCTGCCGCGGCCTGCATTTGCGTTGTATGAGCTTTGCCGTCTTTATTTGCGCTGCTGACTAATTCGCGGGCGCGTTTGTCTGCAATTCAGGCATTTGCGGCAATCGGTTTTCAAACTCCTTCGGTTTCGGTCATTTCCCTTGACCTCACAGGAATTATCGCCTTCGATGACATTCGTGAATGGGAGGCTGCGCGTCGGTTACCGATGCGGGGTTCCGGGAATGGGCCGGAACGGGAACTGCATTCACACGGGAAAAAGGTCAGGGTTTGCCCTGAAAAACAGAGAAAAGGGTCTGTGGGTCATGAAACATATTGCTATCGGCATTCTTGGCGCCGCCACGCTTGGGTTGATGGTGTCGGCCGCGTCGGCGGCCACGCTCGATACCGTCAAGGCGAAGGGTTTCATCCAGTGCGGCGTCTCGACAGGCCTGGCCGGCTTCTCGGCGCCGGACGACAAGGGTGACTGGCAAGGCATCGATGCGGATTTCTGCCGCGCTGTCGCGGCCGCCGTCTTTGGTGACGGCACCAAGGTCAAGTTCACGCCGCTCAGCGCCAAGGAGCGGTTCACCGCGCTGCAGTCCGGCGAGATCGACATCCTGTCGCGCAACACCACCTGGACCATCAACCGCGACACGGCGCTTGGCCTGAATTTCATCGGCGTCACCTACTATGACGGCCAGGGTTTCATGATCAATGCCAAGAAGCTGCCGGGCGTCAATTCGGCGTTGCAGCTTTCCGGCGCCGCCGTCTGCGTGCAGAGCGGCACCACCACCGAACTCAATCTGGCCGACTATTTCAAGGCCAACAAGATGGAGTACAATCCGGTCGTCTTCGAAAAGCTGGAAGAGGTCAACGCCGCCTATGACGCCGGCCGTTGCGACGTCTACACCACCGACCAGTCGGGCCTCTACGGCATCCGCCTGACGCTGGGCTCGCCGGCCGACCACGTCGTGCTGCCCGAGATCATCTCCAAGGAGCCGCTCGGACCGGCCGTGCGCCAGGGCGACGACCAGTGGTACCACATCGTCAAGTGGACCTATTTCGCACTGTTGCAGGCGGAAGAGCTTGGCATCACCAAGGCCAATGTCGACGAAATGAAGAACTCGCCCAGCCCGGAGATCAAGCGCGTGCTTGGCCAGGAAGCCGATACCAAGATCGGTACCGATCTCGGCGTCTCCAACGACTGGGTCGTCAACATCGTCAAGGCCGTGGGCAATTATGGCGAAATGTTCGAACGCAATGTCGGTTCGGGCAGCCCGCTGAAGATCGCGCGCGGCATCAACGCGCTGTGGA
This sequence comes from Mesorhizobium sp. M1406, assembly GCF_040317555.1. NCBI lineage: Bacteria > Pseudomonadati > Pseudomonadota > Alphaproteobacteria > Hyphomicrobiales > Phyllobacteriaceae > Mesorhizobium > Mesorhizobium sp. M1406. Next base: position 25,519 of record NZ_JAMYKW010000003.1, on the reverse strand, counting down.
CCAAGGGTGGCCTGCAGTACGCTCCGCCGATCCGCTGATCGAAATGTGATCCGGGAGGCAGGTCGTCTGCTTCCCGGTTTCTCTTTCCAGGGGACGGTCGAATGGCATCGCAGGAAGTTCTTCGCGAGGAGCCCAGCCGCGGTTCCTTCATCAACGATCCGAGGGTCCGGGGCGTATTCTTCCAGGCGGTGGTCGTCGTCGTGCTGGTGGCTGGCGTCTGGTGGATTGCCCACAACGTCATCGACAATCTGACCCGGCTGCACATCGCGTCGGGCTTCGGCTTCCTCAAGGGCCGCGCCGGCTTCGACATAAGCGAAAGCGCCATCGCCTATTCATCGGATTCGACCTATGGCCGTGCCATCCTGGTTGGTTTCCTCAACACCGTGATCGTCGCCGTCGTCGGCATAATCACCGCGACAATCATCGGCTTCATTGTCGGCATCGGCCGGCTTTCGCAAAACTGGCTGATCAGGAAGATCTGCACGGTCTATGTCGAGGTGTTCCGCAACATCCCGCCGCTGCTGGTCATCTTCTTCTGGTATTCCGGCGTGCTTGCCGTGTTGCCGCCGCCGCGCGAGAGCATCAATTTGCCGTTCGGCTCCTTCCTCAACCAGCGCGGCTTCTATTTTCCACGCGCCGTCTGGGGCGACGGCTCGTGGCTGATCTTCGTCGCTCTGCTTGTCGGCATCGCCATGGCGTGGTTCGTCGCGCGCAAGGCGCGGCAGCGGCAGATGGCGACCGGCCAGCAATTTCCGGTGTTTTGGACGTCCGCCGCGGTGATCGTCGGGCTGCCGCTGCTCGCCTATGCGCTGAGCGGCTTCCCCTTGAGTTTCGATTACCCCAAGCAATCGACATTCAACCTGACCGGCGGCTTCCAGGTCAGGCCCGAGTTCCTGTCGCTGTATCTGGCGCTGTCCTGCTATACCGCCGCCTTCATTGCCGAGATCGTACGCGCCGGCATCAGGGGTGTCAGCACGGGCCAGACGGAAGCTGCCGGTGCGTTGGGGCTGCGGCCCGGATCGATCCTGCGGCTGGTCGTCGTGCCGCAGGCCATGCGCATCGTCATTCCGCCGCTGACCAGCCAGTATCTCAACCTGACCAAGAACTCGTCGCTCGCCATCGCCATCGGCTACCCGGACCTGACGGCGACCGCCGGTACGGTGCTGAACCAGACCGGCCAGGCTGTCGAGGGCGTGGTGATCATGATGGTGATCTATCTGGCCATCAGCCTTCTGACCTCGCTTGTGATGAACTGGTTCAACGCCAAGATGGCGCTGGTGGAGAGGTGAGGTAAGGACATGCAAGAACATGATATGTCCTGGGTGCGCAGCGAAATGGCGCTGGCGCAGCCAGCGCCTGCCGGCGTCGCGGGTTTCGGTGCGTGGGTGCGCAGGAACCTGATCGCTTCCACCGGCGACACCATTATGACCATCGTCGGCATCGCCCTGGTGGCGATGATCCTGCCGCAAATCATCAACTGGGCATTCATCAACGCTGTGTGGACCGGACCGGACCGGACCGTGTGCGCCACGGTTGCGCAAGGCGGCGTCCAGCCGGATGGCTGGACCGGCGCCTGCTGGGCTTTCGTCAATGCCAAATTCGGCCAGTTCATGCTCGGGCGCTACCCGATCGAGGAGCGCTGGCGTCCGATCCTGGTCGCCATCCTGTTCGTGGCGCTGCTGGTGCCGATGCTTATCCCGAAGGTGCCGCGCAAGGGCCTGAATGCGATTCTGCTGTTCTTTGCACTGCCGATCGTCGCTTTCATCCTGCTGGTCGGCGGCATGTTCGGCCTGCCGCATGTCGAAACCTCGCTGTGGGGCGGGCTGCTGGTGACGCTCAGCCTGTCCTTCGTCGGTATTGCCGTGTCGCTGCCGCTGGGCATCGTGCTGGCGCTCGGCCGCCGTTCCAAGATGCCGATCATCAAGACGCTGTGCGTCGTTTTCATCGAGACGGTGCGCGGCATCCCGCTGATCACCGTGTTGTTCTTCGCCAGCGTCATGCTGCCGCTGTTCCTGCCGGCCGGCGTCTCGTTCGACAAGTTCCTGCGCGCTTTGATCGGCGTGTCGCTGTTTGCCGCCGCCTATATGGCCGAAGTGGTGCGCGGCGGACTGCAGGCGATCCCCAAGGGGCAGTATGAAGGTGCGGATTCGCTCGGCCTCGGCTATTGGCAGAAGATGTATTTCATCATCATGCCGCAGGCACTGAAATTGGTGATCCCGGGCATCGTCAACACCTTTATCGGCATGTTCAAGGACACCAGCCTGGTCATCATCATCTCGATGTTCGACCTTCTCGGCATTGTGAAGCAGAACTTCTCCGACCCAAACTGGGCAACGGCGCAGACGGCCAGGTCTGGCCTGATCTTCGCGGCCTTCGTCTTCTGGCTGTTCTGCTTCGGCATGTCGCGCTATTCAATGTTCACCGAACGTCGGCTCGACACCGGCCACAAACGCTAAACAAAAGAACAAGGGGACCCTGTCATGGCCACCGAAAATGCCGTTAGCGCGGAAGAGATCAAGGTCAACGCCGCCAAGATGCAGATTTCCACCACCGATGTCGCCATCGACATCATCGCCATGCACAAATGGTATGGCGAATTCCATGTGCTGAAGGACATCAATCTGAAAGTGATGCGCGGCGAGCGTATCGTCATCTGCGGCCCTTCGGGCTCCGGCAAATCGACGATGATCCGCTGCATCAACCGTCTGGAAGAGCACCAGAAGGGCAAGATCATCGTCGACGGCAAGGAACTGACCAACGATCTCAAGAAGATCGACGAGGTCCGCCGCGAGGTGGGCATGGTGTTCCAGCACTTCAACCTGTTCCCGCATCTGACCATCCTCGAGAACTGCACGCTGGCGCCGATCTGGGTGCGCAAGACGCCGAAGAAGCAGGCCGAGGAAATCGCCATGCATTTCCTCAAGCGCGTCAAGATCCCGGAACAGGCCCACAAATATCCCGGCCAGCTGTCGGGCGGCCAGCAGCAGCGCGTGGCGATCGCCCGCTCGCTGTGCATGAACCCGCGCATCATGCTGTTCGATGAGCCGACTTCGGCGCTCGACCCGGAAATGATCAAGGAGGTGCTGGAGACCATGGTTGGCCTTGCCGAAGAAGGCATGACCATGCTGTGCGTCACCCACGAGATGGGCTTTGCCCGCAAGGTCGCCAACCGCGTTATCTTCATGGATCAGGGCCAGATCGTCGAGCAGAACACGCCGGCCGAGTTCTTCGACCACCCGCGCCACGAGCGCACGAAGCTGTTCCTGTCGCAGATCCTGCACTGATTGTTTTTCCACAGACGGAAGAAGCCCGGCCGAAACCTTGGCCGGGCTTTTTTCGTATGGACCGCCAGGAGGTGGGCAGATGTGTTGCGCCGGACGCGTTTGCAGGGGCCGCCATTCATGAAAAGGCTGGGACGTTTTCTAGGTCTTCTGTTGATCGTCATTGCGCTCGCTGTGACGATGGGCGCTCTCGTGCCGCGCCCGCTGTGGCGGCCGGCCGTCGCGGCAGCACCCGCCAACACGCATCGCATCCTGGTGCTGAAGAACCCGATCCACACGGACATTGCCATTCCGGTCAACGATGCCGTGCGCCAGCGTTTCCATTTCCTGGCCGACGCCGGCATACCGGCGGATGCCCCTGAGGTCCGCTACATCGTCTTCGGCTGGGTCGGCCGCGCCTTCTATCTGGAGACGCCGACATGGTCTGAGTTGAAGGCAGTGCCGGTGATGAAGGCACTGACCCTCGACGCTTCGGTCATGCATGTCGATGTCTTCGGTGACATCGTCGAATCGCGCCCGGACGTCGCGAGGGTTCGACATCGGTGAGGATCGGTTCGCGGCGCTGCTCGATTTCATCGATGCGAGTTTCCAGCGGGGGCCGAAGGGTCCGATCCTTGTTTCGGACGCGGCCTATTCCAGGTTCGACGGCTTTTACGAAGCCAACGGCCATTTCAATGCACTGGTCGGCTGCAACACCTGGACGGCGGCCGCCTTGCGCACCGCCGGCCTGCGCACCGGCTGGTGGAATCCGCTGCCTGTATCGCTTGGCCTGTCGATGCGGCTGTATAATTAGCGGGGGCATTCCGCGAATTGGCAAGCGTCGCGTTCCTTCACACCCCCCTCTGTCCTGCCGGACATCTCCCCCGCAAGGGGGGAGATTGGCAGTTGCGACGCCTCACTTCATTTCGCGACGTCGGTGATTGGCGAAAGCAGGGGCGACAGCTGATCTCCCCCCTTGCGGGGGAGATGTCCGGCAGGACAGAGGGGGGTGCTGTCCCGCCGGCCTGTCAACGCCTGACAACAGCCTCCGGCTGCCAGCCGTAGAGCCAGTCCAAATCCGCCGCGAGCTTTTCCGGCGAGCGCATTTTCAGGAACAGATTTCGCGCGACAGCCACTGGACCCGCGGCATGCCAGGCAAGGCGGTTGATGGCGCCTCGGCGTGCGACCCTGGCGACGCGCGGCCGCCGCAGGTTCTCCCAGATTTGCAGGCTTCGTGCCGGATGGGCAGGGGAGTCGGCAATGATACCGGCAAGTGTCGCCGCATCCTCGATGGCCATGGCCGCGCCTTGCGCCGCGAACGGGGTCATCGCATGTGCGGCGTCGCCGATCAGTGCGATGCCGTCCGGCGTTGTCCAGGGTCGCTTCTGGTCGACCGTATGGAGCGGCCAGGTCAGCCACGGGCCAGCCACTTCCACCAGTCTTGCAAGGCCAGGCGCGGCGCCGCGCACCGCGCCTGCGAGGATGCCGGGATCGGCATGGCCGGACCAGCCTTCGGCAATGCGTTCGCCCTTGGTGAAGGCGACGAGATTGAATGCGTCACCCTTGCTGACGGGATAGGCGACCATATGGAAGCCCGGGTGCAGGAAGGTGGTGACGCAGTCCGGAGCGCCGATCGCCGCGAAAGCCTGCCCTGCGGCACTCTGCGCGGCAATGGTCGTGCGCCAGGCCAGTTCGCCGGAAAAGCGGCTTCTTGGCGAGGCCGACCCCTTGGCCGAATCGACAAGCCCGCCCACCGATGACCAGACGCCATCGGCGCCGACCAGCAGGAACCCCTCGGCCGTGATGGTCTTGCCGTCGATCTCGGCCGTCGCGGTGATGCCATGGGTGCCCGTGGCAACACTGTCGATGCGCGCGCCAGTGACGATCTCGATCTCGGCGATCTCGTTGGCACGCGCCATCAGTGCACTCTGCAGATCGGCCCTGTGGGCGACGAGATAGGGTGCTTGCCAGCGGGCCTCGGCGGCTTGTCCGAGCGGCACGCGTGCCAGTTCACGGAGGGTCGCGGCGTCCTTCAGCACTACGGCCTCGGGCCGCACTGCTGCCGGCAGCAGACGGTCGAGCACGCCAAGCTGGCGAAGGATGCGCGTCGCGTTGGGAGAAAGCTGGAGGCCCGCGCCGACCGCTTCCAGGCGCTGCGCCTGTTCGAACACCTGCACGGAATAGCCGCGTTTGGCGAAAGCAAGCGCTGCGGTCAACCCGGCGACGCCGGCCCCGGCGATGAGGACTTGCCGGGAACGTATGTCGTTCATCGAGCTTGTCGCGAAAGAATCAGGCAGCCTGGTCGATATAGATGCAGCCGGCCGGCAGCGTTTCCGTCGCCTTCAGCTTGGGCGAATAGCGGTAGAGCGTCGAGCAATAGGGGCAAACTTTTTCATTGTCGTCGCCCATATCGAGAAACACGTGCGGGTGATCGAATGGCGGGTTGGCGCCCGTGCACATGAATTCCTTGACGCCGATGTCGATAGCCGGGTAGCCCGCATCGTTCTGGAAATGGGGAATGGAACCGCCTGCCATCGTCGTCTCCTTAACGCAGTCTCTTCTGCATCTGGATCATAACAGGCCTCTTTGCAAGTTCGATGAAATGAAACTGTCGCAAAAGCCTGTCAGAGGATAAGTTAAGCCGGTTAACGCATGGCCGGAAAACCGACTTCGGTTTTCGGAACGGATCATGCGTGGCCTTGGAGTGGCAGAGCGTCCTTTGCGCGTCCTGAAGGGGACGCGCGGCACTCTGGCGGCAGACGGTGTGGAAGAGCGGGAATATGAACGAACTGAAGCCGGTGCAGAGCGAATTCACCAACGTCGAGGCGGCAAGTCCGGAAGGCGGCAATCCCGATCGTTTCGTCAATCGCGAGTTTTCCTGGCTGCAGTTCAACCGGCGCGTTCTCGAGGAATCGCTGAACCTCAATCATCCGCTGCTGGAGCGTGTCCGCTTCCTGTCGATCTCGGCCGCCAATCTCGACGAGTTCTTCATGGTGCGCGTCGCCGGCCTCGCCGGCCAGGTGCGCGAAGGCATCGTGCTGAAAAGTCCTGACGGGCGCACCCCCGAACAGCAGCTGGAACAGCTGCTGCGTGAGGTCGAGCGGCTGCAGGAAGACCAGCAGAAGAGCCTGTCAGCGCTCACCGTGCTGCTCAACAAGGAGGGCATCGAGACCATCACCCGCGACGCGCTCACCAAGGACGAGAAAATCTGGCTGGAAGACCATTTCCAGGAGCAGGTGTTTCCGGTGCTGACCCCGCTGTCGATCGACCCGGCGCACCCGTTCCCGTTCATCCCCAATCTCGGCTTCTCGATGGCGCTGCAATTGCGTCATCGCAAGAATGGCGAAGAGATGAGCGCGCTGCTGCGCCTGCCGGTGGCGCTCAAGCGCTTCATCCGTCTGCCGGACCGCAAACGCCATGTCCGCTTCATCCCGCTGGAAGAGGCGGTCGGCCTGTACATCGGCAAGCTCTTCCCTGGCTATGAGGTCAAGGGCTCAGGCACGTTCCGCATCATCCGCGACAGCGATATCGAGGTCGAGGAAGAGTCGGAAGATCTCGTGCGCCTGTTCGAGACGGCGCTGAAGCGGCGCCGCCGCGGCTCGGTCATCCGCATCGAATTCGACAGGCTGATGCCTGGCGAACTGCGCGATTTCGTCGCCGGCGAGCTTGGTGTCTCGTCGAGCCGCATCAGCGTGCTCACCGGTCCACTGGCGCTCAGCCAGATCTCCGAAATCGTCGCCGTTCCCCGCGACGATCTCAAATTCACGCCCTACAATCCGCGCTTTCCCGAACGTATTCGCGAGCATGGCGGCGACTGTTTCGCCGCCATCCGCGAGAAGGACATCGTCGTCCATCATCCCTATGAATCCTTCGATGTGGTGGTGCAGTTCCTGCGCCAGGCGATGGCCGACCCGGAAGTGGTGGCGATCAAGCAGACGCTTTACCGCACCTCCAATGACAGCCCGATCGTGCGCGCGCTGGTCGATGCGGCCGAGGCCGGCAAATCGGTCACGGCGCTGGTCGAGCTCAAGGCGCGCTTCGACGAGGAAGCCAACATCCGCTGGGCGCGCGACCTGGAGCGTGCCGGCGTGCAGGTCGTGTTCGGGTTTCTCGAACTGAAGACGCATGCGAAGATGTCGCTGGTGGTGCGGCGCGAGGACGGCAAATTGCGCAACTACGTGCACCTCGGCACCGGCAACTACCATCCGGTCACCGCGCGCATCTACACCGACCTGTCCTTCTTCACCACCGATCCGACGATTGCACGCGACGTCGCCCAGCTCTTCAATTTCATCACCGGCTATGCCGAGCCGACGGATGAAATGCGTCTGGCGATCTCGCCGTTCACACTGAGGAGCCGCATCCTGAAGCACATTGCCGATGAGATTGCCTATGCCGTGGACGGCAAGCCGGCGCGCATCTGGATGAAGATGAACGCGCTCGTCGACCCGATCGTCATCGACGCGCTCTATGATGCCAGCCGCGCCGGCGTCGAGATCGACCTTGTCGTGCGCGGCATCTGCTGCCTGCGGCCCCAGGTTTCGGGCCTTTCGGAAAACATTCGTGTAAAATCGATCGTCGGGCGGTTTCTCGAGCACAGCCGCATCTATTGCTTCGGCAATGGTCACGGCCTGCCATCGGACGGGGCGATCATCTACATCTCCTCGGCGGACCTCATGCCGCGCAATCTCGACCGCCGTGTCGAGACCATGGTGCCGATCACCAATCCAACTGTGCATGAACAGATCCTCGGCCAGATCATGCTTGGCAACATCATGGACAATCAGCAAAGTTTCGACGTATTGGCTGATGGAACCTCCCGGCGCGTGGTGCTGGAGGAGGGCGAGGAACCGTTCAACGCGCAGGAATATTTCATGACCAATCCGAGCCTGTCGGGACGGGGCGACGCGCTGAAGTCGCACGCGCCCAAGCGCATCGCGCAGTTCAAGCGACGCAAGAAGAACGCCGCAGCGTCCGGCTGATGCTGTCTAATTCCCAAGGCCGGTTGCAGGACCGTCGACCGCTGTCCATCATCGACATCGGATCGAATTCGATCCGTCTGGTCGTTTATGAGGGGCTGTCGCGCTCGCCGACCATGCTGTTCAACGAAAAGATGCTGGCCGGTCTCGGCCGAGGCATCGTTTCGACCGGCAAGCTCGACCCCGAGGCGGTGACGCGTTCGATGGAAGAGTTCCGCCGCTTTCGCGCGCTCTCCGACCAGGCCGGCGCCGAACAGATGTATGTGCTTGCCACCGCCGCCGCCCGCGAGGCTATCAACGGTCCCGATTTCATCCACCGCGCCGAAGATGTCCTCAAGACCGAGATCCGCGTGATCAGCGGCCGTCAGGAAGCCTATTATTCGGCGCTTGGCGTCATTTCCGGCTTCCATCCAGCCAATGGCATCGCCGGCGATCTGGGCGGCGGCAGCCTCGAACTGGTCGATGTCAACGGCGAAGCAATCGGTGACGGCATAACGCTGCCGCTGGGCGGCCTGCGCCTGCAGGACATGGCGAAAAACTCGCTGGCCCAGGCGGCCAAGATCGCGCGTGATGAACTCGCGAAGGCTAAGCTCTTGAAAGGCGGGCAGGGCAGGCCCTTCTACGCCGTCGGCGGCACCTGGCGAAATCTCGCCCGCCTGCACATGGAAATGACCAACTATCCGCTTGGCGTCATGCACCATTACGAGATATCAGCCGAAAGCGCGGCGAACTTCCTCAAGCAGGTGGCCAAGGCCGAGATCGAGAAGGTCAAGGGGATCGAAGGCGTTTCCAAGAACCGCCGTTCTCTGCTGCCTTATGGCGCCATCGTGCTGCAGGAGATCATGGCGGCGATGCAGCCGTCGAAGATCATCGTCTCGGCGCTCGGCGTGCGCGAAGGCTTTCTCTATTCGCTGCTCGACGAGGCCGAACAGAAGGCGGATCCATTGATTTCGGCCTCGGAGGAACTCGCCCGGCTGCGCTCCCGCTCCGTCACCCATGCGCATGAACTTGTCGACTGGACCGCCAGGACCTTTGCCGCCTTCGGCATCGACGAGACCGAGGACGAGGCGCGCTACCGCCACGCGGCCGCATTGCTTGCCGACATCGGCTGGCGCGCGCATCCAGAATATCGCGGCAAGCAATCGCTCAACATTATTGCCCACGCGTCCTTCTTCGGCGTCGACCACCCCGGTCGCGCCTTCCTGGCAATGGCCAACGCCTACCGTCACGACGGCATCTTCAACGAAGCCATCGCACCCGAAATCAAGGCGCTGGCTCCGCCGCGTTATCTGGAGCGCGCCCGCGTGCTCGCGGCGATGATGCGCGTCGTCTACCTGCTGACGGCGGCGATGCCGGGCATCATGCCCAGGCTGAAATGGGAACAGCGCGGCAACGGCGTGCTGGCGCTTGTCTTGCCGGCTTCGCTGGCCGACCTGTATGGCGAACGACCGGCCGGCCGCCTGGCGCAACTGGCAAGGATCACCAACCGCAGGCTGGTGCTGGCCGTCGAGGGCGGTCCGAGCGTGTCGGTGAAATAGGCGCTGCCTGATAGCAGGCCGTGTCTTATCTGACTCAAGCGGGTATTAGACCTGCCCGGTCGTGCTCACTCGTCGGCGGCCTCGCGTTTGTGGACCGGCTTCCCCCAATCCGTCGCTGCTTCGCAGCGCCACCTTCCCCCTTCGGAGGGAAAGGAAGGGAGCCTCGTTGGAACAGCGTTTGGCGGCAAAAGGCTCGCGCCCTTCCTCTACCCGTCGATCGGGGGAGAGATGGCTCGGCGAAGCCGAGACGGAGTGGGGGTCGATCAGCTCGGGCGCGTCTAAGCAAAGATATCAAATCGCGCCACGCCCGTCGACAGACCAAGCGCCGGCGCCGGCCATGGCAAGTGCCAGGAAGCCGCCCGATGTGGCGATATCCTTCATCAGCATCTGCTGGTGCAGGAAGGCGAGCATGGCGTCGCCGCTACCCTGGCCGTAATGGCCGATGAAACCGGCGACAATGCAGAAGGCTGCCAGCATCAGCGCCGCAATCCGGGTCTGGAAGCCGACCAGGATGAGCGATCCGGCGACGAGTTCGAACAGTCCCGTGCCCCAGGCGGCTAGCGTCGGCAGCGGCAGGCCGAGGCCGGCGAAATAGCCCGTCGTGCCGGCAATGTCGCTCAGCGCGTGAAAACCGGAAGGCACGAACAGGGCGGCGAGCAGCAGCCGGGAAAGCAGAAGCAGCGCGTTGCGGGGCATGTTCACCTCCGTTGTCGGTCGAGCCGGGCGATTACAGCCAAGCCGGGATCGTAGCAGGAATCAAACCGGCTGAGACGTCTGCACCGACAACGAAAAAGCGGCGCGGAAAATTCCGCGCCGCTTTCATTTCGAGGCTTGAGGTTCAGCCGCGCTTGGCGTCGATGGAGTAGGCACCGGCGCCCGATGAAGCCAGCAGCAGGAAGCCGCCAGTGATGGCGAGGTTCTTGAGGAACTGGATCATCTGCATCTGGTCGGCCCAGCCGGTGTGGGCGACCAGGCCGGTAGCGACCGTGAAAACCGCGAGCACCCAGGCCGCGGCCCGGGTCTGGAAGCCGACGAGGATGGCGAGACCACCGAGAAGCTCGATCAAGCCGACGATGATAGCCGTTACGGTCGGCAAGGGCAGGCCGAGGCTGCCGAAATAGCCGGCCGTGCCGGCGATGGCGGTGAGCTTGCCGAAACCTGAAAGCAGGAAGATGGCCGCAAGCAGGACGCGGCCGAGGAGGATGGTGGTTGAGGCATTGGAAGCGCCGGAACCGGCGGCTGAAGTGTTGATGGACATGGTGGCTCTCTCCGGAAAAGGGTTGATACCGGTGAGATAGAGCACGCGGACTGTTCACCAAAGCCGTCAGATTGGTGACACATTGTTCACAGCGCTTACATTTTCGTGATCGGACGACCTGCGCAAAATTCGCCTCGGTCAGGGTGCGACGGGAGGAAATTCTCCCCTCGCGAACTGTCCTACCCCGGATGCGTCATGTCCTCCGGCCGCACAAGCCGGTCATAGTCGGCTTCGCTGACAAGCCCGGTCGCGAGCGCTTCCTCGCGCAGCGTGGTGCCCTTCTTGTGCGCGGTCTTGGCGATCTTTGCCGCATTGTCGTAGCCGATGGTCGGCGCCAGCGCCGTCACCAGCATCAGCGAGCGGTCGAGTGCCGCCTTGATGTTGTCTTCCCGCGCCTCGATGCCGACGACGCAATTGTCGGTGAAGGAAACCGAAGCGTCGGCGAGCAGCTGCACCGACTGCAGGAAATTGTAGGCCATCAGCGGGTTATAGACATTGAGCTCGAAATGGCCCTGGCTGCCGGCGAAGGTGAGGGCTGCATTGTTGCCGAACACCTGAACGCAGACCTGCGTCATCGCCTCGCACTGGGTCGGATTGACCTTGCCCGGCATGATCGACGAGCCCGGTTCGTTTTCCGGCAGCGACAGCTCGCCGAGGCCCGAACGCGGACCGGAACCGAGGAAGCGGATGTCGTTGGCGATCTTGAACAGCGCGGCCGCCGCCGCGTTGATGGCGCCGTGCGAGAACACCATGGAATCATGGGCCGCCAGCGCCTCGAACTTGTTCGGCGCGGTGACGAAGGCGATGCCGGTGATTGCGGCGATGCGATCCGCCACCCTTTCGGCGAAGCCGACCGGCGCGTTGAGGCCGGTGCCGACGGCGGTGCCGCCCTGCGCCAGTTCCTGCAGGCCGGGCAGCGTCAGCTCGATGCGCTTGATCGACGAAGCGACCTGCGCCGCGTAGCCCGAAAATTCCTGGCCAAGCGTGAGGGGTGTGGCATCCTGCGTGTGCGTGCGGCCGATCTTGATGATGTGGGCGAAGGCCCTGGTCTTGGCTTCGAGCGCCTTGTGCAGATGTCTCAGGGCCGGCAGCAGGTCGTGCACGATGCGTTCGGCGCAGGCGATGTGCATCGCCGTCGGATAGGTGTCGTTCGACGACTGGCTCATATTGACGTGGTCGTTGGGATGCACCGGCTTCTTCGAGCCCATGACGCCGCCCAGCATCTCGATCGCCCGGTTGGAGATCACCTCGTTGGCGTTCATGTTGGACTGCGTGCCAGAGCCGGTCTGCCAGACCACCAGCGGGAAATGGTCGTTGAGCTTGCCGTCGATGACCTCTTGCGCTGCCTCGACAATCGTCTTGCCGATCGAAGGATCAAGCCGCTTCAGCTCCATGTTGGCCTCGGCCGCCGCCCGCTTGACGATACCCAGCGCGCGCACGATCGACGCCGGCTGCTTTTCCCAGCCTATCTTGAAGTTGCCAAGGGAACGCTGCGCCTGCGCGCCCCAATAACGGTCGGCGGCGACTTCGATCGGGCCGAACGTATCGGTCTCGGTTCTGGTCTTTGCAGCGGTCACGGGTCTCTCCTTGTCGAAGTCGGCAACGGCGTATCGCGTTGCACAAACGGCTTCAAGCGGAGATTGCTGACCGCAGGGATGCAAATCGGTTGAAGGTGATCTCCCCCCTCGAGGGGGAGATGTCGCCGAAGGCGATAGAGGGGGGTCGGTTCGACCGCGCGCGGCCTCCTATCGCCGACGGAGGAGGCTGGTGCTTCACGCGCGGGGACCCCTCTGGCCTGCCGGCCATCTCCCCCTCAAGGGTCCCTCAAGGGGGAGAAAAGCAGCTCACCCCGCCGTATACCCACCGTCGATGGAGAAGATACCACCGCTGGTCCAGGCCGCCTCGTCGCTTGCCAGATAGACCGCGATGCCGGCCAGATCGTCGGGGCGGCCGATTCTGCCGAGCGGATAGCTGCGCTCGACATAGGCCTTCAGTTCCGCCTTCGCCTCGGCCGGCAAATTGTCGACTGTCTTGCGTCGCATGGCTGTGTCCACCGTACCGGGCGCGATGGCGTTGACGCGGATGTTGCGCGGCCCAAGTTCGAAGGCCAGCGATTTGGTCAGCGAGTTCAACGCGCCTTTCGACAGGGAATAGAGGCTCGACGGTCGCTTCGGGATCATCTTGTTGGCGAAGTAGGACGAGATGTTGATCACCGATGCGCCGGCTGGCAGATGCGGCAGCAGGCCCTGGGTGAGGAAGAACACCGCCCCCACATTGAGCGCGAAGGATTGCTGGAACTGCTCTTCGCTGACAGTTTCGAAGGGCACCAGGAAAGCCACCCCGGCATTGTTGACGAGGGTATCGACAGGCCGGCCGGATTTTTTCACATGCTCGACGATGGCCGCGATGCCGGCCGAGGTGGCGAGGTCGGCCGGCAGCGTCTCGACGCTGCCGCCGAGGCGGTTGCGGGCGGCGTCGAGCTTTTTGGTGTCACGGCCGACGATCAGGACGTCCGCTCCCTCGCGCGAAAAGGCCTCGGCGATCGCCAGGCCGATACCGTCCGACCCGCCTGTGACCAGCGCGCGCTTGTTGTGAAGTCTCATTGGACTCTCCGAGGCAGCTTTGGCACGTCGAGAGAGCACCGTATAGTGGCGGCCGCGGTCAAGCCGTTAGCCTATCCCACGGTATGAACTTCGACCGCTGGCGACCGGCAGGCCAGCCGGACCGGTTTACGCGCCGACGGTCGCAAGCTCCCGCAGGGCCAGCCGCCCGGCGACATAATTCTTGACCTGGCGGACCGCCTGTTCGCGCGAGACGCTGCCCGGCTGCAGGCCGAGCCGCAGCCAAAGCCCGTCGATCAGCGCGGTGACGCCAAGCGCGATGTCGTCGGCATCCGTGGGCGAGGCGAGGCCGCGCAGGCCGGACAGCAGGTTCGAGCGCATGCGCGCGTGGATCACCCTCTGGATGCGGGCCATCTTCTCGTCGCGCGGCACCTCGGCGCAGAGCGAAAGCCAGGCATGACAGAGAGGAGGCTGGAACAGATGCTGCTCGAAATTGCCTTCGATCACCGCATCCAGGCGCTCCATCGGCGTATTCGCCCGGCGAAGCCGCGCGATCACCGCCTGGCACAGGACGGCGTTGGCCTCGCGCATCGCATGCTCGAACAATTCCTGCTTGTTGCGGAAATAGTGCAGCACGATCCCCTTGGAGGCTCCGGCCTGGGCCGCCACCTTTTCCAGGGTGGCACCGGCAATGCCTTCGCTCTCCAGCACCGCGAAGGCGGCCTGCCGCAGCTCCTTGCGGCGTATCTCACTGAGACGCTTGAGTTTCACGGGTTAGGTCCATGCATTGAGAATCCACGTTGACATTTTCGCCCGCTCAGATCAAGAATTGACCCATGGGACAATAAAAAGACTAATTGGTCAATTTGATGACAATGAGGAGAACCGAAATGTTCCGCATCCTTGCAAATGGCGTCTGTCTTGCCGTTTTGGCGTTGGCCTCTCCTGCGGCCCAGGCGGCCGAGGCCGAACAGTGCAGGACGGTCCGCATGGCCGAGCCCGGCTGGAACGACCTTGCCTTCACCACGGGGGTAGCCAATGTCCTGCTGGAGGCGCTCGGCTATCAGCCGCAAAGCCAGGTTCTTGGCATCAACGTCATCTATGAAGGCATGAAGAACAGGGATCTCGACCTGTTCCTGGGTTACTGGGATCCGGCCATGGTCACCTATTATGAGCCCTACAAGAAGGACGGTTCAGTCGAGAATGTGCGCGTCAACCTGGAAGGCGCCAAATACACATTCGCCGTGCCGACCTATGTCTGGGACGCAGGCGTCAAGGACATCTCCGACCTGCACAAGTTCGCCGACAAGTTCGGCAAGAAAATGTACGGCATCGAGCCCGGCTCCAATCAATTGATGATGGACGCCATCGCCGATCCGGCCTTTGGCCTGGACGGCTGGCAAGTGGTCGAGTCGAGCGAAGCCGGCATGCTCTCCGAGGTCGGTTATGAGATCAAGGAAAAGCAGTTCATCGTCTTCCAGGGCTGGGCGCCGCACCCGATGAACACGATGTACGATTTCAAATATCTGACCGGCGGCGACAAGTTCTTCGGCCCGAACTTCGGCGCCGCGACGGTGACGACGCAGGTGCGCAAGGGCTATCCGCAGCAATGCCCGAACGTCGCGCAATTCCTCGGGAATCTCGTCTTCGACATCGATTTCGAGAATGTCGGCATGGGCTATCTGATCAATGACGGCATGAAGCCTGAGGACGGGGCGCTGAAGGCGATCACGCTCAACAAGAACCGCCTCGATGCCTGGCTCGCCGGCGTCACCACATTCGACGGCAAGCCCGGCCTCGCCGCCGTCAAGGAAAAGCTCGGCCTGTGAGGCCGGCGGTGCCGGATGCCTTGCCGGAACAGGACGCCTGGGCCGGCCACAAGCAATTCGTCACTGTCGGCGATCTTGACATCGCCTATGTCGAGATATCAGGCACCGAGCCGGCGCTGCTGTTGGTGCACGGCTTCACCGACACCAGCCGCGGCTTTTCGCTTCTTGCGCCGCATCTGGCCGGCCGCCGGCTGATCATGCCGGATCTGCGCGGCCATGGCGCCTCGCAAGCGGGCAAGAGCTGGGGCATCGCCGATTTCGCCGACGATATTGCCGGACTGATCCAGAGTTTACGGCTCGACCGGCCGGTCGTCGTCGGCCATTCGCTGGGCGCCATGGTGGCTATCGCATTGGCTGGGCGACACAAGGACCTCATCGGCGGGCTGGTGGTCCTTGCCGGCACGTTGAAGCCCGATTTCGCGCCGGATCATCCGCTGGTCGCCGGCGTCCAGGCCTTGCGCGACCCGATATCGCCGGCCGATCCGTTCTATGCCTGGTGGCATGCCTGCCGGCCCGGCGTGCCCCCGGCCTTTCTCGCCGGCCTGGCGCAAGACGCCTCGGCGATGCCATCAGCGCGCTGGCGCGCGATTCTTGAGGAAATCCGCCGCGCCGATCTGACTGATGCGGCGCGGGCCGTGCGGGCCCGGACCCTGATCGTCGCCGGTGCGTGCGACCCGCTGTTCGGCGAGGTGCACCAGCAGGCATTGCTGCGCGCGCTCCCAGAAGCCGCCTTCGTCCGGGCCGAGACCTGCGGCCACAACCCGCATTGGGAAGATCCAGCCCTTGTCGCGAACGCCATCATCGAAGCGTTTGAAGCCTAGGATTTCAGCCCGACCAGCGATCGCGATGTGGGCGACAGCCGCAATGTCTCCGTTGGTTTGGTCAGGCCGAGCTGTGCGGCCTGCCATGCCGGCGAGGCAGCGAGGGCGGCTCTGTGGCGGGCATGCGCCTCGGCGCTGGCAAAACCCATGACGGACATGAAGATGTTTTCATCAGCCCGTACCGGCAGGCGCGGAAAACTGTTTTCGGCATGCTCCGAGACGAAGGCGGCGAGCAGGCGTGCGCCTTGTGCCGTCATCAGCGGCGCTATTTCGGCCCCGAAGCGCTCGGCGAAATCAACCTCTGTGCCGGGCCGTAGATGATGAATCTGGATGACAACGATGCCGGTCGGCGGCTTGTTTCGAATTGGCTTTTCATCGGTGACCAGACTTGGCCGCCGCGCGCCCGATAGGTCGAAGCCGGCGCCCGGCCACGCGGGCTTGAGCAGCAGCACGTCGTCGGAATCGATCATTGTCGCGTTGGCCGCGTGGCTGTGCGCCGCCCAGACCGGACCGCCATAGAAAGCTGCGAGAGCATTCTTCCGCGCGTCCATGCCATCGAAGCCGCGCATCCAGACGAACATGTCCGGGCGATCGAGATCCCGGAACTGGCCGATGATGGTCATGCCGGCGTCCTCCTGGCCCTCGATCAGCCTGCCGTCGAAGATGTCGATGAGCGTATCGCGCCGGCCGGGCTTCAGCGTGTACTGCCTCAATTCGACGACAGGCGAGGCGAGCACCGCGGGCTTCGGGTCGGCATTCACTGGCATGCTCATCCAACTCTCCTCAAAAACAGGGTGATCATCCTGTTTATAAACAGACCGGTTGTCCTGTTTTGTCAATATGCTAGAGTTCGGCGATGTCAGCAGAGATGACCGTTCGATCAAAACCACGCCCGCGAAAACGCATCAACGACCCTGACGGCATGCGCAAGAAAGTGCTCGATGTCGCCGAAGTCGCGTTCCAGGCGCGCGGCTATCACGCCTCCAGCCTCGGCGATCTGATGGCGGCGGCGGGCGTCAGCGGCGGCGCGCTGCATCACCATTTCCCGACCAAGAAGGCGCTGGCGCTGGCGGTGATCGAGGAGCGTGTGGCGGCAGCGGTCGAACAGACATGGATCGCGCCGGTGCTGGCGGCTGCGTCGGTGCGCGAAGGCGTGCGCGCGGTGTTCGAGGCCGTGGCGGCGGAACTGGAGCAGCAGGGTTTCGTGCGCGGCTGCCCGCTCAACAATTTGGCGCACGAACTGTCGCTTGCCGATCCCGATTTCCGGATTGCCCTTGCCGGTATTTTTGCGCGGTGGAGGCGGGCGATTTCCGACAAAATGCGAGCCGATCAGCAGGCGGGAAGGGATGAGGGCACGGATCCCGAGCGCTTCGCCGCGCTTGCGGTCGCCGCCTATTCCGGGGCGATGTCGATGGCCAAGACGGCACAGGATGCGAGCGTGCTGCGGGATTGCTTGGCGGGACTGGAGCGGAGCGCGCTGTCGTCATCGCAGGGCGGACTGGCAGCCAGGCGACGCCGCAGGGTGCTGCTGCGACCGAGAACCGTTTGATGTCGCAGCGACAGGGAGATATCAACGCGCCGCTTTGACTTGGCGCTCCGGCTCTAGCTACCGCGCCAGTGGCTTGATCGTCCTATAGCCGATGGATGGCGGCAAGGAGAGGCGCTGGACGGCCGGCCGCTCTCCATGCTGAAATTCAGCCCATGATGAATAGCCGTTCGCCTGGATTGTTTTCTCGTCGCAGCTTTTTGGCGCAGGCCGTGGGTCTTGCCGCGGCCGGCGCTTTGTCGCGCCGGCATTCAGCCAGACCGGCCAGCGCGTCCAGTCCATCGACGCCACTTTCCTGTTCATCGCCGATGTCCATGCCTGCCGCATGGCGAGCGGCTTGAGCCCCAACTGCCTGCAGGAAGGCAAGACCGACGCCGCCCTGCTGCGCAACGTGACTGTGCTCAACGGTCTCGTCGACAAGGACTGGCCGGCCGAGATCAACGGCGTCGCCACCGGCCTGCGCTCGGCGGGCGGCCGCATCGGCACGCCGCTCGGCCTCGTCGTCGGCGGCGACATCACCGACGATGGCGGTGGTCAAATCACCCAGCCGAGCGAGGGCACCCAACTGCTCCAGTTCAGCCAGCGCTACCAGCAGGGCGTCGGCCCTGATCGCGTGCATATGCCCGTCTACGTCGGGCTCGGCAACCATGATCTCGACCAGAACGGGCCGCCGCGCCATGTCGATTGGTACCGGCGCGAATTGCGCGATTATGTCGAGGTCAATCATCGCGCCGGCGTGTTCTTCAAGCCGCCGGTGCCGGCCACCGACTATGATATCGATACCGACTGCTATTCCTGGGACTGGGGCGGCCTGCATCTGATCCAAACGCATCGATTTGCCGGCGACACCGGCCACGGTGCCGAGAGCAGCCTGCCATGGCTGAAGCAGGATCTGGCGACCTATGCGGCGGACGGTCGTCCGGTCATCCTGTTCCAGCACTATGGGTGGGACACTTTCTCGATAGAACGCTGGGATGCCGCCAAAAGGCGCTACGACGATGACGGCGCTGGCGCGCCGCATTGGTGGAGCGAGGCCGACCGGCAGGCGCTGCTGGCGGCGCTCAAGGGCTACAATATCGTCGGCATTTTCCATGGCCACCAGCACGACACGCCGCTGATCTATCGCAGGGATGGGCTCGATCTGTTCAAGCCGAAGGCTGCCCTTATGGGAGGTTTCGCGCTGGCCAGGGTGACCAGCGACGGCATGGACGTGGTGCTGGGCGAGGCGACCGATGATCATGGCGAGGTCGCCTTCACCAATGCTTTCAGCAAGGGCTGGAGCACATGAAAAAGGCGGCCTTCGCGACCGCCTTTCCCCAATAAGAGAGCGTTCTCGATGTCGGATCAGAGCGCCTTCCTGGCCTTGTCCTTCACGTCGCCATAGGCCTTCTGCACCTTGCCGGCGATCTTGTCGGCCGTGCCTTCAGCCTGGGTCTGCCTGTTGCCGGTTGCCTTGCCGGCGGCTTCCTTGACCGAGCCCTTGACCTGCTTGGCCACGCCCGCGACCTGATCCTTGTTCACCATTTTACGCATCTCCTGGGAGTTTCGAATTCGGAGGAATTCATCCGCGGGAGGCTAACGAGCCGGCGTCGGTTAGGTTCCAGGCGTCGCCCGGGCAGCAGATCAGGTCGCGCAGCCGCTTCCCTGCGGCAAGGCCGGCGGGCTAGGCAGGATGTTGATCGCGTTGCGAGCACACCCCATGGATTAGGGCCTCGGTGGACACAAGGTGAAATCCCTGCTTCCATTGGGACGCAAGGGAGGGTGCAGAATGACTAAATATCGGGTGAAAACGCAGACGTGCCTCGACGCTCAGGGCGTCAGAGGAGCATGGATGTTTGTACTGGCCCCGCTAATACAGTTGGCCAGCTGGCGATGGATACCAAATCCTGCCATCAGCAACATTGTGATGATCGTCAGGGGTGCCGCGTTTTTATTCGGTTTTGTTCTCTTGCTCACCGGCCGCGACCAGCACAGCACCGTGGACGATCATTTCGACGAGCGTCGCTGAGGTGATCGGCGATGGGTCTATGGAATTGGCTATTCGGGACCACCGCCAACGAACTGCACGTCAATGGACCCGACCTATCAGATATCGTTGTCCCAATCAGTGATGACGACGGAATTGTTGCCACAAAGTATCAACTTGAAGCGTTGGAGCGCTTGGGATGCGGTAAGGCAATGCCCGGCATTACTTTTAGACAGGCGGGAGCCATCCTATCCGCACGCACCTATTCCAAATTCCTGCTCGATGACCTTCTCTCGCGTACTGGCGTTAGACACCCAAAACGCCCGCAATATCTGGCTATCCAAGCGAACATCATAGCCTTTATTGTCCGCGACCCTAGAGCCCGCATCGCCGTTTGCGCATGGAGCGATCGCAACTTCGACGAAAGAAAAGAGGATCCTCCGCCACGCAACATCCATTGGCAACAGACGGTGGCGTTCATCGGCCCAGTCATAGCGAAACTGAAAACCCGATGAACGCAATCGAGGCATGGCGGCGGCGGCAAACACCGATACCAAATCAATCAGAAGCGATCCGGCTGATTTTGTAGAACTGCTGTGAACACGCGCCGACCAAAAGATTCCGGGTGATCGTGCGTGCGGGGGAGAAAAATGGCTGAATTCACGCTCTTCATCGGCAACAAATGCTTCTCCTCGTGGTCGCTGCGGCCATGGGTGGCGATGAGGCATCTGGAGATCCCGTTCGAGGAGGGTTTCGTGCGGCTGCGCACGGCGGAGACCTTTGCCAATCTGGCGAAAGTGTCGCCGACCGGCCAGGTGCCCGTCTTGAATCACAATGGCAAAATCATCTGGGAAACCCTTGCCATCCTTGAATACCTGGCTGACCTGTTTCCCGAGAAAAAACTCTGGCCGGCCGACATCGACGCCCGCGCGCTGGCGCGCTCGGTGGCGACCGAGATGCATTCCGGTTTTCGCGAGGTCCGCTATGGCTGGCCGATGAATTTGCGCAGGCCGAAGGGCCACAAGCCGCTCGACGCCGAGGGCGAACTACAGCGCGAGCGCATAGAGACGATCTGGCGCGAGTGCCGGGAACAATACGGCAAGGGCGGTCCCTTCCTGTTCGGCCATTTCACCGCGGCCGACGCCATGTATGCGCCGGTCGTCACCCGCTTCGACACCTATGGCGGCACGCTTGCGCCGGATACGCGAGACTATGTCGACGCCGTTCTTGCCACCCCGGCGATGCGCCATTGGTATGCGGAAGCGGCAAAGGAGACATGGCCGGAACCCGGCCCGGACGAATGAGCTTCTTCCCTGGTCTGGTTGCCGGAGTGTGTTTCGAAGACTAGGAGACTGTCGCATCCGCGTGATGTCGCCGGCAAGGTCCGGCTGGAAGCCGCGGCTCGGCGCCGCCGGGGAGGATGCCGGTCAGCCGGTTCTCCATACAAGAACGCCCCTCGCACGTTTTATTGTACGGGAGGCGTCCTGTGTGTCAGCGTCCCTGAGATCGCTCTCTGAAACTGCTGACACTCTTAAATGCACGGGCGCGAAATTGGTTCCCCGAAGGCTGCTATTTTTTGAGGGAACAGGGGGCGCCTTGGTTTCAGTGCCGGATCCGCGGGCGAATGGACCCTTGCCAGACAGCGTTTGCATCGAATCTTGGTGAGAGGAAAACCAGAAATTGACACGACCCCAAAAGAAGTCTACAAGCACCTCGTCGATATTTGTTTGACTGACTTTTGTTATCCGCGCTTTCGAGCGCGCCTTTGACGAACTTCCCACATCAAAAATCGGGACAAACGACGTTGTGCATCCGCATGGCGTCGAACGAATATTTGCCATGGAAAGGGTTCGTCATGAGCACCGGCACAGTTAAATGGTTCAACGCCACCAAAGGTTTTGGTTTTATTCAGCCTGACGACGGCTCTGCCGACGTTTTTGTCCACATCTCGGCCGTAGAGCGCGCCGGTATGCGCGACATCGTCGAGGGCCAGAAGCTCGGCTACGAGATGGTCCGCGACAACAAGTCGGGCAAGATGTCCGCCGACCAGTTGAAGGCGGCCTGAAAAAAGAATTCAGCTCTCCCGGTGACCACGGATGTACTGGCACCGGTGAGTAGCGAATTCGGGCGCATGGCCGCGGAGACCTGAGTTTCCACGGCATGTCATGCGCATGAGAAGGGCGTTCCGTGCATCCCCCGTGCATCCTTTTGGATGTCACTTGGTTGCGCGGCGCTCTCATGAAGGTCAGGCGGTGCCTGGCCTTTTTCATTTTGCGCGTCTTGCCGCCGAAAATGCGCTGCGCGCCGGCCTGGACGTGCTAAGGGACGCTCCAGCAATTTGAATCCGCTGCCGTATTGCTTCGTGCATGGTCCTGATCGAAGAACCGGTCTCGCTCCATCGGCACAGGCTCCTGACAGGAGAAAGATTTTGACCGCTCATTCGAAGACAGTCGAACAGGCCGTGTCCTTGTTCAGCAAGACGCAAACCCAGTCGATGTCGCTCAACCGCATCAATTCCGAGCGCGATGCCGTCAGCGAGGCGCGGGAAGCCAAGACCGCGCGCCTGCGCGAATTGCGCCTGGAGAAGGAGGCTGATGAGATGGCAGCGGCCGCGGCGCTCGCCGCTTTGCCGAAACGGGCCGGAAGACGCTGATGGCTACCAAGCGCGTGCCTCCGAAACTGATCGCCGCCGACTCGACCATCGCCGACGTGGTCGAAGGCCTCAACAAGCCGGTCGAATATGTGCGCCGGGTGCTGGAAAAGCTGGAGCGCTGCAAACGCGCCCATGGCGATGCCCAGGTGCGGCTCGGTGTGCGCGGTCGCGCCGAATGCCCGAACTACCTGATCGAATATGTCCGCGAAGACGCCAAGACCCATGAGCGCGTGACCCATCAGGACGCCGCCTACAGCGGCAGCACGCATCGCGAGCTGGCAGTGCACCACATCGCGGAAGTCAGAAACTGGTCGCCCGAGGAAATGAACATCACGGCGGTTTCGGCGCTGATCGGCCGCCTGCGCAATCCACGCGCACCATCATCGCGCTTCGTCGACGAGGACTGACATGGCCATAAAATTCTCCACCAAGGACCAGCCGGCAGCCCCGGCCGCCGCCGCGAAGCCGGCCAAGCCGGTTGCCGCGCCGAAAGGCGATGGGGCCGCCGAGACCGCGACCGATCTCTTCAAGTCGCCGGCGGATTCACCCAAGGGCAAGACAAAGAAGAAATAGCGCCTTGCCGCAAGACGCCGATCGAAATCCTGCCGCGCCGGGGCTGTCTGCCCTGGTGGCCGCCGCAAGCCTTTTGTCGTCGCAACCCGGCACCGCTGCTCCCTTCGACTGCCAGAGCTGCGGCGCCTGCTGTTCCTATTCGGCCGAGTGGCCGCGCTTTTCCACCGAGGACGACGCACAGCTCGACCGCATCCCGGAAAAATATGTAGCGGCCAATCTGTCCGGCATGCGCTGCGAGGGCGTGCGCTGCTCGGCGCTGTGCGGCGAGATCGGCAAGTCGACCGCTTGCGGCATCTATGAACTCCGCCCCGATGTCTGCCGCGCCTGCATGCCTGGCGACGACGATTGCCTGATGGCGCGCCGGGCGCACGGATTGCAGGTGTAGCTGCCAATCTCCCCCACATTGGCAGGGCAATCGCATGTGGATTCTTGCGAAGACGACCCCCACCCTAGCCCTCCCCACAAGGAGGAGGGAATGCTGCCGCGCGCTCTTCGCCAATTCCTTTGGCGTCCAAACGTCGGCAGTTTGCCGATGTTAGCGCCTACGGAAGTCTCCCTCCCCCTTGTGGGGAGGGGTTAGGGGTGGGGGTACTCGTAGAGCGAGGCCTCGGCCTCCCATAAGCGATTGCCCTACCCATAAGAGGGAGATCACATTCTCTCCCCGTCTTGTGCGCCACTGTCCGGCCCGATACCCTCCGCGCCGGGCAGGGCAGCGGAGGAAACCATCGTGAGCATCGAATTTCTATTGACGTCGCTGATCGTCGTGGCGTCGCCCGGCACCGGGGTTCTCTACACGCTGAGCGCCGGCCTGTCGCGCGGCGCGCGGGCCTCGATCATCGCCGCCTTCGGCTGCACGCTCGGCATCATCCCGCATATGGCCGCCGCCATCACCGGCCTTGCGGCGCTGCTGCACACCAGCGCGATCGCCTTCGAGACGCTGAAATATCTCGGCGTCGCCTATCTGCTCTACATGGCCTGGAACACGCTGAAGGAAAAGGGTGGCCTGAGCGTCGAACAGGATGTGACGCCGCGCTCCGCATGCAAGGTGATTGCCACCGGCATCCTCGTCAACGTGCTCAATCC
Organism: Mesorhizobium sp. M1406; assembly: GCF_040317555.1. Taxonomy (NCBI): domain Bacteria; kingdom Pseudomonadati; phylum Pseudomonadota; class Alphaproteobacteria; order Hyphomicrobiales; family Phyllobacteriaceae; genus Mesorhizobium; species Mesorhizobium sp. M1406. The sequence continues at coordinate 1,452 of NZ_JAMYKW010000003.1, read as the reverse complement.
GAAACTGTCGATCTTCTTCTTCGCCTTCCTGCCGCAATTCGTCAGCACCACCGAGCCCAACGCGTTGTCGAGGATGCTGGAGCTCAGCTCCGTCTTCATGCTTTTGACCTTCGTGGTTTTCGTCGGCTACGGCATCTTCGCCGCTTCGATCCGCAGCCATGTCGTGTCGCGGCCAATGGTGCTGACCTGGATGCGCCGAACCTTCGCCGGCGCCTTCGTCATGCTCGGCGCAAAGCTGGCGCTGGCCGACCGGTAGAAACCGGTCAGGGATCGGCTGGCGCTACCCCTCGACGATGCGGCCGCCCGCGACGCGCATCGAATTGACGCCGCGCAGCGAGTTGCCGTCCGCCATGCGGTAGCGCCAGCGGATCGTCGCCCGGTCGCCAGCGACGAAGGTCTCTTCGAGGTCGAAGCGCGTGCCGAGTCCGTCGCGATCGCCGATCACAATTCGACACAGGCGGCCTTGCCGGCGTGGCGGGCACCGTCCGGCGCCAGCGTGGTGTTCTCGATCACGCAGTCTTCCGCCACCAGTCCGTCTAGCGGCGACGGGTCGTGGCGCTGAAACACGTCGTTGAAGCGACGCATGATCTCGGCCGTTTCGGCGGAGCGCCGAGCCGTTAGGCAACGCGCGATGCCGCCGTCTGACGACTGACAGAGGCGCGGCGACCGAGGTCGCCCCAAACAAAAAGGGCGGCATCTCTGCCGCCCTTTCCGTAGCTGAAAGCTGATGGAAGCGTGGATTAGAAATCCATACCACCACTCAAGCCCGCTTGCGGGCTTGAGCAACTTGGATTCATGGGCGTGCTTTATGGACTTCTTAGAAGTCCATGCCGCCCATGCCGCCCATGCCGCCGCCGCCCATGCCGCCAGGCATGCCGCCGCCAGCCGACTCCTTCTTCGGAGCCTCCGCGATCATGGCTTCGGTGGTGACCAGCAGGCCGGCGACCGAGGCCGCGTCCTGGAGAGCGGTACGAACGACCTTGACCGGATCGACGATACCCATGGCGATCATGTCGCCATATTCGCCGGTCTGGGCGTTGTAGCCGAAGGTCGCGCCCTTGTTCTCAAGGATCTTGCCGGCAACGATCGATGCTTCCGCACCAGCGTTGGCCGCGATCTGGCGGGCCGGAGCCTGCAGCGCACGACGAACGATGTTGATGCCGGCGGCCTGGTCGGCATTGACGCCGGTGGCCTTGATGTTGGCCGAAGCGCGCAGCAGGGCTACGCCACCACCAGCAACGATGCCTTCTTCGACGGCCGCGCGGGTCGCGTTGAGGGCGTCATCGACGCGGTCCTTCTTTTCCTTGACTTCGACTTCCGTCGCACCGCCGACGCGGATCACCGCAACGCCGCCCGCGAGCTTCGCGAGACGTTCCTGCAGCTTCTCCTTGTCGTAGTCCGAAGTGGTCTCTTCGATCTGCTGCTTGATCTGGGCAACGCGGCCCTGGATCT
>NZ_JAMYKW010000002.1:0-282319 GCF_040317555.1 Mesorhizobium sp. M1406 | reverse complement strand
CGCCGACCAACCGGCCTGCGACCTCTGTGGTTCACAACTGGGAGGAGAAAAACATGGCGGAGAAACTGCATCCGAAAATCGACAATGGCTTGCCCAGGGAAAGCGCGAGCTTTGCCGGCGGCACGCTGGTCTGTGCCTGCACCAGCAATCCGGTGAAGGTTCGGGTCAAGGGCCAGATCGCCCACAATCACGCCTGCGGCTGCACCAAATGCTGGAAGCCGGAAGGCGCCCTGTTCTCGGTCGTGGCGGTTGCCGGTACGAGCGACGTGACCGTGACCGAAAACGGCGACAAGCTGAAGGTGGTCGATCCGAGCGCGCTGATTCAGCGCCATGCCTGCACCGGCTGCGGTGTTCACCTGCACGGACCGGTCGAGCGCGACCACGCGTTCAAGGGCCTGTCCTTCATCCATCCCGAGCGCTTCGAGGAGGACGGCTGGTCGCCGCCTAGCTTCACCGCCTTCGTCTCGTCGATCATCGAGTCCGGTGTCGACCCGAGCCGCATGGACGGCATCCGCACGCAACTGAAGCAGATCGGTCTCGAACCCTATGACTGCCTCAACCCCGGCTTGATGGATTATATCGCCACCTGGACGGCGAAGAAGTCCGGCGCCTTGCCGGCTTAGCAACCGATCGGATTGTATCCATGGGGCCGGACGAAATCGTCTGGCCCCATGCTCATTGGAACCAGCGATGCCCATACCTGCCATCTACGTCGATGCCGACGCCTGCCCGGTCAAGGCCGAGGTCGAAAAGGTCGCCGAGCGCCATGGCGTTGTCGTCACCTACGTCTCCAATGGGGGCTTGCGCCCTTCCCGCGACTCGATGATCCGCAACGTCGTTGTGTCCAAGGGCGCCGATGCCGCCGACGACTGGATCGTCGACAATGCGCGGACCAACGACATCGTGATCACCGCGGACATTCCGCTGGCCGCCCGCGCGGTGGCGCTCGGCGCGCATGTGCTCGGGCCGACCGGACGTCCCTTCACGCCGGAAACGATCGGCATGGCGGTGGCGATGCGCGACCTCAAACAGCACCTGCGAGAGACCGGCGAGAGCAAGGGCTACAACGCCAGCTTCGCCCCACAGGACCGTTCGCGCTTTCTCGGCGAACTCGACCGCATCTTGCGGCGGGCGCTTAAATCCGTCACACCGCAATAGAAACCGAGCGCCATTCCAAGGTTGGAACCGCCATGGCTGCCGAAACCCCGACGAAGTCTCCCTTGCAGCGCCACATGCTGTTCGCGGTGTCGGCCTGCTTCGGCGTCGTGGCGCTTGCCGTGGCGTTGCTGCTTCATGCTTCGCTCGCCTATTCGATCGGCGCCAACGCATTCTTTGCCGCCTACGTCAGTCTTGTCGTTGCCCATATGCCAAAATTCACCGGCAGATATCTGAGCAAGAATGCGCGCGCCACCGACCAGCCGGTGCTGGTCATCTTCGCCGTGACGCTTGTCGTCGTCGGCGTTGCCACCTTCTCGCTGTTCCAACTGATCAATCAGAAAGGCAGCGCCCATCCCATCGAACTCATCTTCGCGCTGCTCTCAATCCCGCTCGGCTGGTTCACCATCCATGCCATGGCGGCGCTCCACTATGCCCATGTCTACTGGATGGACGGCGATGCGGTCGACGCCGAGACCAAGAAGAATATCCCCGTAGGCGGACTGCTGTTTCCGGGCGACAAACGGCCGGAAGGCTGGGATTTCCTCTACTTCTCGACGGTTATCGGCATGACGGCACAAACCGCCGACACCAACATCACGACCACGCATATGCGACGTGTCGTGCTTATCCATTCGATCCTTTCGTTCTTCTTCAATACAGTCATCGTCGCCGCCGCCGTCAATCTCGCCATCAATCTACGCTAGTCGTAATAAATCCGTGATCGGATGAAACATTGGTTTGGATCGCGACGTATCAGGAGGACAATGAACGCGCAGGCCACGCCGTGAGGCCCGGAGACGAGACAAGATGGAATCCGTTGCCAGAAGCCAATCCGCCGCCGATCCCGGTGCTTCGGCGTCGAACGAAAAACCGCTGATCTACCGGCAGTCGCGCTGGACGCGGCTGACGCATTGGCTCTGGGCCATCTCGCTGTTCTTCATGCTGCTGTCCGGCCTGCAGATCTTCAATGCCCGCCCGCAGCTCTATATCGGCAAGGAGTCAGGCTTCGGCTACAACAATACGATCTTCGCCATCGGTGCCGAAAACACCGACGCCGGACCGCGTGGCTACACCGAGATCTTCGGCAAACGCTTCGACACCACAGGCGTACTCGGCTGGTCGGGGCCGGCGGGCCAGGAGACATCCCGCGCCTTTCCAGCCTGGGCGACCATACCGTCCCATTATGACCTCGGCACCGCCCGCGTCATCCACTTCTTCTTTGCCTGGATACTGACTACGACCTTGATCGTCTGGCTGGTCGCCAGCACTGTGAACGGCCATCTGCGCCGCGATCTCACGCCACGCCTCGATGATCTCAAGCGCCTGCCGCGGGACATCGTCGACCACGCGAAACTCAAATTCCATCATACGCGGGAATACAACACGCTGCAGAAGATGGCCTATGGCGGCGTGCTGTTCGTGCTGTTGCCGCTTATGATCATCACCGGCCTGGCGATGTCACCAAGCATGAATTCAGTGCTGCCGTATCTCAACGATCTGCTCGGTGGCCGGCAGACGGCACGCACCATCCATTTCACCGTCATGGTGCTGCTGGTCGCCTTCTTCGTCGTTCATATCCTGATGATCCTCGCCGCCGGCCCGATAAACGAACTGCGTTCGATCATCACCGGCTGGTACCGCACCGATCCATCCGCACAGGACGACAAGACAACCGAGAGGAGTGCGTGACATGGCGAAGTTTGAGATCAGTCGCCGCAAATTCCTGACGGGTGCCAGTCTCGGCGCCTCCGGTATCATGCTGTCGGGCTGCGATGCCTTCGACAGCCAGTTGAGCGTTGGCAGCGGCTTGCGCGGTTTTCTCGAAAACGCCAATGACCTGACATACCGGGCACAGCGCCTGCTTGCCGGACATGACGCCCTGGCGCCGGAATTCACCGAAGCCGACATCCGCCAGCCGCAGCGGCCGAACGGTGTCACCGCTCCCGATGATGATGTCTACAAAGGCCTGCTCGCCAACAACTTCGCCGACTGGCGGCTGGAAGTTTCAGGCCTGGTCGAAAAGCCGCTGTCGCTCAGCCGTGAGCAATTGATGAACATGCCGAGCCGCACCCAGATCACGCGCCATGACTGTGTCGAAGGCTGGAGCTGCATCGCCAAATGGACCGGCACGCCGCTGTCACTGGTGCTGGACCAGGCGATGGTCAAGCCGCAGGCACGCTACGTCATGTTCCATTGCCTCGACACGATCGACCGCGGCCTCTCCGGAGACATCAAATATTACGGCAGCATCGACCTGATCGATGCCCATCACCCGCAGACGATCCTCGCTTATGGCGTGAACGGCAAGCCGCTGCCGGTCGAGAACGGCGCGCCGCTGCGCGTTCGTGTGGAACGCCAGCTCGGCTATAAGATGCCGAAATATCTCTATAAGATCGAGCTGGTCGACGGCTTCGCCACTATCGGCGGCGGCAGGGGCGGCTATTGGGAAGACAATGGCTACGACTGGTACGGCGGGATATGAACCGCACACCGCAAGCGCCTCGGCTTGAAATGACCGCGCTTACAGCGAGCGGCGAAACAGCTCGCCTTTTCCGGCAATCTGCTCGCTAATGCCGCCAAGTCGCAGCATATGCCAGGCAAGTGCATGATTGCTCGATGTGACCGGTTTCTTCAGCTCCTTCTCGACCTCCTCGATGACCCGGGCAACGCGCATGCTGGTGCAGGAAACGAACACGGCCTCGCAGTCGCTCGACGCGCCGATCTCCAAAATGGCCTGCTTGACCGATGCCGGCGTGATGCGCGCAACGACATTGTCGTCCGCTTCGTTGAAGGAGCCCATGACCGGAATATCCCTCCCCCGCGCCATCAGCGATGCCCGTAGCGAGTGATTGATTTTCGCGAGGTAAGGGGTGAGCAGCGCGATCCGCGAGACGCCCAGGGCCTTCAGCGCGGCCCGCGCCGCCGTCACCGGGTTGGTCACTTGCACGCCCGGCAGCACCTCGTGAACGCGCGCGGCAACCTTGTCTTCACCAATGACAAGCGCTCCCGACGTGCAGGCAAAGCCGATCACATCGAACTTGACGTCGGGCAACAGGCCGACCGTTGCGGGGATGACGGCCGACATCTTCATCAGGTTTTCCGGCGTGATCTCGACATCGCTGTAAAGACGAGCCTCGTACAGCGCGATGTCGTTCGCGGGCAGCGCGTAGCGGAATTCATCCTCGATGGTCTGGTCGGTCCGCAGCACGAGCAGGCCGAGATTGGCGCGGGTGCCGATACCGTCGTCGGTCTTGAAGGGAATGTGTTCCTTGTCGAGGACAAGCGCGTTGTCGGCGCGGGTACCCGGGGCGTCCATGGTACAGTCCCCCTTTCCTGATCCCAATCAGAATTGTCGACAATAGAAACGGCAACAATGCCAGAGGTGTCAAGGGCTCCGCGCAGATTTGGCACCAGGAAATGCTTGCATTATGCGTTTGAGTGGACCGCTTGTCCATGCGCCGTTGACAAGGACCGGCGTCTTCCTATTGAATTGTCGACAATAGAACGACAGCCATTCGGGACGGCAATGCGCGTATTGATCTTGGGCGGGGGCGTGGTCGGGATCACCACGGCCTATCAGTTGCAAAAGGACGGCCACGCCGTCACCGTTATCGAGCAGGCACCGCGGGTGGCCGAGGGCGCAAGCTGGGCAAATGCCGGCATGATCGCGCCCGGCCACTCCTTCGTCTGGTCATCGCCGTCCGCCCCCAAAACCCTGCTGAAGTCGCTTTTCCTGAAAGACCAGGCGCTTCGTTTCAAACTCTCCGCCGACCCGCATCTCTACAGCTGGTCGCTGCGCTTCCTCATGCAATGCACGGCCGCCAGGGCGCGCCGCAACACCCTCCTCAAACATCGGCTTGCGGTCCATTCCCAATCGGTCCTGCAGGCGGTCGTCAGGGAGGAGGCGATCCGATACGACAGGACGTCGGCCGGCATTCTTTACTTCCACCGCAGCCGTCAGGCGCTCGACAAGGGCGTCGCCAACATGCGACTGCTGGAAGCCGACGGCCAGGAGATCCGCATTGTCGACGCGCGGGAAATCGTTCACCGCGAGCCGGCGCTGGCTTCGTCGCGCGGCAGCATTGCCGGCGGCATATTGTGTCCGACCGACGAAACCGGCGATGCCGCCAAGTTCACGCGCGCGCTGGCGGCCATCGTCGAAACGAGGGGCGGCAAGATCCTGACCGGCACCAGGATCGTCGGGATCGAACGCAGAAACGACGCGATTGCCCGGATCGTCACCGACAAGCGAGAGTTTCTGGCCGACGCCTACGTTCTGTGTTTGGGCGCGGAGAGCCCGATCCTCGCCCGCAAGATCGGCCTTGGTCTGCCGATCTATCCGGTCAAGGGATATTCGCTGACCATTCCAATCGTCGACCCGGCCCTGGCTCCAAAACTTCCCGTTATCGACGAGCACAATCTCGTTGCCATCACGCCGATGGGCGATCGCATCCGCGTCACCGCCACCGCGGAGTTCGCGGGCTATGATCGCAGCCACAAACCCTCGGATTTCGCCTTCATGAAGCGCGTGACGCAGGACCTGTTCCCGCGCGGCATCGCCTATGACCGCGCCGAAATGCGGGCCTGCCTGAGACCGATGACGCCCGACAACCTGCCGGTCCTTGGCCTGCGCAACATCAAAAACCTCTGGCTGAACACCGGCCACGGCCACATCGGCTGGACCATGGCGCATGGCTCGGCCCGCATCGTCGCCGACCTGATCGCCGGCCGGGCCGCGCCGATCGCCCTCGATGGTATCCTTCCCACACAGGCCCGGTTCAGCGAACCGAGTGCCGCAAAGGCTTGACGGACATCATGCTCCGATCCACCAGGCAAACCAACCAGGACAACAGCGCGGCGTTGGCACCGAAGCCGATCAAGACCGGCCCGCGTGTCTATGAAGAGATCCGTCGCATGGCGATGGACTATCGCTTCAAGCCGAACGAACGCATCAACGAAGTGGCGCTTGCCGCGAAGCTGAATGTCAGCCGCAGCCCGATCCGGGAGGCCCTCCAGCGGCTGGTCACGGAGGAACTCATCACCTTCCAGACCAATCGCGGCTTCTTTTGCCGCGGCTTCGATGTCGACGAGATCGTCAATCTTTCCGACGTGCGGGCCGTGCTCGAGGAGCGCTCCGTCAGGCTGGCGATTGAGCGCGCAACCAATGAGGAACTCGCCGCGCTCGTCGACTGGTGGGCGCTCACCATGGCGCGCGCCGACTCATTTTCCAGCGCCGAACTGACCGCCAGGGACGAGGAATTTCACATCCGCATCGCCAGGCTGTCGGGCAATCCCGAACTGGCGCGCATGCTCGAAGGCATCAACACGCGCATCCATTTCGTTCGCAAGATCGAAGTGGAGAAGCACCGGCGACTGTCGACGACCTACACCGAACACAGCGAGATCGCCCGAGCCATGGTGACCCGCGATGCCGACAGGGCCGCCAGGCTGATGCATGACCACATCGCCATCAGTGTCGCCGATGCCATGTCGACCGTGAGGGAAGGCCTCGCCCGGATATACATCGACGCCGACCAGATCTGATCAGGCAACCCAGATCTGATCATGCGACCCTTGACCGGTCAGGCAACCTTGTCGAGCAGCGGCCTCAGCACCGGATGGATTTCCGGCGAGGCGTGCTTGATCAGCGTCAGCAGCGCGCGTTCATTCTCGTACAGAGGCCGGTCCACGCCGATATGCTCGACCAGCCAGCCGGCTTCGCCGGCATCGATCGTCTCGGCGCGGCGCGCCAGGGCCTCGGCCGCCCTGTTCTTGGCTTCCCACTCCGCTTCGATGTCATCAGGGGACCGATAGGCCTCCATGATGCCGGCAAGGCCGCCGGAGACCATCCGGCTGAAGAAGCCGCCGATTTCCGGATCGGCGTGTTCGAGGAAGGCATCACGGCGTAGTGCCACATCGCGCGTCGGCGCTTCATAACCGGCGGAACACATGACGAAATTGGCGATCGCCTTGACGAACAGCTCGTTCCAGGACGGATCGTTGCTGGCTTGGGCGGTCCGCTCGTTGATCTTGAACAGCACCTCTGCCTCGGCGCGCGTGATGGCAATGTTGCCGTCGCCACCGTGGGCGTGGAGGATACGGCGCAGCAACTCGACCTCCGCCTTGGCGATCAGCCCGGGAACCAGTGCGCCGCCGAGCATCAGCGGCCCCTTGCCGTCGATGACCGCGTGGGCGACCTGTTGCAGCGCATAGACGCAAAGCTGGCCCGGTGACGATCTCGCCGCTTCCAGCACGTGCACCAGCAATTCGAGTTCGGTCCGGCTGTCGACCATCCCGTCGCGCGAGATCGTGCGGATCAGCCAGTCGGCATTGTCCTGCGAGATATAGCCCGACGGCTTTTCCTGGTGGACGATGTAGTCGGTGACCGCCTCGATGAAGAAAAGCGGCCATTCCGGGCATTTGTCCTTCGGCGTGGCATCGAGCGCGAACAGTGCCTCGGCCTCGCCGCGCGTCACCACACCGTCGCCGAACACCTCATGGCGCAACATCGCCACGTCCTCCGCGGCGATGCGGCTTTTCGAGGTCAGCCCGGCCACCGGCGCACTCATGATCAATTCGCCCATTTGTCGTCCCCGTCCGCCGCCGTCCAATGCCGGCCCCAAAGCGTCATGGCCGCCAACATATCAGCAGTGTCTTGAAAAACCGGCAAACGGCGTGGTTAGCGAAGGCTTGTCGGCCAATGCATGTCGCCCAAAAGTGTGCCGCGGTTTTGGGCGAACGACAGGCATCAAAACAAGGATCTAAAGCGCATCGCCAGCGCGACGCGCTTTAGATGTCGCTGACAGGTGACAAGCAGTCGCGCACAAGCTATGGATGGCGCGTCGAGGACTCAGGGTCTGAGTCCTACCTGTTTGCGGGAGAGAGCAGCGAAAGCTGACGCCGAAGGGGAAATCGCCCGAAATCTCTCAGGCAAAAGAACCGTAGACGGGAAAGACACTCTGGAAAGTCGGGGCTTGCCCCCGCGCCGAAGGTGTAAGCGCCGCTGACAGAGTTCCGGCTGCGCAAGTCTCTCAGGCTTCAGACAGAGGGGCACGGACTGGTCGCCATTCGCGACCGATTGCGTGCGACTCTGGAGATGACATGACGGGCGACGACACAAAACACCTTCCCCTCGAAGATATCCATGTGGCCGCAGGTGCGCGCTTTGGCGCCTTTGCCGGTTGGTCGATGCCGCTGACCTATCCGGCCGGCGTCATGAAGGAACACCTTCACACCCGCGAACAGGCCGGCCTGTTCGACATCTCGCATATGAAACTGTTCGAGGTCAGCGGGCCGGAAGCGGTTGCGTTGCTCAACCGCGCCTGCCCGCTGGACGCCGGCGCGCTCGAAATCTCGCAATCCAAACTGTCTTTCTTCCTCAACGAAGCCGGCGGCATCCTGGACGATCTGATCGTCACCAGGCTGGGCGATATCAGGTTCATGGTGGTCGCCAACGCCGGCAACGCCGTCGCCGACGAAAAGCATTTGCGTGCGCTTGCCGCGGATTTCGACGTCAGGGTCGAGCCGCTCGACCGCGTCTTCCTTGCCATCCAGGGTCCTGAAGCGTGGGCGGCCCTTTCCCGCGCCGGCATCGAGACCGGCTCGCTGCTGTTCATGCATGGGGTCGAACCGAGGAAGAACTGGTTCATGAGCCGCTCCGGTTATACCGGCGAGGACGGTTTTGAAATCGGCCTGCCGGAGGCCGATGCGCGCGATCTCGTTGCGAAGCTGCTCGGCGATGAACGCGTGCTGTGGATCGGGCTGGCCGCCCGCGACAGCCTGCGGCTGGAAGCAGGGCTCTGCCTGCACGGCCAGGACATCACGCCGGAGACCGACCCGGCCAGCGCCGCACTGATGTGGGCGATCCCGAAGGAGATCCGGGCCACCGGCGCTTTCATCGGCGCCGATGCGCTGCGCGCCGCCGTGGAACGGGGACCCGCGCAGAAGCGGGTCGGGCTGAAGCCGGAAGGCCGCCAGCCGGTGCGCGCCGGTGCCGCGCTCTTTGACGCCGACGGCAAGCCCGCCGGCCATGTCACGTCAGGCGGCTTCGGCCCGTCAGCCGGCCATCCGGTCGCCATGGGCTATGTCACGGCATCACTGGCCAAGCCCGGAACACGGGTTTTCGCCGATGTTCGCGGCACGAAGATCCCCGTCGATATCAGCTCCCTGCCCTTCAGACCGCATCGCTACCGCAAAGGATGATTTCAATGGCAACGACCTATTTCACATCAGATCACGAATGGCTCCGCGTCGAGGGCGGCATCGCCACTGTCGGCATCACCGACTACGCGCAGGAGCAACTCGGCGATCTCGTCTTCGTCGAACTGCCGGAGATCGGAAAGAAGCTGAGCAAGGGCGATACCGCCGTCGTCGTCGAATCCGTCAAGGCGGCATCCGATGTCTATGCGCCGGTCGATGGCGAGATCACCGAAGCCAACGGCACGCTGTCGTCGGATCCATCACTGGTCAATTCGGCAGCAACCGGGGCCGGCTGGCTTTGGAAGATGAAGCTTGCCGACGAAAGCCAGCTCGCCAGCCTCATGGATGAGGCCGCCTACAAAGCTCGTATCGGCTGATATCAGGACGTATTGACATGACCGCAGCACTCACTCCCTTCTCGGCCCGCCATATCGGTCCTGATGTCAACGATGTCAGAGCCATGCTTGCCGTGATCGGCGTTCCGTCCGTCGAGACGCTGATCAGTCAGGCAGTGCCGCAGTCGATCCGCCTTGACTCGCCGCTGACCCTGCCCGCGCCGGCCAGCGAAGCGGAGGCGCTGGCCGAATTGTCGGCGACCATGGCCAAGAATACGGTGCTGAAGAGCTTCATCGGCGCCGGCTATCACGGCGTCCATGTGCCGCCGGTGATCCAGCGCAACCTGTTCGAGAATCCGGCCTGGTATACGGCCTACACGCCCTATCAGGCCGAGATCAGCCAGGGCAGGCTCGAGATGCTGTTCAACTTCCAGACGCTGGTCACTGAACTGACCGGCCTGCCGGTGGCATCGGCCTCCTTGCTCGATGAAGCGACCGCGGTCGCCGAAGCCGTCGGCATCGCCTTGCGCCACCACCGCGACAAGCGCACCAAGATCGCATTTGCCGGCACGCCGCATCCGCAGACGCTGGACGTGGTGCGCACCCGCGCCGAGCCGCTCGGCATTGAGATCAATGGCGACACGATCGACGACAACACCGCCGCCCTGCTCGTCTCCTGGCCGGATACGTTTGGCGTCTATGGCGATCACAAGGCAGCCATCGAAAAGGCCCGGGTGACCGGTGCCATCGTCGTCTTCATCGCCGACCCGCTCGGCCTGACGCTGACCGACGCGCCGGCCAAGCTCGGCGCCGACATTGCCGTCGGCCCGATGCAGCGTTTTGGCGTGCCGATGGGCTTTGGCGGGCCGCACGCCGCCTATTGCGCCGTCTCCGACAGACTGACGCGGCTGATGCCCGGCCGCCTGGTCGGCCAATCCACCGATAGCAAAGGCCGGCCCGGCTACCGGCTTGCCTTGCAGACACGCGAGCAGCATATCCGCCGCGACAAGGCGACATCCAACATCTGCACCGCGCAGGCGCTGCTTGCCAACATGGCGACCGCCTATGTCATCTGGCACGGCCCCGCCGGGCTGCAGGGGATTGCCGGGCGTATCCACGCGCTGGCCAATCGTCTGGCAAGCGGCCTCGAAGCGGCAGGCGTGTCGGTGATCGGCGCCAGCCGTTTCGACACGGTGACGGTGGAGACCAAGGGCAAGGCGGCGCAGATCGCCACCGCGGCTGAAAAGACCGGCCGGCTGCTGCGCGTCATCGATGCCGACCATGTCGGCATCAGCTTCGACGAAACCTCGACCGATGTCGATCTCGAGGCGATCGCGGCCCTGTTCGGCGCCAAGGCGGGTTCCTCAGCGGGCAGCACGGTGCCCGGCAAGCCGCGCGGCAAGGAGTTTCTGACCCAGCCTGTTTTCCACGAAAACAAGTCGGAAACCGAGATGATGCGCTTCCTGCGCCGGCTGGCCGACAAGGACCTGGCGCTGGACCGCGCCATGATCCCGCTCGGATCCTGCACCATGAAGCTCAACGCGGCGGCGGAAATGATGCCGGTAAGCTGGCCTGAAATCGCCAATTTGCATCCCTTCGCGCCGGCAAGCCATTCGGCCGGCTATCGCGCCATGATCGACGAACTGGAAGGATGGCTGTCGGAGATCACCGGCTTCGACGCCGTTAGCCTGCAGCCCAATGCCGGCAGCCAGGGCGAGTATGCCGGCCTGCTCGCAATCCGCGCCTATCATCGCTCGCGCGGCGAAGGCCATCGCACCGTCTGCCTGATTCCTTCCTCCGCGCATGGCACCAATCCGGCGAGCGCGGCGATGGCCGGCATGAGCGTTGTCGTCGTGCGCTGCCTGGAGGACGGCAATATCGACATGGACGATATGAGGGCCAAGGCCAACGAGCATTCCAAGAATCTCGCGGCGCTGATGTTCACCTACCCCTCGACGCATGGCGTCTACGAGGAAGGTGCACGCCACCTCTGCGCCCTTATCCACGAGCATGGCGGCCAGGTCTATTTCGATGGTGCCAACCTCAACGCCCTGGTCGCCTTGGCGCGGCCCGCCGATATCGGCGCCGACGTCTGTCATATGAACCTGCACAAGACTTTCTGCATCCCTCATGGCGGCGGTGGCCCGGGCATCGGCCCGATCGGCGTCAAGGCGCATCTGGAGCCCTATCTGCCGGGACATGTCACCGAGGGTTCCGCGCACGCCGTGTCGGCCGCGCCGTTCGGCAGCGCCTCGATCCTGCCGATCACCTGGATGTACATTCGCATGATGGGCGCCTCCGGCCTGAAGCAGGCGACCGAGACCGCCATCATCTCGGCCAATTACGTGGCGACACGCCTCGCGCCGCACTTCCCACTTCTCTACAAGGGTAGGCACGATCGCATCGCGCATGAATGCATCCTCGACACCCGCGTGCTCAAGGACAGCGCCGGCATCAGCGTCGACGACGTCGCCAAGCGCCTGATCGACTACGGCTTCCACGCGCCGACAATGTCGTTCCCGGTCGCCGGCACGCTGATGGTCGAACCGACCGAGTCCGAGCCCAAGCGGGAACTCGACCGCTTCTGCGAGGCTATGATCGCCATATCAGGCGAGGCAGCGAAAGTCGCCAGGGGCGAATGGCCTTTGGCCGACAATCCGCTGGTCAACGCGCCGCACACCGCCGCCGAGGTGCTGGCCGGCCAGTGGACCCATCCCTACTCGCGCCTGGAGGCGGCCTATCCCGCCGGCGACGCCGACACGGCAGCCAAGTACTGGCCACCTGTCTCACGCATCGACAATGTCGCCGGCGACCGCAACCTGGTCTGCTCGTGCCCGCCCCTGTCGGACTATCTGGGCGCGGCGGAATAGCCCTCAGACTACGCTGAGCGCAAGGCCGGCTTGATCGGATCGGCCTCGCCCATCCGGTTGCGGCTGACGACGCAATTTCGACCGGCGTGCTTGGCGGCGTAGAGCGCCGTATCGGCCTCGGTCAGCACCTTATCGAGGCTGCTGCCGTCGGCCTCGCCAAAGCCGAGGCCGCCGCTGACCGTGCTGCGCAACTTGCCGAGTTGGGTGGCGACGATCTCGGTGCCGAAGGCCACACAGATCTTGCTGGCGAGATCATGGGCCTTCTCTTCCGTCATTCGCGACATGACGACGGCGAATTCCTCGCCGCCCAGGCGAAAGGCGTCGACACCCGTCCTGGCATATTTCTTGATCACCGCGGCGAAGCGGCACAAAACCTGGTCCCCGACCGGGTGACCATAGACATCGTTCGTCCGCTTGAAATGATCGAGGTCGAACATGACGACGGACATGAACGGACCGAAACTCCGCTCGCCGTAGAGCGACGTCAACGCCCGGCGGTTCAACAAACCCGTTAGCGGGTCGGTCATGGTCTCGGCCTTCAGCTCGATCTGTGCCTGCAGATGGTGGAGGGAGAGCGTCAAGGCGCCGAGTCCGGTCATGCAGGCCACCGCCACGACGGAATTCAATCGTTCTGCCCAATTGTCTGGCGCGACCGCCAGCGTCCATTGCCCCTTGGTCAGCAGAACCGCGCCACAAAGCGCGAACGACACCGCGCAGGTGCCGCTCAGAAACGAAACCACAAGCAGGATGCGGCGATCGTGACTGCCGTTGATCCAGAACATGGCGCCGATCGCCGACAGCAGCGCCGTCACCGTGATGTAGGTGACGATGAAGCCGACGCCGTCAAGGCCCAGGAACGTCACCACGGCACAGACAGCCATGGCGGCAAGCGACGGTGCAACGGCACGTCTGTAGCCGGGCACGCCCAGATATTGCATGGCTGACACACAGAGGATCAGGAACCCCAGAGTGAGCAGCGCAAGCACGATCTGGCAAAGCAGCGGATCGGGATCCTTGGTGCATCGCCAGAACAGGATCACATGCGCGACGAGCATCAGAATGCCGCATGCCGCCGTCAGGACGAAGCCCGCCTTGGGCGCGGTGAACCAGATCGCGAACATGGTGACGCTAAGGCAGATGCCCGACAGCGCGGCTGCGAGCAGGAGCGAACTGAAGTCCAGCATATCGGGCGAAGGCCTCTCCAGCGTAGGCGGGTTGCGCTGCATTCTAGGTCAGCGGCAGCCGTCAGATACGAGTTTTCAGCCGATCTTTCGACGCAACCTGCCGATAGGGTTTACAAAGCGTCGATGCCCTGTGTCCCGAAACCGGACCCAAGACGCAACGGCCAGATCAGCCCTTGTTCAGCAAGGCGAGGTTGGCGTTGACGACGGTGGGATCCGCCATGCCCGCCTTCGCCTCGAGCAGCAGCGCCTTGGCCTTCTTGCGATTGCCGCGCAGCAGTTGCGAATAGCCCATGTTGTTGACGATCTGCGGCTTGCGGCCGGCGACTTTCAAAAGCTGGGCGTAGGCGCGGTCGGCGAAGTCGAAGCGGCCGAGTTCATCATAGGAAGCGGCGAGCCCCATCCAGGCCTCGGCATTGTCCGCCTTCAACTCGACGGCCTTGCGGAAGTGCTTTTCGGCGAGGCCGTAATTGGCGTCGCGAAACTGCGCCTTGCCTTGCGCCAGATCGGACGTGTCGATGTTCTTTGCCGCCGGTGGGATCGCGGTGGTCTTGGTGGTGTCGACGCCGCCCGTCGTGCAGCCAGACATCATCAAGACGGCCGCCATAGCGGCCATTGCCGTGAAGTTATTGTGACGCATGCCCCTGCCTCATCGCCCGATTTGCCGGGTCGTTCTCAAGGAAACACGCTACATTAGCGGCGATTAAACTTCGGTGCCGAAACGCCGCTAAAATTTGGTTTCGGGCACACCAGCCATTAACCACGAAGGCTTTCACGGCTCCAAGGCTTTGAGCCCCTCGGGAAACTGGTATCGACTGCCGTCATAGCGCAGCCGGTAGGCGCGCTTCACGGACTTGCCGGGATGAGACTGGCACTCGCCATTCTCGTCGACGGACGGATTGTCCGTATCCGCCCGCTCGGCCACGGTGATGTCGTGATAGCCACGGTGGCTTGCCGGGCTCATAGCCAGGCTGACCTGGCTCGACTCAAAGGATCCCGCGCAATTGGTATCGCCTTCGCCGCCAAAGCCGGCCACGACGAAGCCGTCGAGCACCACGCGCAAGGCATCGCCGGCGAGCGCATAGAGCCGCAGGTCGGTTTCCCTGAAGGGGTTGGGCTGCGAATGGCTTGCCATTTCGATGCGCAGGCCGAAGGCGCTGACATCGAACGCCAGCCTATAGCGGCCGGTATCGAATTCGATCTTGCGGATGGCGATGGCATCGTCGGCTATCAGCCCGGGCTGGAGCAGGCGCTGGCGCACCTGCAGGCTGTTCCTGTCGACGACCAGAAGCTCGATATCGCCGACATGCCCGTCGTCGCGGGACTGGGCGCTGTCGATCAGCGGCACCGCGACCAACAGCAGGTCGTCATGGGCGGGCCAGATCTTGCAGACCAGGCCAAATGGCGTGTCGCTATCCGGACGCGTCAGGGCGATGCTGATATGGGGTTCGAGCGTGTACGAGCCGCCGTCGGCGCTCTTTTGAGCCTTGGGATAGGCCTGCCGCACCAAGGCGGAAGCATCGCCGCAGTCGTCGGCCGCAGCCCATGCGGGCGGCGAACTGGCCGTGGTAAGGCCGACGAAGAGAAAGAGAGTGCGCAACAGCATTCGCATGGGGTTCTCACGTCGCAGGGCCGAGTTCGGGCAGAATAACGGGTTGTCAGCCCCTTACTAGGACTTTCGTGGGCGCTGCTAATGCGCCGTCATTTTGACGATGACTGGAATGGCCGCGATCATCAACACCACCGGCAGGATGCATACCACCACCGGCACCGACATCTTGGCCGGCAAGGCGTGCGCCTTTTCCTCGGCCAGCGACATGCGCTTGTGGCGCATGTCGTCGGAAAACACGCGCAGCGCGCCCGACAGGCTGGTGCCGAGTTCCTTGGACTGTTGCAGCAGCGTGGCGAAGGAACGCACCTCGTCCAGGCTGAGGCGATCGGCGAGTGCCTTCAGCGCATCGTCAAGGCTGCGACCGGCCCTCAGCTCCAGCGACACCAGCTGCAGGTTCTGGCTGAGCGCGGGGTAGGTCTTGGCGAGTTCCCTGGAGACGCGCTCGATGCCGGCCTCCATGCTCATGCCGGCATCCGAGCAGACGATCATCAGGTCCATGAAATCGGGAAAGCCGTTGCGGTACTCACGCCTGCGTTCCCGCACTTTCTGGCTCAGCACCAGGCCGGGCAGGAAATAGCCGGCCGCTCCTGACAGGATGACGAATGTCCAGCGGCTGGCCATCGTCGCGTCCGGGCTGGCCATCCAGCGGTTGAGCACAAAGACGCCGATTGCCGTGCCGATCATAGCGGTGAACCGGATCAGGAAGAATGTGCCGACAGCGCGCGGCTCCATATATCCCGCCTGGATGAGCTTCATGCGCAGCCGGGCGACATTTTCCGGATCGCTCTTGGCGTAGAATTCCTGTGCCCTCTTCACCGCCTTCTCGCGCACGACGCCGGTATTCTTCTTCTGCGCAGGTTCGGATTTCGCGGCCACGGGACCGTCATCGACCTTGAGCCGGCGCTTGACCTCGTTGCGATCGCCCTTCGCCGCCATCATCGGCCAGGCAACGGCGGCAGCGCCCGCGGCCAGCAGCAGGATGGCCACCGGCATCAACGAGGTCGGCGCGAGCGAGGCGAGGAATTCGATGAAGCCCTGCATGTCAGAACTTGAAATTCGACATCTTGAACATCATCCAATTGCCCAGCATCAGCCAGGTGATCGAGCCACCCATCAGGTACCATGTCTTTGGCTCGTCCCAGACGTCGCGGTAGAATCCCGGCATCAGCGCCATGATGGCGGTAAACAGCAACACCGGGACCGCCGTCAGGATGTAGGCCGACATTCGGCCTTCTGTCGCAATGGCGCGCACCTTGCGGCGTAGCTTGCCACGCTCGCGGATCGTCGTCGCCAGGCCGTCTAGGATCTCGCGCAGATTGCCGCCCGAACTGGTCTGGATCGAGACGGCGGTGACGAACAGCGGCAGATCCTCCTGGCCGACCCGGTCGAACAGCGAGTTCAATGCCGAAACCAGATCGGAACCGTAGGTCACTTCGTCTGCGATGACGCCGAATTCGGTGCCGATCGGGTCGGGCATCTCGCGCGCCACCATGGCGATCGCCACCGGCACCGGATGGCCAGCCTTCAGGCCGCGCGTGATCAGTTCCAATGCTTCCGGCAATTGCATGCCGAACCGCTTCACCCGGCGCTTGCGCTTGAAACGCAACGTCAGCACCGGCAGCACCGGCACAAGCACCACGAACAGGACAAGCCCCATCAGCGGCGGCAAGCCGTACCAGATGGCGACCAAGGCCATGGCCATCGCCACGCCGCAGGTGATCATCAGGAATTTCGACAGCGGCATGATCATGCCCGACTGGGTTCGCAGAGCGCGGAACCGGTCCGGCGAAAACAGCGGCGTGCCCGCGTCAAGGCCGCGCTCCTTGCGCAGTTGCACAAGCACCTGCTCCTGGCTGATCTTGTTTTCCTGCAGCTTCATGCGCCGGTTGATGGCGGTGCGCTTGTCGCTGCGGCCTGCATAAAGCAGGTAGCAGGCCTCGGCGATCAGGATGCCGGTCAGCGCCGCCGCGGCATAGACGACATAAATCGCGCTGAGTCCGTCGAACACTTGGCTACTCCTGCGGCCGGCCGGGTTCGAAATATCGTCCGGGGAACTCGATGCCCATGGCGCGCAGATCCTCGAGGAATCGCGGCCGGATGCCAGTCGCCTCATAGTGGCCGAGGATCTTGCCGTCTGCCTCCATGCCGGTGCGCACGAAGCGGAAGATCTCCTGCATCTGGATGACGTCGCCTTCCATGCCCGTCACCTCGGCGACACTGGTCACCTTGCGCTTGCCGTCGGACAGGCGCGTCAGCTGGACGATGAGGTCGAGCGCGCTGGCGATCTGGCTGCGGATCGACTGCACCGTCATCGGCATGCCGGTCATGCCAAGCATCTGCTCAAGCCGCGAAATGGCGTCGCGCGGCGTATTGGCATGGATAGTCGCCATCGAGCCTTCGTGGCCGGTGTTCATCGCCTGCAGCATGTCGAAGGCCTCCTCGCCGCGGCACTCGCCGAGGATGACGCGGTCGGGACGCATGCGCAGCGCGTTCTTGACCAGGTCGCGCTGCTTCAGCTCGCCATGGCCTTCGATGTTGGCGGGGCGCGTCTCCATGCGCGCGACATGCGGTTGCTGCAGCTGGAGCTCGGCCGCGTCCTCGATGGTGATCAGGCGCTCATCTTCCGGAATGAAGGCCGACAGGGCATTGAGCATGGTCGTCTTGCCGGTGCCGGTGCCGCCCGAAATGATCGTCGTCTTGCGGGCATGCACGGCCGCCGCCAGCACCTCGGCCATGTTCTGTGTGATGGCACCGAATTCGACCAGCTTGTGCAGGCCGAGCTTGTTCTTGGAGAATTTGCGGATCGACACCAGCGGTCCGTCGACCGCCACCGGGCGGATGGCCGCGTTGAAACGCGAGCCGTCCAGCATGCGCGCATCGACCATCGGCTGCGATTCGTCGACGCGGCGCCCGACCGCGGCAACGATCTTGTTGACGATGCGCAAGAGATGCGCCTCGTCCTTGAATGGAATGTGGACCGGCTGCAGCTTGCCCCTCTTTTCGACAAAGCAGTTCAGGTGGCCGTTGATCAGGATGTCGTTGATGTCGGGGTCCTTGAGCAGCGGCTCGAGCGGACCGAGACCGACCATCTCGTCGACGATGTCGTCAACCAGCGCGTCAAGCTCGACGGTGTTGATCGCCATGCGCTCCTGTTTGGTCTTTTCCGACACGAAATCATACACTTGCCGGCGCATCTCATCCTTGGGCAAACGCTCCAGCGCGACAAGATTGATCTCCTCGAGCAGCAGCCTGTGGATACGAACGCGCGCATCGAGCACCTTGTTGGCATTCTTTGCCGGCGCTGCTTCAGGCTTGGCCGGCAACGCCTTTCGGCTCGTCGGAATGACGACGGCATGATGGGCGACCGGCATCGGCTCAGGCGCGCGCTGCGGACGTGAATCGCGGTTCTGCAGGGTGGAAAAGCGGCTGGTCATCCGGCCTTCCTCTTCAACAATCCACGGCCCATGCCAAACAGCGAGCGCGATTTCGCTCGGGTTGGGATTGCCTCCTCCGGCAGGATGATCTTCTTCAAATCGTTGATGACATTGGCGTTCGGATCGATCTCGTGCAACGGCACGCCGCGATCGACCGCCTCGCGCACCAGCCGGTAGTTGTTGGCGATGCCACCGACGAAATGCTCGCCGAGGATTTCCTGGACGTCCGCCTGCTTGATGCCGTTGTCGAACATCTTCTGTTCGAAGCGATTGACGATGACGTTCGGCTTCACTTCCTTGCCGGCGGTCTCGTAGACCGCCTGGATCAGCCGCTGCGTATGGCGCAGGCACGGCACCGTCATCTCGGCGACGATGTAGAGCTTGTTGGAACCGAGCAGCACGGTCTCCGTCCATGGAAACCAGGTGCGCGGCATGTCGATGACGACATTGTCGAAATAGGCCGAGACGAGATCGAGCATGCGCACCACGACATCGGTCTTGAACGAGCGCATTTCCGATGGATGCGTGGGGGCAGCCAGCACGCAGAGCCCGCTGGCGTGTTTTGACAGCATCACGTCGAGCAGTTGGCGGTCGAGGCGTTCGGGCTGGTTTTCGATCTCGGTGATGTCGAAGCGCGGTTCGAGGTCGAGATATTCGGCACAGGCGCCCTGCTGGAAATTGAGGTCGACCACGCAAGTCGACGCGCCGCGCGTCACCGAATGATGCAGTTGGAAGGCGGTTTGTAGCGCCAGCGTCGTGGTGCCGACGCCGCCTGCTGCCGGCATGAAGGTGTAGATCTGCGACTCGGTGTTTTCCTCGCGCCCGGGGCCCTGCAGCGCACGCACCACGGAGCGCACGAGATCGGCGGTAGTGATCGGCTTGACCAGGAAATCCGCGACCTTGAGCTGCACCAGAATGCGCACCGCGGCCGCGTTGAACTCCTGCGTGACGACGACGACCGGCACCTTGTCCTCCAGCCGGCGCATGATGCGCTGCAGCGACTCGACCTCCTCCAGTCTCGCCGCATCCATGTCGACGATGATGGCACCGAAGTCGGCTTCCTGAATCTCGCCGCGCAGCTCGACGACATTCTTCTCCACTGTCGAGAGCTGGATGATCTCGGAGGCCGCGAACGCGGTCCGCGTGTCCTGCACGAAGGTCCTGTCGGTCGATACGAGCAGGATCTTCCTGGTCTTGATGCCGTTTGCCATTCTCTCAGCCTGTCAGGTCGCCCGTTGACCAGTTGCCCGTTGAATCAGTTGCTCGTGGTGGACTGCGACGCTTTCGCACCGGCCGCCTGATCGGGGGTGACCGCCGCCGCGCTGCCTCTCTGGGCGGGCACCAGAAGTCTGGTGTTCTGGACCCCATATTTCCAGGGATCGACCATCTGCATGACAGTGTTGGCGGCTTGCGCCTCGCCTGCGCCGGTCGTCGGCCCCTCGCTGCGCACGTAGTCGTCGCTGGTGCAGCCGGCGGCAAGGCTGGCCAGCAGCAAGGCGATACTCGATCTCAAGACCAGACGCATGGCTTCAGTCCTTCGGCAGGTCGAGGAAATGCCCGACCGTGGTGACGGCGGCCGGCTGAGCAACGCTGCCGTCGGCCATTGCCAGCGCGCGGTTGGCATCGGACGTCTTCACTTCCTCGGTGTTGTTGAGAAAATAGTCGGCGCTGCTGGCCGGCTGCGTGCCGTCGGTCGGCTCGACGAGCTTCTTCGACGGATCGACCGGCTTGACCAGATAGGGGGTGACGATGATGACCAGGTCGGTCTCGCGCCGCTGATAGGATTTCGAGGAGAACAGTGCCCCAAGCACCGGCATCTTGCCGAGACCGGGAATGCGCGAGGTGGTGATGTCGTTTTGCGACTGCAGCAATCCGGCGATCATGAAGCTCTGGCCGTTCTTCAGGTCGACCGACGTCCTGGCACGGCGCACAATGAAGCCGGGAACCGAGATGGTGCCAATATTGTAGGAGGCCGAAGCGTCGATCGAGGAGACTTCCGGCGCGATGTCCAGGCTGACCAGCCCGTCCTTCAGGACGGTCGGCGTGAAATCCAGGCTGACGCCGTATTTCTTGTAGCTGACCGAGATCTTGCCGTTGTCCTCGGAGACCGGGATCGGAAATTCGCCGCCGGCGAGGAAGCTCGCCGTCTGGCCAGACCGGGCGATCAGGTTCGGCTCGGCCAGCCGCCGCGCCAGGCCGCGCTCTTCCAGAGCCTTGATGGCGATATCGATCGACACACCATTCGACAAAAGCCGGCCGATGATCTCGCCGGTGCCGGCGGCCGGCACCGTACCCGGATCGATAGTCACATCACGGCCACCAAGGCCGTAGGCGAAATTGGCGGCGTACTTGGCGCCGAGATCCTGGCCCGCCTGCCGGTTGATTTCGACGAAGCGAACGTTGAGCTGGACCTGCTGCGATGACGAGATATTGACGGAGTTGATCACCTCCTCGGTGCCGGAAAAGCGCATCGCGATCTTGTTTGCCTTTTCGGCGGCGACCGCGTCATCCGCCTCGCCCGACAGCACGACACGGCCATTGGCCGAGCCGACCTTGATCCTGGCATCCGGCACGCTGGCTCGAATGGTGCTGGCCAACTGGTCGGTGTCGAGCGTCACCTCGATGTCGACGGTGCCGACAAGCTGCTTCTTCTCATCGAACAGCGCAATACCGGTGGTGCCGAGATTGTTGCCGAGCACATAGAAGGATTTGTCGGTCAGCGGATTGACGTTGGCGATCTCCGGATCGCCGATGACGATCTGGTAGAAGGCGGCACTGGTCATGATCGTCTTCGGCTTGCCCTTGGCAACCTTGATCGACGCGTTCTTGGTCGACGACACATAAACGATGTCGTTGTCGGCCCTTGCCGAGGTGCCGAAGGCCAGCACCGCGGCGGCAGCCACCGAAGCCGCGACAGCCGCAGCGCGCAAAACGCGCAACCGCCCCATGACCCTATATATGATCAGCCCCAGCATTGTCCCGTCCCTCACCCAGTCCCCACTGGCTTCTATTTCTGGTCCCGCGAAGGAACCTGGTATTCCTCGGCCTTTGTGCCGCGCGTCACGATGACGGTCTTGAACTTCGGTTTTTCCGGCTCTTTCACCACGGCATCGAACAGCGAACCGGCAGCGCCCTGCACATTCGAGGCTACCGATCCACCGAAGGAAGAGATGGTGGTGACGCCATTCTTGCCGTCGCCGCCCTCGCTGGAGGACCGAAGCGACAAGGACAAGGTGCCGACGGTGCGGGCCAGCGCCACCTTCTGCGCGCCGTCGGTCGTCACCTCGATGGTCACGGAATTGGAAATCTGCGGCGTCGTCTGGCGCTCGTCGGCCCCCTGCCCGACGCTCAGCACCTTGGCGTCGGCAACAACGATCTCGGAGGTGATGGTGGAACCGGCGGCGCCCTGAGCGTTCTTGGCCACTTCCTGGATTTCGCCGGCATCGCGTGTCAGCACGACATCAACCCTGTCGCCCGGCGTGATGAAGCCACCAACCCCGGCGATCTCATCGGTTCGGATAGTCACCGCCCGCATTCCTGGCGTCATCATGTTGGAAAGCGTGGCGCGGCCATTTGGTCCAGACAGCTTGGTCAGCAGCACCGGTTCGTTGACCTCGATCGGCGACAGCACCACGCGACTGCCATCGGCGAGCAACGCATTGATGGTGGTGAAGGCACCCTGCGGCACGGACTCTTGCGACCACGGGATTTCTCTGAGCTGCACCCGGTCGAGTTCCATGCCGTAACGCAGCGGCGCATTGGCCACCACAATGGTCTTGAACTCCACCCCGGGCACAACAGGTGCCGTGATCGACGACGTCTTCTCCTCGGAATCGGCCTTGGCCTGGCTCTTGACCCAGAAATCCGCGGCGAAGATCGAGATCGCGCCAAAAACGGCGGCGATGCCGATCATCGATATGGCCTTGCCCCTCACGCCGAAACCCCTGATGCCCGCAGTTTCTTGTTTTGTTGGGCTCAGGGTAGGCGGCATTGTTAAAGAATTAGGAATCTTGTGTGGCGGTATTGGATCTATTTCCGCCTGCTTGGTTATCGAATGGTTTTGGGGTAAGAGGGGCCGGATCCCCGAACGGAACAGGAACCTCGGTCGCTTGGCGCTGAAAAGCGTGGCAGTATCGCGAGGTGATTCGCAGCACCGGACCCTATGGCAGGCATGGACGACAACAACGATCTCTTCGGGAATTTGGACAAGCAGCCGCAGCCGGTTCGCACACCGGCACGTCCGGCGGATCCGCTGGTGCAGGCCACGAAGCGTCCTGCCGTGACAAAGGACGGCAGCGAGGGCTATAGCGCCGCCGACATCGAGGTGCTGGAAGGGCTGGAGCCGGTGCGGCGCCGGCCAGGCATGTATATCGGCGGCACCGACGACAAGGCGATGCACCATCTGTTCGCCGAGGTCATCGACAATTCGATGGACGAAGCGGTGGCCGGCCATGCCACCTTCATCGATGTCGAGCTCTCGGCCGACGGCTATCTCACCGTCACCGATAATGGCCGCGGCATCCCGGTCGACCTGCATCCGAAGTTCAAGAAGCCAGCGCTCGAAGTCATCATGACGACTCTGCATTCGGGCGGCAAGTTCGACTCCAAGGTCTACGAGACATCGGGCGGCCTGCATGGCGTCGGCGTGTCCGTGGTCAACGCGCTGTCGGACCATCTCGAGGTCGAGGTCGCGCGCGGCCGCCAACTCTATCGCCAGCGCTTTTCGCGCGGCGTTCCCGTGACCGGCCTGGAGCATTTGGGCGAGGTCCACAACCGGCGCGGCACAAAAACCCGCTTCCACCCCGACGAGCAGATTTTCGGCAAGGGCGCGGCGTTCGAGCCGGCGCGGCTCTACCGCATGACCCGCTCGAAGGCCTATCTGTTCGGCGGCGTCGAAATCCGCTGGACCTGCGACCCGTCGCTGATCAAGGAGAAGGACCAGACGCCGGCCAAGGCGGAATTCCACTTTCCCGGCGGCCTGAAGGACTATCTCAAGGCGTCGCTCGGCGACGAGTTCCAGGTGACGCGCGAAATCTTCGCCGGCAAGAGCGAGAAACAAGGCGGCCATGGAGCGCTCGAATGGGCGGTGACCTGGTTCGGCGGCGACGGCTTCATCAATTCCTACTGCAACACCATTCCGACCGGCGAAGGCGGCACCCACGAGGCCGGCTTCCGCAATGTGCTGACGCGGGGCCTGCGCGCCTATGCCGATCTCGTCGGCAACAAGCGCGCCTCGATCGTCACCTCGGAAGACGTCATGATCTCGGCGGCGGGCATGCTGTCTGTGTTCATCCGCGAGCCGGAATTCGTCGGCCAGACCAAGGACAGGCTGGCGACGATCGAGGCGATCCGCATCGTCGAGACCGCGATCCGCGACCCATTCGACCATTGGCTGGCCGACAATCCGCAGGAAGCGTCAAAGCTGCTCGAATGGGTGATCGCACGCGCCGACGAACGGGTGCGCCGCCGCCAGGAAAAGGAAGTGTCGCGCAAAAGCGCGGTACGCAAGCTGCGGCTGCCCGGCAAGCTCGCCGACTGCACGCAGAATGCCGCAGCCGGTGCGGAACTCTTCATCGTCGAAGGTGACTCGGCGGGTGGCTCGGCCAAGCAGGCGCGCGACCGCGCCAGCCAGGCTGTGTTGCCATTGCGCGGCAAGATCCTCAACGTCGCCAGCGCCGGCAACGACAAGCTCGCCGGCAACCAGCAGATCTCGGACCTGATCCAGGCGCTCGGCTGCGGCACGCGGTCGAAATACCGCGACGAGGATTTGCGCTACGACCGCGTCATCATCATGACCGACGCCGACGTCGACGGCGCCCACATCGCTTCGTTGCTGATCACCTTCTTCTACCAGGAGATGCCGGCGCTGGTGCGTGGCGGCCACCTTTATCTCGCGGTGCCGCCGCTTTACTCTATCCGGCAAGGCGGCAAGGTCGCCTATGCCCGTGACGACGCGCACAAGGAAGAGCTCCTGCGCACCGAATTCACTGGGCGCGGCAAGGTGGAGCTTGGCCGTTTCAAAGGTCTGGGCGAGATGATGGCCGCCCAGCTCAAGGAAACCACCATGGATCCGAGGAAGCGCACGCTGCTTCGGATCGATGTGATCGACGCCGAAGCAGCGACCAAGGACGCTGTCGATGCGTTGATGGGCACCAAGCCGGAAGCTCGCTTCCGCTTCATCCAGGAACGCGCCGAATTCGCCGAGACGGAAGTGCTGGATATCTAGCCGCCAGCCGGTCTATCTCCTTGTTTTGACGCAATTCCCAAGGGAAAGCGCTATGCGCTTTTCCCGGGAAAACCGTATCACACTTTTCCTGGAATTGCTCTAGCTTGCGCTTCTGATACGGAGACCGGCATGTGATCTCGGCGCGGCTGAAGGGTTATTTCGAGACGAGTTTGGCGGGGTTCACGCAACCGACGCGCTCGGACTGGATTTTTGCCCTGCGCACCGTTTCGGCCGGCCTGATCGCGCTGCTGGCCGCCTACGCGCTGAAGCTCGACCATCCGCAATGGGCCATGATGACGGTGTTTATCGTCGCCCAGCCGGTTGCCGGCATGGTGCTGGCGAAAGGCTTCTACCGGTTGCTCGGCACGCTGGTCGGCGGTGCCGCGGCGATCGGCATCACCACGGTGTTCGGCACCGGCCCGTGGGTGCTGGTGACGGCGCTTGCCATCTGGATCGGCATCTGCACCTTCGTCTCGTCACTGCTGCGCAATCCCGAAGCCTATGGTGCCGCCCTTGCCGGCTATACCGCGATGATTATCGGTCTGCCCGCCTTCGGACAGCCGCATCTCGTCGTCAACCTCGCGGTCGCGCGCTGTGGCGAGATCGTGCTCGGCATCGTCTGCGCCGGCCTGACAAGCCGGATGATCCTGCCAAGACTGGCCAGCAACGCCATCGTCTCGCGCCTGAAGCGCTGCATTCTCGATCTTGCGACTTACGCGGCCGGTGCGTTCTCCGGCGGCGATCCTGCAACGCTGTCCGGCCTGCACCGAAAGCTGGTCGCCGACACCCAGACGCTCGGCGAGATGCGCGCCTATGCAAGGCTCGAAGCGCCGAGCTTCGCGCCGCGCGCCCATCCGGTCCGGCTCACCATCGGACAGCTGCTCTCGGCCCTCTCGGCGGCCCGTGCTTTGCATTCGCACGCCGCCCCCAGGAACGCCGCACTCATTCCGGTGCGCTCGGAATTGCAGTCGCTGGTCGGCGAGCTGTCGACAAAGCCCGGCGCGCTGGACGACACCACGCCCTGGGTAGCGCGGCTCGACGCCATCACGGCCAAGGCCCGGCAAATGCCCGATGCCTCGATCGACCAGGGTGACGACAGGGTCGGCACCATCACACGCCTCACCATCGCCGCCGATTTCGCCGAGGCGTTCAAGCAGGTGCTGCGCGGCCTCGACGCCTTGCGCGCGCCTGCGACGCGCCCGATCCGGGGCAGCAGGCAGCCTGCGCTGGTCGTGCATCGCGATTACTCCGGCGCATCGCGCAACGCTATCCGCGCTTCCCTTGCCACCTTGCTGGTCGCGGCCTTCTGGCTGACGACGAAATGGTCGGAAGCGGCCGGCACGGTCATTCTCGTTGCCGTCGTATCGAGCCTGTTTGCTGCCCGCCCCGATCCCGTGCAAGTCGCCTGGGGCTTCTTCAAGGGAACACTGCTCGCTTTGCCCTTTGCCTTTCTTGTCGGTCAGATCGCGTTGCCCGCTTTGCCCGGCTTCGACTGGTTCATGCTGTTTGTCGTGCCGATCCTGGTGCCCACGGCGCTGGCGATGGCCAATCCACGCTATGTCGGCGTGGCGACGGCCTTCGCTATCAACTTCCTCGCCTTTCTCAGTCCGCATCAGGCGATGACCTATGATCCCGTGCCCTTCTTCGCCGGCTCGGCGTCGATCCTGGTCGGCATTCTGCTGGCGATCGGCGTCTTCATCGTCGTGCTGCCCGCCGATCCGTGGCTTGCGGCCAACCGCATCGTGCGCGCCATGCGCGAGGATTTGGCGCGGCTTTGCCTGCATGAGCGGGTGCCGAGGCGCTCGGCCTTCGAGAGCCTCGCCTATGACCGCATCAATCAACTGATGCCGCTGGTGCAGAACGCCGGCAGCAAGGGCGATGCGGTCCTGGGCGGTGGCGTCGCCGCCGTCACCGTCGGCCTGGAGATCCTGCGGCTGCGCGGAGCAAGCCAAAGCCATGCCATCCCATCCGAGACCGCGCTTTCGATCACGAACTTCCTGCGGGGGCTGGCGCGCGAACTCCTCTTCCGCGCCCCCGGCGATCCGCGGACGTCGACCGTCGCCGTCGCCCGCCAATATGCGGCGAGCATCGCCCAACGAAACGGCGCCGGCGAATTGCTGCAGATAGCGGCATCGTTGCGCATCATCGCCGCGGCGATGGAGGATTTCCCTGATTTCTTCGCGAGCAACAGGCCTTAGCGAATGTCATTGCTGGCTGGATCTGCGCATAGGCGTCCCGTTCTCGGCTGGCTTTGATTCATCGTCAAGATCGACCTTGAAGTGCTCCGCGACCCGCGCGATAAGGCTCGAGATACCGCCTATGGCTTCCTGAAGCTTTGCCTTGTCAGGCGCACGAGGTATCTGGCCTGAAGGCAACGTATATCTGAAAGTGGTCGCATACGCCTCCAGCCAAACGAGTGACTTCAACGCCGTTTTCTCGGCGTGATCGTCCGGAAATCGCCTTACAATCTTGTCCAACTGATGTGCATCGTGACGTTCGATGTGAATTGCCTCCGAGGTCGCCAGCGCCCGGATTATCTGCTCGATCGCCTGTTGGCTGAGATAGGCGGCGTTGCGAGACCCTGATGCAGCCAGAGTGCGTGCATCCCTGATACAACCATTCGCCAATCGAAGAGCGCTGGCGATGGTCCACTGGTCAGACATCCAATCGACGCCCGTCCCGAGCAACGTCATACGCGATCGTATTTCGCGAATCCCAACTTGCCGCCAAAGCGCTCGATGTAGTGGACAGGATAGTCGCTGGAATTCCGATTTCGTGTTGGATTTCCCAACCAATGAGCGGGTCCAGGAGTTCCGGCCTAGCATCATCCGGCAACGCAACGAGAATATCCCAGTCGCTATCGGGCCGATTGTCGCCCCGTGCTCGGCTGCCGAACAGCCAGATAGAATCGGGGTTCAGGCGAACCCGGATTTTATCGATCAGTGGCTTGATCTCGGTCGGTACCGCGAGACGCTTTGAGGATGGATGGCGCATGCTCAAAACATAATACCAATTCTTTACTTCGACAACGCAATGGCATCGAAACCGTCCAGCCGTCAAATGGATCCAAAGCTAGGCGGCGGCGATCGCCAGCGCGTGGCCTCGCGCGTTCTCGCGCAGCGCATCGAGATGGATCGACTTGACCAGCGCGGCCAGATCGCCTTCCGCCGACTGTCCACCCACCTCCTTCAGCATCAGCCAGCTGACCTCCTGCACACCGGCGACGCGCTTGCCGTTGGCGACCTCGCGCCAGATCTTAAGTGCGCGCAGGATGATGGCGTGCGTTGCGGCGGCGAGGCCGGCGCTGCGGAACAGCGCCTGCAAGGCGACATCGTGCCCGCCAGCAAGCAGCGCCCTCGCCCTTTGTTCGGACTGCTGGCTGAGCGCGACCAGCGCCGAGCCGAAGAAATCGACCTTGCCATGCGCGATGGTGCGGATGAGGAAGCTGGCGGTGAGATCGCCGCGCAGCCTGAGATGCTCGATCAGTGCGGCATGTTCTTCTTGGCGCGTGCCCTCGATCAGCGTCACCGAAGCCTTGACGCAAGCGTCGCGCATGACGCGATCGGCGCGCGCCGCGCCCATCATTGCCATGACCAGCGGCGATGTTTTCAGCATCTCGCCGAGCTTGACGAGCAGCATATGCCGGCAGTCGGCAGGCAGCCGGGCGTCCGAGATCAGCGCCTCACGAACCAGAGGCAGATGGCCGTGGCGTTCGGCCATGCGGCGAAAGCTGAGCGAGGCGATGTCGGCGCCGCTGTTGGCAAGCAACACGGCGCAGGCTTCCGCCTCGCCGATCTCGGCGATGGCCGCCGACAGCGCCATCGAGACGACCGGCCGGTCGGCGATCAGTTTCTGCGTCGCCTTCGGACTTGAGGCCACGCGGTTGATCAGGTCGGCGTCGGTGAGCAGCGGCGAGCGCGCCAGCACTACCCCGGCGACTTCCGGCTGGTCGGACGCCAGCACGCTGATGATCTGCAATGGCGCGTAGTGGCTCATGGACAGCGCCTCGGCCATCGCCAGACGCACCTTCGACGAGGCATCGTCGAGCAGCAGGGTCAGCGCCGCTTCGGCGGCGCAACGATCCTCGAAAGGCAGGTCGGAATTGACATAGGCTCGGGCCAACGCGCTGGCGGCGGCGGCGCGTTCCGACACCCTGGCCGTGTAGATCCATTTCAGGAAATGCGAAACAACAACCATGCCCGTCTGCTTAAGCCCCTTGCCAGAAGGTTTCTGGCCCCGGTCAGGACGGTAGGCAGAAATGGTTTACGAACGGTTCACCATGTTCATTAACTGGCTTGCGAGCACCGAATGCAGCGCTTATCAACCCCATGGCAGCAGAGGAGCAGGATATGGCCGGGCTTTATCTCCAGGAGTTCGTTGTCGGCCAGGTCTTCCAGCACACGCTGCGCAAGACCGTTACCGAAAGCGACAACATGCTGTTTTCGATGATGACGCTGAACCCGCAGCCGCTGCACATCGATTTCGATTTTGCCGCCAGGAGCGAATGGGGCAAGCCGTTGGTCAACTCGCTGTTCACGCTCGGCCTGATGATCGGCATCTCGGTCAATGACATCACCGTCGGCACCACGGTGGCCAATCTCGGAATGAAGGAAACCGTGTTTCCGCATCCGGTCTTCCATGGCGACACCATCCGGGTCGAAACCACCGTCATTTCAGTGCGCGAATCCAGGTCGAAACCCGATCGCGGCATCGTCGAATTCGAGCATCGCGCCTACAACCAGCATGGCGATCTCGTCGCCAAATGCACGAGGCAAGCAATGATGCTGAAAAAGGCGGCCTGAAGCATGCGTTCGCTGCTGTTCGTCCCCGGCGATTCCGAGAGGAAGCTGGAAAAGGGCCTTGGTGCCGGCGCCGATGTCGTCATCGTCGATCTTGAGGATTCCGTGGCGCCGCACAACAAGGCGCTGGCGCGCGAGGTGGCGGCGCGCTTCCTCGCCAAGCGCAGGGCGCAAACCAGTTCGGCCATCTATGTCAGGGTCAACGATCTGTCGACCGGGCTGACCGATGACGATCTAGCCGCTCTGGTGCCGGCAAGACCCGACGGTATCATGCTGCCCAAGTCGAACAGCGGCCAGGATGTGCAGCATCTCTCGGCAAAACTCAGGGTGCACGAGGCCGAAAACGGTCTCGCCGACGGCGTGATCAAGATCCTGCCGATCATCACCGAAACGCCGGCAGGCGTGCTGGCGGCGGCGACCTATGCCGGGACAAGCGCGCGGCTTGCAGGTCTAACCTGGGGCGCGGAGGATCTGTCGGCGGCGATCGGCGCGCACTCGACCCGCGACGAGCGCGGCCGCTACACGGACGTGTTCCGCCACGCTCGCATCATGACCATACTCGCCGCCGGTGCGGCGGAGGTAGCGGCGATCGACACCGTCTTTCCGAATTTTCGCGACATGGCGGCCTTCGAAGCGGAGTGCACTGAAGCCGAGCGCGATGGCTTCACCGGCAAGATGGCGATCCACCCCAATCAGGTGCCGGTCATCAACGCCGCCTTCACGCCGTCGGTCGAGGCGGTGAGACAATCGGCGGCAATCGTCGCGGCGTTCAAGGCGGCCGGAAATCCCGGCGTCGTCGGCATCGACGGCGAGATGTACGACCGCCCGCATCTGCGGCTGGCCGAACGGCTTCTGGCGCGTGCCAGGGCGGCCGGCGTTTCCGCTTAGAGCAATCTCCAGGAAAAGTGTGAAACGGTTTTCTGTCCGAAACTGCGTCAAAAAGGGAATTAGAGCGGTTCGGCGTTTTCGTGAAACGGTGAACCGCTCTGGTCTCAGTCCCGCGCCAGCACGATGATCCGGTCTTCCCGCAGATAGGCCAGCGTTTCCGACTTCAGCGGGTTGACGGTGACGCCGCCCAGCGCCCGCTGGTCGGCCTCTCCGGCGCGAATGCGCCGGTAACCTAAGGCGATTTCGCCCCGCAACCGCGCCGATTCCGCGATCGTCCAGAAGGTCAACGGCTGATCGATGGCGACATAGTCGGCGATCGGACGCATGTAGATTTCGGAGCCCTTCTCGTCGAGCAGGTCATCGAAGATCGCGGCAAGGTGCTGGTTCTCGGACGCCTGCGCCAGCATCAGGCTGACCAGCCTGTTGCTGACGACGAAATCATCGGCCTTGGTCACTGCCGCAAGCTCTCGGTTGCGCACATCGATCATCTCGCTGACGATGCTTATGTGCATGCCGGCATCATCCGCGATCTTGCGCAGATGCAGCAGCGTTACCAGCGTGCGCGTATCGGCGGGCTGCGCTGCCATGGTTTCGCTATAACCGAGGACCAGCACGTGGTCGTAGGAAGGCACGTCCAGACTTGCCAGCGCGGTGCTGCTCGACGTGTCCGTGACGCGGCAGTAAACTGACAGATTGTCACCGGCGACGGGCAGGCCGGCAACTTCCTGCTCGAGGCCGGGCGTATCGGCCGCGATGGTCAAGATCGAACCAGGCGCGACGTAGCGCGACAGTTCGTAGGTTATGATCGGACCGCGCCGGTTCCAGCCGAGGACAAGCGTGCGCTCCGGCTTCGTCTCGACGGGCCGCGGCTCGAGGATCGCCGCCGCGTCGATCTTGATCCCAGCGCTCCCCAGTCTTATCGCCGCATCGTCCTCGGCGATGATGATAGCGCGCATGTCCTTGCCGATCACCAGGTCCGATGGCGGGTTGAGATTGACGCGCCCCTTTTGGTCGCAAAGCCCGATCAGCGCGCAGTGTTCATACGCCATCACGGCCTCGCCGAAAGTTTTGCCGGTGAGGTCCGGCTGCTCGGTCGTGTAGATTTCGCAGCCGTCGAAATCGAGCAGCTCCGAATAGACGCCGCTGAGGCCCGACTGCCGGCTTGAATGCACGACGATGCGCGAGATCAGCTGATCGGCCAGCACGAGCTGCACCTCGGCTCCGCCGACGACGCGCGCGACCTCGGCGTTCTTGCCATCTCGGATCTCGGCGGCGATGTTGTAGGGAGCGGTGCGCCGGTTCGGGTCGTTGACCAGCGCCAGCACCGTCTTGATGACCTGCGAATCCGGATCGTCACCGTCCGGCGACAGCACGATGACCGACCGCGAGGTCTGCGGATTGACGATGGCCAGGTCGTAGAGATCGGTCGGGTCGCCGCTGCGGCAGATGATGCGCGTGTTGCCCAGTTTGCCGACCTTGGCCGCGATCTCGTCCTCCATCTCGACCTTGTCCATATTGGCCATGACGACGATGCGCGGACGGCGGCGGCTGCCATTGGCGATGACGAGTTCGGAGATGACGTCAAAGATCGACGGCGACCAGTTGAGGATGATGGTGTGATCGGTCTCCAGCACCCGCGAGCGGCCTTTGCGCAATTCATCGAGCTTGCTGTCGACGCCGGCGCTCAGCACGCCGATGAGGGCCGACACGACGAAGATGCCGGCAAGCGTGACAAACAGCATAACGAGACGGAAGGCCCAGCCAGCGTCGCCGCCCATTGTACCGGAATCGAGCGTGCGCATCAGTGATTCCCAGAACGCTTCGACAAAGTTCAGCGGCTCGCCGCCTTCAGGCGCGATGCGGGTCACCGCAAGGAAACCCGCGGCGGCGATGATGATCAGCAGGGAAACCACGGCAAGCCAGCCGATCAGCGCGATCGGGCCGGCGGCCATGCTCTTGTCAAACCCGTAGCGCAGCCGGGTTCCCAGCGAGTCTCGTTTCTTCATGTAGCCGGTGCCCCGCAATATCCCCAAGGTCGATGCGCCAATGCCAGCGCATCGCCGATGCCGCTCTCTTAGCCTGTGTTCAAATAAAGGGGAATCGCATTCGCGTGCTCACGGCCAAGGAATGCGCCGACGCGGCGGACGGCGGCCGACTCCAACGGTTAGTCCTTGTCCCAGCGTGGCCGGCGCATCGAAAACACCTCGTCGACGCTGGCATAGTCCATATAGCCGAGGCGAGCGACGTTGCCCGCCTTGGTGATGTCGAACAGACCGTCTGTCAGGAAGGCGTCGTCGATGTATACGCCGACCACTTCGCCGGCGACGACGACAGCACTTGTCGGCGATCCGTCCAGCGCCTTTGGCCGAAAGACCTCCGTCACCCGGCATTCGAGTGCCGCCGGCGCCGCCGCCACCCGCGGTGGCGCGACCAGGCGCGACGGCTCCATGGCAAGATCGGCATAAATGAATTCATTGAAGCCGCGCGGTGCACTGACCGATGTGCGGTTCATCTTGTCGGCGAGATCGCGGCTGACCAGATTGGCGACAAACTCACCGGTTTCCTGCGCGAAGGAGGCGCTGTCTTTCTCGCCCTCGGAGGAGAACCAGACGATGAACGGCCGTGTCGAAACGGCATTGAAGAAGGAGTACGGCGCGAGATTGACCTCACCGGCCTTGTTCAGCGTTGAAATCCAGCCGATCGGACGCGGCGCCACGATCGCCTTCGAAGGGTCGTGCGGCAGACCGTGGCCCTTTGAAGGTTCGTAGAACATTCAGTCCGCCCACGGCCCCGAATAGTCGCGGTAAAGCGTTGCCGGATCTGGCCGTGGCCGCTCCGGCGCCGGCCCCGCAAAGGAGCCGATATGGATGAAGCCGACGACGCGCTCCTGCGGTGCCAGCCCGAGCAGCGCCCTGCCCTCCGGCACATCCGAATACCAGTTGCTGATCATGTTGGTGCCATAACCCAGCGCGTTGGCTGATATCATCAGGTTCATCGCCGCCATGCCGCCCGACAGGAACATTTCCCATTGCGGGATTTTTGGATTCTCCCTGGGGATCGACACGACGCCGATCACCAGCGGCGCGCGCGAGAACCGCGCCAGTTCCTGGTTACGGCGGCCTTCCGGCAAGGGTCCCTCCCGCTGCTCGGCAAGCGCGGCCAACTGTCTGCCGATCTCGATACGAGCGTCGCCACGATACAGGATAAAGCGCCATGGCTCCAATCGGCCATGGTCGGGCACCCGCGAGGCGGCGGCGATCATCGTCGCGATCTCCGCATCGCTCGGCGCCGGCTCCTTCAAATCAGGGATCGGCGCGGAGTTTCGGGTCAGCAGGAAGTCGATGATCGGCGACGCCATGGGCGCAAGTCTCCTAAACATTCTGTTTTGAGCTGAAGCGCACCATCGGGAATTCGGGCGGCTCGGGCATTGGCGTAGTATACGCCGGACGGAAGAGTCGTATCGATCGGACTCTTAAGCCTTGAAATTGCCACCGCCATGAGCTTCAACGCAAGGCATGTTTGAGGGGACTGTCCGTCTTTTCCTGGTCTGGCTCGGCGCCCTGCTGTTCATGGCGCCGGTTTCGTTCGCCATGGCGCAGAACGTCGATGGCGTAAGCGACCTGAAGCTCCCGGGAATCTCGAGCTATGCGACGCCGAAAGGCGAGAGGTCGCTGGCGCTGAGCGGCGGCGGCGCCATCACACTGTCCGCCCAACTGACCGACAAGGGTTCGGATATCACCCGCGGCATCGTCTGGCGGGTCTTCAGGCCCGAAGCCGTCAACGGCAAATTGCCGATGGTCGCCTCCGCCCATGGCGGCACCGCCGTCTTCCAACTCGAACCCGGCAGCTATCTGGTTCACGCCTCCTACGGCCGGGCCGGCGCCACCAAGCGTATCACTGTCGGCAAGGACGCCAAGCGCGAGAGCCTCGTGCTCGACGCCGGCGGCCTCAAGCTCGACGCGGTGCTGTCCGGCGGTGTGCGCATTCCGGCGAAGAAACTGCGCTTTTCGATCTACGAGGGCACCGCCGAGGCCAATGGCGACCGCGCGCTGATCATTCCTGATGTCGAGCCAAACAGCGTCGTGCGGCTTAACGCCGGCATCTACCATGTCGTCTCGACCTATGGCGCGGTCAACGCGGTCATCCGCTCCGACATCCGCGTCGAGGCGGGCAAGCTGACCGAAGCCACCGTCGAGCACCACGCCGCCGAGATCACGATGAAGCTGGTGCGCGAAACCGGTGGCGAGGCGATCGCCGACACCTCCTGGTCGCTGCTCAACGAATCCGGCGATCCGATCAAGGAAACCGTCGGCGCCTTCGCGTCGATGGTTCTGGCCGAGGGCGACTACACCATCATCGCCAAGAACCGCGACCGCATCTACCAGAAGGATTTCACGGTCGTGGCCGGTCAGAACCAGGAGATCGAGGTTCTGGCCACCGAGGCCGCGGCGATGGATCCTGAAGAAGGCGCTGATTAGCCCTTCGTTTCCTGACTTCAGGCAGCCAGCTTGGTCCGCGCCGGCAGGAACGGAATGCGGCGGCGCGTCACGACTGGCGCCAGGTCGAACACGCCGCGATAAAGGCGGTCGAGCAATGCCTTGCGGTCGCGCAACGGCTCCAGTTCGCTCCAGCTCAGCACCTCACCGACACGCACCTCGATCGCCTTGCCGGACAGCCGCGCGAATTCGGGAATGAGCAACGATGTACGCAATGTCAGCGACGCCTTGCCGACGAATTTCGCCACCCGGCCGTCGCGTTCGGCCATGTTCATCGGCCCGCTGACCAGATGGAACAGCCTGCCATTCTGCCCGGAAAAATGCATCGGAATGACCGATGCTTTTGCCTCCTGAATGAGACGCGCCGGAAACATCTTCCACGGCAGGTCGCGCGCCCGGCCAAAACCTTTTGGCGCGGTGGCGACGCCGCCGGCCGGAAACACCACGATGGTGACGCCTTCCTTGAGCAGCCGCACCGCCTCGTGGCGCACGGCCATGTTGTTCTTCAGCGCGTCCTTGGTCCCGGAAAAGTCGATCGTCAGCGAGTAAGGCTCCATCTCGCGGATCTTGAGCAAATCCTTGTGGATCATCACCCGGAACGGGCGTCCGAGTTGTTCGGCCAATGACAGCACCGCAATGCCGTCACCGATACCGAACGGATGATTGGCGACGATCACCAGCGGCGTATCCGGCAATTGTGCGGGTGGCCATTGATCGGCGGTTCGTACCCGCACATCGATCAGGTCGAGCATGCGGCTGAACACGCGTTCGCCGGTCGGTACGACCTGACGGCGCCAGAAATCGTAAGACGCGGTGTAGCGGTCGCGGCCCGAAAGACCTTCGACCGAATGAATGAACCAGCGCGTCAGCGCCGGCTGGCGCGGATTGGCATAGGAAAGCTCGGGAAAAGGTCGTTCGCGCAATTTCAGCTTGAGCATATGGGCTCGTTACAAGGTCGGCGTGACATGGATATGAAAATGGCGGTGGATCGCTCCACCGCCATTTGGTCGGAACTGTGCCGATCAGGCCGCGCGTTTGCGCCTGCGGTCGGGTGTAACAGCTTCTTCGGCCAACTGCGCGATCGCCTGGTCAAGACCAAGCGATTCCTGGTCGCGTGAACCCAGCCGGCGCATGTTGACGGTCTGCTCCTCAGCCTCGCGCTTGCCGCAAACGAGGATGACCGGAACCTTGGCTAGGCTGTGTTCGCGGACCTTGTAGTTGATCTTCTCGTTGCGCAAATCCGCTTCCGCCAACAGGCCGGCGGCCTTCAGCTTTGCCACGACCTCTGTCGCATAGCCGTCGGCGTCCGACGTGATCGTCGCCACCACCACCTGCAGCGGAGCGAACCACAGCGGGAAATGGCCGGAATAGTTCTCGATCAGGATACCGAGGAAGCGCTCCATCGAGCCGCAGATGGCGCGGTGCACCATCACCGGCTGCTTCTTCTCCGAATCCGAGCCGATATAGAAGGCACCAAACCGCTCCGGCAGGTTGAAGTCGACCTGCGTCGTGCCGCATTGCCATTCGCGGCCGATGGCATCCTTCAGCACATATTCGAACTTCGGCCCATAGAAGGCGCCCTCGCCTGGATTGATCGAGGTCTTGATGCGATTGCCGGAACGCGTCTTGATCGTTTCCAGCACGCTGCCCATGATCGCCTCAGCGTGATCCCACGCCTCGTCGGTGCCGACGCGCTTGTCCGGCCGTGTCGACAGCTTGACGCTGATCTCGTCAAAGCCGAAATCGGCATAGGTCGACAGGATCAAATCGTTGATGCGCAGGCACTCCGACGCCAGCTGTTCCTCGGTGCAGAAGATGTGCGCGTCGTCTTGCGTGAAGCCGCGCACGCGCATCAGCCCGTGCAGCGCGCCGGATGGCTCATAGCGATGCACATTGCCGAATTCCGCAAGTTTTACGGGTAGATCGCGGTAAGACTTCAACCCATGCTTGAAAATCTGCACATGGCCCGGACAGTTCATCGGTTTCAGCGCGAAGACCCGGTCGTCATCGGTATCGTCGCCGGCGACTGTCACCTTGAACATGGCGTCGCGATACCAGCCCCAGTGGCCTGACGTCTCCCACAGGCTCTTGTCGAGCACCTGCGGCGCGTTGACCTCCTGATAGCCCTGCTCGTCGAGGCGGCGGCGCATGTAGTTCACCAGGTTCTGGAACATCTTCCAGCCCTTGGCGTGCCAGAAGACGACGCCCGGCCCCTCTTCCTGGAAATGGAACAGGTCCATCTCGCGGCCGATCTTCCTGTGGTCGCGCTTCTCGGCCTCCTCCAGCATCGTCTGGTAGGCTTCGAGCTGCGCCTGGTCGGCCCAGGCGGTGCCGTAGATGCGCGTCAGCATCGGGTTGTTCGAGTCACCGCGCCAATAGGCGCCGGCCACCTTCATCAGTTTAAAGGCGTTGCCGATCTGCCCGGTCGAGGCCATGTGCGGGCCACGGCAGAGGTCGAACCAGTCGCCCTGCGCATAGATCTTGAGGTCCTGGTCCTCGGGAATGGCGTCGATCAGCTCCAGCTTGTAGCGCTCACCCTTGTCGGCGAACACTTTTTTCGCCTTGTCGCGCGACCAGACTTCCCTAGTGAACGGCTTGTTGCGCGCGATGATCTCGCGCATCTTCTTCTCTATCACCGGGAAATCATCAGGCGTGAACGGCTCATTGCGGGCGAAGTCGTAATAGAAGCCGTTCTCGATCACCGGCCCGATGGTCACCTGCGTTCCCGGCCACAGTTCCTGCACGGCTTCCGCCAGCACGTGCGCCGCGTCGTGGCGAATCAGTTCCAGCGCGCGCGGGTCGTCGCGGGTGACGATCTCGACCTTGCCGGACTTGCCCAGCGGATCACCGAGGTCGCGCACGGTGCCGTCGATGGCATAGGCGACGGCCTTCTTGGCCAGCGATTTCGAGATCGATTCGGCCAGACCAGCACCGGTCATCGCCGCGTCGTATTCGCGGACGGAGCCATCGGGAAATGTCAGGGAAACGGAATTCAGCATCATGTATCTCCTATCCAGTCCCGCAAACGAGCGCGGGTGGTTAAAATGCATGCCCCCCAAAAGTGTATGGCGGTTTTGGAGTTACGACATGCATAGGGAAAAGCCGGATGCGTCCGGCGGCGGCTGTCTTTTATGGACAGTTTCCGCCGCCGTAAAGCCCGGCTCGGGTGTCAGGCGTTCATTTCACCAGCTGAGGCAGATCTTTCAGGAACGCGGCCCGCGTCTTGAGGCCCTTGGGCATATCGGTGCGGTTGGTATCGACCACCAGCCGCGCAAAGACGATCTGGCGGCCGTCCTTATTCGCCCAGCCGATGAACCAGCCGAGCGAGCGCTTATCCCTGACCTTGTCGTCATCGTTAGCCAGCTTGGTGCTGCCGGTCTTGCCTTGCACCGTCCACCCCCCAGCCTGGAATGTCGGGACGATGGCTGATGTCATGTCGTAGGCCTTGGCCGAGACCGGCAGCTTGCGGGTCAGAAGCTTGCGCAGGAAATCGACCTGCTCGACCGGCGTGATCTTCAGGGAAGAGTTCACCCAGGACTGGGTCAGGCCATCATTCTTGCCGGGGTTGCCGGAAACGTCGGCGTTGCCGTAGTCGAACTTCGACACATAGCCGGCAAAGCTTTGCGGCCCAAGCCGGCGGGTGATTTCCCTGGAGAACCACAGAATCGAATCCCGCTCCCAGATCACCGGATCGACGGTCTTCTGGTCCCGCTTCACCGCCTTGAATTCAGGTTTGTAGTCCCAGCTCGGCGTGTGCTCGTCACCCAGGATCCCACTATCATAACCGATCAGCGACAGCGGCACCTTGAACGTCGACGCCGGGCTGAACCGCTGATCGCACACCCCATCCCGGTAGAGCGTCTTGCCGCTCGCCGCATCGGCGATCACCGTGCATTGGACGTCCTTCAGCGGCGCCGATTGCGCGCGCAGCGGAAATCCCAGCAGCCAGGCGAGCAGGAAAAGGATCCCGGCAAAGATGAAGGGAAGACGGTCGAAATTACGCATTTTTGCTCGCTCCAGAACGGGTGTTCGAGCGGCTTAGCGAGGTCTCTTGTCTCGATTTTGTCTCAAATGCGCAGTCTTTGTGCAGGCTGGCGTTAACCCTACCAGATCGTAAACTCGCAGAGCCGCCGGAGCGTGACCGGCTCGATCAGCCTTGCGCTTCGCCGGGCTTGCTGCCGATCCGCCAGTAGCGCCATGGCGTGAACCAGACATAGCGCTCAGCCAAGGTTTCCGGCACGCGGTCGATGCCATGCGTGCCGAATGGCCCGCAGCGCAGCACGCGAAAAAATCCCATCCAGGCGCCGGCCCACAGGCCATGGCGGGCGATCGCCTCATGAGCGTATTCGGAACAGGTCGGCAGATGCCGGCAGGAATTGCCGACAAAGCCGGACAGTGTCAGCTGGTAAAGGCGCACAATTGACGTGCCGAGGAGACGACCTGGCGTCTTGCGCCACGGGCCGGGCCAGTTGCGGCCGCGCTTTGGCGGTCCGGCGCTATGCGCATGTCCATGCTGGTCGCCCACTGCGGTCTCCGTATCGCACTCCCAAACGATAGATGTGAGCTTCATAAGGAGAACGCAATCCCGCTCCTTGTGCGCCCCGGCCGTCACGGACGGAAACGCCGACACGGCTGCCGGCCAATTGACGGCGCCCAGCGGCCAGGACTGGCCGGGTCTTTTCGGCACTTTTCATGCTGTCTTTCGTCGCGCCATTGAAACGTTGCGATCCGCATGACATCGCCAAGGATGCTCAGCAACTGGATCATGGTGTGTCTCCTTTGACGCGATTAGACCGCCGCTGGCCTTCGCCTTCAAACGAGTATAATTTCCACTTCGGATAATCCTGGGTTATGCGAATGAAGCGCGGACGCCTGCCGCTGACGGCATTGAGGAGCTTTGAGGCGGCGGGCCGGAATCTGAGCTTCAGCCGGGCCGCCGAGGAGCTTTTCGTCTCGCAGGCGGCGATCAGCCGACAGATCCGCGAGCTCGAGATATTCCTGCGCCAGCCCTTGTTCGAACGTCACCATCGTCGCGTCGAACTGACCGACACCGGCCGGCGTCTGCTGGATCAGCTCGTCAGAAGTTTCGACGCCATCGACACCTTGCTTGGCGAACTGGTGGCGACGCCGGCACAGTCCGTGGTTCGCGTTAGCGTTGAACCATCCCTTGCCTCGGTGTGGTTGGTGCCCAGGCTCAACCGGTTTCGCCAATTGCGGCCCGATATCGACGTCTCGCTCGAAGTCGATCCAAGGCTGATCGAGTTCCGCAGCGATCAGCCCGAACTTGCCTTGCGCTTCAGCGCGCATGCCAACTCCTGGCCGCGCAGCCAGGCCGAGCGGCTTGCCTCGACAGTCGATTCACCGGTTCTGTCGCCGGCGCTGCTTGCCTCGGGCCCTCGCCTTGAGAGGCCGATAGACCTTGGTCGCTACACGCTTTTGCACGAGGAGAACCGTCAGGGTTGGGCGCGCTGGTTCGAAGCCGCCGGCGTACCCGCCGACGCCGTGCCGGCGCGCGGTCCGATGCTGGCGGATGCGTCGCTTTCAAAGCAGGCCGCTCTGCTCGGACATGGCGTGGCACTGGGCGATCTCTTGCAGATCGGCGGAGAAATCTCATCCGGCGCGCTGATCAAGCCGTTCGACATCGACGTCGCATCCGGCGCCTATTGGCTGGTGGCCAGGAGTTTGCGAGATCTTTCGGAGCCTGCCGCCGCGTTCGCCGACTGGGTACGCGGCGAATTTGCCGAAAGCAGACGTGCGTTATAACCGTCAGTCATCGGCCCTCAGGCCGCTTGTTCTTCGGCGCGCTTCTTCTCGATCTGGCCGATGGCATCGACGACGGCATCGAAAGTCAGCATGGTCGAGGCGTGGCGCGCCTTGTAGTCGCGCACCGGCTCCAGATATTTCAAATCCGCGAAGCGGCCGTCAGGCGGCGCGCCATTTTCCTTCAGCATTTTCAGCATCGTTTCGCGCACCGCACGCAGTTCCTCGGCATTCGCGCCGACGACGTGCCGCGCCATGATCGAGGACGATGCCTGGCCGAGCGCGCAAGCTTTCACGTCATGGGCGAAGTCAGTGACCACGCCGTCCTGCATCTTGAGGTCCACCGTGACGGTCGAGCCGCACAGCTTGGAATGCGCCTTGGCGGTCGCGTCGGGATGATCGAGACGGCCGATGCGGGCGATGTTTCCGGCGAAACCCAGAATTTTCGCATTGTAGACGTCGTTTATCATTATTTTCCAATCCGTCGCCGCCAAGCGAACAGCGATTGCCGCTGACGTGTCTTCCTTTCGCTCGTCACGATCTTATATAATGCTGGCAGTCCGGTATCGACAAGACAACGAAAGTCAGTGTTCTTGCCGGGAAGTTCACGCCACTTGCGGGGCTGGAAACGGGGCGAGTTTCCGACACCGAAAGGTCGTGGTCCGTTCAACTCGTTCCTCCGCCGAGAGGAACTACGGGAGACGCCTTTATGGATGCCGTCATCAAGAAACTCATGCCCCAGTCAGCCTATATGGAGAAGCCGGTTACCGACCGGCCGAGCGAAGCCGAAGTCGAAGCCGCCGTGCGCACGCTTTTGCGCTGGACCGGCGACAATCCGGACCGCGAAGGGCTGATCGACACGCCAAAGCGGGTGGCCAAGGCCTTTCGCGAAATGTTCGGCGGATACGATATGTGCCCGGCCGAGGAGCTTGGCCGCACCTTCGAGGAGGTCGCCGGCTACGACGACCTGGTCATCGTCAAGGACATCACA
Source organism: Mesorhizobium sp. M1406 (assembly GCF_040317555.1). Taxonomy (NCBI): domain Bacteria; kingdom Pseudomonadati; phylum Pseudomonadota; class Alphaproteobacteria; order Hyphomicrobiales; family Phyllobacteriaceae; genus Mesorhizobium; species Mesorhizobium sp. M1406. The sequence goes on along the minus strand of NZ_JAMYKW010000002.1, from coordinate 240,370 downwards.
TTCCACTCGCACTGCGAACACCACATGGTGCCGATCATCGGCAAGGCGCATGTCGGCTATCTGCCCGACGGCAAGGTCGTCGGCCTGTCCAAGATCGCGCGCGTGGTCGATATCTTCGCCCATCGCCTGCAGACGCAGGAGGCCCTGACCGCGCAGATCGCCGGCGTCATCCAGGATGTGCTCAATCCGCGCGGCGTCGCCGTGATGATCGAGGCCGAGCACATGTGCATGGCCATGCGCGGCATCCGCAAGCAGGGTTCAACCACGCTGACCTCGACCTTCACCGGCGTCTTCAAGGATACGCCCGAAGAGCAGGTTCGTTTCGTCACCATGGTGCGTGGCGGCGGATCTGATAGCCCCACCGACTTCGCTAGATAAGGACCGGCGATGTCGGGACTGGAATTTCCAAAAGCTCCGTCGGACAAGAAAGCGTTGGAGGAAGGCGCGGTGTTTTCACCGCGCTTCGACGCAGCCGGCCACGTCACGGTCGTCGTCACCGATGCCGAAGACGGCATGCTGTTGATGGTGGCGCACATGAATGCGCAAGCGCTGGCGCTGACGCTGGAGACAGGCATCGCCCACTATTGGTCGCGTTCGCGCAACGCGCTGTGGAAAAAGGGCGAAACGTCAGGCAATTTTCAGCATGTCGTCGAGATGCTCACGGATTGTGACCAGGACGCCATATGGTTGCGCGTCAAAGTGTTGGGCCACGACGCAACCTGTCACACCGGCCGGCGTTCATGCTTTTATCGGACTGTGGGGCTGATCGACGGCAAGGGGACGCTTGCCGACGATGGCAGCAAGCCGCTGTTCGATGCGGAAAACACATATCGGAAACCAGCTTGAACCTTCTGCCTGACACCAGCGACACAGATTCATCATTTCGATACGGCCCGCCAGTATATTAGCCGTGGGACAAGGGAGATCGTGATGCTCGAGTGGGCGTCATCGCGTAGCAGACCAGATGTCAGGGAGGCCAACGGCCTGTCCTCGTCCGGCGGCGCTTCGGGGACACAACCACCAAGGAAGACCGGCATTTCGCTCGCCTTGGGCGGAGGTTGCGCCCGCGGCTGGGCGCATATCGGCGTGTTGCGCGCGCTCGACGAAGCCGGCATCGAAGTGTCGATGATCGCCGGCACCTCGATCGGCGCGCTGGTCGGCGGCTGCTATCTCGCCGGCAAACTGGACGAACTGGAAGAATTCGCCCGCAGCCTGACCAAGCGCCGCATCTTCGGCCTGCTCGATCTCAACCTGCGCGGCAGCGGCCTGTTCGGCGGCATGAAGCTCGACGCCCGGCTGCGCGAGCACATGGCCGGCATTCGTTTCGAGGACTTGGCCAAGCCGTTCGTCGCAGTCACGTCCGAAATCCGTACCGGCCATGAAATCTGGCTGTCGAGCGGCTCATTGATCACCGCCATGCGCGCCTCCTATGCGCTGCCCGGCGTGTTCGAGCCGGTGGATTGCAACGGCCGCGTGCTGGTTGACGGCGCGCTGGTCAATCCGGTTCCGGTGTCGGTCTGCCGCGCCTATGAGCAGCCCCTCGTAGTGGCGGTCAATCTTCACTACGACCTGTTCGGGCGCGCCGCGGTGATAAAACACAGCGCCGGCGAGCTGGTCATCGAAAAGGATGCGCCGAGGCCCGGCCAGATCGACGCCGAGCACCGGTCGCATCAGACCCGGCTCGGCATCACTGGCGTCATGGTCGAGGCCTTCAACATCATCCAGGACCGCATTTCGCGCGCCAGGCTTGCGGGCGATCCGCCAGACATGTCGCTGCAGCCGAAGCTCAGCCATATCGGCCTGACCGAGTTCCACCGTGCCGACGAGGCGATCAACCTCGGCTATCAGGCGACGATGGCGCAGATCGGCGAACTGACCCGGCTGCAAACGGTCCTCGCCTGATGCAGGTTTTCCAATGCAGGAAACAACCACTTGAAGCGCGTCGCCTAAACTCAACACGACGCGCTTCAAGCACAGGTGGCTGACGACGGATCAGCACGCAGCTTCGGCGGACGGGGCGGCATCCTGAGGTATTGCCGGATTCTGCCTAAGCATCAGAGCCAGAACCGCGCCAAGGAAAACCGCGGCGGCGGCGAACAATCCGGCCATACGCAATCCGTCGACGACATCCGATGCGGCAGTGGCCTCGCCACCCAAACCAACATTGGCCACGACAAGAACGGCGGCCAGGCCCAAGGCCGCGCCGATCTGCAAGGAGGTCGACCCCAGCGCCGACGCGACCCCCTGTTCGTTGGCGGCAACCCCGGAAGCGGCGGCTACGAACAGCGTCGTAAAGGCGATGCCGCCACCAAAACCATAGACGAGGATCCCGGGCAGAACGGCCCAGTACGAACCGCCCGGCGACAAGGCGAGAGCAATCGCCACCAGTCCGATCCCATAGATCGACATGCCGGTGAACATCGTGGCGCGAGTCCCCCAATTGGTAAGCAGCAATGCAGCGCCCTTCCCTCCACCGATCATCGCCAGCATCCCGAGCGGGACGAATGCCAAGCCGGCGGCAAGTGCGTTGTAGCCGAGCAGGTTCTGAAAATAGGTCGTGAGAATGTAGTACCCGGAACTCAGCGCCATGTGATGAAAGAAGCTCACCCCCATGGCCGTAGCGAGGCTGCGATTGGCAAACAGCCGCAGTGGCGCGAGCGGATCGCGCACGCGTCTTTCGATGAGAATGAAGGCACAAAGCAGCAGCACGCCGATTACAAGCGATCCGGTGCTGCGAACCGTGTTCCACCCCACCTCGGGTCCGCTGGCCAGGCCGAACACCAGCAATGTTGCTGCTGCGGTAACCACCAGCGCGCCCGGTAGATCAAAACTCCGCCGCTGGCCTTTACCTGCCGGATCGGGCGCCAGAAGAGCCGGCGCGGCGATAAGAGCGGCGCCCAGAGCCAGTGGAACGGTGAAGAAGAAGACCGCTTGCCAACCCCAGCCATTGGTCAGGACGCCTCCGATGATGGCACCGGCCGCCAGGCCGCCACTCCCCGTGGCACCCCAGACCGCCAGTGCCCGATTGCGTTCGGCACCTTCCGCGAAGCTCGTATTGATCAGCGCCAGCGTTGCAGGAAATAGAAGCGCCCCACCCAGGCCCTGAACGGCCCGGGCGATCACCAGCGTGAGTGCGTCAGGTGCAAATCCGCCTGCGAAGGACGAGACGCCATAGAGCACGAGGGCCAGGATGAACATGCGCCGTGGGCCGAGCCGGTCAGCCGCCCGTCCGCCGAGCAACAGAAAACCGCCAAAGGCCACGGCATAAGCACTTACCACCCATTGCAGCGACTGCGGCGTAAAGCCGAGATCCTGGCCGATATCCGGCAGGGCGACATAGACGATGTTGTAGTCGATCGCGATTATGAACTGCGCGAACGCCAGCAGCGCGAGCCTCAGCCCGGACCAACGTGGCGGTCGCGTGACGCCGGTTACGTCCAGCGCACTCAACGCGTTCCTATCGGTTTGATTTGGCGATTTCTGCATTTGCATCTTTCCCAGCTTTCGATTCCGCCGCCCTTCGGCAGGGAGGCCCGCATTCGGCCACCCTGGAGGCGCCACGGCCGTTTCGGAATTGGCATTTTTGACAAAGATTGTGTTAAACTTGCCAACCGGAGAAACGCTACCCGGAGTGCGGCGAATGACTGCAAAGCCCATCCACGTTGTGATCTGGCTGCCTTCCGATTTCTATTCGGCGGTTGTCTCGACGCTGGTCGAAATGTTTCAGCTCGTGAATGACGTCCGCGGTTCGCAGGTTCTTTCATGCGAGTTCGTTTCCAGGACGTCGCCTGCAATTTCGACGGCCGGAATTTCCTTCCCTGCGAAGACGCAACCGTCCCGAAAAATGGATGTGCTGATTCTCATCGCGATGCCGGGCGCCGAGATTCCCGAGCTTCTGCGCTCGCTCGACGAGGAGAGTGAACACTCAAAACCGCTGATCGCGCTCGCGCGGCAACAGCAAGCGATCATCGCGGCACATTGCGGCGCATGTTATCCGCTCGCCGATACGGGCCTGTTGGATGGCAAGCGTGCGACGATATCCTGGTGGTTGAAGTCCCACGCAAGCAGCCGATTTCCGCAAGTCCAATGGGACTCGTCGCGCATGCTTGTTCGCGACGGTCGCCTTTACACCTGCGGCGGCGGATTTTCTGGACTGGAACTCGCCAAGGCATTGCTGGTCGATCTTGGCTTCTCGAAGGAGGAGCGGATTGTCCGAAAGCTCTTGGTTCTTCCGCCTTCGCGCAAATATCAGAGCCCCTACGAATTCCCTCTCGAAGAATTGCCGAAAGAGACAAATCCACTGGAGTACAAACTGCGTGGACTCGCGGAAAACAAGATACGGGAAATCGATTTGAGCTTTCTCGCGGCGGGACTTGGCATGTCTGCGCGAACGCTATCCCGCAGGTTTGCCAGCGAGCTCAAGACGACGCCGGGAAAATGGATCCAGGAAAAACGGCTTGAATTGGCAAGGTCGCTGCTTGAGGGAACAAAGCTGAGCATTTCAGAAATCTGCTATCGGGTGGGCTACCAGGATGTCGCTTCGTTCAGCCGCACTTTTTCCAAAACGACCGGCATGGCGCCGGGCGAATTTCGCAAGCAGATACGATCATAGCGTTTCTCGGATGCCCGCCCCTGCCATGATTTTGCCGCACTAACCCGCGGTTCAAAGAAGATCATGGCCCCATAAGAACCTTACGCGCGCGCCGCATCGGTGATGCGAAACTGTACGGTGCGGTTGCCGTTCCAATGGTTACCCGACAGCGAGCCGGCGACGTGGATTGTCTTGCCGCGGTTCTTGAACAGGAATTCGCCGAGTGCGGTATCGACGGCGCGAAAGGCGATCGCCTGGATGCGGCCGCCGCTTTCCGACTGCAGCTCGACGCGGATGTGGTTGGTGCCGACCGGCCGCGCATCGGCCAGCCGATGACGCGGCAGCACGAAAACGGGGGCTGCATGCCCGGCACCGAAAGGTCCGGCCTTTTCCAGCGCGTCGAGCAGGCCGAGCGTCGCGCCTTCGGCGGCAAGCGCGCCGTCGATCGCTAGGCTTTCCTCGCCTTGCAGCCGGAACACATCGGCCGCCGCCCGCTCTTCGAAAAACGCCCTGAGCTCGCCGAGCTTCGCCCGCTCCACGGTGATGCCCGCCGCCATGCCGTGGCCGCCGCCCTTGACGATCAGCCCGGCATCGGCCGCCTCGCGCACCAGCCGGCCGAGGTCGAAGCCCGAGACCGAGCGGCCTGAGCCGGTGCCGGTGCCGTTTGCATTGAAGGCAATAGCGAAGGCGGGCCGGCGCGCATGATCCTTCAATCGCGAGGCCAGCAATCCGACAATGCCCGGATGCCAGTTGTTGCTGGCGGTGACGACGATGGCCGGGCCATTGCCGCCGGCAAGCTCGGTATCGGCCTCGGCGCGCGCCGCCGCGAGCATCTCCTGCTCCATCAGCTGCCGTTCCTGGTTGAGCCGGTCGAGCGTTTCGGCAATGGTGCGCGCCTCGACCGGATCGTCGGTCGCGAGCAGGCGGCTGCCGAGTGCGGCATCGCCGATGCGTCCGCCGGCATTGATGCGCGGGCCGATCAAATAGGCCAGATGGAAGGTGTTGATCGGCTCGCCGATACGCGAGACCCGTGCGAGTGCCGCCAGCCCTTCGTTCTTCTGCTGGCGTGCCATCTGCAACCCCTTGACCACGAAGGCGCGGTTGACGCCGGTCAGCGGCACCACGTCGCAAACGGTGGCAAGGGCGACGAGATCGAGCAGCAAAAGCAGGTCCAGCGGCGTGGCATCGGCCATGCGGCCGCGCAGGATTTTGGCGGTCTGCACAAGGGCCAGGAAGACCACGCCGGCGGCACAGAGATGACCCTGCCCGGAAAGGTCGTCGTCGCGGTTGGGATTGACGACGGCAATTGCCGCCGGCAAGGCGCCGCCGACCTGATGGTGGTCGAGCACGACGACATCGGCCCCGGCCTCGTTGGCGGCATCTATGGAGACGGCGCTGTTGGTGCCGCAATCGACGGTGACGATCAGCGTTGCGCCACGCGAAACCAATTCGCGCATGGCGTCGGGATTGGGACCATAGCCCTCGAAAATGCGATCCGGGATGTAGATTTCCGACGGCACGGAGAAATGCGTGAGGAACCGTTTCAGCAAGGCCGACGAAGCGGCGCCGTCGACATCATAGTCGCCGAAAATCGCCACTTTTTCCCTGGCCATCACCGCGGCGGCGATGCGGGCCGCCGCCCTGTCCATGTCGGTCAGCGATGCCGGATCCGGCAGAAGGTCGCGGATCCTCGGATCGAGAAATCGCTCGGTCTGCTCGGCGGTGACGCCGCGACCGGCAAGCACCCGCGCGACGATGTCGGGCACGCCATGGCCTTGCGCGATGGCGAGCGCGATCATGTCCTGGCGCTCGCTCAGCCGGTGTTCCCAGGAAACCCCTGATACCGACTGCCTGACATCGAGGAAGAGGCGTTTTTCGCCGGTCATACGGTTTGCCAACTCATGGTTGGCCGCAGGATAGTGCACGTCGCCCCGAAAGTGCGCAGCGGTTTTGGGACAACGACATGCATAAACAACAATCTAAAGCGCGTCGCGTGAACGCGACGCGCTTTAGGCCAGAGGCTGGCAAAGCCAAGCGATTCGCGCGCCGTCCCGGGAGATTTCAAGAAAACTACGCTTTCCGCTTTTCAGCCTGGCGACGAAGCCATTCGTCGACCGCATCGCCCATCGTCTTGTCGGCACCGTCCTTGAGCCAGGCCATGAAAGGCCGGTCGAACCTGAACGCGTCGCCGCATTCCCGGATGAGAAAGCGGCGCACGTTCTGGGTGTTGCGATAGGACTTCGTGATGGCGGTGGCGCGCGAAATCGGATCCGCGTGCCAGTCAAACGGTTTCATCGTCAAATCCCTGCGCCCAGCATCATCCTATGCAGCCACAGGGCTAACAACTGCGATGCCGGTCCGCAAGCACCCGAGCCAACAACAGTGAACCTAGAACTTATCCAGGTCCTGATGGCGGGCCTTGATCTCGCGCACCGTCCGCGACGACGAGCGCAGCACGATCGTGTGGGTGGTGATGGTGTTGCGGCCGAACTTGACCCCTGCCAGCATGTTGCCGTCGGTGACGCCGGTGGCCGCGAACAGCACGTCGCCGCGCGCCATGTCTTCGGCCCGATAGACCCGTTTCGGATTGGAAATACCCATCTTCGCCGCGCGAGCGACCTTTTCCGGCGTGTCGAGGATCAGCCGGCCTTGCATCTGGCCGCCGGTGCAGCGCAACGCCGCCGCGGCCAGAACGCCCTCCGGCGCGCCGCCAGTGCCGAGATAGATATCGATGCCGGTTTCCTCGGAATCGGTGGTGTGGATGACGCCGGCGACATCACCGTCGCCGATCAGCCGGATCGCCGCGCCCGTGGCGCGCACGTCATCGATCAGCTTGGCATGACGTGGCCGGTCGAGGATACAGGCAGTGATGTCCGACACGGCGACGCCCTTGGCCCGGGCGAGATTGGCGATGTTTTCGGCCGGCGAGGCATCGATGTCGATGACGCCGTCTTCGTAGCCCGGACCGATGGCGATCTTGTCCATGTAGACATCGGGCGCGAACAGCAGGCTGCCCTTCTCGGCGATGGCGATGACGGCGAGCGCATTGGGCAGGTTCTTGGCGCAGATCGTCGTGCCTTCCAGCGGATCGAGCGCGATATCGACGGCCGGACCTTTCCCGGTGCCGACCTCCTCGCCGATATAGAGCATCGGTGCCTCGTCCCGTTCGCCCTCGCCGATCACCACCGTGCCCTTGATGGCAAGCCGGTTGAGCTCCTGGCGCATGGCATCCACGGCGACCTGGTCGGCCGCCATTTCGTCGCCGCGCCCGCGCAGCCTGGCGGCCGCGACGGCTGCCCGTTCGGTGACGCGCACCAGTTCCATGGTGAGTATCCGGTCAAGGCCGGCGACGATGTTCTGGGCCACATTCATCTGGTGATTTCCTCGTTGGCAATGCTGCCTCCCGCCGGAGGCGGGCCTGTTTTGTCAAACGAGCATGACAACGGCAAGACCCGCCAAGGATGTTATCGAATAGCCAGCAATATCAATCGATTAAACCGTATTTCAAAACGACGCGGGCCCGACCGCAATGAACCGGGCCGGGTTGAAAAAATGGAAGTCGGCGCCCTTTGCGGCCTAGAAGACCGCGAGATATCTGAGCAATGAAACGATGCCGATGATGATGACGATGATCTGGACGATCTGCCTCATTCGCCCGTCGAGCGGCAAGCGCTGAACCAGATAGAGAACGAGGATGATGACGAGGAATGTGATCAGGATGCTGATCAAGGCGGATGAAGCCATAGTGCCCTCCTTAAAAATGATCTGCTGAAACAGGGAAATGTGCCGGCAAACCCGGCCCTATCGCGCCGCGGTCAATACCAGCGGCGCGACGTATCGTTCGTCGACTGACCAATGGCGAATCCGGCCATAAAGCCGAGCAAACCGATCACGCCGACCAGGGCGGTCGTGGTGCCGGGATTTTCGCGCGCCACTTCCGAGACAGCCTGAGCTTGGCTGCGCAACTGCTGTGCGGTTCGCGACGCGCGGGTAGCCGCCGTGTCATAGAACTCGGAAGCCTGCTCGCTGGCGTCATCGAGCATTTCCGCGCCCCGTGCCGACATGCTCTTGTTGATCTTGGTGATCTCCTTGCGCAGTTCGGCAATCTGCTTTTCCAGCGTCTTCTGGATGTCGTTGATATCAGGGGTATCGGATTTGTTGGTATCGGCCATGAAGCGGCTCCCTCTGGTTGCTGACCAAGAGAACGGCTCCGACGCGAATTCGTTCCGGTCGTGGCCATCGCCATCGGACCGACATCCAACGCCCGCTGGATTCGTGGCCCCGCGCGGCTACCGGGCGGAAAACTACCCTGCCCGCTCGATGCGGATGACCTGCGGCTTGTCGGTCAGATGGCCGTCCTTGGTGATGCCGTCGACGGCCTTGCGCACGGCTGCCTCCGTCGTCTCATGGGTGACGAGGATCACTGTCTTCTGTGCCGCCGCCTCGCCGTTGACCGCGTGCTGGACGATCGATTCCAGCGAGATGTCATTGTCGGCCATGCGCTTGGCTATTGCCGCGAACACGCCGATGCGGTCATGCACGGTCAACCGGATGAAATAGCCGCCGGCATGGCTGCGCATCTGCGCCTTCTTGTAGGGTTTCAGCTCCTTCGCCGGCTGGCCGAAGACCGGACCGTGCTGGAAACCGGGCCGGCTCTTGGCGATGTCGGCGATGTCGCCGATGACGGCCGACGCGGTGGCGTTGCCGCCAGCACCCGGGCCGGACAGCAGCAGCTCGCCAAGAATGTCGGTCTCGATCGCCACCGCGTTGGTGACGCCATGCACCTGCGCGATGACCGAGGCCGTCGGCACCATGGTCGGATGCACGCGCTGTTCGATGCCGCTCTCGGTGCGCTGGGCGACACCAAGCAGCTTGATCCGGTAGCCAAGATCGCCTGCCGCGCGGATGTCGGCCTGGGTGATGTTGGAAATGCCTTCCATGTAGATGTCGTTGGCGGCAATCCTGGTCCCGAACGCAAGGCTGGTCAGGATCGACAGCTTGTGCGCGGTGTCGTGGCCCTCGATGTCGAAGGTCGGATCGGCCTCGGCATAGCCCAGCCGCTGCGCGTCCTTCAGGCAAGCGTCGAACGAAATGCCCTCGGCCTCCATACGGGTCAGGATGTAGTTGCAGGTGCCGTTGAGGATGCCGAAAACGCGGGTGACCGAATTGCCGGCCATCGCCTCACGCATCGTCTTGATGACGGGAATACCGCCCGCCACAGCCGCTTCGTAGTTGAGCAGCACGCCCTTCTTCTCGGCGATCTCGGCCAGCGCCACGCCATGCTTGGCGAGCAGCGCCTTGTTGGCGGTAACGACGTGACGGCCGGCTTCGAGTGCTGCCTTCACCGATAGGCGCGCCGGCCCCTCGTCGCCGCCGATCAGTTCGACGAACACGTCGATTTCGGCGGTCTGGGCCATCTTGACCGGATCGTCGAACCATTTTGCGGCACTGAGATCAACGCCGCGATCACGCTTCCGGTCGCGCGCCGAGACCGCGGTGACGACAATATCGCGCCCGCATTGCCGGGTCAGTTCCGCCGCCTTGTCACGCAGCACGCGCGTCACCGACGCGCCGACGGTACCGAGACCGGCAATTCCAACACGCAATGCTTCAGCCATGTCCGGCGACGTCCCTCAAAATTCGAAATTGTCTGCGGCAAGCTTACCGATGAGCGGAGAGCGGCACGACATTGTTAGGCTGCTTGGCGCTGGTTGCCAGGAAGCGCTTGATGTTGCGCGCCGCCTGCCGGATCCGGTGCTCGTTCTCGACCAGCGCAATGCGCACGTGATCGTCGCCATGTTCGCCGAAGCCGACACCCGGCGCCACCGCCACGTCGGCATGTTCGATCAGCAGCTTGGAGAATTCGAGCGAGCCGAGATGCCTGAACGGCTCCGGGATCGGCGCCCAGGCGAACATCGATGCCGCCGGTGCCGGGATGGTCCAGCCGGCGCGGCCGAAGGCATCGACCATCACGTCGCGGCGCTTGTGGTAGATGTCGCGGACTTCGGCGATGTCGGCGCCGTCGCCGTTGAGCGCGTGTGCCGCCGCCACCTGGATCGGCGTGAAGGCGCCGTAGTCGAGATAGGATTTCACCCTGGTCAGCGCCGAGATCAGCCGCTCGTTGCCGACCGCAAAGCCCATGCGCCAGCCAGGCATCGAGAAGGTCTTCGACATCGAGGTGAATTCGACGCAGACGTCGATCGCGCCCGGCACCTGCAGCACCGAAGGCGGCGGATTGCCGTCGAAATAGATCTCCGAATAGGCAAGGTCGGACAGTATGATGATGTCGTTCTTCTTGGCGAACGCCACCACATCCTTGTAGAAGTCGAGCGAGGCGACCAGCGCCGTCGGGTTCGACGGATAGTTGAGGATCAGCGCAAGGGGTTTCGGGATCGAATGCTTGACACCGCGCTCGAGCGCCGGGATGAAGCCGTCATCGGGCTCCACCTGCAACGAGCGGATGACGCCGCCCGACATGATGAAGCCGAAGGCGTGGATCGGATAGGTTGGGTTCGGGCACAGGATCACGTCGCCCGGCGCGGTGATCGCCTGCGCCATGTTGGCGAAGCCTTCCTTCGAACCAAGCGTGGCCACCACTTGCGTGTCGGGGTTGAGCTTCACGCCGAAGCGGCGGGCGTAATAGTTGGCCTGGGCGCGGCGCAAGCCTGGAATACCGCGCGACGAGGAATAGCGGTGCGTACGCGGATCGCGCACGACCTCGCACAGTTTGTCGACGATGGCCTTGGGCGTCGGCAGGTCCGGATTGCCCATGCCGAGGTCGATGATGTCGGCGCCGCGCGAACGAGCGCTGGCCTTGAGCCGGTTGACCTGCTCGAAGACGTAAGGCGGAAGCCGGCGGACCTTGTGAAATTCTTCCATGGCAGTTCCAGACAGCAAAGGGGGTATTGGGCGCGCGCTATATACTTATTTGCAGGTAGGGTCGAGGGCGGGGTCGCATTTGGCTTCGATCTGCTTCAGCGTTTCATCGCCGTGCTTCTTGGCGAGATCCGTCAGCGCCGCCTGATTGGCGACCTTCGGACCGCCGCCTTTTGCCGCCTGCGAATTCTCATCCGCCTTCAATTGCGCAAGCTTGGCGTTCTTCTCGGCTTCGGTGAACTGCGGCGCCGCCACTTGCGGCTTGATGTTCAGGTTCGGAAAGGTACCGGTATCCTTCGGTCCCGCGCCCACGGCAACCGGCGTCGGGCCACTGGTGTTGGTGCTCGAGCACCCGGCAATCCCCATGAGGACGATCGCCGCACCGATGCGGCAAAAACGTCCGGCGCCGAAAAAAACAGTCTCGCCAAAATTAATCGTCATATTGTTTCCTTGGCAGCCGGGGTAGAGCGAGATTGGACCCGGTCGGATGTCCCATGTTAATATGTCAAGAAAAGGCCCCGGGAGGAACCCCGCCAACCATGTCCAAAACACCCGATTCGGGCAAAGCGGAAGATGACGAGCCTTCGACCGTCGAGCAATATCTGGTGAAGGACCCGGAACGCTTCGCCCTGAACATGGCGCGCATGATCGAGCAGGCCGGCAAGGCCGCTTCCGCCTGGGCCGAGCCGCGTGAAAAAGGCGAGGTACGCGATCACGTCGCAGAGCCGGTCGTCGACATGGTGAAGACCTTCTCCAAGCTCAGCGAATACTGGCTGTCCGATCCGCAGCGCGCGCTGGAGGCGCAGACGCGGTTGTTCTCCGGCTACATGACGGTCTGGGCCAACGCCATTCAGCGCACCAGCAACGCCGCGGAAGAGACCGAAGACGCCGTCAAGCCGGAGCGCGGCGACAAGCGCTTCCTCGACCCGGAATGGGGCCGCAACGCCTTCTTCGATTTCCTCAAGCAGGCCTATCTCGTCACCTCGCGCTGGGCGGCCGATCTGGTCGAGCACGCCGAGGGCCTCGACGAGCACACCCGCCACAAGGCCGGCTTCTACGTCAAGCAGGTGTCCAACGCCATCTCGCCGTCGAATTTCATCCTGACCAATCCGGAACTGTTTCGCGAAACCGTCGCCTCGAACGGTGAGAACCTGGTGCGCGGCATGAAAATGCTGGCCGAGGACATCGCCGCCGGCAAGGGCGACCTGAAGCTGCGCCAGGCAGACTACTCGCCCTTCGAGATCGGCAGGAACATCGCCACCACCCCCGGCAAGGTGGTTGGCCGCAGCGATGTCGCCGAGATCATCCAGTACGATCCGGCGACCGAAACGGTGCTCAAGCGACCGCTGCTGATTTGCCCGCCATGGATCAACAAGTTCTACATCCTCGATCTGAACCCGCAGAAATCCTTCATCCGCTGGGCGATCGAACAGGGTCATACCGTCTTCGTCATCTCCTGGATCAACCCGGACGAGCGCCACGGCACCAAGGGCTGGGAGGCTTACATCCGCGAGGGCCTTCAATACGGCCTCGACACGGTCGAGAAGGCCACCGGCGAAAGCGACGTCAATGCGATCGGCTATTGCGTCGGCGGCACGCTCTTGGCGGCGGCACTGGCGCTGATGGCACGCGAAGGCGACGACCGCATCAAGTCGGCGACCTTCTTCACCACGCAGGTCGACTTCACCCATGCCGGCGACCTGAAAGTGTTCGTCGACGAAGAGCAGGTCGCGGCGGTCGAAAAGTCGATGAGCGAAAAGGGCTATCTCGACGGCACCAAGATGGCGACCGCCTTCAACATGCTGCGTTCCGGCGACCTGATCTGGCCCTATGTCGTCAACAACTACATGCGCGGCAAGGATCCCCTGCCCTTCGATCTGCTCTACTGGAATGCCGATTCGACCCGCATGGGCGCGGCCAATCACTCTTTCTACCTGCGCAACTGCTATCTTGAGAACAACCTCTCGCGAGGCATGATGGAACTGGCGGGCCACACGGTCTCGCTCGGCGACATCACCATCCCGGTCTACAATCTCGCCTCCAAGGAAGATCACATCGCACCGGCGCTTTCGGTGTTCCTCGGCTCGAAATATTTCGGCGGCAAGGTCGAATACGTGATGGCCGGATCCGGCCATATCGCCGGCGTCGTCAATCCGCCGGCATCCAACAAATATCAGTACTGGACCGGGGATACGCCGACGGGCGATTTCGGCCAGTGGTTTGCAAAGGCCACCGAGCATCCAGGGTCCTGGTGGCCGCACTGGCAAGACTGGATAGAGGCCAAGGACAACACCCGCGTGCCCGCCCGCAAAACCGGCAAGCATATGAAAACCTTGGGAGATGCTCCCGGGACCTATGTGAAGGTGCGTGTGTAACGGACTGTAATGTCTGGTGAGTTGACGCACCGGCAAAAGCGGGCGAGATGGTGTAGTCAACCATCAAGCAGCCGTAATTCGGCAATCGCCGCAAAAATACTTCCAGGCTTGCGGATTTGACACAGGTCTCGTTTCCGGATCGGAGACAAAGGTCACCTTGACGCGGCGTATCGGTGCCGCACCAGGGATATACCGACCGGACATCGAGGGGGAATTTGGCTTTGAAATCAGCAGGATGGAGCCTCGCAAAGGGAGAACGCCGCGCCATCGTGGCAGCGCTCTGTTCATTGCTTCTGGCCTCCTGCACCTCGGCTGGCGACCCGACAATGTCGGTTGGAATGCCCGGTTATAACGCCACGGCATCGGACATAAATGCCGCCTCCAGCGCCACGCCGACCGCGGTCGCCGATTCGTCCGAGGTCACGACCGAGCAGACGACCGTGATGACGGCGAGCGATACGGCACTTCCCGAGAAGGTCGCCTATGTCCCTATAGCCAAGCCCCAAGCCGCCTTTCCGCTGACCACGCCGGCCGGCACCGAGACGATTATCGGACAAACGCCTCAGTCCTTGCAGCAGCAGGCACCGGCGACCCAGCAGAGCGACGCGGTCGCCGAAAAGATCGCTGCCGCCGATGCCGGCGTGAATGCGCCGAAGCCGGCAGCCGCACCAGCAATGGACAATCCGGTCTATGTGACGGCTGGCGAGATGCCGCAGCCCGAAGCACCGAAGAAAAGAGGTTTCCTGGCCTCGATGTTTGGCACCACACCGGCCTCGGCGACATCAGCACCCCTCATCAACACCCGGTCGGGCGAGCAGCCAACAGTGCAGGCCAAAGAAGCGCCAGCGGCGGCAAAGCCGATCATCACGCTTGCCTCGGCCAATTCCGCGGCAAAGCCGGTGCAACTGGCTTCGCTTGGTGGCGATACCGGCCACATCACCGGTAGCGACGCCCTGCCCGGCGTGCGCCAGACAGCCCTGTTCGAAATCAAGCGCAAGTCCGGCCTCGACGATGAAAGCGACGTCGACCTCAACGAGGACGAAGGTACAGGCGCTGGCGCCTATCAGATGGCATCCGCCGCCGGCATGGCCCGGTTGGCGCCCAACGGATTGCTCAAGCAGAACGAGAGCGTCGATGTGGCTTGCCTGAAGCCGTCGCTGGTCCGCGTGCTCAAGACGATCGAAGGCCACTACGGCCGCAAGATGACGGTGACTTCGGGCTATCGCGACCCGGCCCGCAACCGCCGCGCCAACGGCGCCAAGAATTCGCTGCACATGTATTGCGCCGCGGCCGACATCCAGGTCCCCGGCGTTTCGAAATGGGAACTGGCGAGCTACATCAGAACCATGCCCGGCCGCGGCGGCGTCGGCACCTATTGCCACACAGAATCGGTTCACGTCGATGTCGGGCCCGAGCGCGACTGGAACTGGCGTTGCCGCCGGCGCAGCGGCGGTGGCGACGGCTAGCGGCGCGGAGCAGACGAGGCCTATTAGCAGCCAAGATCGTTCCGTTGGACCATCCCTGACGTCCGTGATTAGCCTAAGCCTTCCGCACTTCGTCATCCACGGGCGGAGCAAGGAGCGAAGCGATGGCGGCGCAGACCCGAGGATGACAAAGCGATGGGCGTTTCCGCTGATCGCCAAGGCATGCTGGCGCTTTGCCCAGCCCTGGCGAATGTGCCGCTTCGACAGCTCGCAAAAAACTTGCCCAAGGTGGCACCTGACGGGTTGCCGGTTGCGCGCAACGCCAGTATAAGCCGCTTCGTCTGAGCGCGCCCATCGTCTAGCGGTTAGGACACCGCCCTTTCACGGCGGTAACAGGGGTTCGATTCCCCTTGGGCGTACCAGCAATTTCAATCACTTAGCAGCTATCCAGACTGCCCGCAGGCAATTTCCCCCAAGTTTTCCCTAATATTCGCCGGCATCCATTAGCGTCCATCTGGCGAATCATTTGCCCTTCCGTGCACACCCGCGCATATTGGCGCGCGACAAAAGAGGGAGGGTGTTTTGTCAATCGCAGCGAATTTTTCGATCAAAGACCTAGGCGAAACGAAGCCGGGAGACTTGGTAAGAATCAGAGGAGCAAACCTGTCTGTATTTGCCTTTGTCTTGGGTCCGCGACCGAGGAACCGTTTCGGAGTCCTCACCCTGCAGCCAGCGCCGCCGCATCTGCCAGTCCCATCGCTTCTTTATCCAACAATGGAGAAGGTGGCGAGCTTCGGATCTGACTGGGTTTTGGAAATCGTCGACGGTGATTGGTCGTACGCAGGAAACAGGGAATACTATGACATAGGCGGCGTGGTCTTCATTGGCGATAAAATGACCATAGCTGCACGCCATCCGGAGCGTTTTAACGACATTCAACAATTTGATTTGAGCTTGTGGGCCGAAGCTGAGGGCAACTCAGGTGAGATACCCGCCCCCTATTGGCGGCTTTGGGCAAACCAGTCTGAGAAGGAGAGACGTAACGGAATCCCCCTGATGGAGTTCGACGCAAGAAAAGAGAAACCGTCCCTTTGAGAGGCGGCTTGGCCATTGCCACCATTGGCGGCCGAAAAAATCAGACTGGCTCGAGCCGACACAAAGCCGAAATTGAAATCCGCGTCCCAGATAGGCTTTGAGCCCTCGATCCGAGATTGATCGCAGTTGTTATCTTCCAAGGGAAACTCTGATGAATAAGCTGGAGGAGATGGCCGAACAATTCCGGCGTCTCGTCATGGTTCTTCGTGAGCACTCCAAGGAAATCCAGCGCGATTTTGAACTGGTCGTTCATCTTGGCAGGTCGATATCTGAGGTAGGCACCAGCCTAACACGGAAGATGGCCCGCGCCTACGAGATCAATTCGCGCATCGAGCCAACTGGTTGGTTGCCGCACGCCACAACTCCATTTCACTTATTCGATATGGACGGCCCTGAGCCAGATGATCTTCGCCGCTCGATTGGGGATTTCTATCACCAGCATTGGCCTTCGGTTTCGACCGAATTCAGAGATCGGCTCCAGTTGCATGAGGTGGACGGCGAGGCCAGGAAAACATTTAGTGAAGCGCTTGATGCCCACAGTGCCGGCTATTATCGATCCGTAGTCCGGCTGCTTTTTCCCGAGATCGAACGCGTCATTCGGGTCGAGTTCGAGGGAGCGGGTATCAAGGAATTTCGACAAGCAGTCGACAGACTACCAGCTGGTTATATGCTTCAAAATCCCACGTCTACCGATCGCCTCTATCGGACTCTAGCTGCTCATCTTTATGATCACGTGAACAGCGACAACTGCCAGGCGTTCGCCTCGAATCCCATCCCGAATAGGCATGCCGCAATGCATGGTCGCGTCACTTACACAACCGCTCAGAACAGCATCAATACGCTCATAATGGCAGATTTCGTTTTTGATCTCGTGTCCATTTTTAAACGCCAATTTACCGCGAAGAATCAATCCCCAAGTGCAGAGCGATGACCGTCCGAGCGCCAGCATGGGCACACCCTGGATGAAGCCTCTCCCCGATGCAGTCTTTTCCATAACTACCTCGTTCAGATCGAGGTGCGCGAATGCGCTGGAAACCGATGCCCTATCTGGCCGGCAACTCGATCGACGATAGCGATACGGACGGAAGCGCCTATGGGCAGGACGCTGGCCACGATCGAGGTCGACACGAGGGCCACAGCGCGGGCCATGGACGGGCAGCCTTGGCTCAACTGAGTCGCGCTCATCCACCGCATTTTGTGTTGTACTCATTGAATAATATTTCTGAATCGCTAGGTTTCCGGCGCTAGCACCAATAGCTTGTATTTTGACCTAGCGGGCGGAGGGAAACCAATGGGATACAGAAACAAGACGTACGTCATTTTTGACGGCGATAACGACATGTGGGCCTACGCCTATATGAAAGGCTGGAAGCAAAGCGAACATATAGACTTCGATTTTTATGATGCTCACGACATAAACGGCATTCGTGATGGGTCAAGCGAGGATACTGTCAAAAGAAGGCTAAGAGAGAGACTTAAAAATACGAAGCAGGCCATCGTACTGATTGGAACAAGTACGAAAAACCTTTTTAGATATGTCCGATGGGAAATCGATACGTGCTTGGAAATGGGTATTCCAGTCCTCGGAGTTAATCTAAATGGCAGTCGCGTTATAGATGAATATTCCCCACCTATTCTTCGAAAAAAAGACGCGATGTTTGTCTCGTTTAAGGCGAAGATTATTACGTACGCGATGGACGATTATTTTGATAATTTTAGATCTTCATATCACGGCCATTCTGATGATTGGCATTACCCTGACAAGATATACACAGGCCTTGGGTTATGAACAGCAACGATTTCCCGGCTTTATACCTATCTGCCGATGCCGCGTCGGCATCGGCCCAATTTAGCTATTTGACTCTTATGCGTATCCAATATGCGCTTTTGATCGTTGCCGCGATAATCTCGCTTTGGTTTGGTGGCTCTAGTGACGTCTATGTTGCATACGCAGCTATCGTCTCCTTTTCGACGGTGGTTCTGCTCTACACGGCTGTTCAAAAGCCTGAGAAGGATTGGTACGCCTGCCGAGCTTTGGCAGAGTCAATCAAAACCGCCACGTGGCGATATATGATGAGAGCCGAGCCCTTTGACGGAGCGCAAAAATCCCCCGAGGTGAAAAGGAAATTCGCGGGATTCCTGAAGTCGATTCTGGAATCAAACGCTCACATTCGCGAGCCAATTAGCAAGAAGCCTCGAACCGGCAGTCAGATAACCACAGCGATGGAAGACATGAGGTCGCTACCACTGGCTGAGCGAATGGCCCGTTACCGAGAAGCTCGAATTGAAAATCAGAGAACTTGGTATGTGGGACGCACAAAGGCCAATCGGCGAAACTTTACGCTCTGGATAGTCGTCTGCACGATTGTACAGGGCCTTGCGATAATTCTTGCCTTGGTTCGCATCCCGCACAACAGCGCTCTCTCCATCTGGCCAACAGAGCCGCTGCTTGTACTCGCGTCTTCAATTATTGGCTGGATTCAAATCAAAAAATTCAACGAGTTAGCATCCGCTTACAGCCTGACCGCCCATGAAATCGGAATAGCGCTGACTAGGCTTGACGATGTAAATTCCGAGAAAGAATTCTCTGATTTTGTAAACGATGCCGAACGGGCCTTTTCTCGTGAGCATACGCAATGGGTGGCACGCCTGACAGAATGAGCCGCATTTCATGGTGCAATTAGCCCCGTAGTAGCTTTGTGGATCTCCAATCTTTACCAGACCGCCTCACATCAAGGGCGGTTGCAGGTTGCCCTCTGAGCGTGTGCTGCTCTTCATCGCAATTACTGTGATCCAATGAAGCCGAAACGCTCAAGTAGGTCGGAGGAGCACGGGTTGACGGTATCGACGGAGTCTCCCACGGTCGCCGTTCCGCCAAAATGACGAGCGTTCTTGCCATCACAGACGAAGCCTTTGCCATCGGGCAGAGCGCAAACCCTATCACTGTTTCGAACTAGGATTAGCCCGCCGCTTTCTTGGCTCCGCCAGACAAGGCAATCCGGGAATCGTCCTGCCAAAGCGCGCGGGAGCTCAGAAGCTGGCGCATCTAAGGACTCGGTGTCGCAAATCGTTAGGTCCTCGGCCCCCCCCGTGAGTGGTATGTCGCTGGTGCCATCGAAGAATTGTCTCTTGATATCGGCAAGTCTTCCAGGTGGGCAACCAAGTGACGCATTGAACACTAAGTGGACACGATTAGGCTCTTCGCGAAAGTAGTTCCATATCACTCCTAGCATCGCAAGCACGGCCACCAACAATAGACCTTGGCGAAGAGACGCAAAGTCGTTGCGAACAACCTGCCATGCCCGGCTCGTGACTGTATTTGTGTGCTTTTTAAACATGTGGCGCAACTGCGAGGACAAAAAGGATATCACGAACTTTGTAGGACATCCGCAGCCAGCCAGTCGCCTTGCCGATCGAGCAAGCGAAAGATTCTTGCTGAAGGTCGCTGAACCGTTCCGCGCCGTTTGCGGCTTCTAGGAACCGATCAACGCACTCAACGGTGTATTTTTCGAAGCTCTTGATGACCTCAGGCATTTGCCTGAGAGCCTGGGCGAACTCCGGCGTTAATTCAGAGCGGTCGGTCATCGACCTTGTGGCTAGCGTTTGAAGGAATGATGATAGACCGGCCGGATCATCCCTATTTTTTTCGAGATCGTTGATTATTTCATCGTGCTTCGCGTCGCCTTGAAGTGACAGCACAGTGATCTCGCACCATTCGCGATCTTCTCGTACAGATTGCCAGCAAGCGGTGGCGTTCTTCACCCAGGCACCACTATCCGATTGCGGGGGCTTTGGGTCGCAGGTGCATTGCTCTCTGTCAGGGTTTTGGGCGTGCAAAGCTGCCGGCCATCCGAGCAAACACAAACCGACGATTGCGGCACCCCTAACTGTTTTTGGCATGTAAGCCCCCGAACCCGCAGACGAAGACTACACTGACGCAGCCTGTTGTCATGCGAAACCGCTATTCCAGTCTTCTTCCCAGAATCTTGCGGCGAGGCGTGCCATCCTCGCCCCGCTTCACCCGCGCCTAATCCTTCGTTCGACCTACTACGCCGGGTCAGGAAGCGAACTCCAGCCACGTGCCCCCGTTGTTCGCGCCAGAGTGCCCTTGCGGTCGATGATGAGCAAAATGTTCTGGCGGCCGAAAACTCCAATTGAATTTTTTTTCGAGGACAGGAGGTACCACCGGTCTAGAGCGCACTAGTAAAAGTTCCGACCCTCCCCCTTGATGCATCGTGCAGTCTTGCTGCCACTCCAAAGAGCAATGATAGCCTTGGAATTCAGAGGACTATGCTTTGCAACGTCTCGCTTTGTTCTTGACCAGCGCATCGAATGGGAATTATCCTTTGGCAACTCAGACCAAGGGGAATTCAGATGATCGAGTGGGGCCTCCTGATCTTCATAGCCATCATCCTCGTCGCGTATGCCCTCAGCATGATCCCGGATGGACCGGACGACGCGTTGGCCAGGTTCCGACAGGAATGCCGTGAGCAGGGAATGAGCTTCGAAGAGACCCAAGGCGCTGTCAGCCTTCGAGTTGGCCTTGTCCAGCTTCGCCGCTTGGCGTCCGACCGCTGCGTCGAAAAGAATGGCAACATGTCGCGGAAGGAAATCAACGAGCTTGCCGGCAACATTGCGATTGGCATTGCGGCTGCGCATGGTCACCAAGCGGCGAAGAGTTTCGTTGCTTGGGTCGACTCCTGCGCTGATGAGGAGATCCTCTACGACGACGCGCGCGCGGCGCGCCACAGGGTTTACGTCACGTCCTTGCGGTCCAAGGGCCTGTATCCGCATCCACGGGCGCCGATGCCCCCTGACCTGAGAGACGCTTTCAAGGTGGCCTAGGGTCTGGTTGCCGTTTGAACCGGTCGGCAGGAACGAGCAAAGAGCGAGCAGAAACTCCGGGCTGAAGTCCGAAGGCGGACTTTCAATTGCCCGAGCGGTTCTCGGCAGCCGACCCGCCCTCAAGCACGCGCGTCCCAGCCTTAACCCCGCATGCAACTGAACTCAGCCGGCGCGACCGTTAAGCTCACGCAAAGCGCACTCGTGCACTCACATGTTGACATCATAAGTTCACTGTGAACATATGATGTCACGGCAACAGTGCCCCGATGGAGACCGACCATGACCGCATATTTTGCTTCAAACCTTAAGCCCGCAGCGGGTGGAACAAAAGCTAACATGCAAGCTAAAAGGCGCGAGTTGCGCAACCGAATGCGTGAACTTGGAAAGACAGTTGTAGAGGCCAACGGCTATACGGTCGGAGGGTCTCTCGGTCTCGACCGCGGCAGAGCCTACCATGCCAAGCGCAATGGCAAGGCGGTGAAGATCGGGTTCCGCGCCAGCGCCGATCGTTGGATCGCTGCGACGACGCCAGCATTGGCTGCGGGCGGGGAACTGGCCGAGGTCGACGAAATTTTCGTTATTGCCTTTAAAGACCCGAAAGTCCGAGACGTTATCGAGGTCTATCGTTTCAAGGCTTCCGTGATCGCGGACGCCGCAAAGAAAGTTTTCGCCGCCTCGGGGAAGACAGGGCAGCAGTGGATTCCGTTGGACGATACCAAGGACGAGGGGGTTCACAGCATGGCCGGAGGAAGTCTCGGAAAACACGGTGAAGTTATTTCGACGGTGGACGTCGTTTGGGAAGATGGCGGCGCTGGTGGCGTCGAGGCGCCTGCGCCTTTCAAATTGACAATTGACCAAGCCAAGGCCGGATTGGCCGCTCAATTTGGCGTGAGCAAGGACGCCATTCGCATTACGATCGAGGGCTGACGAAGCGTTGTCTGCGGAATTAGGCCCGGCTTCGGCCGGGCCTTTCGTGCAACTGCATCGCCCCCGGCAGCGCGATCATCAGGCACCCCCGAGAAACATGAGCTTGCCATCGCCACGGCCGGTGATTTGCTCCAGCGTCAACGGTCCGGTCGATTCACCGACTGAGGCGCGGCCTACTGCCATTGCGGCGGCAACCGCTCCGTCAATGCGGTCCCGGCTCTTGCCCTTGTGCATCGACTTGTTGCCAGCCTTGTCGACCTCGACAGAGACGTTCTCAAAGCACCAGCGAAGGACGGGATTGCCACCATGGCGGAACCGTCGGGCGATGATCGCGCGCTCAAGTTCCTTGATCGCCGGTGCCATCGTGATCCAGCCTTGGCGCATGGTGACGACGGGAAAGCCATCCTCCAGCAATGGCGCCATCACGGCTTGGGCGTATGCGGGATCGAATGCGACCTCTTGAACATTGAACATCTCGCGCAGCACGCGAAGGTGCGCTTCAATCGCCCGATAGTCGGTGACGTTCCCCGGCGTCGGCACAATGTGCCCTTGCTCAGCCCATTGAAGGTAAGGAACCTTGTCCTTCTCCGACTTGTCGCGAAGTCCGTCTTCGGCGCAGAAGAACATCGCGGCGACGTCGTAGCCCTCGTCATCATCGGGCCAGGCGACCACAACGGCGGCAAGGTCGTGGATGAGCCCAAGGTCGACCGCGACCCAGCAAGGCCGCTCCTTCTGCGCTTCGATGTTGATCGGCGCCGCGCCTTCGTCATAGACGCCCATGTCGACAAACGGTGACAGTGAGCGGTCAAGCCAGAAATTCATATTGTACTGCTTGAAGTCATCTTGCTCCGTTGGCTTCTCCTGTGCCTCGAGCGCGGCCTGGCGAAGCTCCTCCAGCACTGGGAAGCCTTCGGACAGTCCCGGGTTGACGCGATGCCACAGCGCCTCATCCTGCCAGTCTGCGCCGTCCTCCGGCTCGAATATGATCGGCAGGTAACCGGGGTTGACGATCTCTCCCAACGCAATCCGGCGGGCGTATGAGTATTCCTCCCAAGCGAGGCCAGATTGACCACGTCCGGCCGTTGTCGTGATGCAGAGAAGCGCACCAGGTGATTTCACCATGCCGGTCTTCAGTGCCCGCCATAGCTTTCGATTTTTGAGAATGTGCAGTTCATCGAGGAACACAGCCGCGGGCGTCGTTCCGTGGGCAAGATCACCCTCACCAGACAACACGCGAAGATGAGACTTTGCGAGCGGATGCTCCAGGTATTCGCCGCGAACTTTCACAAGGTCATGTAGCGCCGGCGTTGCCCGTACCATTCCGGTTGCTTCGGCAAACGCGAGATCCGCTTGGTCCTGCGATCCGGCTCCAAGGAACACCTGGCCCGATGGCACTTTCTCGTGACCAACTGAATGAAGCAGCCCGAGCCCGCCGCCAATGGTCGTTGTCTTGCGGGCGCCGCGCGGGATCATGCAAAACACCGTGCGCACAATGCGCCGACCGTCCGGATGCCGTGGGCCATAGATGCGCCGCACGATGCGTTCCCAGAATTTTGGAAGCACAAACCGCCGATCTGGTGCGCTCGATTGCGGATGACGTAGGGCGTTGAAGAAACGCACGGCCCTGTCACCGTAGCCAAGCGGATCATCTATTGGTGAGTCATCAAAGACCCAAGTCGGCAGCGTCGTTGCCACGACTCTCCTCCTTGCCAGAGAGGCCTTTGCGGGACCGTGACGAAGGCGTAATGCCGAGCTCGATTGCGTACCGGCGTGAGATCTCCAGATATTGGGTTTGCATTCGGACGGCGGGATTGGACTTCGGTCCGGCCGGCGTGTCGATCAACAGCCCGTGCTTTGCGATCGACTTGTCAGCTTCGCGCGCTTGGGCGCTTGCCATGCAGTAGTGCGCCAAGGTCGTCAGAGCGGTCTCGTTAAGTATCTGACGCTTCACCAGATCCGGCGCCACTCGGTTCCATTCTTCCGCCGCCGCTTCCGACAGATGTTCAGGTGCGCGGGGCACGCCGGACAAGCCGCCCTCAATAGGCCTCAACTCTGGCTTTCTGCCCTTCACAGCGTGCACGCCCTAGCAAGGGATGCCGATGCAACAGCCATCGGCCCGGAGGCGTTCTCGGGCCGAACAAATGACGTGTGGTCATGACGGATTGGGTCGGAAGAGATGTGACTGCAGCACGCCGCCACGGCCCGGCGTCCAATCTCTGAAGCTTCGTCCAACGTGCGACCCCAGCACAGCACATTGATCAGCGTTTCGCGGCGCCCTTCGATAAAGCGAAGTTGCGGGCGCCCGATCGTGACGAAGGGCCAACGTGCGGGGTCGGGAATATTTTCTTCGAACCAGATTCGAACGCCGGCCATCTCGCGAAGCGCTGGATTGTCTTCGAGGAGCGTGAGCATCAAATTCCGGGTGCTGTCGCCAAGGGAGGTCACGACCCAAACCCCCAAAGCCTGTATGGCGCGATCAAATCGTCAAACCCGAAAGGCGTTTCCTCGACAGAAAATGCCGTCCGATCGTCGACAATGGTGCTTTCCCGGTTTTCGAACAGATGACCAACATGAAGCAAGATCGCTGCGCGCAACGGCTCCGGTACGGCGTCTTCGTCGTCACCGTATCCGGCCGTGAAAGACACGGTGACGGATTCGGCAAAATCCCTCGGGGTAGGCCACGACTTTCCGTAAGCCGGAACGATCCGAGCCCGCTTTGATCCTGCGATGCCGAGAACGGTGTATTTGTCCGTTGCCAAGGTTTGCTCATCGCCGGCGGCATCAACGTAAGTGATCTCCTCCACTGACTGCAAAGGCGGCAGCGGAACAACGATCTCCGTCGGGAAACAGTCCAGCGTCAGTTTCCATTCCTGAGTGACCAGGACCCGACCAAGAATCCCGGCCTCGCCGTCAAGCTTTGCGGTCACGGCCGCTATCATGCGATTGATCATCGCATCGTGCACGGTTGTGACTTGGATGCTGAGTTGCGCCTTGGCCTCCGCAAGTGAAACCGGGAAGACGTCCGGCGGCGTGACAAGTGTCAGCATTTTTCCGCTCTCATTTCCCGGCGTTCTTCGGATTGAATTGTCGAATTGTGGTGGTGAGCACAGGCAGATTCCCAGTTGGACCGCGACCACATGAGGCGCTTGTCTCCTTTGTGCGGGATCCGATGGTTCACGACTGTCGCCTTGACACGTCGACCGGCCGCCAAGCAGCGCTCGCAAAGGGGATGCCGGCCGAGATGCTCCAGCCGTGCAGTCTGCCACTTCCCGCCATAGCCGCGCCCGGCTGCGCTTGGGCGCTTAGCGTCGTACTTGGCCTTGCGCTCCGCATCGGCCTTCGCCCGGCAAGCGCAGCGAACTCCCGACGGGATCGGGCGCCCGCACTGGCAGATCGACGGAGCTCGCGTCGGCATCAGTCTTCCAATGTCCAAGCCGTCGCCGTGGTGCCCGTGGCCATCACGCGCCGAACCTGAAAGGGAATGAGATAGCCTGCAGGAACATCGATGAATGGCACCGGTGTATCCAAGGCGTTTGCTACAGGAACGACGCTGATGTTGCCCCTCACGGTCAAGACGAGGGCTTTCGCGACAACGGGAAGGTCTTCCGTGTCCGAGGGAACGACGAGGCGCGCCGATCGACCTAGCGACTCAGGGCCTGGCTGGTTGTCTTCGTAGGGGTCATGCATGGATCTAGCCTCTCTGGGATTGGCGGACAGCCACGCGCCGTGGCAGTCCGCCTAAAGTTGCGACCTTGCTGACCTTGACCCCTACAATGCACGCACTAGGACTGGGGACCCCGGGGAGGTCTGCTACCGTTTGCGGCCCGATCGCGGGGGCCTCTAAGGAGTGGGGCCCTCGTCCTATTCCGTTGGCCGCTTGCTGGCGTGGCCAAGAATGCCGTCGATACCGATGAAGGCGCCGGTTGATGCCCCGCTGATGGTGACCTTCGCGCGGATGTACTGCCGATCGCCGATGTACCCGACCAAAGCGTTTTCGTTCTCGTAGGTCGGCGCCGGCGGCGAATTGCCGTCATCGCCCACGGTCAGGCCGTAGACAGTTGCTGCGCCGGCCGTACCTGCCGAAGCGCCGACAAGTTCGTCCTCAAGGACTCCCACAAAGTCCGAATTGTCGTCGGAGTGTTCGAAGTGGATGACGTGTTCGCCATCGGTCCAGTCACCGACATGAATGGCGAAGGTCAGAGACTCGAAGCCGGCTCGATCGATCGCCGCCCCGGTTGCCGTTACGGTGCGCAACGCCGGCGCCAGCGATTGCCGGGAGGCGAGAGAGTTTTTCAGTTCACGCATAATCTTGTTTCCTTGTTCCTTGGGGCGCCGCTTACGAAACCGCCATCTTGAGCTTGCGGAAGCGCGCTGCCTGCGTGACAGCACCGCCGACGCGGCGACGCGCGTGGAAGCGGACGAGGCCGCTCTTTGCCTGGGTGAACGGATCGCGAAGCACGCTGAGGCCAACGCGGTCGTAGATCCTGTATCCGCCGGCAAAGTCGCCGTAGAGGATGGGGAAAGTGCCGCTTGCGATGTCGGGCATATCGACGGCTTCGACCACGGGGCGGCCAAGGATGGTTTCCGGCTCGCCTGCCTGAAATGACGGCTGCCAGAGATAGTTGTTCTGGCCGTCCTTCAGCTTGCGGATCGTCGCCAGTGTCGTGCCGTTCATCATCCAGGCGCCGCGCGCGCGATATGCTTTCGGGAGCGCGTAGAGCAGGTTGATGAGAGGGTCGGGCGCCAAGATCGTTGCATGCCCGTTAGCTGTGAAGGCGATATCGGCATTCGTCATGACGCCTTCGGGCTGCTTCATTCCGGTGCCGTTGACGAAAGAGATGCCCTCCTTCTGGCCAAAGTCTTCGGCGAAGGCCATGTTGAGTTCGGATTCGATGTTGACCGCCGAATCTTCCAACAGCTTGTTGCTGACATCGGTATAGGTCCGCATCTCGTGGACGAAGATTTCCTGCTGGCCGAAAGCCGGTTCCGACTCTTCCGAGTCCTCCGTCTCGCCTTCCCAGAGCGCCGTAGTGATTGCCGTGCGCTTCGGGAAAATGACCGAGCCGCGGGCGGTTGTGCCGACGCGTGCCGCCTCACGGATGGGCGAGTATTGGACAAGCTCGCGCTGCATTTCGGTTTGGAATTCCGGAGGAGCGAGGAAGCCGCCGGCAGTGTCGTCGCCGACGCGAAGCGCGCGGATCTCATCGGCGCTCAGCGCCTCGCGGCCGCTGCGAACGTAACCAACGAATGCGCGCCGTTCGACGGTCGGCTCTTCGTTGCGCTGCTGAGTGCTAGGCCGCGCCGAGCGCGTCTCAAGTTCGTCCAGTCGCGTCGTCAGTTCATCGAGGCCGGCCATGCGGGCATCGAAGGCCGTGCGCATTTCCGCGACTGCCAGTGTTGCCGCTTCGATCGGATCGGGATCGGCGCGCGTCTCCAGCCGCACGGCGGAGCGGATTTCAATTTTCGAATGTTTCATTTTGATTTTCCTTCTGCGAAAGCGCGGGTAGCCGCATTGACTGCGGTGACGAATGCGGCCGCCGCGCTTTCACGGCCGTGTCGAATTGAGGTCACCTTGGCGCCGGGCACGGATGCGAGCGCTACAAGTGAAATCTCGTGGATGATTGCCTTGGTGATGTGCCGCACGCCGCCGGCGCGGGACTCGGAAGTCACCGTTTCAAACCCGATGCTGATCCCGTCGATATCCTCTTGGGTCAGCATGGCGCGCACTTCGCGAGCGCGTTCCACTTCGAGGTTGAGACGGCCCTTCACTCGCAAGCCTTCGTCGGCAACTGTGATCGCAGACCATGAGCCGATCACTTGCGCCGGGTCGTGCGACCAGAGCATGGGCAGGCGCTTGGCAACGGAGGCGAAGGCGCGCCGGTCGAACGTCGTTCGATAGGAGTCCAGCGTGTCGAACTTGACCGCGATTCCTTCGACGGTTCCATCATCGGCGGGCGGACTGAATCTCAATTCAAGGACGTCAACGGTCTCACGCATTTGTTGCGGGCTCCTCAGTTGTGGTTGCCGGAGCGGGCGCGCCTTGCGGAAGATTGAGCTTGTTGCCGCCGTCTGTTGCAGGCAGGTTTTCAGCGGCGCGGGCTTCGTTGGGAAGCAGGAAGGGGCCACCGACCGCGCGGGCATAAGCCTCGAAGCGGGCCTTCAGATCGGCTTTGACCAACGCTTTTGTTTCAAATTCAATGTAGTGGTCGCGGCGCTCTTGTTCCGTGAGCATCGATCGGCTGATTGCGCCCTTCCAGGCGGTGATCCAGGGATTGAGCACGAAGGCGAGGAACTGACTGCCGAGCGTTTCCGAGTTGGTGAACGTCGCACCCTCAAGCATGCCAAGAAGTGTCGGCGGAACGCCAAAGAACCGGCCAATCTCGGTTGCCTGATATTTTCTGTTTTCGAGATACTGGCTGTCAGTGCTTGTGAAATCGATTGGCGTGTACGTGACATCAGAACCGAGAGGAACAACGCCGCCGCGCTTGCCGCCGTCGGTCGCCTCATGCCAGGCATCCGCGATCTCGTTTGCCACACCGGGGCCGAGCGCAGTCTTAAAGCTCAGAATTCCGGACGGTCTGCCGCCGTTCTTAAAGAACCGGGCGCCATGGCTTTCCAAAATGAGGCTGAGTGCAATGGCTTCCCGCGCAAGTTTCGCCGGCGCCTCGCCGCCTAGTGCGGCCACGTCAAGGACATCGCGCCAAGAAAGGTCGTCACTCCCGCCGTCTTTCCTTGGCGTCACATACATCGGTTCGCCCGAGTGCTCGTCGGCTTTGATGGTGACGCCGCAGATCGGCTGCAACTCCCTAATTTCTTTGCGGACGCGTATGACCTTGGCCAGGCCGCGACCCTCCAGCAACGCGGCCAGCGTCACTTCGCGGCGGAACTGAGGGCCGGGCGTCCAAGGATTCGCAAATGAGTTCAGAAGATTTTCGATCGGATGATCGCGGACACGATCGCGAGAATCATCTTTGCCACGTCGATAAACGTGAATGGGCAATTCGCCCAAGAGCTCGCAAATTAGTCTGATAGAGGCGAATGCGGGGGAGCACTTCAGCGGCGTCCGTGTCCCGATTGAGACACCAGCGGCCGTCGGCTGCGCGCCGAAGAGCGCAAGCAAATCGTCGCTTGGATGGGAAAGCGACCGGGCGCCTTCCGGACCGATGATGAAAACGTGCGTCTCGGGCTCTATCGCCCGAACGTCTTCCGTCGTTGATTTTCCGAACCATCCAAACATGGCCCGAATTTGTGGAAGAGCGCCTGATTTGGATAGCGGGCTGAAGGCGGCTCAAGAGGGCTGAAAGGTGCTATCGAGGGCCGGCGTCGGAGACCCACGCGATAAGCTCAGACCTAAAAGCGCAGAACCTACCGGCTTTTTTTCTGACTGGTGCCGATGGATCTTTGTATAGGGTCTCGACAAAATCCGGCGAGCAATCCAGAAGTCGCGCGATGCTCTTCGCTCCCCAAAGGATCTCGCCTTTGAGTGTTTCTGGGATGGCATTGACGGCCGGCACGGTTGCGGCCCTCATTGGAACGCCCGCGCAAAGGCGCGAACCGTCGCCAGGTCGATCGACCTTTCACTGACAATCGCCGTCATCTTCAGAGACTTCGGCTGTGTCGCCTCAATCGCGGCGAGGTCGCTGAGTTGGTCGCCGTCGTCATCGAAGTCGGGTGAGCGAGCGAACCGAGCCTCAAATGCGGACCATTGCTTCCGGAGGTTGTCGGATTGCCACCCGCTTGCCGAGAGCCCTATGCGAACCGTCGGCAGCGGGACCGTAAGACGGATCTCGCAATTGCCGAGACCTACGTCCTTGTCCGCCCTGCCGGCCATGAAGTCCGCCACCAGGGCGGCGCACCAATCCAGCAAGGTGCCTGTGGTCATGGCACGACATTCTGTCCAATGGACGGGAACGCCGTCGATCTTTCCGGGCATGTCATGCACCGCGCTCACGACCGCTACCGCTTCGTCAAGGTAATCGGCCGACAGTCTCGCCAGAAGAAACGCCGCGATCTCCCGCGGCTCAAGGCTGTCATAAGATCGGCCGGGCCGTTTGCGACCAACAAGCCCGATTGCCGCCAGGCGGGTGTAAAGCTTCTGGTCGAACTGCGCGACATTGGGGAATAGCCGAGCGGCTTCCTCTTTGAGAATTTTCATGCTCATTCGCGTCGACCTATTTAAATCCGTCGAAGATTTATATAGGTCTCGCGGATTCGACCGTCAAGCGAAAACACAAGTCGTAGCGATCGCTGAGCTTCATAGACACAAGATCATGCGGCGCCACTCATCCTTCACTTGGTGGTTCGAACCAGATGTGAGCCCAAACCCCATCAATCTCGCTGACCAAGTCCAAGGCCTCTTCGATTGAAGCTTTCACATCCTCGATTGTTGTCGGCTTTCCGGTTTCCCGGCCAACAATCTGGAAATTGTCGCTGAACAGATCTTGATCATAGTGGCCATGTGCCAAGGTATTCCGGGTGGAATTCAACTCACTCATTCGGTCGTAGGGCAAGGCCGGAAACCACTCCAGGCCCAAGGCTATCAATTGCAAGTTCGTCACTTGCTTTAGGTACATATCTTTGCGCAATGACGACCACAAATCAGGCCGGCCTTGGTCGCCCAGTAACTTGACGATGATGCGGCGAATTTCGTTGTCGATCCTGTTGAAGGCGACCAGAAACTGCCCGAGAGCCGCCTGATAAGCCTTTTGTGTGTTCGGACCCGAAAATGGTCCGGGAAATAGTCCTTCGATTTTCACCATTTCTGTCCCTTGCGGCTCCCATTTTGCCACCTCTCTATCCGCTTCGATGCTCGGCTAAAAGGCGCGCTTCCCTCATGCCGCGCTGCCGCCCGGCCTATTATGGCCAAGCCATGCACGGCGCTGGATTTCATGCTGAACTGCCATGCTGAAGGCGTCGACCTCCAGTTGGATAACCTCGAGGGTAGCGCCGGCCGCCGATAGCCGATCGACCATGGGTCCTATGACCTTCTTCCAATATGCGTCGGCGTCCTTGCCGCGCTTGCGCTCCAGAACCTCGGCACAACGGCGAACCTTTCCGACGTTAGCCGACAGGGGGAACACCACCAGTCGGAACGGCGGTCTCCAGGTCAGGAGGTCGAGTTGGTTAGAACACATCGGCCGCACCCCCACATGGTGATATATATGTGTACCTGTAGCGGGACCGATGGACCCCCGAAATGGGTGAGGACGGTACTCGTAGAAGGACCGTGAAGCGGTTTTCACCCATATTTCCTGTCCTCCAAAGTGCTTGAGTGTCTCTGTGGCGGGACCGAGCGTACCTGTGAGAGGACCGTGATTTTTTCATCCGGCCGCCAGCGCATGAAGTCTTTCCGGGGCAATTCGCCGGTTACGTCGCACTTGTATTCGGTGAGCAGCCATTCGGTCGCGCGCTTGAGCTTGACGCTGAAGGCCCCCTTGGTGACGACGGCCACGAAGCCCAATCGCTGGAGATTACCGAAGCTTTTCGAAGCCGCATTCTTGCCGATGCCGAGCGCTTCGGCGGCATCGCGGACAGATAGCCCGATACGCCCATTGTTGAAGCCGTCGTACCGCCACTTGAATTCCAAGTATAACGCCCTGTCGTTCGGCGTCGCGTGCCGCCAAGCTGCCGACCTGATCAAGTGCCCCTCGATAAGGAGGAACTTTGCCTTGCCCTTCCTTTTGAATCGGCTGCTCATGTCCCTTCACCGAAGACCGGAACGCCCTTGAAGTCGCCGCGGACGATCGCGCCGAATCCAGCGAAGGCCATAGCCAACTCATACAACGCGCCATCGTCTAAATCGCATAACGTGTTATCCCTCACCGTGGGAAGCATGGCCGCGAAGGTGGTTTTCGGATCTCTGGCGTCCAGCAACCACCGGGCCATCATGACGGCTGCGAGGATATCTTTTTCTGTCATGTGCGCACCGCCATGCGAACATGCGCGTCGACAAGCCGCTCGGCTGCCTCGAGGCGGTCGCGAGCCTTGTCCACCTCCATAGGCGCGGGTACCAGCCCACAGCCCTCCAGTCCCGCCTCACGCTGGCGAAGTAGATTCTCCAGGCGTAAGCGCGCGTTCATCGCCAGTTCCCTGAGGCGGGCCAGTTCGTCGGCGCCAGTCATGACACCGGCTCCCGCTTCGGTTCAATTTTCGGCAGCGCCTGCAGATAGGCCGTATACTCGTCGTCAAGGACGATGGTCTGACGACCGATCTTACGAGCAACAAGTTGACCGGCTTTGATGGCGTCGTACAGGCGCGTCCGCCCGCCGGGGTGAATCTGTAAAAGCTCTTCGATTGTGTAAGCTGGTTTTCGCGTCACGGTGATCTCCCAGAAAGGCCGTGTTGCCACGGCGATTTGATTTTCTGGGTTGGATGCCCGTTCGCTAGGTTGCGAACCCTTTTAGCGCGGAAGCGAATCAGCGCTTAGAATGGGATATATGGCGAGGCAATGAATCTCGCAAGGGTGAGATGAACGGCGGTGTCACCGCGCTACCGCCATTGCCGTAACATTGCTCTTTTCGCCAATGCCCAACTTCGGGAAGTGAGCCCGGATTGTGTCGGCAACGTAGGACGGCGCCAAATGCGCATAGTGCCGTTCGGTCACGCGAGTGTCGGAATGACCTAGCTGCGTGGCAATGACGCCCATAGGCACCCCTGCCATTGCCAATGCGCTGGCGTGCGTGTGTCGTAAATCATGGAAGCGAGCGCGCGGCGTTATTTTTGCAGCGTTCGACGCGTCGACCATCGGCCGGAAATGTTCCGACTTCTGCCACTCGCGACCGCCGAATGGAAAGACAATCGCGTCTCCAGCTTTTCCCGCAACGGCCGTCCTGAAGAACTCAACGCCTTCGTCACCTAAGACGACATGGCGAGGTTTTCCCGATTTGGAAATCAGGACGTGGACTGTGTTCGCGTCCAGATTGATGTCGGTGACCCGAAGTCGGGCAAGCTCGGATACCCTGCAGCCGGTAAACAAGGCGCCGCGAACCAGCGCGCGAAATTCGGGTTCACAAGCGTTTACCAGCCGCCGCTGCTCATCAATGGACAGGTAGCGAATTCTCGCAATCTCGACATTCTTGAATGGCTTGACCTTCCGCCAGGCCAGATCGCTGTCGACAAGCTCTTCGGAGAACGCGAGATTCAATGCAGCTTTCAAGGTCGTAAGGATCCGGTTAGCCGTGACCTTCCGGGGCCTTGGATCGCCCTCCCCTTCGATCTCTTTACCGCCCCGGTTCTTTGCAGCCGTCTGCCAAAGATCGGTCTGCCACTCTTTGATCTTTTTTGTGGTGAGCCGATCCACCTCGATCGAGCCAAGCACCGGTTCGATCCGCGACTTGATGGTTTGCTTGACGCCTCGCATGTCCTTCTTGCCGCGCTGTTCGCAGTCCGCCAGATAGTCGCTGAGCGCGTCTGAGACTGTATAGGTGGCCTTTGCCCGCCCATGCCCCCTTGCCTCCCGCAGCGCCTTCTCTCGCCACGCGCGGCCCTCTGCCTGCGCATGAGACCAAGAAAGGATGATGGCGCCGTCGGCGTCCGCCGTGTCGTCTGCGATCCCGATAGCCTTCTCGACATACTTGCCGTCGACAAAAATCCTAGCCTGCCATTTGCCGCCGCGTGGGCCCTTCCGATAGCCTACGTGAAAGCCCTCCTCGATCATCCGCCAATGAGGTTTGTCTTGCATCGGCAGCGCAATTCGTGCCGCTCTGGTATCAAGCCGAGCATCCCTGACCGTGCGAGCCATTTCAGAGCGTCCCCCAAGTTTTCCCTAATAAGCGCGACGTGAACGCCTATGAACAGGAGTGAATGACCGTGAAATAAACATATATCTTTCAATATGTTATACACGTTCGCGGACATTCGGGAAAGGGCAAAATGCCAGACTTTCACGGCGGTAACAGGGGTTCGATTCCCCTTGGGCGTACCAGAGACTTCACCCGCATCTTGCGACATGCTTCGGCCGGCGGCTCGAGCGACAAGGACGGCGTTGCGTGAGTGCCTATGCTGAAACGGGCGCTTGCCGGTTAAGGCGGCTCCCTTCAGCGCTTGAACTTGGCGTCCGCCAAAGCAAAGTCAAAAGCCAGTTATAATCCACGGATTCGAGTCGTATCCGAGGCGCGGCTCTGCCTTTGCGCCGCTGTCTTCCGATTTGGCGGTTCCGGTCACACTACAGTCAAGATTTGGAACGGGCTTCTTGGTTGACGGGTTGGTAGAACACAAGGCGGCGGCGTCACTGGCTGGCACCTTCTTCTCCTTGGCAACTGCGACACCCGTCGCAGCGAACACGATAGCCGCGCAAAATATAGCCACTCTCATTGGAACCCCCACAGTGCACACTCCGAGACATGCTCGGACATGACGTTGCGACAGCTTTATATTAGCATTAATGAATATATAAGCTAGCCCTGTGCCGTCGAAAGCCGGCCGGAGTGCCAAGCTTGCGTTACATGACCGCCCAAAGCCCGTACTGGGCAGATCTAGCCTAACTCCCGACCATCGGTACCGTAACGGTTGTCGCGTAGTTGATCGGAAAGTTGCTGAAGTAAGGGAAGTCGATGACGAAGGCATAGCTGGCGGTCAGATGCGCCATGCGGAAGCCACCGCTCGCCGGGTCGAAAGCGATCGTGACGTTCACATCCTTCAAACCCAGGGCCTCCAATTTCTGCGTGGCGATCGATTGGATGTCGGCCTGGGTCAGCGTGTTCTTAAGCTGCAGCGAGCGTGATGATGTCTCCAACACATAGCGAACGCTGGACACGGAGTGCATCGACCAGCCGAAGGCGAAGATCCCGAACAGCAGCATGATGAGGAAGGGCGCGATCAGCGCGAATTCCAACCCGGCCCCGCCCGATCGATCCCGCTCGAACGCGCCTGCCCTAGCGAACACGGATCATCTCCTGGTGACCGATGGTGGTGGAAGCAGCAAAGGCGCCGAAGGCAATAGGCGGCACCCAAGTGGCCGATGCCTGGATCTGGACATAGACCGATGGCGCCTTCGGCCCACTGCACAAGGTGGCAGCGTCGACCACGGTCGTCCCGCACATGTAAGTCCGGCTTAGCGTGACCTGGCCGTCCTCCGGCCGATTCTCCCAGCTCGAAATGGCAACAGCCTGGGTCACCGCATCAATGGCCGATCCGCTCATGACCAGGTTCGCGGCGGTCTTCACGCCGGCGCGCATCGACAGCGAACTCGTTACGTAGGACCAGCCGTCCAGAATACCAAGCAGCACAAGGCACAGGATGGGCAGGACCAGCGCGAACTCGACCGCCGCAACGCCCGCTTCATCGCCAAGGATCGGCGTCGATCGGCGTTCCACGAAGCTACTCTGCCAGTACCACGGATTGCGCGGCTGGAATGTCGCGCATGCCGAGGCTCGAGCAATCCTGATTGATGGTCGCATTGCCGGACCATTGGATCGTATTGGCGACGACCTGAGTGCAGCCACCATTGCCCGAGAAATTGCCAAGATAGTTCACTTGCTGCTTGGGGAAGTAGATGGCCCCTGTCAGCAGCGAATCCGCCGTGCCATTGAAGGTACTCTGCGCCGCGGTCCCCGTCCTGTCGCCGTAGAACAGAACGCCTGAATAGCTGCCCGAAGTCGGCGCGCTAAGCTGCACGGACGCATTGCCATTCATGCTGACGGTTGAACTGCCCGACATGAAGATGGTCACTCCGCTGCCGGTAATGGCCGCGTTGGCGTTTATCTTGAAGTTGCCCTGGACGATATAGACGCCGGGCGAAAGCGTGACATTACCATTGAGGTTCATGCCACCGCAGTAGGTCCCGGGCTGGATTGTCTGCGTCGTTTTGTTGCCGTTAACATTCTTGCACGGATTGCTGGCCGCAGGCGTTGGCAGGTCGGCAAATGGATCGGCGGCAGGCAGTGCCTGGGTGATCGGGGCCGCGCAGACGGTGGTGACGGGATTGCTGAGAGAGACGCCGCCCGCTGATATCAGGCAATCGACCTGGAGGTGCGCCGAGCCCTGAAGATTGATGGCGTCGGGGGCGTTCGAATTGGTCATGATGACGCAGTGTGTGAAATTCACGCTGGTATTGCCGGAAAACTGTACAGCCTGCGGGGCGGTCGGATCGAGTGCGGTTAAGCAGGACTTCGAGGCATCGGTGATGAGGGCCACCGCTCTCGCCTGTTCGGGAACCTGGCTCTGCGTGAAGATCAAGGTGAACATCCGGTCGAGGTTCTGGCCGACGATCACCTCGACCGCTTTCTTCGCCGTATTCGGTCCCGACGCCGGCGGCGTGTTGACGACGATCGTGCCCGAGCCAAGGCCATTGGCGCCGGCCGACTGGGTCGCGGCCGCGACGATGCTCGGCTTGTTGGGACCCGAGATCTGTTCGAGCGCGCCAGCATAGGCGGCGGCATCGGCCATCGCCTGCAATCTCAGGCTGTTGTAGTACCAATACGAGGTCTCGACACCGAAGCCGGCGGAGCCGACAACGATCGGCAAGGTCAGGGCGAAGATCGTGGCAACATTTGCGCCGGTGCCCCGGCATATACCGTTTGCGATAAGTCGAATCCGGGTGAAGCAATTGAAGGCCATGACGTAGATTAGAAAGCACGCATATGTGAACGAATGGCTAAAAAGTTCAGTTCATTTTTTGTCAGCGATCTATTGTCCCCCAAAAGAAGGGGTTCGTTGGCTGATCGACGGGCATTGAAGGCAGCAAGACGACCAAAAAAGCCCGTATCCCGCGTGGCGATAGTTTACTGTTTGCTAACAGCGCAATTGCAGAGACGGCGGCAAATGACCCGCTATGGGGCAATCGGCCGGCTCGCGTTGGCGATAGGACTTATGCGCGGCAAACCGGGACCAAGGTCCGTCTGGCGGGTTCATCGACGCCGTCGCATGATTTATCGAGCGGGACGGCCGACTCGAAGGATGGACCATGAAAAATCGAACGAATCTGCTCGCAGCGGTCGCGGCGCTCACACTTCTCGCCTCTTCGGCGTTTGCTGGTCCTGGCGGCAATGGCAATGGCGGCGGCAACGGCAACGGCGGTGCGAACGGCAACGGCGGGAATTCAGCTGGAGCTGGATCGCAGGGGCATGGAGCTGCGACATCCACGGCGGCAAAAGATCCTTCCACCAGCGGTTTGACAAAGGCGCTCAGCGTCGTGGCGACCACGCCGGCATCACCGCAGGCCACGCTGTCCCTGCAGGCAGCCCTGGACAAGCTTTTGGCCAAGAACGCAACTGAAGATCCGGCAGACACGACGGATGACTCATCGGACGAGATCACTGGCTCTACGGAATAGATAGCTTTGGGGTAGTCACGCTTTGACGTGACACTCCTTGTGGCCCGCGCCGGTTCGCCGGTGCGGGCTTTTTTCATAGTCGCGTATCTTGGCGGCCGTGCGGGGCCGGCGCCAGCAAGTCACGGCGGCGACAGCGACCGTCTTAGCGCGTCCCGCCTGCGATGCGTTCAGCCGGATACCATGCCGCTCGAACCCATGCAGCCATGCGGCGCTGCCCCATAGCCACGAAATTTGTTTCAAGCGGAAAGAATTGGCATCGTCTCCGCACCCATATCGGCCAACATCTCTCTCTGTACGGCCAGGAAGAACCTGC
Organism: Mesorhizobium sp. M1406; assembly: GCF_040317555.1. NCBI lineage: Bacteria > Pseudomonadati > Pseudomonadota > Alphaproteobacteria > Hyphomicrobiales > Phyllobacteriaceae > Mesorhizobium > Mesorhizobium sp. M1406. Next base: position 202,653 of record NZ_JAMYKW010000002.1, on the reverse strand, counting down.
GCACCTCGTCGCCGGCTGCTGTTCTGTCCCTGCCGGATCCGGCAACGAGGTCCAGCAACTCCGACGCCTTGGCCCTCCAGAAGGAGGTTGCGGTCTCGCCATGCAGATTGCCTAACTTGGCGGCAACCTCCCTGACCAAGAATACCTGACGGTCGATCGGGAACGCACGAACTTTTTCTGAGGACATCTTCCGAACCATGAGACTGACGCAACGAATCAACCATTGCCAACAAGCAATGGCGTAGCCGGCAAGGTGGAAACGGATGCTTAACGGGGCTGACGCTGGTGCATCCTGGTGCGGGTTCGTCGGGGACGAGACAGGCGCAGTGGTACGCATCGCCCCGTGCCTTCAAACGCGATCGTTGGCGTTGCAATCGGACAAGGCGAAACGGTGGCAGCCCTCAGGCCTGGAGCGCCCTCGACCCACCGCCGCGCCTGCGCGGCGTCATCATGTCCCTGGCCATCAGTCCGCTCGCCCGGCAAAACGCCATGAACGCCCGGCACGCATCCTCGGTCTTGACCACGTCCACCGTGGCGCCAAAGCAGGCGTTGAACGCTTTCTGATAGATCGGGCCTTGACGGCGCGCCGGCCAGTCCTGGAGAAAATCGAGCGCCTGTTCGACCCCGTAGATCTCCTCGACTGGCAGGCCGGGCGCGGGTGCGATGCGCACCGGCACCTCGAATTGCAGTCTGTCCATTCCACTTCTCCCGAACCGGCGTCACCGGGGCGGCAACGCCGTTCGTCGTCAAAAGCTGCTTTGACCGCTTTTGGCCGAGAAATGTGTCGTCACTTGGGATGACCAGAAAGGAAAACCGGGCAAAAACCGGCTAGACATCGCTCCATGCACGAGGAATTTCCCGAAGCGCGGCCGCGTTGGGCAGTTCTTCCTTGAACCTTCTGCCCTCAAGTGCCAAATCTGGGGAGATCTTCACATCGGCTCTCCTGCCGGGCCCTATCGCCTACACGGACAAAATGGTCACCTATCTCGACGCAGCCACGGCACCACTCAGAAACACCGGCCAGATCCGCCTCTATGGCGAGGAAGGCTTTGCTGGCATGCGCAAGGCATGCGATCTCACCGCGCGCTGCCTCGACGAGCTGGTGCCGATGGTCCAGCCCGGCGTCACCACCGAAACCATCGACCGCTTCGTCTTTGAATTCGGCATGGACCATGGCGCGCTGCCGGCGACACTCAACTATCGCGGCTACACGAAATCGTCCTGCACCTCGATCAATCATGTCGTCTGCCATGGCATCCCCGACAACAAGCCGCTCAAGGATGGCGACATCGTCAACATCGACGTCACCTACATCCTCGACGGCTGGCACGGCGATTCCTCGCGCATGTATCCAGTCGGCACGATCAAGCGCGCCGCCGAGCGCCTGCTCGAAGTCACGCATGAATGCCTGATGCGTGGTATTGCGGCGATCAGGCCCGGCGCCCGCACCGGCGCCATCGGTGCTGCCATCCAGACCTATGCCGAGGGCGAGCGCTGCTCTGTGGTGCGCGACTTCTGCGGCCACGGCGTCGGCCAGCTTTTCCATGATGCGCCGAACATCCTGCACTATGGCAGTGCCAATGAGGGCGTCGAGATGCGGCCCGGCATGATCTTCACCGTCGAGCCGATGATCAATCTCGGCCGACCGCACGTGAAGGTTCTGTCGGACGGCTGGACCGCAGTGACGCGCGACCGCTCGCTGTCGGCGCAATACGAGCACACGATCGGCGTCACCGACACCGGTTGCGAGATTTTCACGCTGTCGCCAAAAAAGCTCGACCGTCCGGGCCTGCCGGCTTAGAGCGCATCTTGCCCGGCGGAGGCCGTCTATGCCGACTGCACATCCGCGGCATTCGGCAGGTCGATGGTGACGACCAGTCCGCTGGGCTGGTTGTCCTGCAATTCGATCCTGCCGCCGTGACCCTGGACGATGTCGGCAACGATCGAGAGGCCCAGACCGAAGCCATGCTTCGATGCAATGCCGCGCGACGCATCTTCCTTGAAGAATGGTTCGAAAACACGAGCACGTGCCGTCATTGGAATACCCGGCCCGTCGTCCCCTACCGTGATGCGCGCCGCCGTGCCGGTCGCTGTCAAGGCGACCGTGACATTGCCAGCGAATTTGACCCCGTTGTCGCAAAGATTGGCGATCGCACGCGCCAATGCATTGGGCTTGCACCAGCCCAGGAGCCGGTCCGGCCCAGAGTATGAGACAGGAAATCCGACATCGGAGAATTCAGCGCAGACGGTTTGCAGAACGCTGGCAATGTCGGCGCGCTGCAGCTTCTCCGTCGAAACATCGTTGCGCAGATAGGTTAGGGTCTCGTCGATCAGGATTTCGATGTGCTGGACATCGGACAGGATTGCGGTTCGGATTGGGCCATCATCCATGCGCTCGGCGCGAAGCCGCAGCCGCGTCAAAGGCGTGCGCAGATCATGACTGACGCTGCGCAACATGCGCGTGCGGTTTTCGATCATCGTGCGGATGCGCGTCCTCATCCTGTTCAGGGCGCGCGCCAGCCCTACCATTTCAATGGAGCCGTGTTCGACGAAGAGCTGGTCGCTATTCTCAATCTCGGCTGAACCGACTGCCGCCGAGATGCGCTTCAACGGATCCGTCACGGCCCAAACCGCAAACAGCCAGATCAGCACCGGCAAGGCGACGAAAGCCATGAACCTATAGAACGAGGCACGGACGAGGCCCGATGTCAGCCAGGAATCGGGCATGCCGAAATGGGCCAGGACGTCCCGCTGGTCCAGGTCGATGACAAACGCGTATCGGCCGCCGATCCTTATCCAGCGTCCGTCAACCGTCCCCCTGTCGATACGCAAAAGCCATTCGATACTTCGCCATTGCAGATAGGACTGGGGAATGCCGCGTATCTGGTCCTTGGGCAATATCTCGAAATCAAAGCCGGCCCGCTTTGCTGTCGCCAGAATTGCGCCACGCGCCTCCGCCGGCGTTTCTTGCAACAAGGCAGCAACAACGGCCGCACGCCTTGCGTTATCTTCCACGGCGGGAAGGTCGACATTCTCTATGAAACTCTCGACGACCGAACCGACGAACATGATCACGATCACCGCCATGAAAATGATCGCCACAAACTGCCCACGCACGGACTGTGGCAAGAAAAGGCGGATGAAACCCCTCATGCTTCCTCCACCGTCGCGGTGAAGATGTAGCCACCCAACCGAACGGTCCTCAAAAGCACCGGATCGCGCGCGTCCTTTTCGATCTTCCTGCGGATCCGGCTGATATGGACATCGACGCTACGCTCGATCGGCCCCGCGAGCCCGGCATGGGTTACGCCCAGAAGTTCCTCGCGCGAGAGAACCCGGCCTGCATTACGACAAAACGCAAGCAACAGGTCGAATTCATGCGTCGTGGTCGTAACCCGCGCATTGTTGGGGTCATGCAATTGCCGGCGTATGGGATCGAGGCGCCAGCCATTGAAACGAAGCACCTTCGACCAGTCCCGCTCGTCTGGAGCATAGGCTGTACGGCGCAGCAGCGCCCGTATCCTGGCCGTCAGTTCGCGCGCGCTGAACGGTTTGGTCACATAATCATCCGCGCCGATTTCCAGTCCGAAGATGCGGTCGATTTCCTCACCGAGCGCGGTCAGCATCAGGATCGGAATGTTCGTTCCGGCACGAAGGCGGCGGCAGATATTGAGACCGTTTTCACCCGGCAGCATGACATCCAGCACGATGAGATCGAATTTCTGGTTGCGAAGCGCGGCATTCATCTGGACGCCGCTCTCGGCAATTTCCACGATCATGCCGTTGTCGGTGAGCGTCTCGCCCAGCATGCGTGCGATCTCAAGATCGTCTTCGACAATGAGGATGCGCGAACCTTGCCTTGCCGACCTGGATTCGGCGCTCAAATCGCTTTGGTGCCGTTGCTGTGCCATTCCGGAGTTTGTCTAGCCTGCATTTGGTGCCTGGGTAGGCGTCAGAACCGATATCCGACGAGAAGCATCCCTGAAGGCTGGATCTTTTCGACGACAACGGGGCTGTCGGCAGCGTCACCCAAGAGAACGCCGACCCCCGCTTCGCCGCGCACCATCCAGTTCTCGTCGAGCATATATGTGGCGGAAATCGAAAAATCGGCACGCTTCAAACCGGCGCCGGCATCATAGCGCGCCAGCCCGGAGCGAGCCGATTGTTCGGCCGTGACGCCAAAATAGGCCTGCATGTAATTTTCGTCGGCAAAGACGACGGACGCGCTGGCGCCGATCATCAACGATTGAGACAGAGGCCGGGTCACCTCGATCCCCACCCTGCCCTCCAGGCCATCGCTGCCGCCGATGGTCTTGTCCAGCTGCGCGAATATTTCGGCCGGACCGAACTTCGCCGCTGCCTTCACGCCGACCGTCGCGCCCATGTCGACATCCCCCAAGCCGCGCAGATGGTCGGAGTCGTCTTCCTTGCGGCCCATCTCATAGCCAAGCCGCCCGCTGAACGCGAACGGTCCTTGTTCATAAACGGCGATGTTGGCACCTGTGGGGTCGATCGTCACCGTGTCGAGGAATGTCGCCGTGACGAAAGGCACCGGCATGATCTTGAACTCATTGCTGCCCTCGTATTTGGGGACGATGATGGCGCCGCCGCCGAGCACGACATGCCAGTCGGACAGTTTCTGTTCGAAGCGCGCGAAACGGGAAGGCTCGGGCGGCAGGGTAAAATCATCGGAATTCACCGCAATGGCGTCTGCCGCCAGCGCGCCCTCCGAATGCGTTGAAAACAGGATTGCCATGGCCGCAAGAGATGCCCGGCCGGCAAATAGTCCAGAGTCAATTTTGGCGAACATGCGTGCTCCAGTATAGCGAGGCAATGAGCCTCCGATGGCGTCACCATGTCAGGTGAAAGTGGCCGCATGCGTTAAGTGACGTTAAGTTTTGTTGCGCAATCGTGGTTTCATCTTGCCGTATAGGGAAGCCACAGACTGACAGCGGAGCTTGCACGATCTGCCGTGGATCGTCTCGCGATCGGAGAACAGAACTGTTTCAATCCAGGCCAGAACAGCTCTAATGTCTGCGCTGGAGCAATGTGGGCGGGGTATGGGGAACACAAGCGACGACGACGAGCGGAGTTTCTTCTCCGAAGCGCCGATGCGGCCTGCGGCGAAAGCCAAGGCGACGCTCGACGAAAAGCCGCATTACCTCGGCCATCGCGACCGCTTGCGCGAGCGCTTTGCCTTGGCGGGTGCGGATGCCCTGCCCGACTACGAACTTCTGGAACTTCTGCTCTTTCGACTGATCCCTCGTGCCGACACCAAACCGGCGGCCAAGGCGCTGCTGGCACGCTTCGGCACGCTGGCCGAAGTGCTTGGCGCCCCGGTGGGCCTGCTGCAGGAGGTCAAGGGCATCGGCCCTGCGGTGGCACTCGACCTGAAAATCGTTACCGCAACGGCGCAGCGTATGGCACGCGGCGAGGTCCACGGCCGCGAGATCCTCTCGTCCTGGCAGCAGCTTCTCGACTATTGCCGCTCAGCAATGGCATTCGAGGCGCGCGAGCAGTTCCGCATCCTGTTCCTCGACAAGAAGAACGCGCTGATCGCCGATGAGGTGCAGCAGACAGGCACCGTCGACCACACGCCTGTCTACCCGCGAGAAGTGATCAAGCGCGCGCTCGAGCTCTCGGCGACCGCCATTATCCTGGTGCATAATCATCCGTCAGGCGATCCAACACCATCACGCGCCGATATCGAGATGACAAAGGAAATCATCGACGCCGGCAAGCGGCTGGGCGTCGCCGTGCATGACCACATCATCATCGGGCGAAAAGGCTATTCCAGCATGAAGGGCCTGCTGCTGATCTGAGTGGTGAGTTCCAAAAGGTGAGCGCCTGAGCAAGTCGTGCCGCCTTGGCCCGCGCTCCGGTCACGGCGGATCGGTGTTGCAGCTGCCGGCCACCTGGTTAACCGCTTCACCGAACCCGGCGAGGTTGAAATCGGCCTCGCCGCGTCCCGACAGCAGCCCGAAGCGCCACGAAAGCTGGAGCCGGTTCGCGGCAACAAGGCGCCTGATGCCATCGGCGCCATCGCGCACCAGCATCCTGCCGCGCGGCCCGACCGACCAGCTCTCATCGAACTTGCTACCCTGGTCGAGCGTGACCGACATGGTGATCTTGCGGCTGGCCGAGACACCGTCATTCAGTTGCAGCCATTCGGTCCAATGCGGCTCGCCGTTTGCCCGGCAGGCAATCGTCAGGATCGGGCTGTAGCTCAAGGCACCGCCACCGGTGATCAGCTTGTTGGTGGCATAGAGCGAGGCTGTGACGAGGCCGTCCTCGCCCGTTTCGAACCGCCAATTGTCAAGCACGGCTTCGGCACGGGCAATGCCGCAGACCGAGACCAGGATCAACGCAACCGCGGCAGCGTGCCCCACTTCGACGAATAGCCTCAACACGTCCTCCAACAACCCAAGCGGCTGCAATAGAAGCGCAGATAATGATCAAAGCTTGGTCGCCACAGGCCGTCGTGCGCAAAGCGCACCGGCTGTTGCAGTTTGGCAACGAAAAAGGCCGCCTCGAGGGCGGCCTTCTCCTGTTCCAGTGAAATGCTGGTGTTATTCGGCGTCCTTGGCGGCCTTCTTCTTCGGCGCGGCCTTCTTCTTGGGCTCTTCGGCGTCGTCGGCCTTCTTCTCGTCGGCCTTCTTGGCGGCGGCTTTCTTCGCCGGCTTCGCCTTGACGGCGGTTTCGTCCTCCTCGTCGTCGGCCATCAGCTCTTCCTTGCTGACCTTGACGTCGGTAACCGAAATCTGGCCGAGCAGATGATCGACCACCTTCTCCTCGAACATCGGCGCCCGCAGCGTGTTCAACGCTTCCGGGTTGTTGCGGTAGAATTCGAAGACTTCCTGCTGCTGGTTGCCCGGATAGCGGCGCACCTGCTCGAACAGGCCGCGCTGCAGCTCTTCGTCCGATACGGTGACGCCGGCCTTCTCGCCGATTTCAGCCAGCACCAGGCCGAGGCGCACGCGGCGCTCGGCGAGACGCAGATACTCGGCACGTGCCTCTTCTTCCGTCGTCTCTTCATCGGCGAAAGTGCGTCCGGCCGCTTCCAGGTCGCGATTGACCTGCGCCCAGATGTTGTTGAACTCGGCCTCGACGAGCTTCGACGGAGCCTCGAACGAGTAGGACGCGTCGAGTTGGTCGAGCAGCTGGCGCTTGACCTTCTGGCGCGTCATGGCGCCGAACTGGTTCTCGATCTGGCCGCGCACGACGTCGCGCAGGCGCTCCAGCGACTCCAGGCCGAGGTTCTTGGCGGTCTCGTCGTTGATTTCGAGCGCGCCGGGCTGGGACACTTCCTTGACGGTGACGTCGAAGGTCGCTTCCTTGCCGGCAAGATGCGCCGCCTGGTAGTTTTCCGGGAAGGTCACGGTGACCTGCTTTTCGTCACCAGCCTTGGCGCCGACAAGCTGATCCTCGAAGCCGGGGATGAACTCCTTCGAGCCCAGCACCAGCGGCTGATCGGTGCCGGCGCCGCCGCTGAAGGCCTCGCCGTCGATCTTGCCGACATAATCGATGGAGACGCGGTCGCCAATGGCGGCCTTGCCTGTCTTCGGCTCGTAGCTGCGCGCCGATTCAGCAACGCGCTGGACCTGCTCGTCGATCTCGGTATCCGGCACGTCGAATACCTGGCGTGTCACCTTGATGTCGGAAAAGTCCTTGATCTCGATCGCCGGAATGATCTCGTAGTTGAGGCGGAACTCGAAATCGGCGCCGCCGGCCAGGATCTTCTCGGCTTCCTTCTCGTCCTCGGTCATGATGACTTCGGGCTGCATGGCAGCCTTTTCGCCGCGCCCGGTGATGATCGAACGGGTCGAATCGTTGAGGATCTCATTGACCACTTCCGCCATGAACGACTTGCCGTAGACCTTGCGCAGGTGCTGCACCGGCACCTTGCCGGGACGGAAACCGTTGATGCGGACCTTGTTCCTGGCATCCGAAAGCCGCGCCATCAGCTTGGCTTCCATGTCACCGGCCGGCACGGTGATCTTGATCTCGCGCTTGAGACCGGAGTTGAGCGTTTCGGTGACCTGCATCGTAAAACCTTTGTTTTCACCAATGAGACTGCACGGCCTCTGCCGTTTACAGCCTGCCGGTATATTCTTGCCGGGAATGGCTTTTGGTACGGAACCTGGCGATTTGACCGAAAATACGGCTCAAACTCTCCCAAACTGCGTTCCAAAATGTGAATAAGTTCTTGTTTTTCCTACTTCTTATCACATTCTGTAGAAGCGGATCGTCGCGTCCCGTCACATTTGACACGCCTTTTGTCACAGGCGAGGCTAATTTTCAACAGTCTTCGCATTTCGGCGAATAACCAACATTTTGGTCCTAACCCAACATCTCGTCTCTGACATTGACAGAATGATGGCTACATGGGATTGCCGGTTCATGCGGATGTGGCGGAACTGGTAGACGCCCTGGATTTAGGTTCCAGTGCCGAAAGGCGTGGGGGTTCGAGTCCCTTCATCCGCACCACCCTTCGCTCTTCGAGATTCCGGTGGCAGGCCACTCTTCGCGTGAAACGTGCAGCCTTGGCCCATCCCGCGCATACAGCGTGGGGCGGCAAGGCTTTGCCGCCTATTTCCTTACAATCCACTCCAGCAAGTCGGGATCGACCGTCGCAACGCCGGTGAATTCACGGATCATCAGCAAAGCAAATTCCTGCCATCGATCTTCAGGGATATTCTCTTCGATGATTGCTTTATGGAAAGCGCTTCGCAGGATGTCGCTGTCGAGCGCCGACACGCGGCAAAGTTCAAGATCCTGATCCATGATGCGAGCCTCCCATCCACGGGCGGGAGCACAACCGCACTCAATCACCGATGCCCACTACCCTCGCCCTGTGACATTGGGGATTCTAATCCGTCAGACGCTGGATTCAATGCGATGTACGGTTTCGTACCAATCGCAAAACTCGGCATTTTCGTTTCGACTCGGAACTTTTTAGCTACGGCTAATGTTAATGACAGCGGTACATCCTTCGGGAGATAGGGGCATGAATAGGCGCCTAGTACTCTTTTCCGCAGTCACAGCAGTGTTCATCGCTGCTGGACCATTACCCCTCACCTCCGCTCGCGCTGATGAACCGCAATCGGCGGGAGACGTTCGAGTGGCGATGCGAAAGCTTTGGGAGGATCATATCACTTATACGCGCAATTACATTATCAGCGCACTCGCTGGCCTTCCGGATTCAGATGAGGTTGCCAAGCGCCTTCTGCGGAACCAGGATGACATCGGCGACGCAGTAAAACCTTACTACGGTGATGCGGCAGGTCAAAAACTGGCGATGCTGTTGAAGGACCACATCAAGATTGCAACGGACGTGGTCAAAGCGGCCAAATCAGGCAGCAAAAACAAGCTCGCGGCGGCTCAGAAGAAATGGACGGGCAATGCTGACGACATTGCCATATTTCTCAGCAAGGCCAATTCGAACTGGTCCGAACAAGACCTGAAGGAAATGCTGCACAAGCATCTGGAGCTGACGACCGGCGAGGTCGTTGGCCGGCTGAAAAAGGATTGGGCGGCGGATATCAAGTCCTATGACGAAGGCCACGTTCATATGTTGAAGTTCGCTGACATGCTGACGGACGGTATCGCCAAACAGTTCCCTGACAAGTTCAACGGCTGACTGCCGAGGCATGGCGCGGTTTTGCTTCGCCGCGTAGCGATTTTACCCGGGCGGCATCTGCATCTACGCCGCGAACGCGCTCCCCGTGAACCACTCGGCCAGCTTTGCCAGCTCCGGCCCCAGCACGCGATCGTCGCCGACAGGCGGCACGATATTTCTGATTTCATCGACGAATGACCGCAGTGCCGGCGGCGGCGCGCGTTCGGTGACGTGCAGCGCCTGCGAGGACATCATCGCCAGCATCGCCATGGCGGCATCGACGCAGCGGCCGGCGGTCGCTTCCTTGGTCCAGGCGAAGAACGCCGTCGTGGCGACATCGTCCTGTCCAGCACCGGCCGATTCCGTTCCAGGGATGAAGGTGCGCTGTGCCGCCAGCTTGGCCTGCTCTAGATAGCCGGTGATCGCCATCGGCACGTAGCCGACATTGCCGTGGCCGTCGCTGTCGGCCGAGTGCCGTCCGGTCATCAGGAGATCGGGCAGCAGCGACACCTTGCCGTTGAGGAGTTTTGAGGCGTGGCGGTCGCAGAGCAGGCAGATATCGGCCCATATCGCCGCCAGATCGTCCAGCGCCGGCGTCGCCATGGCATTGTGATAGCCGCCGGTGCTGATGCAGCGGCCGAGCGGATGTGCGTCGTCGGGAGGGATGTAGACCGGATTGTCCGATATGGAAGCCAGCGACACCGTGGCCGCTCGCTCCGCCGCCGACAGCGCTCGATGCGCCTGGCCGAGCACGCGCGGCACGATGCGGTAGCTGACCGGCGCCTGATAGTTGCGCCGCCCATCGCCGGCGCCGACCAGAAACTCCCGCAACCCCTGGAGGGCCGCCGCTTCATGCTCATCGCCCCAAAGCGTGTCGAGGGCCGCGTCGTAGTGCTCGAGCGGGGCGCGAAACGCTTCGATCGACAGCGCGAATACTTTTTGGGCCATCCCGATACGGCGGCGTGCCGCGAGCGCTGCGTCGGCCACCAGAGCAGCGGCGCAGGGCGAGCCGTTGATCAGCGAGCCGCGTTCCTTGACCTCCAGGTCGAAGCGCGTCGAAAGCTCGGCAAACAGCGGATAGAGCGCCAGGATTTCGCCGGCGCCGCCCTGGCCGGAAACCGGCACCATCGGCATCGGGCGGCCATCGAGCATTGCGGCCACGGCAAGCGCGATGCGCGGCGTGGTGGCGGCGTTGCCCTCGATGAAGTTCGTCAGGCGGGCAAGCACGATCGACCGGACCACTCGCTCCGGCAGCGGGTCACCGAACGAGGTCGCGGCGGCGAACGCCTTGATGCGCGCATGGCGGTCCCGCTCATCGAGTTCGAGCCTGCGGCTCGCCAGCTCCCCCATGGCAGTGGTGACGCCATAGATGACTGGTGGCGGATCGGTTTCAATCAGCTTGAGGAACGAGGCACGGCATTCGGCGATGCGCCGCAGGGCCTTCTCGCCGATCTCCACCGTATCCTTCTTCCAGGCGACGCGGAAAACAGTGTCGAGGTTGATGTCCTCACGCGTCGACAAGGTAACTGGCATGCTTCACACCACGGCAAACAAGGACATTAATAAAGCGGTTCCTCGAACAGCGTCTTGTCGCCGTCCACCAGCGCCTTGATCTGCGCGGTGCCGTCGCCGGCGAGCGCGAGGCGGATGCCGAACGGCCGCACCCGCATGTCGTTCTGGATCGCCATCCCCTCGCCTTCCGGCAGATAGAAGCGCTCAATGCCGTAGTCCGGCGCGATGGTCATCGCTTCGCCCCGAAGATCCCAGCCTTCGGCGACGTGGCCTGATATATCGGCCTCGTCGGCGGCGGCCGGCGTTGGTGCCTTGCCGAGCCAGGCGGTCGTCGGCTGCCAATAGCCGTCGGCGCCCTTCTTCAACCGGACGACAATCGACGTATCGTCGCTGGAAAATTTGTCGGCCGGAATGTCAGCGATCATTTTCACCGGTATCCGCGAAATCTCGTAGCCGAGGATAATGTAGTCGCCGCGCAGGAGGTCGCGCGGATCGACGGGCTCGATCTTCAGCAGCACTTCCTTGCCGTTGCGCAGGATCGCCGCTCGGCCGGCGATGATCCAGCTCAGGAAGCCTATCTGGACAAGCGCCAGCACCAGCGCCGAGATAACAAGTCTTTTCCCGGTGATCATGCCGTGGCTCCCGTGGTGATTGGGCCCTTCATGCGCTTTTCCACGCGGATGATGACCAGCGCAAGGATGCCGAGCAGCACCGCGGCGGCCAGGAAGAAGCCGGCCGTATCGAGCATCGATTGCAAGGTCACCACATAGATGATGGCGAGTTCGAAGGCGAAGCCGGCATAGGAAAGCCAGCGCAACCCACGGCTCTCCCGTCCTGCCAGCACGACTGCCGCGACGATGCCGGCAAGAGCGACCACCGAAGCAATGGCGAAACCGCTGTTGTAGCTGCTCTCGTCGGCCAGTTCGAACTGGATCATCGCCAGGCCGGTGAGGAAGCCGAGCAACGCGTGCAAGGGCAAGCGGCCGCCAAGCTGCACGATCCTGTCGGCCGGGCCCGGCGCGAAGACAGAAGCCGCAAACAGCAGCGCCGCGACGACGACCAGCGGGATCGCCACCTGCAGCGTATCGTGGTTGGAGACCAGCAGCACCAGATAGAACAGCACCGACAGGATGATCAGGTGCCGCGCCGGCTGGCTGCGGGTCCAGAACGAGACGGCAAACAGCACGATTGCCGTGGGGACGAAGGCGTGCGGAAATCCGCTGCGGCTGTAATAGTCGAAGCCTTTGAGGAACAGCCAGGCATCGGCGATGCCGACGGAAGCGACAGTCAGCGGGTTTGAACGCAGCGCCACCGCCGCCAATGCCGTGCCGGCGCCCCAGGTGACCAGGGCCGATGCCTCGTCGCCGGACAGATGATACATCTGGCTGATCAGTGCGATCGAGCCGCCGAAAGCCGCCGCCGCCACGATCCACAGCGCCTCGCCGATCGCCGCATGGTCGCGCGTCTTCAACAGCGCGCCACCGACGTAGCCGCCAAGGATGACCGCAAACAGTGCAACCACGCGCGCCAGCCGCGGGATCGCGTCCCAGTTGGCGGCGACGAAAATCAGGATGGCGGCGCCGAACAACAAGGCAGCCAGCATCGCCAGGATCGAGCCGAAGCTGAGCGACTTGCGCTCGTTGGCCTCGACATCGCGCGCCAGGGATTCGGCAATGGTGGCGTCGATCAGCCCGGCTTGCCGCCACCGCGCGATATCCGCCCTGACCCGCGACGAATAACTCGCCATGCCACTTCTCCCCCGGTTTGGTCTTTTTTTCAGCCGACCCGGCCAAACCGTTGACGCAACGGCATTTTCCGATTCGGGTTTCTTTGTGTCAGGTCCGTGAACGCGCGTTAATGCTGCATTGCACAATTTGCATTGCTGCCATGCAGCCATAGCGCTTTTAAATCGATATAGGCCCGCCTATCTATGGTTCGTACACAAACGGAATGATCCGCAAGAAAGACGAAACGAGAACTACCATGAACCTGATCCGCAACTACCGCAACTGGCGCCGCTACAGGGACACCGTGTCCGAGCTGAGCCGCCTGAGCAACCGTGAACTGACCGACCTCGGCATCAGCCGCAGCGACATTCCTTACGTCGCTCGCAAGGCGGTCTAATTCTTCGGACCGCGAATGGTCCGAACCAGTTTTGAAAAAGAGAACGACAATGAACCTGATCCGCAACTATCGTAACTGGCGCGTTTATCGCGAGACGGTTACCGAGCTGGGTCGCCTTTCGAACCGCCAGCTGCATGACCTCGGTATCGTCCGCGACGAAATCAAGGTCATCGCCCGCCGGGCGATCTAACCAGAATTTCGCCAGGGTCGACCTCCTCCCCGACCCTGACGAATCCGGTCAACCTTCACCTCCTCCCGAGGGTTGACCACCAAAACGGCGCCCGCCGCACCTCCTCCCGCGGCGGGCGTTGTTTCCCCGGGGCAAAACGAATTTTGCCCAAAAGGTTTCGCTCCTTTTCAAACTGCGAAAGAGATTTCGTCAAAGCCGACCTCCTCCCCGGCAATGACGAATAGGCCCGACCTTCACCTCCTCCCGAAGGTTGGCCATCAAAACGGCGCCCGCCGCACCTCCTCCCGCGGCGGGCGCTGTTTCCCCGGGGCAAAAACGAATTTTGCCCCAGAGGTTTCGCCCCTCGTAAAAACAGCGAAAGAGATTTCGTCAAAGCCGACCTCCTCCCCGGCAATGACGAATACGGTCGGCCTTCACCTCCTCCCGAGGGTCGGCCCCAAAAACGACACCCGCCGGACCTCCTCCCCCGGCGGGTGTTGTTGTATTCAGAGGTTGCTTCCCTGAGCTGTTGTTTGCCCGCACCACGCACGGCAATTGCAATCGCCGCATCAAGCGATTATTCCGGCGCTCATGAGCAAAAATCCCATCCACATCATCGGCGGCGGCCTCGCCGGTTCCGAAGCCGCCTGGCAGGCAGCACAGGCTGGCGTTCCCGTCATCCTGCATGAAATGCGGCCCGTTCGCGGCACCGATGCACACAAGACCGATAGCCTGGCCGAGCTGGTCTGCTCCAATTCCTTCCGCTCCGACGACGCCGAAAACAACGCCGTCGGCCTGTTGCACGCCGAAATGCGGCTGGCCGGCTCGCTGATCATGAGCGCCGGCGATGCCAACCAGGTACCTGCCGGTGGTGCGCTTGCCGTAGACCGCGACGGATTCGCAGACGCGGTAACGAAAAAACTCGAAGCGCACCCGCTGATCACCATCCAGCGCGAGGAAGTGCCGGGCCTGCCACCGGCGGATTGGGACCAGGCGATCGTCGCCACCGGTCCGCTGACCGCGCCATCGCTTGCCCAGTCGATTGCGGAAGCGACCGGCGCCGATGCGCTGGCTTTCTTCGACGCCATCGCGCCGATCGTCCATTTCGACACGATCGACATGGATATTTGCTGGTTCCAGTCGCGCTACGACAAGGTCGGACCCGGCGGCACCGGCAAGGACTACATCAATTGTCCGATGGACAAGGACCAGTACCTTGCCTTCGTGCAAGCGCTGGTCGATGGCCAGAAGACTGAATTCAAGCAATGGGAAGGCACGCCCTATTTCGACGGCTGCCTGCCGATCGAGATCATGGCCGAGCGCGGCGTCGAGACGCTGCGCTACGGGCCGATGAAGCCGATGGGGCTGACCAATGCGCACAATCCGACGGTGAAGGCCTATGCCGTCGTCCAGCTACGGCAGGACAATGCACTGGGCACGCTCTACAATATGGTCGGTTTCCAGACCAAGCTGAAGCATGCCGAGCAGGTGCGCGTGTTCCGCACCATTCCGGGTCTCGAAACCGCCGATTTCGCCCGCCTCGGCGGCCTGCATCGCAACACCTACATCAACTCGCCGACCTTGCTCGACGCTTCGCTGCAGCTGAAGTCGCGCCCCGGCCTGCGCTTCGCCGGCCAGATCACCGGCTGCGAAGGCTATGTCGAAAGCGCCGCGATCGGCCTGCTCGCCGGGCGCTTCGCTGCCGCCGAGAGGCTCGGCCATGCACCATCGCTGCCGCCGCTCACCACGGCGTTCGGCGCGCTGCTCAACCACATCACCGGTGGCCACATCGTTTCGGATGACGAACCTGGAAAACGCTCCTTCCAGCCGATGAATGTCAATTTCGGCCTGTTCCCGCCCGTGGAGGCGCCGAAGACCGAGGGCAAACGCATGCGCGGCAAGGACAAAACCGTCGCCAAGCGCCACGCCATCACATCGCGCGCACGCGCCGATTGCCGGCAATGGCTGGGATTGGCGGCGCAAACAGCCGAAGCCGCTGAGTAGCCAGCTTCCTCCCTGAGTGGACCTTAGGCGTTCGCGCTCACCTCCGGCATGATTGACGTTTACGTCAAAGTGCTGGCCAGCCCTTGCTCGCGCGACGCAACAACAGCCAATGCCGGCGCAAGGCCGACAGCCGCGCCACGCCGTCGAGCGGCGAGCCGCGCTCCATTTTCGTGAGGTAGGCGCGCGACAGGGCCAGCGGCAGAAATGCCGGGCGCAGCGAGACCGGCAACGCCGCAGCGCCTTGCTCAAAGGCGGTGAGATGCTCCCGCGCCAGCGCCATCATCGCCGCCACCGCGCGTTTGGCGCCAGGACCACCGTCGGCAGTGACGAACTCTGCCGGCGACGATCCCGCCGCGGCAAGGATATCGGCCGGGATAAAACACTGCCCGCGTTTGCGGTGCAGCGGCAATAACAGCAACAGGCCGGTCATCGCCTGCGCGCAGCCCGCCCTGCCCGCCAGTTCGGCAAAGCGTGGCGCCTCGCCGGGGTCGAGCAGCATCGCCGCAAGCTGGATGAGCGCCGCGGCCGTCTCGCCGCAATAGCCCTCCAGATCGGTGCGCGACGGCATCGGGTCGTCGTAGAGGTCGAAGATGCGCGCATCGAGCATGTTCTCGAAGGCCGGCTTCGGCAGGTTGAATGTCGCTATGGTGGCATTCAAGGCTTCGGCTATGGGGTGGCCGGCGCCCGCTTCCCCGCCGGCGGCAATGACATCGCGCCACCATTGCAGGCGCACCTCGCCCGGCAACGCTTCATGGATGCGATCGCGGATGCCTGCGATCTCGGCATTGAAGGCATAGAGCGAAAACAGCGCGTCGCGCTTGTCGGCCGGCGCGTAAAGGGCGGTCAGATAGCGGTCGTGATCGGCGGCGCGCACCGCGTCCATGACAATTTTGGCATTCTGGGACATCTCAGTCGACGGCGATGAGCGCGGCGGCCACGGCGCGCTCTTCCGCCAGAAGGACATTGTAGGTCCGTACCGCTGCACCGGTCGACATCGGGTCGGACGCAATGCCGGCCGCCTTCAGCGCGGCCCGCAGTGCGGCGGGCAATGGCCTGAGGTCCCTGCCCATGCCGATCAGCAGGATCTCGATCCTGTCGGCTTGCGCCAGCAGCTTGTCGAAATCCGCTACCGTCAGCGCCAGAGGATCCGCCGGTTCCCAGCCATGGATGCCGGATGGCAGGCAGAGCAGCGAGCCGCGATGCGACATGTCGGCAAAGCGGAACCCGCCATTGCCGTAGGCTTCGATCGGCGCTCGACCGGGAAAATGCGCCTCGCGGATGACGATGCCTTTGCTGGTCACCGTTTTGTCACCCCTTGCGGGCGGCGCGTCAGGTCGCGACCGCCTTGCCGCCGCCGGCCGGCTTCTCCTCGTCGGCCGTAGCTTGCGGCCGCAGCTTGAACAGGATCAGCAGCGGTGCTGCGATGAAGATCGACGAATACGTGCCGAAGACGACGCCGAACAGCATCGCCATGGTGAACGAGCGGATGACCTCGCCGCCGAACAGCACCAATGCCAGCAGCGCCAGGATCGTCGTCACCGAGGTCAGCGTCGTTCTCGACAGCGTCTCGTTGATGGCGTTGTTCAAGAGTTGCGGCAGCGGCATCCGCTTGTATTTTCGCAGATCCTCTCGAACACGGTCATAGACCACGATCGTATCGTTCAGCGAATAGCCGATGATGGTCAGGATCGCCGCCAGCGATGACTGGTTGAATTCGAGCCCGGAGATGACGAAGAAGCCAAGTGTCATGACCACATCGTGCACCGTCGCCACGATGGCGCCGACCGCGAACTGCCATTCGAAGCGGAACCAGACATAGATCAGAATACCGAGCAGCGCGATCAGCATGGCGATCGTGCCTTGCTTGGCAAGCTCGCCCGAGACGGTCGGCCCCACCACTTCGACGCGGCGGAAGTCATAATTGTCCTGCAGTTCGCCGCGCACCTTGTCGATGACGGTCTGCTCGGCATTCTCGCCGCCATCCTGCGTCCCGACACGGATCAACACGTCATTCGGCGTACCGAACTGCTGGACTTGCACCTCACCGATGTTGAGTTCGGTCAGCCGCGCGCGGAGGTCCGCGAGGTCGGCATTGCCGCTCTTGGCCTGAACCTCGATCAGCGAACCGCCCTTGAAGTCGATGCCGTAGTTGATGCCGACGGTCATGAACAGCACCACCGACAGAATCGACAGCGCGCTCGAGAGCGTGAACGTCCAGCGACGGATGCCCATGAACGGAATTTTCGTGCCGGGCGGGACGAAGGTCACCGGCGCGCGCGGCAATTCCCTCGGGCGAGCACGGCGCAGCCAGATCGAGACCAGCAGACGGGTGAAGGTGAACGCGGTGAAGACAGTCGTCAGGATGCCGATCGCATACGTGATGGCAAAGCCCTTCACCGGTCCGGTACCGAGATAGAACAGCACCACGGTCGCTATCAGCGAGGTGATGTTGGAATCGACAATGGTCGCCAGCGCCTTGGTAAAACCGGTGTCGATCGCCTGGATCACCGAGCGGCCGGCACGCCGCTCCTCGCGGATACGCTCGTAGATCAGCACGTTGGAATCGACCGCCATGCCGATGGTCAGCACGATACCGGCGATACCTGGCAAGGTCAGCGTCGCGCCGAGCAGCGACAGCAGCCCGACGATCATCGCCACGTGCACCGCCAGCGCGATGTTGGCGAGGAAGCCGAGCAATCCATAGGCAACGAACATGAACACGACGACCAGGATCGAACCGATGATGCCGGCGACCTTGCCGGCATGAATCGAATCCTGACCGAGACCCGGGCCAACCGTACGCTCTTCGATCACCGTCAGCGTCGCGGGCAATGCGCCGGCGCGCAGCAGCACGGCGAGGTCGTTGGCGCTCTGGGCGGTGAAATTGCCGGAAATCTGGCCGGTGCCGCCCAAGATCGGCTCGCGGATTTGCGGCGCCGAGATCACCTGGTTGTCGAGGATGATGGCGAACAGCTTGCCGACATTCTGTGAGGTCGCCTGACCGAAACGCGCGGCACCCTTCGAATCGAAGCGGAAGGAGACCACCGGCTCATTGTTCTGCGAATTGTATGTCGCCTGCGCATCGACGAGGTTTTCACCCGAAACGATGACGCGGTTCTCGATCAGATACGGGACCGGTGGATCATCCTGCGAATAGAGCACCGACGAACCGGCAGGCGGGCGGCCGTTGAGCGCGTCCTGCACCGGCATCGACTGGTCGACCATCTGGAAGGTCAGCTTGGCGGTCTGGCCGAGTATCTCCTTCAGCCGCTGCGGGTCCTGAAGACCCGGCACCTGGACAAGGATACGGTCGTCGCCCTGCCGCTGCACGATGGGTTCGGTCGTGCCGAGTTCGTTGACGCGGCGCTCGACCACCTCGATCGACTGCGTCAGCGCCGTCGATGTGCGGTATTTGACCCCGGCGTCGGTGACGTTGAACTTGAGCAGGCCGGGCTCGGAATCGTCCAGCGTCATTTCCTGGATGGAGCCGCCGGTGAACAGGCCGGCAGCGACCGGATCGGTCAGCGTCTTCAGTGCTGTCTTGGCGGCATCGAGCTGAGCGGGATCGGTGATGCGGACCTGCAAGGTCCGCCCCGTGCCGGCAAGGCCGGTATAGCCGATCTTGGCGTCGCGCAGCAGCGTGCGGATTTCGTCGCGCGTCGTCTCCAGCCGGTCCTTGATCAGATCGTTCTGATTCATCTCCAGCAGGATGTGAGAGCCGCCCTGCAGGTCGAGGCCGAGCGTCATCTGCCGCTTCGGCACCCAGTCGGGAAGCTTGGCCAAGGTGCTTGCGGGAATGAGATTGGGCGCGGCGAGGATCACTGTGATGGCCACGGCCACCCAGATCAGGATCATCTTGAAGCGCGAAAAATACAGCATATGGCGTCGTCCGTCAGAGCGTGTCCGCGGATCGCTCCGCCTAAAATTGGATTATTTCTTGGCGTTCTGGTTGGCCACCGGCTCGCCCTTGACGCGCACATCGGCGATAGTCGAACGCAGCGCGGTCACTTTCGTGCCGCCGCCGAGGTCGATCTCGAGCTCGTTATCGTCGATCACCTTGGTCACCTTGCCGACGAAGCCGCCGCCGGTGACGACCGTGTCGCCGCGACGGACCGCCGCCAGCATCTCGCCGCGCTTCTTCAGCTGCGTGCGCTGCGGCCGGATGATCAGAAAATACATGATCACGAAAATCAGGACAAACGGCAAAATGCTGATGAACATGTCGGGAGAGGCGCCGATACCTTGGGCGTATGCCGGTGTCACGAACATCGAGGTACTCCTGAATTGGAAAACAGCCGCCAAACCGTAATTTGGCGGCCCCTTGAAATTTGGCCGGAATATAGTCGGTAAAGTTGTCAATGCAACTGCGCGGCCAGCCAAATCGGCTGCTTTTCCGGCCTGTTGAGCCGTGTTAGAGCATGATCGCGAAAAGCGCGAGCCGGTTTTGCGAAAAGATCCCGCTCGAACAAAAGGTTGCAACCGATTTCGAACCCGACGCAATCGGGCAGGCTCACGCTCCCGCACGTCAAAAACGAGAAAACAAAAGACCGACATGACCGACAGCAGCATTGAAGCCTTGAACCAGAAACTCGACCGGCTGATCGAGGCGGTGAGCCGCCTCGCCGCACCGCCGGTGCCCCAAACCGACCTCGGCGAGGCCGATTGCTTCGTCTGGCAGGCCGATCCGGGCTATCTGGAGCCGGTGCGCAAGGTCAACCGCGTCGACATCGGCCTGATCCGTGGCGTCGACCGTGTCCGCGACATCCTCGTCGACAACACCGAACGCTTCGCCGCCGGCTATCCAGCCAACAACGTGTTGTTGTGGGGCGCGCGTGGCATGGGCAAATCGTCGCTGGTCAAGGCCGTGCATGCGGAGATCAACGCCAAGGCCAAGTCCGACCTGCCGTTGAAGCTGATCGAAATCCACCGTGAGGACATCGACACGCTGCCGAAGCTGATGGGCTTGCTGAAGGCGGCCCCCTTCCGCTTCATCCTGTTTTGCGACGACCTCTCCTTCGACCACGATGACACCTCCTACAAGTCGCTGAAGGCAGCGCTCGAAGGCGGCGTCGAGGGCCGCCCGGCCAATGTGATCTTCTACGCCACCTCGAACCGCCGGCACCTGTTGCCGCGTGACATGATCGACAATGAGCGCTCGACCGCCATCAACCCGTCCGAGGCGGTCGAGGAAAAGGTCTCGCTGTCCGACCGTTTCGGCCTGTGGCTCGGCTTCCACAAATGTTCGCAGGACGAGTATCTCGACATGATCGACGGCTATGTCCGCCATCATGGCTTGGACATGAATCCCGAGCAGTTGCGCACTGAGGCGCTGGAATGGGCAACGACACGCGGCAGCCGCTCGGGCCGAGTCGCCTGGCAGTTCACCCAGGACCTGGCCGGACGGCTCGGCAAGCCGCTCAAGGATTGATCTGCCCGCAACCAACTGAAAAAGCCCGCCCCTTGCGGAGCGGGCTGAGCCGGCGGGCGGACTGGAGGTCAGACGTCCCGCAAATTGCTTTTTTTCTTCTATTCGAGATAGCCCCCGACTATTCGAGATAGCCGGAGGGATCGACCGGGGCCGAATTCTTGCGCACTTCGAAGTGCAGCTTCGGCGAGTCCGTCGTTCCGCTCATGCCCGACAGCGCGATTTCCTGGCCGCGCTTGACCTTCTGGCCGCGCTGCACCTCGATCGAGCTGGCGTGGCCGTAGACGGTGACCAGGCCATTCTCGTGGCGCACCAGCACCGTGTTGCCGAATTCCTTGAGGCCATCGCCGGCATAGATGACGACGCCATTCTCGGCCGCCTTGACCGGTGTGCCCGCCGGCACGGCGATGTCGACGCCGTCTTTGCCCGACCCGAACCCGGAAATCACGCGGCCGCGCACCGGCCAGCGCATCTTGCCGATGCCGGTGGCGTCAGGCGCGACGGCATCGTCGTCCTCGGCCTGCTGGATGACTTTCGAATCTTTCTTCGGCGGCGTGTAGGACGCCAGCGTGTCCGACGGCGTGGCCTTTGTGGCGGGCTGGGTGGTGGCCGTGGTCACCGGATCGATCTTGGCCGGCTTGGCGCTGGCGACGGTCGCGGTCCCACCGGCCGGCACCTTCAAGGTCTGGCCGATCTTGAGCAATCCATCCTGCATGCCGTTCGCCTGCTTGATCGCAACGACGCCGACGCCGGTCTTCCTGGCAATCGACGAAAGCGTATCGCCCGACTGGACCGTGTAGGTCCCAGCCGCGTTGGTCGCCTTGGCCGCGGCAATCTGCGGCTTGGGCTCCTTGGGCTGGTTTGCGGCGGCTGAGGTGTCGACCTGAGCGGCGGACTTGCCCTCCTTCAGCTTCGGCTGCTGCGGCAGCACCGCGACCTTTTCGGGTGCCGTGGCCGGCAGGTCATGCTTGCCGTCTTTAGCCGGCTTGGCATCGGCGACTTTCGGCTCGCCCTTGCTCGAATAGGCATAGGCCGGGATGATCAGCTTCTGGCCGATCTTCAGCCCCTTGGTCGCGCTCAGCCCGTTGACCTTCATGATCACGTCGGACGGCACCTTGTAACGTTGCGCCAGGCCGCCGATCGTTTCGCCGTCCCGAACGACAATCTCGGTTGCATGCGGCTTACCAGAGGGCGCCACGCGGGGTTCATCGGGCTGGGCAACCTTGAAGGGCGATGCGGCCGGAGCGACGGTGCCGGTCGTGGTCCTGTCGACATGCGGTGCCGGAGCCAAAGCGGTGCGCATCGGCTTCGCGGCGGGCGCCAGTGCGGGAGCCGGCTGCGCCTGGGCAACGGGCGGCGGCAATGGCCGCGTCGAAACCGGATCGAGGCTGGAGCGGCTGACCGACTGTGTGTGGCTGCCATCGATGGGAGCGGCCGCGACATCACCCGGATAGGGCTGCTGCACGGCATCCTGCTTGTTGATGATGGTGCGCTGATTGTTGGTCGAGGATGTAAAGACGTCGTCGACGCCATTGAATCGCGAAACCTGGGAACTGCACCCCGCCGCAGCACCGGCGACCATGAGGACAGCGCAACCTCGCAGCAGGTTGCGTCCGTTTGTCTTCAAAACACTGAGTTGCATCGCACTAACCCGCACATACCCGGTACAAACTAGGCATGATTAAAGCGCGTTAATGTTACTCGACGGTTAACCCCATGGAATTCGACGCAATTTTTCTTAAAATATTACAAGGCGCGGAGCGGTGTTGAGATTCAGGTCAGGCCGAGTCGAAAACGCTGGGTTCCGAGAACCGGAGCGGAGCGTACTTTTGCGCAGGACGCTGCCGTTTGCAGACCGGCACCACCTTGAATATCAGCGCCCCTAGATGACGGCGGCCACGCTGCGCAGGATAGGCTGCAAGCGGACAAGGCCGATGTCCTCACGCTCGAACCGGCTGCCGACCTTGGTCAGCTTGGCCAGCACCTGCTCGCCCTCTTCGGGTCCGATCGGGGCGATGACGATGCCGCCGCTCGACAATTGGTCGAGCAGGAAGCGCGGCAGGCTGTCGAAGGCCGCCCATGCGACGATGCGATCGAACGGCCCTTCATTCGGCAGCCCACCGGAACCATCGGCGTGCCGCACGATGACATTGCCGATACCGAGCGCCTCGAAGCGCTGCCTGGCCTGCTCGACGAGCGTCTTGTAGCGATCGGTGGTGACGACCCGCGCCGCCAGCCGCGACATCACCGCCGAGGTATAGCCGGAGCCGGTCCCGATCTCGAGCACGCGATTGCCCTGCTCGATGGCGAGTGCGGCGATCACCGCCGCCTGCATGTCGGCGCCTTCGATCGCCTCGCCGCATTCGATCGGCAGCATGCGGTCCGACCAGGCGACCTGATGGAATTGGGCCGCCAGGAAGCCGCGCCGCGGCGTTGCCTCGAAGGCCGCGATCAATGCCTTCGGCACCGTCCCCCGGCCGCGCAGGCGCAGCAGAAAGGCGGCAAAGCCTTCGCGGTCATCGATCCCCTGGTTCATGCAAGCGCCTTGCTCAGTTGGTCGCGGATTTCATGCGCGGTGAGGTCGAGCTGCAATGGCGTCACCGACACCAGCCTGTTGCGGAGAGCGTAAAGGTCGGTGCCTTGCTTGCCTTCGACCGGCTCGCGGCCGAAACGCAGCCAGTAATAAGGCAGGCCGCGCCCGTCGCGGCGCTCGTCGACCCACAGGCTGTGCACCAACTTGCCTTGCGATGTGACCACCGTCCCGGCGACCTCTTCGGGTAGGCAGTTCGGAAAATTGACGTTGAGCAAAACGCCGTCCGGCAGCGGCGTTGCGACCAGCTTCTTCAGCAATGCCGGCGCCAGCGCTTCGGTCGTCTCATAAGGGACGACGCGATCCTCGCCGACATAGCTGTAGCCCTGGCTGAGTGCGATCGAGCGGATGCCGAGCAGCGCGCCTTCCATGGCGCCGGCGACGGTGCCGGAATAGGTGACGTCGTCGGCGATGTTGGCGCCGGAATTGATGCCGGACAGGATCAGGTCGGGTGCGCCGGGCAGGATCTTCTTGACGCCCATGATGACGCAATCGGTCGGCGTGCCGCGCACGGCAAAGTGCTTCTCGCCGATCTTGCGCAGCCGCAGCGGTTCCGAGATCGACAGCGAATGCGCGTAGCCCGACTGGTCCTGCTCCGGCGCCACCACCCAGACATCGTCGGACAGCGTGCGCGCGACGCGTTCTAGCGACGCCAGGCCCTCGGCATGAATGCCGTCGTCATTGGTCAGGAGGATGCGCATTATTTCGATTCGATCTTTTCCAGACCGCCCATGTAACGTCGCAGCACTTCAGGAATGGTTACGCTGCCATCCTCGTTCTGGTAGTTTTCGATGACGGCTATGAGCGCGCGCCCAACCGCGGTGCCCGAACCGTTGAGCGTGTGGACGAAGCGGTTGCCCTTGCCGTCCTTGTCCTTGTAGCGGGCGTCCATGCGGCGCGCCTGGAAATCGCCGCACACCGAGCAGGACGAGATTTCGCGATAGGCGTTCTGGCCTGGCAGCCAGACCTCGATGTCGTAGGTCTTGCGCGCGCCAAAGCCCATGTCGCCGGTGCACAGCGTCATGGTGCGGAACGGCAGGCCGAGCCGCTTCAGCACTTCCTCGGCGCATTGCGTCATCCGCTCGTGCTCGGCGAGCGATGATTCCTGATCGGTGATCGACACCAGCTCGACCTTGTAGAACTGGTGCTGGCGCAGCATGCCGCGCGTGTCGCGCCCGGCCGAGCCCGCTTCCGAACGGAAGCACGGCGTCAGCGCGGTGTAGCGCAGCGGCAGTTTTTCATGCGCGGTGATCTCCTCGCGCACAAGATTGGTGAGCGGGACTTCGGCGGTGGGGATGAGGTAGAAATTCTCAGCAAACCTCCCACTTTCAAAGTCGTTCATCCATTTGCGTTGCCTTGCCATCCCTTCAGTTTTTATTCTGTCGAGGCTGGCTTTGCTGTTTCTGAAATCCTCAAACTGCTCGTTGCGAGCGTCCTCATACTCTTTCCAAAATCGAGGCAGATCATTGATCGAAGCACGAAACAAATCCTCTTTAAATTTTGGCAGCTGTCCGGTGCCAAACATCGCATGGTCGCGCACCATCAGCGGTGGCTGGATTTCCTCATAGCCATGCTCGGTCGTGTGCAGGTCGAGCATGAACTGGCCGAGCGCGCGTTCCATCCGCGCCAGACCCCTCTTCAGCACGGTGAAACGCGAGCCTGACAGCTTCGCCGCCCGCTCGAAATCCATCATGCCAAGCGCTTCGCCGATCTCGAAATGCTCCTTCACCCAATTCGGACGCGTCGGCACCTTGCCGACGATGTGCTTCACCACATTGTCGTGCTCGTCCTTGCCGACAGGCACGTCATCGAACGGCACATTGGGCAGCACCGCCAGCGCATCGGTCAGCGCCTTGTCGAGCTCGCGCTCGCGCGCCTCGCCGTTCTGGATGAAGATTTTGATCTCGCCGACCTCGGCTTTCAGCTTCTCGGCAAGTGCCGCGTCGCCCGAACGCATGGCGTTGCCGATCTCCTTCGAGGCGGCGTTGCGGCGCTCCTGCCTGGTCTGCAGCTCGGTGACGTGTTCGCGCCGCGCCTCGTCCGAGGCAATCAGCCCGTCGACCGTGGACTGCGCCTCACCCGCCGACCACGAGCGCTTGACCAGCGCCTCGACAAGGGCCTTCGGGTTGTCGCGAATCCATTTGATGTCAAGCATGGTTCATCCGTCCTCAGGGAGCATGTCGCCCAAAGTGCGCAGCGGTTTTGGGACAACGACACGCTCAAAACAAAACTGAAACGCATCGCTTGATAGCGATGCGTTTCAGCCAGAGGGCGTAAACCGCATCCTTGATCGATGCAAGATGAGGCTAGGCCGCGGCTGCCGTTTTCCACGCAGCCCGGTGTTACGAGGCGGCAGGCGCCGGAGGCTCGTCCGGTGCTTTGTCCGCCACGGTTTCCGCCGCGTCCCTCTTCTCGCGCGCCACGCGCTGCTTTTCCTGATCGCGCTCGATCAATCGAGCAGCCCAGATGGAGACCTCGTAGAGAAGGATGGTCGGAAGGGCGAGGCCGATCTGGCTCATCGGATCGGGTGGCGTCAGCACGGCAGCGACGACAAAGGCGATGACGATCGCCCATTTGCGCTTCTCGGCCAGCCCCTTGGATGACAGCATGCCGACGCGCGTCATCAGGCTGGTCACCACCGGCAGCTGGAACACCAGGCCGAAGGAGAAGATCAGCGTCATGATCAGGCTGAGATATTCCGACACTTTCGGCAGCAGCGAGATCTGCACCTGATCGTCGGTGCCGGCCTGTTGCATGGCGAGGAAGAACCACATCACCATCGGCGTGAAGAAGAAATAGACCAGCGACGCGCCCATCAGGAACAGGATGGGCGACGCGATCAGGAACGGCAGGAAGGCGTTGCGCTCGTTCTTGTAGAGGCCTGGCGCGATGAACTTGTAGATCTGCGTGGCGATCAGCGGAAAGGCGATCACCATGCCGCCGAACATGGCGAGCTTCACCTGGGTGAAGAAGAATTCCTGCGGAGCGGTGTAGATCAGCTCGACCTTGTGCGGATCGAGCCCGGCCCACTTCGTCGCCCATTTGAACGGGATCACCAGAAGGTTGAACAGCTTCTTGGCGAAGAAGAAGCAAACGAGAAAGGCGACGAAGAAGCCGCCGATCGACCAGATCAGCCTCCGGCGCAACTCGATCAAATGCTCCATCAGCGGCGCCGACGATTTCTCGATCTCGTCCTTTTCCTTGTCCGAAACGCTCACTTGGCGGCTCCCGCCGTCTTCTTGGCCGCCGGCTTCTTCGCCGGAGCAGGCTTCGGATCGGCTTTCGCCACGGTCTTGGTCGCGATCGCCTTGGCCGCAACGGGCTTCGCGGCTTTGGGCGTTTCAGCCTGTGCCGCGGTCGCGGGCTTCGCCGGCACCTTGGGCAGAGGCGTTGCCTTGGCGATCTCCGCTTTCGCCGGCGCAGAAACCTTTGCACCATTTGCCGAAGCCTTCGCCTGCGCTTTTACCACCGGCATCGCCTTTGCCGGCGCAGGCTTGGCTAATTTCTTTGTCGCGGACGCCTTCGGCGCCGCAACTGGTTCTGGCGGCACTGACGCCGTCACCACCGATTCATCGGTCATTGCCGGGAAAATCGGCGCTGCCGGTACTGCTTCCGGCCCATTGACGCCAGGCATGGTCGTTGCACCGTTCTTCAACGGCTCGGCGACCAGCGGGGTCGAAGCGGCTGGCGTTGCCGGATCGGCCGCCGGCTTCGGCTTCATCGCCGCGTCGACGCCGGAGCGAACGTCGGCCGCGGCCTGTTCGAACGGATTGAGCTGCTTCCTGATCTCGGCCATCGGGCTGAGGCCCCTGAGCTCGTCGACCGACTTCTTGACGTCGTCGAGCTCGGCTTCCTTCAGCGCTTCGTTGAACTGTTTCTGGAAATCGGACGCCATGGCGCGCAGCTTCGCCGTCGTGCGGCCGAAGGTGCGCAGCATATTGGGCAAATCCTTGGGTCCGACGACCACGATCATGACGATCGCGATGACCAGCATTTCGGTCCAGCCGACTTCAAACATGGCACTTTGTTCCGACTAGAACCCGTGGCTCAGCTCTTGCTGGCTTTTTCCTTCGCGGCCGCAACGGTCTCGTCGGCGCGATGTTCGACGGTGCGCTTGTCTTCGGCAACTTCGTCGTCGGCCATGCCCTTCTTGAAGCTCTTGATGCCCTTGGCCATGTCGCCCATCAGCTCGGGAATCTTGCCGCGGCCGAACACCAGCAGCACGATCACCAGCACGATCATCCAGTGCCAAATCGAAAATGAACCCATAACAAATCTCTCTCGAATGTTTTCCCTGGCGATGATCTATGCGTTTTCGCGTTGGGATTCAAACACAACTGCGACAGAGTTTATGAAAGGGTGGCGGATGTCACGCATTTTCAACGCGATGGCCCGCTACGAATCCGCGCATCCTCGACAGATCGGCGGCCAATGCCAGTCAATCTTCCGTGACGCGCGGCGTCAGCAGGCCGAGTTCCTCAAGATCGATGTCGGTCAGCGCATCCTCGTCGTCGGTCAACGCATCAGGATCGGACGGAGGAACCGGAATGGCGAAATTCGACGGCATGCGGCCCGAAAGCAGTCCGGCCCCCTTCAGTTCCTCCATGCCGGGAAGATCGCGGATCTCCTCCAGCGCGAAATGGTCGAGGAAGGTGTCGGTGGTGCCGTAGGTGACAGGGCGCCCCGGCGTTTTGCGCCGGCCGCGCATGCGCACCCATTCCGTTTCCAGCAGCGTGTCGAGCGTGCCTTTCGAGGTTTCGACGCCTCGGATGTCCTCGATCTCGGCGCGCGTCATCGGCTGGTGATAGGCGATGATCGCCAGCACTTCGAGCGCCGCACGGGAAAGCTTCCTTTGCTGGACAGTATCCCGGCTCATCAGGAAAGCCAGATCGCCGGCCGTGCGGAATGCCCAGGCATCGCCGACACGCACCAGATTGACGCCGCGCCGCGCGTAGATCTGCTGCAGCTCGGTCATGGCCAGGGCGATACTGATGCCGTCCGGCAGCCGCGCCGCAAGTTGGTTTTCGCTGACGGGCTCGGCACTGGCGAACACGATAGCCTCGGCCATGCGTACCGCTTCCGCCAGATGCAGCCGTTCGGCCGGATTCTGCATTTGTTGCTCGGCCGGATCCCGGGAAAGCGACTCCTCTTCGGGTTCATCGCCGACCTTGAAAGGGATAACCGAAGCGTTGGCGCGTTCGCTCATGATGCCACCTCGACTGCCTTGATTGCCTGTGCGCGGCCGCGCAGATAGATCGGCGCGAAGACTTCGTCCTGCCGCATGTCCATCGTGCCTTCGCGCACCAGTTCCAGCGTGGCCGCGAAAGAGCTGGCGATCGCCGTGCGCCGCTCCTCGGGGCTGGTCATGTACACGATCAGAAAGCTTTCCAGCGTTGCCCAGTCGTGGAGAGCCCCAACCAGACGGGTCAGGATATCGCGCGCGTCCTTGAGCGACCAGACACCGCGCCTGGCGATCGTCACATTGCTGATCGCCTGCTTCTGCCGTTGCTGGGCATAGGCAGTGAGCAGATCGTAGAGCGAGGCTGAATAGGCGTTGCGCTTTTCGACGATGACCATTTCCGGCATGCCGCGCGCGAACACGTCACGGCCGAGCCGATTGCGGTTGACCAGGCGCGCCGAAGCGTCGCGCATGGCCTCCAGCCGCTTCAGCCGGAACTGCAGCACCGCCGCCAGTTCCTCGCCGCTTTCGCCTTCGTCGCCCGGCTGCTTGGGGATCAGAAGCTTCGATTTGAGGAAGGCCAGCCACGCCGCCATCACCAGATAGTCGGCGGCAAGCTCGAGCCTGAGCGCCCTCGCCGTCTCGACAAAGGTCAGATATTGCTCGACCAGCGCCAGGATCGAAATGCGCGCCAGATCGACCTTCTGGGTGCGAGCCAGATGCAGCAGAAGATCGAGCGGGCCTTCGAAGCCGGCCACGTCGACCACCAGCGACGGGTCGCCGGTGACGCGTGAATCGTCATTCTCGGCCCACAGACGGTCCATCGGTGCGGCCTTCGCGGCCTTGCTTTCCAATGTTTCCGCCACTTCCTCTCACTTCCCTTTGTTAAGCCACCGCATCGAAATAGGTGGCGAATTCAGCGCGTATCTCGGTTTCTTCCACCGCGTCGCGGTTCTTAATATAGGTCAGCGCCCGCTTTGCGCGCTCCAGCGACGTGCCCTCGAGCCCCGTGGTCCGCGATGCAATGCCGGCCATCTCCTCGAAAACGCCGTTGCAGTGAAGGACCAGATCGCAGCCCGCCGCAAGGATCGAGGCCGCCTTTGTCGGGAAATCCCCAGAAAGTGCCTTCATCGACGTGTCGTCGCTCATCAGCAGCCCGTCGAAGCCGATCTCGCGCCGAATGATCTCGTCGATGACCTTGCCGGAAGTGGTCGCCGGGTTGTTGGGGTCTATCGCGCTGTAGACGACATGCGCCGTCATCGCCATCGGCAGATGGTTGAGCTCCCGAAACGGGGCGAAATCATGCCGCTGTAGATCGCTGAGCGAGGCATTGACGACAGGCAACTCGAAATGCGTGTCGGCAAAGGCGCGCCCGTGGCCCGGAATGTGCTTCATGACGGGCAGTACCCCGCCCGACATCAGCCCTTCCGCGGCGGCGCGGCCGAGTTCAATCACCGGTCGCGGGTCTTTGCCATAGGCACGCGCGCCAATAACGTCGCTGGCGCCTTCGATCGGCACGTCGAGCACCGGCAGGCAATCGGCGGTGATGCCATAACGCAGCAGATCGAAGGCATGCAGCCGCGCCATCAGCCAGGCCGCGCGGGCGCCGGCATCATGGTCGTCGCGCCACAGCGCGCCGAGCGCGCCGCCGGCCGGATAGTTCGGCGCCAGGGGCGGCCGCAGGCGTTGCACACGTCCACCCTCCTGGTCGATGAACACAAGCGCGTCCGGACGCCCGATACAGTCGCGCATCTCGGCGACCAGATCGCGGATCTGTTCGGTCTCGCCGATGTTGCGCGCAAACAGGATGAAGGCCCATGGGCATTCATTGCGATAGAAATTGATTTCTTCGCGGGTGAGCGATTTCCCGGCACAGCCGAGGATCATGGATTTTGATTCGGTCATATCAGAAGTCTAAAGCTTCGCGCGATCAAAGGGAATCATCCGGATCACAAGCGGTCAAACGCCAGATCTGCTTTCCCCATGAAAAAAGCCGGCGCGGTGACCGCGCCGGCTTTTGATTGGTTGGCTCTAGCGCGAGACGAAGCAGTTGCCGCCGGCGGCCTTGTAGCTGGTGCACAAATTGATCGCATCGTTGCGCGACTGCGCTGGCACACGCACACGGTAGAACGTGCCCTTGCCGGCGATCTCGGCCTTGACGATGTTGGCGGTACGGCCGGCGAGCACGCTGCCATAGCGGCGCTGCAGATCCTGATAGCTGGACTGGGCGCTTTCGACCGTCGGCTGTGAAGCGATCTGCATCGACCACGAACCACCGCCGGTCGCGGTCGATGCCGGATCGATGGACGCAACCTGATCGGGCTTGACCTCGCCGACGACATCGACCGGCTGGTCGGACGGGCGCTGCGGCGCGAGCGGAACCTTGGCCGGCGTGTTGGCCGACTGCGCCTTGGCCTCGGCCTTGGGCTTGGCTGCAGCCACCGGTTTGAGAGCCGGCTCGTCGTTCGCCGGGGCGGCGGCGGGCGCCACTGTGCCGGTCTGGTCCGCGTCAGCCTGCCCCGACGGGGCAACATGCTGCGGCGCCGGATCGACCGGCTCCGCGGCGGCCATCTGCGGGGCGGCGGCGGGCGCCGGATCCTCACGCGGCACCAGCGAACCGTCCGACTTGACCACCATGGTCCTCACCTTGCGCGGCGCAACGGCGACGACATCGGCATTGGTGCCCTTGTCGGCTTCCTGCAGCACCTGTGCGATGCGATCCTCGGACTTGGGCGCGGGTGCTGTGTTGTCGGCCGAAGCGGCGCCGGCGGTCGGCGCGGCGTTGCCGTCACCGGTTCCAGCAGCGGCCGCGGCGGCTGCGTTCTGGTCCGGAGAAAGATCGACGGCGCGGGCCGGGTCCTTCGCCTGCACGTCCACCGGTTCTTCGGTGTTGGTGACCAGCTTTTCCTGGACCGGCTCGGCGGGCTTCGCGCCCCTGACCGCGTCGTAGACCTTGTTGTCCTGGTTCGGCACCACGGCCCCACCCGGATTCTCCGGCTTGACCTTGATCGGCGCGTTGTCGGCCTTGACGATCACCGGCGCCTCGCTGCCGCCCTTGCCGCCGAAAGTCAGCGCAAAGGCACCGAGGCCGCCTGCGACCGCCACCGCACCGACAATCGCGGCGATGAACAGGCCACGCCCGCGCGAAGGCCTCGCTGCCTCACGCTCGCCGAGGCCCGGAACAGCCATCGCCTCATCGTGTTCAGGATCGTAGTCGAGTTCATCGACGGTGAAATCGTCCGCCTGTGAAACCGGCTGGTTGCCGGGCAGACTGTCGAGATCGAAGCCGTCGGCGGCATCGGCATAACCCGTTGGCGCCGCCGCGCGGGCAGACACTTCCATCGGCCGCGCCGCATAGGTCCGGGCTTCCGGCTCATAGCCCGGCTTGACCCCGTCATAGCCCGGCTTGACCCTGTCATAGCCCGGCTTGACGCTGTCATAGCCCGGTTTGAAGCCAGCGGCGTAGGAGTCATCATCGTAAGACGCGCCGGCCGCGTTGCTTGTGGGAGCGGCAGCGACCTCCACCGCGTTCATCTCGGAGAGAAGGCTGGAGAACTCGGCGTCGAGATCGTCATAGCCAGACGTCGCCGGCTGATCTTCCTCGAAGTGCAGTTCTGGAATATCGAGATCGTCCGCCAGCGCCACGACACGCTCGGGCACATCGACCGTCTCGACATCGGGCATGTCTTCGTATTGAGCGGACTGGCGCGATGGCGGCGCGGATACAGGGGCGACGGTCTCGGCCGGCTCGGCCGAACGGTAGGACGTCACCGCGGCGACTGCCGGCGCTGCGGCCACGGACGCCATCGAAGCGACCGGCTGAGCGCTAAACGCAGACTGAGCGCTAAATGACGGCTGCTGCGGAACCGGCGTCACGCGGCTCCACGAACGGGCTGGCTCGGGCGGCGTGGAACGCTCCGCCAGCCAATCGAGAGAATCCGCCGAATTGTCCCGGGAAGCGGACGCATCACCACGCGGATCCAGGCTTTTGGCCAAAGCCGCGTCGAACGCATCATTGTCGAAATCGACATCGCCATGTCCGGCGACGTCCGAGCCCGGATCCTCAAGTTTATCAGGCAGAAGATCGTCGACATCCGCATCGGCTGCCTGGGCGGTGCCAAGGTGCTGGGGCTGATCAGGCGCGGGTTCTTCAAGATCCCAGTCGAGGTCGCCGACAAGATCGGCCGGTTCCTCGGTGGTCTCCGCGGTCTCGACGACGTGCGACTGAGCGGCGTCAGCCGGCTGAGCCATGACTGGCTCCACTTTGGCCAGGGGCGTCGTGCGCGCGGTCATGGCACCCAGCAGCGCATTCAACTCGTCTTCCAGGCTTCGTTCGTCCGCGATCGGGGCTTGCACCGCGGGTGCGACATTGGCTTCTGGTGCCGCCGGCTGGACCGCGGCGGCGGCGATTTCGGCGACCGGCTCTTCGACTGTTTCGGCAAACTTGTCGTCGAAGTTCAGGTCGAAAGCATCATCCGACGCCGCTTCATCCGACGCAGCTTCAGGGCTGGGAGTCTCGCCCTTCGCATCCGCGCTATCGGCGAGCATATCATGCGCTTCCGGCTCCTCGGATACGACCGGCTCATCAGCGCGAACGTCAAAATCCATGTCGACATCGGCCATGGAGTCGTCGAAGTGGCCGGCGAAATTCTCGTCGGAGGCAAAATTCTCGTCGGAGGCTTGGCCATCACGCGCGGCCGCCTGCTCCGGCATGGGATGGTCGGCGGGATCGGCAGCCGTGTAGGCCTGTTCCGCCACCGAATGGTCGTCGAGCATCAGCTCGTCTTCGAGCGAGATCGCGACCGCATCGTCGAATTCATGATCCGAGGCGGCCGTCTCGACAGCAGGCGCGTCGGCAACGGCAACAGCGTGCGGGGCCTCTTCGGCCTCCTCATCGATCCGGACGTCCTGGTCGAGCGACGCGGCAAGCTCGTCCGCCATCGGCTGGTCGTCCTCGAAGGGCGAGAAATCCTCAAGCGAACTGGCGACGGCATTGTCGAAATCAGCGTCGAAAGCCGGCTCGACAGACGGCGCGGTTTCGGCGGCGGCCGTATCGCTGGCGCCGACGGCGTGGTCGTCGACATCAGTCATGTCCAGATGGAAATCGTCGTCGAGCGACACCAAAAGCTCGTCATCGTCCATTGCGCCGGCATCAGCCGTTTCGAACGCAGGCTCATGCTCGAAAGTCGGCTCATGAGCCTCGGCAACCGGAGCGGCGTCGCTGTCGTCAGCGCCGAACTCGCCCATCATTTCCTTCTCGAGATCGATATCGAAATCGCCCTCCTCCGCCACGTGATCGGCGGCTGGGGCTTTCGGCTGCGCGGGCGACTGCGGTTTGACCGGCTGGCGCGGGTCGAACCCCATGATCCTGGTCAGTTCCGCGAACGGATCATCGTCAGTGATGTCGTTGTTGTCGGATACTCTCAGCTGGGTTCTGTCTGCCATTATTGTTCCCGAACTCGCACTCATTCGGACGCCATGGACGTCGCGTAGGGTTGGCCCTTACCAGCGCAATGTGGGCAAAAGGTGACAGGTTATTTAGTCAAACCTAACGCATTTCGGTGGGCGCGGCGGCTCCGATCAACGTCAGGCCGGACGTCAAGACGTCCGAAACAGCCTGCACCAGCCCTAGTCTGGCATGCGTCAATTGTCGGTCGTTAACCTTAACAAAACGTAAGTCCGGATTATCCGTGCCACGGTTCCAGTGTCCATGGAAGCTGGAAGCCAGATCATAGAGGTAAAATGCCAGCCGGTGCGGCTCGAGCGCAAGTGCCGCGGACTCGATCAGGCGGGGATATTCAGCAAGCTTGCGGATCAGGCCAATCTCGCCCTCGTCGGTCAGCAAAGCCACGGCGGACGCCAGGCTGTGGCGGTCGAAATTGGCTTCACCCAATTGCTCGCTCGCCTGCCGGAACACCGAATGGCAGCGCGCCGAGGCATACTGCACATAGAACACCGGGTTGTCCTTGGACTGCTCGGTCACCTTGGCGAAATCGAAATCCAACGGCGCATCGTTCTTGCGGTAGAGCATCATGAAGCGGATCGCGTCGCGGCCGACCTCTTCCACCACTTCGCGCAACGTCACGAAATCGCCGGACCGCTTCGACATGCGCACCGGCTCGCCGTCGCGAAACAGTTTCACCAATTGGCAAAGCAGCACGGTGAGCTTCACCTCGTCCCCTGCGATGGCCCGCGCCAGCGCTTCCAGCCGCTTGACATAACCGCCATGGTCGGCGCCGAGCACATAGATCAGGTCGACGAAGCCCCGATCGACCTTGTCCTTGAGATAGGCGACGTCGGCGGCGAAATAGGTGAATGAGCCATCGGACTTGACCAGCGCCCGGTCCATGTCGTCGCCGACCGCGGTCGAACGGAACAGCGTCTGCTCGCGGTCCTCCCAGTCTTCGGGCTTTTCGCCCTTGGGCGGCGGCAGCTTGCCCTTGTAGATATGGCCTTTCAGCGTCAGATCGTTGATCGCCGAGCGGATCTTCCTGGCATTGTCGGCATGCAGTGTGCGCTCGGAGAAGAACACGTCGTGATGCACGTTGAGCATCGCCAGATCCTCGCGGATCATGGCCATCATCGCATCGATGGTGCGGTCCTTGACGATGGCGAGCGCCTCGTCGTCCTGCATCTGCAGGAGCGAGCGGCCGAACTCCTTGGCCAGCGCCTGACCGACAGGGACGAGATAATCGCCGGGGTAAAGCCCGGCCGGAATCTCGCCGATGTCATCGCCAAGCGCCTCCCGGTAGCGCAGCATGACCGAGCGGCCGAGCACGTCGATCTGCGAGCCGGCATCGTTGATGACATATTCCTTGGTCACGTCGTAGCCGGCGAAGGCCATCAGGTTGGCCAGCGCGTCGCCGACCACGGCACCCCTGCAATGGCCGACATGCATCGGCCCCGTCGGATTGGCCGAGACGTATTCGACATTGGTTTTCCGGCCACCACCAACCGTCGAGCGCCCATAGTTGCGGCCCTCGCCAAGCAGTGCGGTCAGATGTGTCTGCCAGAAACCGTCCTTTAGCCTGAGATTGACGAAACCAGGACCGGCCACTTCGGTGGCGGCGACATCCTTGTCCTCACGCAGCGCCTGCGCCAGTCTTTCGGCCAGCGCGCGCGGATTCTGGCTGGTCGGCTTGGCCAGCACCATCGCCGCGTTGGTCGCCAGGTCGCCATGGCTGGCGTCGCGCGGCGGCTCGACGGCAATGCGCGACAGATCTGGCGAAACGCCGTTACTGTCTTTCAAATCAAGCGCTTCGACAGCTTTTATGATTCGCGCGGTGAAATCGGCGAAGATGTTCATGGGACTGGCTCTGGTGGCTTTACAGGGAATCCGGCTCGTTGGCCGGCAAAATCGAGCCCGCCCTAGCTCAATTCAGGCGTATGGTCAAACAAACGCCGGTGTTCCTTGAGCGCATAGGTATCGGTCATACCCGCCAGGAAGTCGGTGACGCTGCGCGCCTTGATGCGATCGTCGGCCCGATCCAGCCCCTCGCGCCAGCCGTCCGGCATGGCGCGCGGATCAGCGAAATAGGCGTCGAACAGATCCTTGACGATTTGCTCGGCGTCCGCGCGCACCCGCATGACTTCCGCGTGCCGATAGAGATGCTTGTAAAGAAAGGCCTTCAGTTCTTTCTCGAAGGCGGCCATTTCGGCCGAGAAAGTCACCATCGTCTCGCCGGCCGCTCTCACCGCATCGGCGTTCTGCGGCCTGATGCGCTCCAGATTGGCAGTGGTGGAGACGATGACATCCTCGACCATGGCGGTGATCTGCCGCCGCATCAGTTCATGGCCGGTGCGCACGTCGTCGAGGGAGGGATAGCGTCCGCGCACGCCTTTCAGAATGGTTCCGGGCAGCGAAACCATTTCCAGCATGTCCAGCGTCAGCAACCCTGCCCTCAACCCGTCGTCGATGTCATGGTTGTTGTAGGCGATGTCGTCGGCGATCGCCGCGCATTGCGCCTCGATGCCGGCAAACCGGTCCAGTTCGAGGTCGTGCAGCTGCGAATAATCACGGATCGCCTGCGGCACCGGCCCTTTCAGACCTTGACCGCTGGCGTCCGTCAGCGGTCCATTGTGCTTGACCAGACCTTCCAGCGTTTCCCAGGTCAGGTTGAGCCCGTCGAATTCGGCGTAGCGCGCCTCCAGCCTTGTCACGATGCGCAGCGATTGCGCGTTGTGGTCGAAGCCGCCCCAGGCGGCCATCTTCTCGTTCAGCGCATCCTCGCCGGTGTGGCCGAAGGGCGTGTGGCCGAAATCATGCACCAGCGCCACCGCCTCGGCGAGATCCTCGTCGCCGCGCAGCGCCCGTGCCAGGGCGCGCGCGATCTGCGCCACTTCGATCGAATGGGTCAGCCGGGTGCGGTAATGGTCGCCTTCGTGTGCGATGAAGACCTGCGTCTTGTGCTTGAGCCGGCGGAAGGCCGTCGAATGGATGATGCGGTCGCGATCACGCTGGAACGGCGTACGGGTTGGGCTTTCCACCTCGTCGAATAGCCGTCCGCGCGACTTTGCCGGATCGCAGGCATAGGCGGCGCGTGGCCGATAGCCGAATCCGATGTCGCCGAACTCATTGGTCATGGCTGATGCCGCCGCGGTTGACTTGGTCCAGATGATTTGGCCTGGTTGACTTGGCCCCTCGCGCTTCATACCTATCATGTGAAACCGAAAGCAAGGTGACGCCCATGGGCGCGGATGCCAAGACTGCCATGAAAGTCGACATGACCGAGGCCGCCGCCAGGCGGATCGCGAAGATTGTCTCGGGCGAGGCCGGCAAGACGGCGTTGCGCGTTTCGGTCGAAGGCGGCGGTTGCTCGGGCTTTTCTTACAAGTTCGATCTGGTCGATACGCGCAACGACGATGACGTCGCCATCGAGAAGGATGGCGCCACCGTGCTGATCGACGACCTGTCGCTGGTTTATATGGGCGGCTCGGTGATCGATTTCGTCGACGATTTGATGGGCCAGTCGTTCCAGATCAGGAACCCGAATGCCGTCGCCTCCTGCGGCTGCGGCACGAGCTTTTCCATATAGAATGCCCGCCATCGGCGCGGTCCGCCAGATCGCGCTGTCGGCCGGCCGCGACCTCGATGCAACTCTGGCCTTTTGGCGCGACGTGCTGGGCATGAGCCTGCATGCGCGCTTCGATCCGCCGGGCATCGCATTCATCATGGCTGGCAATATCAGGCTGTTGTTCACCGACGGCATCCCGGCCGGAACCGTTTATCTCGACATATCGGGCCTCGACGATTTCCACGCCTCGGCGGCGGCGGCCGGCGTCCCCTTCACCGCGACGCCGACGCTTGTCCATCGTGACAGCGAGGGCCAGTTCGGCCCGGCGGGGGAAACCGAATGGATGGCCTTCCTAAAGGACCCGGCTGGCAATACGATCGGGCTCGTCGAACGCCATCCGCCGCAAGAGCCCAACTGAGCAGCATCGGGACCGTCATGAAAATCGTCACCTGGAACATCAACGGCGTGCGCGCCCGCATCGGCAACCTGACCCATTGGCTGACCGAAAGCGCGCCCGATATCGCCTGCCTGCAGGAGATCAAGACGGTCGATGAGCAGTTCCCGCGCGCCGAGATCGAGGCGCTCGGCTACAATGTCGAAACCCATGGCCAGAAGGGTTTCAATGGTGTCGCCATCCTGTCGAAATTGCGCTTCGACGAAGTTGTCAGAGGCCTGCCTGGCGACGATGCCGACGAACAGGCGCGTTTCATCGAAGGCGTTTTCTCGACCGACAAGGGCGCCTTGCGCGTCGCCTCGCTCTATCTGCCGAACGGCAACCCGATCGATGACGAGAAGAAGTTCCCTTACAAACTGTCCTGGATGGCACGGCTGGAGCGCTGGGCTGAAGAGCGCCTGAAGCTCGAAGAGGCGCTGGTGCTGGCCGGCGACTACAACGTCATCCCCGAGCCGATCGACGCGCGGTTTCCGGAGAACTGGCTGGGCGATGCGCTGTTCCAGCCGCAGACGCGGCAGGCCTTCCGCCGGCTGCTCAACCTTGGCTTCACCGAGGCGGTGCGCGCGGTCACCGACGCGCCCGACACCTATACGTTCTGGGACTATCAGGCAGGCGCCTGGCAGAAGAACAACGGCATCCGCATCGACCATCTGCTGCTGTCGCCGGAAGCCGCCAACCGGTTCTCATCGGCCTCAATCGAAAAGCATGTCCGCGCCTGGGAAAAGCCGTCGGATCACGTACCGGTGGCGATCGACCTTGCGCTGCGGCCAGCTGACAACGGCTAAACCCTCATATCGCCACATTTCGAGCAGTTCATCGCGGGGCAGCATGGCGGCTGGGGTTCCATGACCATACGATTTCATCTTTGTCCGATCGGCCTGGCATTTGCCATGGCTGCTCCTGCCTCGGCACTTGCCGATCAGGAATGCCTGGCCAATGGAAAATCCTATCAGCTCGGCCAGGTCGCCTGCCTGACGGTTGGCGACCAGAGCCATCTTGCCCGCTGCGACATGGTGCTCAACAACACCTCGTGGACAAAGGTCGGCGACAGCTGCCCCGCAAACACGATGGCGCCGCACCTACACCCCACGCCGATCTCGACGCCGGCGCCCAGCATGGTGC
The DNA here is from genome assembly GCF_040317555.1 of Mesorhizobium sp. M1406. Classification (NCBI taxonomy): domain Bacteria; kingdom Pseudomonadati; phylum Pseudomonadota; class Alphaproteobacteria; order Hyphomicrobiales; family Phyllobacteriaceae; genus Mesorhizobium; species Mesorhizobium sp. M1406. Next base: position 163,441 of record NZ_JAMYKW010000002.1, on the reverse strand, counting down.
CGACGGAACCGACAGAGAACTGATCAAGATTTTGTTGGTGAGGCTGGCGCGAAACTACTGGTCCGCGTTGCCGCCCTTGGTGATGATGTCATCGGCCAGCGAGATCGCGGTGCGGCGGTCGGCTTCGCCCGCGGTGGCAAATGCCTCTTCCTGCATGCCGCGTATCCAGGGCTGGTCGGCCGGCGAAGCGCGTTCGAGCGCCGCCGTCATCATCGCCAGGCCGCGGACGATCTTGCCGCTCTGGAACAACAGGTGGCCCAGCGTCGCCTGGGCACCGGCATGGCCCTTCTCGGCGGCAAGCTGGAACCAGCGCCCGGCCTGCTTGACGCTGGCCTTCACCCCGCCCTCGCCCTTCAGGAACATCTGCCCCATCTCGAACTGCGCGTTCGGGTTGCGGTAATTGGCGGCGGCGCGCATGTAATATTCCTGGGCCGCCACCTCGTTCTCGGTCACCGGGCTGCCGGGAATGCCCTTGCGCAGATAATCGCCAAGCGCCACCAGCGCGTCGGAGACATAGCTTTCCTCGGGCGAGCCGGGCTCGACATCCTGGTCGACGATCTCCGAGAAGAACTTGAACGCCTCATAGTCGTCGCGCGCCACGCCGTCGCCTTCGGCATACATGCGGGCAAGCTTCCAGGTGGCGCCGATCTGGCCGTTTTCGGCGGCATATTTGTAGGCCTCGGCGGCCTGTTCCTTGTGGCCGTTCTTGTAGGCGGAGAAGCCGAATTGGAACACGGCCCAAGGACTGGACTGCGGCTTCACGCCGGTCTTGTCGTCGAACACCTTGTCGTCGAAGGCCATGGCCTGGCCCACGGCGCCAAAGGTCGCGCCAAAAGTAGCGGCCACGACCAGTGCCGAAAAGACAGACGACCTCAACAACTCAGATGTCCGCATAGCAGTGTGTTTCTTTCGCACCGCCCGGATGGGTCACCGCGCCATCGCGCGCCGGCCCTACCGTCTGTGCATATTTCCATATCGCGCCCGACTGATAGTCGGTCGTGCGCGCCTTCCAGGTCTTTGCCCTCGCCGCCAGTTCGCTATCGGACAATGCCACCTCGATCGTGCCGTTCACCGCGTCGATCGAGATCAAATCGCCATCCCGGAGCAGCCCGATCGGACCACCCACCGCTGCCTCCGGCCCGACATGGCCGATGCAGAAACCGCGCGTCGCGCCCGAGAACCGCCCGTCGGTGATCAGCGCCACCTTGCCGCCCATGCCCTGGCCGTAGAGCGCTGCCGTCGTCGACAGCATTTCGCGCATGCCGGGGCCGCCGCGCGGCCCTTCGTAACGAATGACGAGAACCTCGCCTTCCCTGTAGTTGCGATGCGTCACCGCCTCGAAACATTCCTCTTCCGAATCGAAGCAGCGCGCCGGGCCGGAGAACTTCAACTCCGACATGCCGGCGACCTTCACGATCGCGCCTTCGGGGGCAAGGTTTCCCTTCAAGCCCACGACACCGCCGGTTTGGGTAATAGGTTTGTTGGCCGGGCGGACCACATCCTGATGCTCATTCCAGGCAACGTGCTCCATATTTTCGGCCAAAGTGCGGCCAGTCACGGTAAGGCAGTCGCCATGCAGATAACCGTGATCGAGCAGTGTCTTCATCAGCAGCGGGATGCCGCCTGCCTCGAACATGTCCTTGGCGACATATTTGCCGCCCGGCTTGAGGTCGGCGATGTAAGGCGTCTTCTCGAAGATCTTCGCCACGTCGAACAGGTCGAACTTGATGCCAGCCTCGTGCGCGATCGCCGGCAGGTGGAGTGCCGCGTTGGTCGAGCCACCGGTGGCCGAGACCACGGTCGCCGCGTTCTCCAGCGCCTTCAGCGTGACGATGTCGCGCGGCCGGATGTTTTTTGCGATCAGCTCCATGATCTTTTCGCCCGAGGCGAAATTGAAACGGTCGCGCATCTCGTAGGGCGCCGGCGCGCCACAGGAATAGGGCAGCGCCAGACCGATCGCCTCGGCGACGGTGGCCATTGTGTTGGCGGTGAACTGGGCGCCGCAGGAGCCGGCCGACGGACAGGCCGCCTGCTCGATTTCGAGAAGTTCGGCATCATCGATCGTGCCGACGGAGTGCTGGCCGACCGCCTCGAACACATCCTGCACGGTGATCTGGCGGCCGCGATAGCTGCCGGGCAGGATCGAACCGCCATAAATGAAGATCGACGGCACGTTGAGCCGCACCATGGCCATCATCATGCCGGGCAGCGACTTGTCGCAGCCGGCCAGCCCGACCAGCGCGTCGTAGCAATGGCCGCGCATGGTGAGTTCGACTGAATCGGCGATGACCTCGCGCGACACCAGCGACGACTTCATGCCCTGGTGGCCCATGGCGATGCCGTCGGTGACGGTGATGGTGCAGAATTCGCGCGGCGTGCCGCTGGCGGCCGCGACGCCCTTCTTGACCACCTGCGCCTGGCGCATCAGCGATATGTTGCAGGGCGCCGCCTCGTTCCAGCAGGATGCGACCCCGACCAGCGGCTGCGCGATCTCGGCCGCCGACAAGCCCATCGCATAGAGATAGGAACGGTGCGGCGCACGCGCCGGACCGACGGTCACATAGCGGCTGGGGAGCTTAGCCTTGGAAATGACTTTGGCGTCCATACTCTTCCTTGCCCCACATCTTCCTTGAAACGGGGCGGTGCGGCCTGCCCCATCGCCGAGCCTTTTGGCGCGTATCCCGAGACAGGATCGAGGTGCGCCGGGTTTATGGCGGGAAATGGGCAATTTCCTCTGGCTGACTTCTAGCGCAGGGGTTGTTCAGAAAGTGTTGCCGAAACGTCACAATCGTATGAGGTGGAAGAGGTGCGGCTAATATGCAACGCAGCTTGGATACGGCAGCGCCGACGATGGCCGGCGCAAACAGAAAAGGCCGGGCAATGCCCGGCCTTTTCTGTTGAGTTCCAGCAGGTTAGAACTTGACCTTGATGCCGCCAGAAATTGCCGTGACCAGATCGTTGCCGAAGTCATAGCTAGCGTCATCGCCAGCAACATAACCATTGTCTCCGGCCAACGTACCGGAATGGCCGCTGGTCAGCACTCCGATCGCACCTGCCAGACGAACTTCGATATTGGGCTTCGGGGTGTAGGCCACGCCACCACCCAACGTCCACGTATCTGTCTGAGAGCCATAGCCGTGCGAAGTGCCACGATCCCAGGAAAGCTGGCCGGCGGCCGCCCATTGATCGTTGAACTTGTGGCCAATGCCGCCTGTAACCGTCCAGCCGTCACGATACATCAGGTCGAGAGAGGTCAACTGGGCTGAATGAGCTTTGTCGCCCGTGACGCATAGCGCAGCAGGAGTACCCACCGCACAAATCGGAACGCTTTGCAAAACGCTCCAATTGACCCACTTGATCGAGCCAAAGGCGAGCCATCCGGGTGCGATGCCCGACTGCAATTTCAGCTCCACCACATCCGGCATGTACTGCGTCGAGCCGTAGATCGGGATGACGGTGCCGCCGACATTCGTCAGATCGAGCGTGCCCGAGATGTTGTCGAGCTTGACCTTCGAATTGTAGACGAGGCTCGCCCGCAATGCGATGTCCGGGATTTCGTAAGCAAGGCCGGCACGCCAGCCCCAGCCGTTGCTCGTCAAGTCGACGCGACCCGTGCCCCCGAAGTCGGGCACAAAGGGCGAGACCAGGCTTTCCTTGAAGCCGTAGACCTTCTGGTAAAAGACGCCGCCGATGAAGCGAAGTTGACCCTTGCCCGCATCCATCTTGTACGAGCAGGTGCCCGCGTAGTTGTCGCTCTTGATGTCCGTTTCCATGTTGGAAAACGCACCGTTCCAGATGCCGTGCGCAACATGAGCGCCCCAAGGCTGCGAGTAATCAACCATACAGTCGACGCCCTGGACGATTTGGGCCTTCGCGCCGATGCGCGGGACCCAATAGTTCTCGGCCCCATCGGCCGTGGTCCCGAAACCGAGGTCGGTCTCCCCAGGACCGCGTGCATTCTTGAGCTTGCGATCCGGCATCACGTAGGGCGCTTCCGCTTCCGTAGCGAACGGCGCGGGGTCAAACAAAAGATCGATGTCGTAACCGCCGCGCTCCAGGCCGCCAGCGTGCGCCGAATTCATCGCTGTCCCGATCAAAGCCAGCGAAAAGCACCCTGCCCCCAGCAGTGCTCTCAGACGCGAATTGCTCATGGATGTCCTCCCCGAATAGCCAGTGCATCAAGCTAGAACCAATTCAGGTTAACGGTGCAACAACGAATTCAAGAAGCGTACACGTACAGTTGATCAGAGTGCGTTTTCGGCAAAGTTCCGACGCTCCCGCAAGACCGAAAACACGGCATTTGAGTGCAAACGAACAAACAAAACCGGGGAAACGTCTCCAAAACCGTCCAAAAAGGGGGTATTTTGCAGGGTATCCGGCTCCATTGTTACATTATGGCAACAATGGGGCTAAATCTTCCGTTTACGTCAACATTAACGCAACGGAATGCCTGTTTTCGAGGCAAAATTCTGCCATTTTAGAGGGCGCTAAAGCCTCGCGACTCTACCCTCAACCGGCGTCGCGAACCCTGGTCAACGCGACCGAAAGCTTCTCCTGCGCGTCGCGATATTCGGCGAGCTTTTCACGCTCGGCGTCGACGATCTCGGCTGGCGCGCTCGCGACGAATCTTTCGTTCGAGAGCTTCTTGTGCAGGCGCGCGATTTCCTCGGTCACCTTGGCCAGTTCCTTCCGCAGCCGTGCCGCCTCGGCGGCGAGATCGATCAGGCTGCCGAGCGGCAGGCAGATAGTCGCTTCGTTGAGGACGATCTGCGCTGAACCCTTTGGCGCGACATCGGCAAGCGAGATGTCGCCAACCCGCGCCAGCCGCTTGATCGCCGAATCCTCGCGAACCAGCCGCTCGCGCGTCGCATCGTTGGCGCCGACCACGACCAGCGGTGCAATGGCTGCCGGCGGCACGTTCATCTCCGAGCGCACGGAGCGGATGCCGGAGACGAGATCGACCAGCCAGTTGATGTCGGCGGCGGCATCCGCGTCCTCGAAGTCCGGCGATGGCCATGCGGCATGGCACAGCAGCGAAGGCCGTTCCTTGCCTTCGCCAGCGGTCTGCGCCCACAGTTCCTCGGTCATGAACGGCATCATCGGATGCAGCAGCTTGTAGATTTCATCCAGCACGAAGGCGACGCAGGCGCGGCTTTCGGCCTTGGCCGCCTCGTCGGTGCCCATGAAAACCGGCTTCAGCAGTTCCAGGTACCAGTCGCAGAACAGGTTCCAGACGAAGCGGTAGGCAGCACCGGCCGCTTCGTTGAAGCGGTATGAGGTGATGCCGTCCGTAATGTCTCGCGCCGCCCGCGTCAGTTCGGTGAGTATCCAGCGGTTGACCGCCAGCTTGGCGTCGTTCAGCCAGAAATCGTCGTTGCGCGCGACCTCGTTCATCTCGGCAAAACGCGTCGCGTTCCAAAGCTTGGTGCCGAAATTTCGATAGCCGGCGATGCGCGCCGGGTCGAGCTTCACGTCGCGGCCTTGCGCCGCCATCACCGTCAGGGTGAAACGCAGCGCATCGGCGCCGTATTCGTCGATGAGGTCGAGCGGGTCGATGACGTTGCCTTTCGACTTCGACATCTTCTGCCCGTTCTTGTCGCGCACCAGCGCATGGACATAGACCGTGTGGAACGGCTCCTCGTCCATGAAGTGCAGGCCCATCATCATCATGCGGGCGACCCAGAAGAAGATGATGTCGAAGCCGGTCACCAGCACGTCGGTCTGGTAGTAGGTCTTCAGCTCGGACGTCTCGTCCGGCCATCCCAAGGTCGAGAACGGCCACAGCGCCGACGAGAACCAAGTGTCGAGCACATCCTCGTCGCGGGTCAGGATCTCGCCCGGCTGGAAATTCTCAAGCTTGTCCTCGACCCACGCCTTCCACGGCCCTTCCAGCGCCAGATAATATTCGATCGCCGCGCCCAGCGCCTCTTCCTCGGTCTTCTCGACGAAGACCCGTCCGTCCGGCCCGTACCAGGCCGGGATCTGGTGACCCCACCAGAGCTGGCGCGAGATGCACCAGGGCTGGATGTTCTCCATCCAGTCGAAATAGGTCTTCTCCCAGTTCTTCGGCACGAAGTTGGTGCGGCCCTCGCGCACCGATGCGATCGCCGGTTTGGCCAACTCCGCCGCGTTGGCATACCACTGCTCGGTCAGGAACGGCTCGATCGGCACGCCGCCGCGGTCGCCATGCGGCACGGCGTGGCGATGCGGCTCGACCTTTTCGAGGAAGCCGCCTTCTTCCATCAGCTCGACGATCTTCTTGCGCGCGACGAAGCGGTCGAGGCCGTCGAGTTCATCCCAGACCGCCTGGCGCTCCGGCGTCACCTCGAGACCGGCAACAAAATCCTCATTGTCCTTGAGGCTTACCGCCGCCGCCGTGGTCAGGATGTTGATCGCCGGCAGCTTGTGGCGCTTGCCGACCTCGAAGTCGTTGAAGTCGTGCGCCGGCGTGATCTTGACCGCGCCGGAGCCCTTCTCAGGATCGGAATACTCATCCGCCACCACGGGAATTTTGCGGCCGACGATCGGCAGAACGATGTTCCCGCCGACCAGGTGGCGGAAACGCTCGTCGTCGGGATGCACGGCAACGGCCGTGTCGCCCAGCATCGTCTCGGGGCGCGTCGTTGCCACGGTGATGAAGGTTTTCGGATTCTCCGGGTCGAAGACCTGGCCCTCGATCGGATAGCGGAAGTGCCAGAGATTGCCGTTGACCTCCTGCTGCTCGACCTCGAGATCGGAGATCGCGGTCAGCAGCTTGGGGTCCCAGTTCACAAGGCGCTTGTCCTTGTAGATCAGCCCTTCCTTGTAGAGCGTGACGAACACTTCGAGCACGGCCTTGGACAGGCCTTCGTCCATGGTGAAGCGTTCGCGTGACCAGTCGGCGGAGGCGCCGAGCCGCTTCAGCTGGTTGAAGATCGCGCCGCCGGATTCAGCTTTCCACTCCCACACTTTCTCGATGAACTGTTCGCGCGTCAGGTCGCGGCGGTGGATCTGCTTCTCCATCAGTTGCCGCTCGACCACCATCTGCGTGGCGATGCCGGCATGGTCCATGCCCGGCTGCCACAAGACGTTCTTGCCGCGCATCCGCTCGAAGCGCACCAATATGTCCTGCAGAGTGTTGTTGAGCGCGTGCCCCATATGCAGCGAGCCGGTCACGTTCGGCGGCGGGATGACGATGGTGAAGGCCTCGGCCCCCTCCTCGGCCCCGGCACCGGCGCGAAACGCATCGGCCTCTTCCCAGACTTTGGCGATCTTCGGCTCGACGGTTTTTGCGTCGTAGGTCTTTTCAAGCATAGGAAAATGGTCCGCGCTGTCGGGAGTTTTGCTGGTCCGGTGTAAATCGGAAGGTTTTGGCCAAGTCAACCGCAAGGGCTGTCGCGGGCCATCACAGGCAGATAGGCGTGGCCATGGTCATTTCAACGGAAGCCATGCCCCCATTCGGCGCAGGACTTCGCCCTTGGCGCCCAATAAGGCTTTCCGCATGCCGGACAGTCATTGCCGTAGTCCGAGCGGCGAACGTAGAAGATGTCGTACACGGCCCATTGTCGTCAGGGATTCCGGCGAAAACCTGTCTGCCTCGCCACGAATACAAACTGACCTTCGCCCAAAGAGACGGCACCACGGAGGCGCCGTCTCTTTTTGGCAATCGATACGGATACTATTGCGCGCCGCGCGCCACGCGCTCGATCTCCTCGCGCACCAGCCTTTCGACCAGCGTCGGCAGATTGTTGTCGAGCCAATCCTGCAGCATCGGGCGCAGCATCTCTTCGGCCATCTCGTCGAATGTCTTCTTGCCGCGGCTGGCGAACGCATCGGAAAGCTCGCCAAAGGCGGCGGCAACCTGCCGGCCCGTATGCTCGGAAACGATCGCCGGACGCGGCGCGTCACTAACTGGCACCGGCCGTACCGCGTCCGGACGAGGCGGCTCGGAGGCTGCTTTCGCGCTCGGTTCGTGCCTTGAATCGTCAACCGGCGGCTGGGTAACCGGCTTGCGTGCCTCGGCCTTGTCCGACACCATTTTGGCCTGCTCACCAACCGCGGCGATCTCGCGCCGCCAATCGGCAACGGGGGTGTCCGGGGCGGTGACGGGACGCGGTGCCGGCGCGTCGACCGCGGCCGGCTCGGCGGCAACCCGGGCGCTGACCTCGGCAAGTGTCATCGATGGTTTGGTCGGGGCTGGATCGGCGCGCACCGGCGTTTCCGAACGCGCGATCACCGGCTCGGCCGCCGGCAGCTGCGCCTGGACTTCCGCCAGCGTCACCGGCTTCCTGACCTCGGGAGCGGCATGGAGGTCGGCACGGAATGCCTCGACGTCGGGGGCAGCATCGGCGCTCGACGCCGGCTCCAGATCCTGGCGCAACTCATCGGCGTCGCCCGGCTGCTTGCGGCCGCCGTCGCTGTCCTCGATTATTCGCCTGATGGAAGCCAGTATCTCTTCCATGGAAGGTTCGCGCTGTGCGCTGCTTGCCGTTGCCATCGTCACATCCGCCGCCTTTTGTGACCCTGTGGATTTCCGCTCCGGCAAAGCCGGATCGAATCATGGCGACAGCGTAGCCGACGGATCGCCGCACGAGAATCCCCAATCTGGGGACTTGTGGGATTTCAACAGATTAGCGCGATCTTGAAAGCAAAGAGCAGCGGAGCAAAAAATCCAGCTCAAACGGCGAGACGGCAAAGTCCGGACCGAACGCCCTCAGCGCCCGTCCGGCGTGCGCAGGCCGATCCATTTGTCCTTGACTGCATTGTAGTGCTCTTCAGGCTTGTATTTCGTCACCTGCAGGCCAAGGCGGTCGACGGACAGGCGGCCGGTCGCCTGCAGGATGGCGTAGCTCGCCACCACCACGTCATGCTCATAACTCGCCTGGTTGATCTCGGCGGTGATGACCGTCGCCTGTGCGTTGAGGACATCGAGCGTGGTGCGCTGGCCGACATTGCGTTCTTCGATGACGCCATTCAACGCCAGCTTCGCGGCCTCGATGACTTGCCTATTGGCCGTCAGCTGCTGCTGCGCGGCGGTGTACTCGGTCCAGGCGGCGGTGACGGCCTGTCGCACCTGGTCGCGGCTGACGTCGACCTCGATGCGAGCCTGGCTGAGCGATTCCTTGTCCTGGCGCACGATGGCCGAGGTGCGGCCACCAGAATAGATCGGGATGGTCAGCGTTGCCCCGACACTCGCCGAATTGGTCGTTCCGTCCTGCGTCGAGAAGGCACCCGGCACAGTGTTGCGATAGGCGCTCGAAACGCCGGCGGAAGCCGAAAGCTGCGGCAGCAGCGCGCCTTCGGCCGACTTAACCGAAAACGCGGCTGCGTCGACCAGATGCTGGGTGGCAAGGATGGCCGGGTGTTCGTTCGAGGCTACCCCGACGGCGGCGGCTAGGCTCGACGGCAACAGCTTTGCCACCGGCGAAGCGCCTTTGAGCTTGCCCGGCTCGTCGCCGACGATCTGGCGATAGCTAGCGGCACTCGCCAGTGCCTGCGCCCGGGCGGCGCTCAGCGAAGCCACGGCGGCGGCCCGCGAAGCGTCGGCCTGGGCGACGTCGGTACGCGTTCCTTCGCCAACCTCGAAGCGCGACCGCGCCGCGCGCGCCGTTTCGGTCAGGAATTGCAGGTTCTGTTCGGTCAGCACTGCGACCTGCCGGTCGCGAATCACGTTCATATACGCCTGCGCCGCGCTGAACAGGGTGTTCTCTTCGGTGTTGCGCAGGCTTTCGACCGATGCGCGAACCTGTGATTCGGCGGCAGCGACATTGTTCCTGGTCTGAAAGCCGTCGAACAGCGTCTGATTGATCTGGACGCCAAAATTTCCGGTGGTTAGCCGTATACTCCGATCCGTACCGTTGAGATGGCTGCTGGAATAGTCGATTTCCGCGGAGCCGTTGATGGTCGGACGCCAGCCCGACTTGGCGATGGCGACGCCCTCATCGGTGACACGGACGCCGGCGCGAGCCGAATTCAGCGAAGAATTGTACTGATAGGCCTTTGCAAGCGCGCCGGAGATGGTTTCGGCCGAAGCGGCCAGTGGGGACAGCATGGTCGCCGAAACGAGGACGGCGGTGAAAAGTGACTTGCGTACAGACGGCACGGTTAAACCCTCATTCGTTTTTCCATGGGAACTGCGCCGCGCCGCTTCTCATTCTGATCAGCCGGCGCCGCGTGTTCGATGTTCCCTGCTGCTCAGCCCCAAAGTGCCCCCAGTTTGCGGATCAGCAACGATTGTTCAAATGCAAGCGACCATGACAAAGCCTCTGCTGCAAGGCCAAATCATTCAGAACTCGAAGGCATGAATACGTTCAAACCCCGGTAGTGGCTTAATTGCCGCATTAAACGCGCGTCTTCCGGTTACAACCCCCCCGGCTTTAAAAAAAAGTCGCGCCACGCCGGAATTGCCCTGCCCTTCGACGGCGACAAGCCGGCCGCCTTCGGCAAGCTGGTCGAGCAGCGGCACTGGGACTTCCGCGACGCTGCCGCCGACGAAGATGACGTCATAGGGCGCCTGGGCTGGATACCCCTGCGGCAACTCCCCCTCCACAACGGTCACATTGCCGCAGCCAAGCGATGAAAGCGTCGATCTGGCGGTTTCCACCAGCGCCGAATCGCTTTCGAGCGCCACCACGGACCTGGCCAGCCGCGACAGGATGGCCGAAGCGTAGCCCGTGCCGCAGCCGACATCGAGCGCCGAGTCGGTCGGATTGATCTCGGCCAGCTGGATGAGCTTGGCCAGCGGCGAGGCTTCCATCAGGTAGCGCGCGCCGTCGGCGCCGGCCGCAATGCGGATGTCCTCGTCGATATAGGCGAGATCGCGCTGGCCGGCGCCGACAAAGACCTCTCTCGGCACGGCAAGCATGGCGTCGAGCAGCGGCGCGCTGGTCACATCGGTGGTGCGAACCTGGCCATCGACCATCTTGACGCGAAGCTCGGAGAAATCAGCGCTCATGTCCCAACCAATCCGCTTGCCGCGCCAGAACCGCGGTTCATTATGTCAGGAACTTCAGGCCCCTGCGCTGCTGCGCGGGGGCCCGGGCATTGGAGGCCTCGCCCGGAATCGAACCGGGGTGCAAGGATTTGCAGTCCTCTGCGTAACCACTCCGCCACGAGGCCTCGTTGCTCCCGGCGTTCCACCCGGTTCCAATAGGTTGCGGCGAAAATGCCGTCAAGCGGCCACCGTGCATTCCGAACGGTTTCCTCCGCGCCAATCCGGGCAGCCCCTGTCAAATCGTCAGGCCCAAGCCTCGCCGCCACACTAGCGGATTCTTAAGCATGACCCACGGCGGGAAGAAACCCTTCGACGGTCCATGTGTTGATCACGGCAAGAGGCGAATGCGCCAGGCAATGGTGGAAAACGACAAGAACGCGCCGCCCAGCCTGTCCCTGCCGCGGTGCGGAGAGCTTTTGCGCTACGCCATCGACCGCCTGTCCATCGAAGGCGCGGGCAACCTGTCACCGCACGACAGGGCAAGGCTTGTCTCGGCCGCGGCGATTCTCAAGCAGATCCGCGAGGCACTGGAAGAGCACGCCGCCCGCTGAGGCGTGCCTGGCCGTCAATCCGGCCGGCGTCGCCGTTCCCACCAGACGACAAAGCGGCGCCGGTGGCGGCGCACCATGGCGAATTCATAAGAAAGCACCAGCAATCCGAGCGGAACCATCCAGAAGCCGAGAATCGGCAGGAACCCGAGGATGCCGCCAATGGTCAGCAGGAGACCGATGGTGATTCTGAGCCCGCGCGAGCGCGGCATTTTGAACTCACGCCCGAAAACTGAGATTTTGCGTGCCGGCATCTGGTTGTCTTGTGCTGTCATCGTCTCGAAAAATTGACCCGGTCTGATCGTCCTGGAGCACCCTTGAACCAAAGCCGCGGCCGCGCTTTCGGTTCCATACCCCTGCCAAGACGGCTAATATGAGGGCATCCCTCGACGATTGCGAGAAACGCCTGTGCGAAAAAGCCTCGAAAAAATTCGAATTGCTTCTTTGCAAAGCCGAAAAGGGCAGCTATACGCTGCGCAACTCGCATAAGAGCCCGTTCCCCGGTAGCTCAGTGGTAGAGCAACCGGCTGTTAACCGGTTGGTCGCTGGTTCGAATCCGGCCCGGGGAGCCAATTCATCCAAACTGCGAACGCCCGCCTGCGCGCGGTTGCACTCCAGATACTCCTTCCTCGACAGCGAGCATCTTCAGGAGTTGATGTTGGCGACATTTTTCCCGTCAAGATAGTCGGCTCTGGAATTTCAACCGAAAAAAGAGCTATGATGACCTTGGCATTCGCCGGGACCAGCTTCGCGTCCTCCAGAATGCCGGGAGGGACGGGACATGGCCGTAGCGCTTGTACTCGTTTTGGTCGTTGTGGGCTCGGTGATGTTTCACCTGCTGAGTCCGTGGTGGTGGACGCCGATTGCCTCGAACTGGGGCTATATCGACAACACCATCATCATCACCTTCTGGATTACCGGCGTCGTCTTCGCCGCCGTGGTTTTATTCATGGCCTATTGCGTCTTCCGCTTCCGTCATCGGGAAGGGAACCGGGCTGCCTACGAGCCGGAGAACAAGCGGCTCGAATCGTGGCTGACGATCGTCACCGCGGTCGGGGTCACGGCGTTGCTGGTTCCCGGCCTGTTCGTCTGGAGCCGCTTCGTCAACGTCCCGAGCGACGCAACAGAGGTCGAAGTCGTCGGCCAGCAGTGGCAATGGAGTTTCCGTCTGCCCGGCAAGGACGGCAAGCTTGGCACATCCGACACCCGCGAGGTCACCGCCGACAATCCGTTGGGCGTGATCGCCAGCGATCCCAATGGTCAGGACGATATCGTGGTCGAAGCGGCTGATCTGCATCTGCCGGTCGGCAAACCGGTCAAGATGCTGCTCCGCTCGATCGATGTGCTGCATGATTTCTATGTGCCGGAATTCCGCGCCAAGATGGACATGATCCCGGGCTCGGTCACCTATTTCTGGTTCACCCCGACCAAGACCGGAACCTTTCAGGTCCTGTGCGCCGAACTTTGCGGCCAAGGGCATCCTTTGATGCATGGTGTGGTCATGGTCGACACGCAGCAAGACTATGTGGCCTGGCTCGGCCAGCAGCAGACTTTCGCGCAATTGTCGGTACCCCAGCAAACGGGCGCGGCAGACAACGCGCCGGGGAAGACGGTGGCGCCGGGGAAAACGATGGCGCCGGACAAGACGATAGCGCCAGGTTTGAAAATTGCGGCAAAGCTCGAAACGGTCGAGTCTCGCTGAAAAGGACACGGAGGTCTTCCTATGGTCGACATCACGCCCGCGGATGGCATCCCCCCGGCCGAAGTCGCGGAAATGGAGCTTTACCATCCGCACAGCTGGTGGACGAAATACGTCTTCTCGCAGGATGCCAAGGTCATCGCCATCCAGTATTCGGCGACGGCAACCGGAATCGGCCTGGTCGCCCTGGTGCTATCCTGGCTGATGCGGCTGCAACTCGGCTTCCCCGGCACGTTCGACTTCATCACCCCTGAAGCCTACTACCAGTTCATCACCATGCACGGCATGATCATGGTGATCTACCTGCTCACCGCGCTCTTCCTCGGCGGCTTCGGCAACTATCTGATCCCATTGATGGTCGGCGCGCGCGACATGGTCTTTCCCTATGTCAATATGCTGAGCTACTGGATCTACCTGCTCGCCGTGCTGGTCCTGGTGTCGAGCTTCTTTGCACCCGGCGGACCGACAGGTGCCGGCTGGACGCTCTACCCGCCACAAGCCATCATGAGCGGCACGCCAGGCGGCCAGGACTGGGGCATCATCCTGATGCTCTCCTCGCTGATCCTGTTCATCATCGGGTTCACGATGGGCGGCCTGAACTATGTGGTGACTGTGCTGCAGGGTCGCACGCGCGGCATGACTATGATGCGCCTGCCGCTGACCGTCTGGGGCATCTTCACGGCGACCGTCATGGCGTTGCTCGCCTTTCCGGCGCTGTTCGTCGCCTGCGTGATGATGCTGCTTGACCGCGTCCTCGGCACCAGCTTCTTCATGCCGGCGATCTCCGAACTGGGCGAGCAACTGCAGCACAATGGCGGCAGCCCGATCCTGTTCCAGCACCTGTTCTGGTTCTTCGGCCATCCCGAGGTCTACATTGTGGCCTTGCCGGCCTTCGGCATCGTCTCCGACCTGATCAGCACCCATGCACGCAAGAACATCTTCGGTTATCGGATGATGGTTTGGGCCATCGTCGGCATTGGCGCGCTGAGCTTCGTGGTCTGGGCGCACCACATGTATGTCAGCGGCATGCACCCCTATTTCGGCTTCTTCTTCGCCACCACGACGCTGATCATCGCCATTCCGACCGCCATCAAGGTCTACAATTGGGTGCTGACCCTGTGGCGTGGCGACATCCATCTCACCATACCCATGCTCTTTGCCCTGGCCTTCATCGTCACCTTTGTCAACGGTGGGCTGACCGGGTTGTTTCTGGGCAATGTGGTCGTCGATGTTCCGCTGTCCGACACGATGTTCGTCGTCGCCCACTTCCATATGGTCATGGGCGTCGCCCCGATCCTCGTGGTTTTTGGCGCGATCTATCATTGGTACCCGAAGGTCACCGGCCGGATGCTCAACGAAATGCTGGGCCGGTTCCATTTCTGGGTCACCTTCCTCGGCGCCTACCTGATTTTCTTCCCCATGCACTACCTCGGCCTGATGGGCGTGCCGCGGCGCTATGCTGAACTGACCGACATGACGGTCATGACGGAGTCAGCCCACCACCTGAACTCGTTCATCAGCGTCATGGCGTTTATCGTCGGCTTTGCCCAGTTGGTGTTCCTGTTCAATCTGATCTGGAGCATCCGCCATGGCCGCGAAGCCGGCGGCAATCCGTGGCGGGCCACGACCCTCGAATGGCAGACGCCGCAAACACCGCCGGCCCACGGCAATTTCGGCAAGGACCTGCCGATCGTCTATCGCTGGGCCTATGATTACAGCGTACCGGGCGCCAAGGAGGATTTCATCCCGCAGAACATACCGGGCTCCTTCGGCCCCTCGAGGGAGCCGGCATGAGCGTCATCCTCGTCTTCCTGCTCGTCATCGCCGGCTTTGCCGGATGGTGGCTTTCGCACCAGAAGCTGATGACCAAGCCGTGGCTCGAACAAGGTCTGGCCAGTGATTTTATCGGCCTCGACCGGTCGGCGCTGCCCACCGCCAAGATCGGCCTCGGTGTCTTCCTCGCCGTCGTCGGCTGCCTGTTCGCGCTCTTCACCAGCGCTTATTTCATGCGGATGGCGGTGTCGGACTGGCAGCCGCTGCCGCTGCCGCGGCTGCTCTGGCTCAATACCGGCGTGCTGGTCCTGAGCAGCATAGCCCTGCAATGCGCCGTCGTCGCCGCGCGCAGGGGCCAGATCGACATGGTCAGGCTCGGCCTCGCCACGGCCGCGCTCACGGCGCTTGCCTTCCTGATCGGACAGCTCATGGCATGGCGGCAGCTGACCGACGACGGCTATTTTCTGACCTCCAATCCGGCCAACAGCTTCTTCTATCTGATCACCGGCATGCATGGCCTGCACATATTGGGCGGGCTGGTGGGCCTCGGCAGAACGACCGCCAGCGCCTGGAATGGAGCGCGGCCGGAGCGGCTTCGCCTCGGCGTCGAACTGTGCGCCATGTACTGGCATTTCCTGCTCTTCGTCTGGCTCGCCATCTTCGCCCTGCTGGCGGGTTGGGCCGCGACGTTCATCGATATTTGCCGACAATTGCTGACCTAAGGGGATCAAGCGGATGGCAGAGACAGTCACGCATATCAGCCAGACGGAGCCAAGGCCCGCGGGCTGGCAAGGCATCGCCGCCGACTGGTCCTCGGATCAGCGGGCGTTCAAGAACGTGTCCTGGGGCAAGGCCATGATGTGGATATTCCTGCTCAGCGACACCTTCATCTTCGGCTGCTTCCTGCTCTCCTACATGACCGCGCGCATTTCGACACGCGTGCCATGGCCCAATCCGAGCGAGGTCTTCGCGCTTCGCATCGGCGGCTCGGATATCCCGCTGATCCTTATTGCCATCATGACCTTCGTGCTGATCTCAAGCAGCGGAACGATGGCCATGGCGGTCAATTTCGGCTATCGCCGCGACCGCCGCAAGACGGCAGTCCTCATGCTTCTGACCGCGGCGCTCGGCGCGACCTTTGTCGGCATGCAAGCCTTCGAATGGACCAAGCTGATCACGGAAGGGGTGCGACCCTGGGGCAACCCCTGGGGCGCAGCACAATTCGGTTCGTCTTTCTTCATGATCACCGGTTTCCACGGCACCCATGTGACGATCGGGGTGATCTTCCTGATCATCGTGGCGCGCAAGGTTTGGCGCGGAGATTTCGACACCGGGCGACGCGGATTCTTCACCAGCCGCACTGGCCGCTACGAGAACGTCGAGATCATGGGGCTGTACTGGCACTTCGTCGATCTGGTCTGGGTGTTCATCTTCGCATTCTTCTATCTTTGGTGAGAGGCAGACATGGCTGAAGCAACCGCAAACGGCCTCGGGCAACACGCACTTCACGCTGCGCATGAAGCGCCGGCGGCCGTCGCCCATGCCGACGCGCATCAGGAACATCCGATCAAGCTCTATCTGGTGGTCTGGGCATGGCTGTTCATCCTCAGCACGTGCTCCTACCTGGTCGATTATTTCGGCCTCCATGGCTATCTCAGATGGTCGCTGATCCTGATCTTCATGATCCTCAAGGCAGGGCTGATCGTCGCCGTCTTCATGCACATGGCCTGGGAACGGCTGGCGCTGACCTATGCGATCATCCTGCCGCCGATACTGGTGCTGGTGTTCGTGACGATGATGGTCCTCGAAGCGGATTATACGCTTTTCACCCGGCTGACGTTTTTCGGGTCCGGGCCCTGACACGCAAACCGGATTTGCCCGGGGCATTTCCGGTCTGGACCCACGCATGCGGCGTGCGTCCAGTTCGGTGCCGACGCCTTGAAACAATCGGCAGCTGGTCCATTTTTATCAGAGCATGATCCGGCGAACTCCGGCAAGGGAGGCCAAGATGACGATCGCAAACAGACTGAAGGACTTCATCGACAGCAAGGGAATTTCCTACGACACCGTCGCTCATCATCGCACTTCGACAAGCCGGCAGGCGGCAATAGCCGCGCATGTGCCCGGCAGCATCATGGCGAAATCCGTGGTCGTTCACCACGAACTTGGCTATGCAGTGGCCGTGGTTCCGAGCACCCACAGGATCGAGCTCGGCACATTGCAAGACGTCATGGACAAACGTCTCGGACTCGCCTCCGAAGACGAGATGGTTTCGCTCTTCGGCGATTGCGACACTGGCGCCATCCCGCCGATCGGCGCGGCCTACAATGTGCCGGTGATCGTCGATGAAAGCCTTGGCGACGCCACCGACGTCTACTTCGAAGGCGGGGACCATAAAACGCTGGTGCATGTCAGCGGCAAAGATTTCCGCAACCTGACCATGGGCGCATACCAGGCCCGCTTCAGCCATCCGGCTTACTGACGGCTTCGATCAAACCCGCAACGGCGCCCTCGCCGGTGCGGTGAGGCGGAACTTCCTCAACTCGCCGATCCGGCGGGCGGCTCCACCACCTTGCGGTAGACATGCCAGGTGGCGTGACCGAGGATCGGCAACACGACGGCCAGCCCGGCGAACACCGGCAGCGAGCCGATGATCAGGGCGACGGCGACAATCAGCCCCCAGACAGCCATGGTGATTGGGTTCGCCAGCACCGCGCGCACCGAGGTGTGGATGGCTTCGTAGGCGCCGACGTCGCGGTCGAGCAACAATGGGAAAGCGACGACCGTTGTGCACAAGACGACCGCAGCGAAGACGAAGCCGATGGCGTGCCCTAGGATGATCAGCGTCCAGCCGCGTTCGGTGGCGAATATTTCGTTGATGAAGCCGGATATCGATGCCGGCGGCGCCGGGCCGAAGAGATACTGGTAAAATAGTTGGGCGGTCAAAAGCCATGTGATGAAGATTGCAAACAGCATGATCCCGACCGCCGCGATGGCCGGCAGCGCCGGAGAATTCCTGACCTCGAAAGCGTGCCTCCAGGAGGTGTCGAGTCTGGCTTCCCGTCTGCGGCTGATTTCATAGAGACCTATCGCCGCGAAAGGGCCAATCAGCGCAAAACCGGAGACCAGCGGAAACAACAGCGGCAATGCATTGGCGCCCGACGTCCAGACGGCGAGCACGACTCCCACGAGCGGATAGATGAGGCAGAGAAAGACGATGTGCGACGGTTTGACCATGAAATCGTCGACGCCACGCTTGAGCGCGTCGAAAAGGTCGGAAATACCGATTTTTCGAATTTTGGTATGCTCCAGCGTCTCGCTGGCGCCTGCTATCACATGAAAGCTTGCCATGACCGTTCCTCCAGAGCGGGTCCGGTAAGGTCGCGGTTTCACGGTGCTGCCGTTCTGCATGAATGGCCACGCAAAACCGCGACCTGCACCGCAATCAACATACTCTTTTGCCAGGGACTTGTCGCCCTTTGTCGGGAGATCTCCGCCGGCTAGCTCTGGTGGTCCTTTTTCGATATTCTCACGCGGCGCCACGCGTCCTTTTTGGGCGCGCAAAGGACGCTGTGCCCGCGCTGACCGGTCAAAGGTGAAGCCATGGACGGAAGGACGCTTCTCATACTCGGCCTTGGCATAGTCGCCCTGCTGATCCTGGGATTCTGTGCAATACCATCGTGATCGCGGAGCCGCTCCTGGCGTGCAATGTCTTCAATACACAATTATCGACCAGTCCCTCTCGGCTCGTCAGGTAATCCAAGAACAGCGGTCACGCCGTCAACCTCCGACTGGCATGAACGCCCGCATTGCGATGGTGTCGGCAAGCAGCATGGCAAAGATCGCGAAAAGATAGAAAATCGAGAAGGCGAACAGCGCCTTGGCAGTCTTCATCTCCGCGCCTGGAGCGATCAGGACCTTCCAGGCGTGCCAGATGAAACCTGCGCCCAATGCCGCGGAAACAAGTCCATAAAACACGCTCGTGAATCCGAACGCCCACGGCAGCATGCCGATTGGCGCCAAGAGCAGCGAATAGGCGAGTATCTGTTTTCTGGTCGACGCCTGGCCGGCCACGTTCGGCATCATCGGGATGCCGGCAGTTGCGTAGTCGCCGACCTTGAACAGCGCGAGCGCCCAGAAATGCGGCGGCGTCCACAGAAAGATGATCAGGAACAGGATGACGCTTTCGATGCCGATCCCGCCAGTGGCGGCCGCCCAGCCAATGACAGGAGGAAGGGCACCCGCCGCGCCGCCGATGACGATATTCTGCGGCGTCGATCGCTTCAGCCACATCGTATAGATGACGACGTAGAAGAAGATGGTGAAGGCCAGCAGCGATGCGGCAAGCCAGCCCACCAGCACGCCGAGCGTGATGACCGAAAGCGCCGAAAGCACCAGGCCGAAGCCGAGAGCTTCACCCGGCGTGACGCGGCCCGACGGAACCGGCCGCTTTGATGTGCGCGACATCAGCGCGTCAATGTCCGCGTCGTACCACATGTTGAGGGCCCCGGCCGCTCCTGCTCCGATCGCGATCGCACCGATCGCAATCAAGGCAATGACCGGATTCATCACGCCAGGCGCCGCCATCAGGCCAACGAAAGCCGTAAATACGGCAAGCGCCATGACCCGCGGCTTCAAAAGCGCGAAGAAATCACCCGCCGTCGCTTCCGAGAGGCGGATGCCGGTCTCCTTGAGGCGGCTTTCCCTAGTCGACATTTCAGACCGATGGAAGCAGGCAACCTAATGCAAGTCGCTCAAAAGTGGCCCGGTTTTTAGACGCATTGCGGAGGAGCCAGGTCACTGGGAGAACGTTTTCAGATAGGCAATGACGTTGGCCACGTCCGCATCGTTCTTGAGGCCGGGAAACGCCATCTTGGTCCCTTTGACCATGGCCTTGGGGTCGTGAAGATAGGTCGTCAGTGTTGGCTCGTCCCATTTGACGCCGGATTTGCCGGCCGCAATCATGGCATCGGAATATTTGAAATCCGGATGCGTACCGGCGGTCCGGCCGATGACGCCGTGCAGCGATGGACCGATCTTGTTCTTATCCTCGTCCGCGATGTGGCAGACCTTGCATTTGGTGAAGACCTTCTCGCCAGCCGCAGCGTCCTGAGCCTGCGATGGATTGGCGACGAAGGTTGCAACAGACATGACGGCGAAAAACGCGACCAAGCGCATGACTTTTTCCTCCCTTATCGTCAAATGTGCCTGAGATGATCCGCGCATGCCGGTGCCGACAGAAATGCGCCTTTCACGGCAGGACGGATTGTCCGCTTCTCCCATATGGATTGCGACACCTATCTACCACAGAATCTGGCCGGCCGGTAGAAGAGGCCTCGGGCTGATCCAGCGCATCGTCAATGATGTCGCGACGCCGGGCGGCCGCGTTTTCGCCGGAGCAGGCATATGGCCTTGCCTCGGCTTCGGCGATCTCGTTAGGATTTCTTGTCTCCGTTTGGATTGGGTACCGGTGCCTCTCGCACGTCTCGCGGTGGCGGATCGACATGTTCAAGTTCTGACGGTGCTTCTTTGTCGCGACGATAGACAGGTACCTTCTTCGGTTCGTGCCTCGGTGGCGGTTCCTTGATCGTGTTGGACATGATCCAGTTAATCGGATCGCCGGTCTCTTGTTCCGTTAGGGAGCCAAAAAACTGGAAGCCAGAGGAACCGGGGGCGTTGAAGAGCGTTCTGTCGCATGCTGAAGAAAATCGCCCTCGCCGCCGTGCTGGTCCAGGTTGCCATCTTTTCGGCTCTCACAACCCAAACGGTCCTTTTCGCGTCCACGGCCAACCAAGCTGCCGACGCGCGGCCGGGCGACCCTGTCTCGGTCA
Source organism: Mesorhizobium sp. M1406 (assembly GCF_040317555.1). Classification (NCBI taxonomy): domain Bacteria; kingdom Pseudomonadati; phylum Pseudomonadota; class Alphaproteobacteria; order Hyphomicrobiales; family Phyllobacteriaceae; genus Mesorhizobium; species Mesorhizobium sp. M1406. The sequence goes on along the minus strand of NZ_JAMYKW010000002.1, from coordinate 142,618 downwards.
CCGGGGGGAGAATGCGCCAAGGCGACGTGGCCAAATATTCCCGATCCCAATATTCCCGATCATTGCCTTGAGCGGATTGAGGCGAGGAAACTCATCACGACGACCTTAATGATCGCCGGGCAACAATAGCCGGCCGTTGCAGGGTGGATCGATCTTGCAAAGCCCGCGGGACGCGAGCCGCCAGTTCTTCGCCCGAGGCCACGCCTTGCGTACGGCCGACCACCGCGCGATGCTGTCGCCGAGGCTGGAGCGAGTCATGCGAAAAATTCTGGTGCCGATGCTGCTGCTCTCAGCGGCCTTTTCCGTAAACCCGGCTTGGGCGCTGGACAGCAGCGGTACGCCCGTCGTCGTGACGCCCCTGGCGTCACCCACGACGACCGCGTCCGGCCAGCCGATCACGCTGCCGCGGAAAAACGTGCAGGTGTTGGTGTCGACCTATGACATCGCGCCGGGCGCGAACTTGCCAGTCCACCGACACCCCTTCCCGCGCTACGCCTATGTCCAGGCCGGCACGCTGAAGGTGACCAATGTCGAGACCGGCAACAGCAACACATACAAGACGGGCGATTTCATCATCGAAATGATCGGCCAGTGGCATCAGGCCACCAATATCGGTGATATCGAGGTCAAGCTGCTGGTGATCGATCAGGTCGAGGAAGGCGCCAAGAATACGGAATTGCGCCGGTAGCGGCCAGGTCCGCGCCCAGCGGCCGGGAGGCGGGGAGCCATGCGCCGCGCATTGCCGCACCGTCGTGCGCCCCTCCCCGGCGCTTAACCCCAGGCGCCGACCATCTGCCGGGTCGTGGCGTTGAGCCGGTTGAAGGCGTTGATGAGCGCGATCTGGATGACCAGCGCGGCAAGCGCCTTTTCATCATAGTGCCGGGCGGCCTCGTCCCAGACATCGTCCGGCACCGCGTCCGGCCGGTCGGCGAGCCGTGTGCCGGCCTCGGTCAGCGCCAGGGCAGCGCGTTCGGCGTCGGTGAAGTAAGGCGTTTCCCGCCATGCCGCCAGGGCAAAGATGCGCTCATCCTTTTCGCCGGCCTTCTTCAATTCACGCGCGTGCATGTCGACGCAGACGGCGCAATTGTTGATCTGGCTGGCGCGCAGATGGATGAGCTTGCGCGTCACGTAGGGCAATTCGGCCACCTCCGTCGACTTGTCCAGCGCCAGCAGCGCCTGCACGGAGCCGGGAATGAGCACCACCGGGTTCTTGATCCTTGCTTGCATGGTCTTTCTCCTTTGAAGCGTTTCGTCAGGGCGTCTTTTGCCGCCCCGGATGCCATGCGTCCGGGTTTGCGAGTTTGAAACGATTGTCCGCCGCGCCGCGCTGCTCACGCCAATCAATAACCATTCGGCTATGGATTAACCAATAACTCAATGGTTATGAGACTGTCAAGCGGGGAAATGCCGCCTGGCCCAAATGGCGGCGCGCTGTTCGCGCTTTCGCACCAACCGGCCCGATGCTAGGGCTGACAGCGACATCATGGATAGGATCGCCCCTTGACCAGAGAAAATCGCCTGCCGCTGATCGAAATCTGTGTTGAAGGCATTGACGGCCTGCTGGCAGCGCAGGCTGCCGGCGCCGACCGGGTCGAACTGTGCGCCAGCCTCATTGAAGGCGGCATCACGCCGAGCCTTGGCACGGTGCGCGCCGCCCTCGACCAGGCAAGCGTGCCGTTTCACGTCATGGTGCGGCCGCGCGGCGGCGATTTTCTCTACAGCGACACCGAATACGCCTCGATGCTGGCCGATGTCTCGGCACTGCGCGAACTCGGCGTGCCCGGCGTGGTGTTAGGCTGCCTGAACGCCGACGGCACCATTGACGAGGCGCGCATGAGCGAACTGACGCAGGCCGCCGGCTCCTTGAACGTCACCTGCCACCGCGCCTTCGATATGACGCGCGATCCGGCAGAAGCGCTGGAAGCGCTGATCCGCAGCAAGGTCGGCCGCGTGCTGACCAGCGGCCAGCGCGACACGGCAGTCGAAGGCGCTTCACTCCTGGCGGATCTGGTGCGGCAGGCAGGCGATCGCATCGTCATCCTCGGCTGCGGCGGGCTCGATCTCGGTAACATCGCCGACGTGCGCGGCAAAACCGGCCTGTCCGAAATGCATTTCGCCGCCCTCAAGGATGTGCCGAGCGCCATGGCCTATCGCAATCCCCATGTCGGCATGGGCGGCTCCGATCTTGACCGCGAATACCGCAACACGCTGACCGATATACCGCTGGCGGCGGCGACCATCGCGGCAGCAAAGGCATGAGCGCGACCCCCGCCCCGATCAGCCGCGTCTCGGCCGAAGACGAAGCGGTGATCCTGGCGCTCAACAACGAGCACGCCGCCGAATTGTCATGGCTGGAGCCAGAACGGCTATCCTTCCTTCTCGGCGAAGCATTTTACGCGCGCCGCATTGGGGACCTCGAAGCCTTCATCATGACCTTCGACCAGGCCGCTGGTTACGACAGCCCGAATTTCTTGTGGTTTCGCGAGCGCTACGAGCGCTTCGTCTATGTCGACCGTGTGGTCGTGGCGGCGAAGGCGCGCGGCCGCGGCCATGCCCGCCGGCTCTATCAGGACCTGTTCGGCCATGTTGAGCGCGCCGGCCACGCGCTGGTCACCTGCGAGGTCAACACCGACCCGCCCAATCCCGCCTCGGATGCCTTCCACGCCGCGCTCGGCTTCGTCGAGGTCGGCGACGCCGTCATCCACGGCGGCAAGAAAGCGGTGCGCTATTACGTCAGATCGTTGCACGCATAGAGGGCGAGCGCGCCGCAAGACGGCCTGAACGGCCCTATTGCCTCACCAGTTGCGGTTGAGCCATTCGCGCGCCGGGCGCTCGATGACGTAGTAGCTGCAGAGCGCGCAGGCGAAGACGCCGGCCAGCATCGGAATCGGCGCATTGCCTTGTTCATGGACGAATCTGTAGAACGGCTGCTGCCACAGATAGAGCGAGTACGCCCACAGCCCTAGCGTTGCCATCGGCCAGGACGACAGCAATCCGGAAAAATATCGGGGGCTGAAATCGAGCACATTGACGGCCAGGGCCAGCAGCGGCACTGCGAAGAGATAATGGATCGGCGTCGGCACCGGATCGAGGAACAGCAGAATGGCGCAGATCGATGCCGCCAGCGCCACATGCTTGCCCCTCAAGACCGCCGGCAGCCTGCCATCGGCCTTGAGCAGGCAGATCGAAGCCGACAGCAGGATCGATGCGATGTGCACATCGGTGCGCCAGTACGTGGTTTCGTAATCCATCCCGAAGACCCAGTACGAAACCGCGCCGTTGGCCATGGCAAGCAAGGCCAGCGCCAGGAGCAGTACGACGACGCGAGAGCGACGCGAGACGATGACGCTGATCAGCGCCAGCATGATATAGGCGTGCTCTTCGATGCAAAGCGACCAGATATGGTCGAGCGCGCCAGCCCGCGTAACCAGAGTGCCGGCATAATTATACGTGAATGTCAGCGCCGTCAGCGCCGCCTTCCATTTGAAGGCAACGAAGGTGCTGGAGAGCGCAATCATCGCGATGATCACGAAAACCAGAAGCGCCGGATAGATGCGGGAGAACCGGCGTTTGAAGAATTTCTTCAGTGGATAGCGTTCGATGAACAGTATCTCGCCCATCAACCGGCCACTGAGCACGAAGAAGAATTCGACGCCCAGCACCCCGAGATTGATGCCGGGGACGGGGAAAAAATGGCCGATCAGGACCAAGGCGATCGACAGGCCGCGCCAGCCGTCGAGATAGGCCAATCTAGTTCTGGCCGGTCTGTCGGCGGCGGACCGGTACGGAACGACATACGTCGCGGAGGTGTCGGTCATACCGATCCTTTCGCATTGGCATGCGAAAGGGCACGGCAGTACACCCCGAACCCGGCTCGCATTCCCGCCCAGTCCATATTGCAGCGCGAGATAAATTTGTGCAAGTGCGAGATTGCCGCCTGTCGGTAGCACACGATATGTCCAGTTTAGGCAGCACACGATATGTCCGGTAAGTCTGGACCTTTTAAACGGGGTCTGGATGCGCCGGTCGTCCACCAGCAGTCGGCGGATGCGGGTCGCCACACACAGAAAAGGGACCGCATTGGCCGCATTGGCCCCTTTCATTACGCCTGAGTGCTAGCGTCAGGCGTTGGCGGCAACCACCGCGCGCTTGGCCATCACCGCGATCAGATTGGCGCGATAGTCGGCCGAGGCGTGAATGTCGGTCATCAGATTCTTCGCCGGCACTTTCACGCCATCGAGCGCCGAGGCCGCGAAATTCTTGGCCAGCGCGGCCTCGATCTCCTTCGAGCGGAAGACGCCGTCGTCGCCGGCGCCGGTGACGGCAACGCTGACGCCATCCTTGCCCTTGGCAACGAACACGCCAACGATGGCGTAGCGCGATGCCGGATTGCGGAATTTTTCATAGGCCGCCTTGGCCGGCGCGGTGAAGGTAACGGCGGTGACGATTTCGCCATCCTTCAACGACGTCTCGAACAGACCCTTGAAGAACTTGTCCGCCGCGATCTGGCGCTTGTTGGTGACGATGGTGGCACCCAACGCCAGCAGCGCCGCCGGATAATCGGCCGCCGGATCGTTGTTGGCGATCGAGCCGCCGATCGTTCCCTTGTGGCGCACCGCCGGATCGCCGATCAGCGAAGCCAGATGGGCAAGCGCCGGACAGGCCTTTTTCAACTTCTCGTCACTGGCAACGGCGTGATGCGTGGTGGCAGCGCCGATGGTCACTGTCTTGCCCGACACCTTGACACCCTGCAGCTCCTTGATCCGCGACAGGTCGACTAGGTCTGAAGGCGCGGCGAGCCGCGTCTTCATCGCCGGGATCAGCGTCATACCGCCCGAAAGCAGCTTGGCGTCGCCCGTCTTGATCAGCTTGGCGGCATCGGTGACCGAGGCGGCACGGTGATAGTTGACTGAGTACATTTGTCTTTCTCCCTTGGGTGAAAGAGCGAATAGGGAGTAGCGAATAGCGAATAGGATCTGTTCCGTCGCACCGCCGTCTCTGCCCTATTCGCTACTCCCTATTCGCTATTCGCTTTTCAATGTTTCGTCGCGCGGATCGCTGCCCACACGGTGGACGGCGTTGCCGGCATGGCGAGTTCGTTGCTGCCGATGGCGTCGGTGATGGCATTGATCACCGCCGGCGGCGAGCCGATGGCGCCGGCCTCGCCGCAGCCTTTGATGCCGAGCGGATTGCCCGGGCACGGCGTGTTCGAGGTCGAGACCTTGAATGACGGCAGGTCGCCGGCGCGCGGCATGGTGTAGTCCATGTAACTCGCGGTCAGCAGCTGGCCGCTATTGTCATAGTGGGCGCCTTCCAGCAGCGCCTGGCCGATGCCTTGCGCCAGTCCGCCATGCACCTGGCCCTCGACGATCATCGGATTGATGATATTGCCGAAATCGTCGGCGGCGACGAACTGGACGATCTCGGTCATGCCGGTCTCCGGGTCGACCTCGACCTCGCAGATGTAGCAGCCGGCCGGGAAGGTGAAATTCGACGGATCGTAAAAAGCCGTCTCCTTCAGCCCGGGCTCCATGCCGCCCGGCAGATTGTGGGCTGTGTAGGCGGCGAGCGCCATCTGGAACCACGGCACGTTCTTGTCGGTGCCGGCGACTTTCAGCGCGCCGTTCTCGATGACGATATCGCCCTCGTCGGCCTCGAGCAGATGCGCCGCGATCTTCTTGGCCTTGGCCTCGACCTTGTCGAGCGCCTTGACGATCGCCGACATGCCGACCGCGCCTGAGCGCGAGCCATAGGTGCCCATGCCCATCTGCACCTTGTCGGTGTCGCCATGCACGATCGAGACGGAATCGAGCGGCACGCCGAAGCGCTCGTTGACCAATTGCGCGAAGGTCGTCTCATGACCCTGGCCGTGACTGTGCGAGCCGGTCAGCACCTCGATTGTGCCGACGGCATTGACGCGCACCTCGGCACTTTCCCAAAGGCCGACACCGGCGCCCAGCGAACCGACCGCCGCCGACGGCGCGATGCCGCAGGCCTCGATGTAGCAGCTCATGCCGATGCCGCGCAGCAGGCCTTTCTTGGCGGCGGCGGCCTTGCGCTTGGCAAAGCCGGCATAGTCCGACGCCTTCATCGCCGCGTCGAGCGAAGCCGCGTAGTCGCCGGCGTCATAGCACATGATGACCGGCGTCTGGTGCGGGAACGAGGTGACGAAGTTCTTGCGCCGCAACTCGGCCGGCGAGACGCCGAACTGGCGCGCGGCAGTCTCCATCATGCGTTCCATGACGAAGGTCGCTTCCGGCCGCCCTGCCCCGCGATAGGCATCGACGGGCGCGGTGTTGGTGTAGATCGCCTTCACATTGGCGTGGATGGCCGGGATGTTGTACTGGCCCGACAGCAGCGTCGCGTAGAGATAGGTCGGCGTCGCCGACGAAAACAGCGACATGTAGGCGCCAAGATTGGCTTGGGTTTCGACCTTGAGGCCGAGGATCCTGTGGTCCCTGTCGAAAGCCATTTCGGCATGGGTGTGATGGTCGCGGCCATGCGCGTCGGTCAGAAAACTCTCGGTCCGGTCGGCCACCCATTTGACCGGCACGCCGGTCTTCTTCGAGGCCCACAGGCAGACGATCTCTTCGGGATAGATATAGATTTTCGAACCGAAACCGCCGCCGACATCGGGTGCAATCACGCGCAGCTTGTTTTCCGGCGCGACGTTGTAGAAGGCGCTCATCACCAGCCGCGCCACATGCGGGTTCTGCGAGGTCGTCCAGCAGGTGTAGTGGTCCTCGGCCTTGTCGTAATGGCCAAGGGCCGCGCGCGGCTCCATGGCGTTGGGCACCAGCCGGTTGTTGATGATGTCCATCTTCACCACATGGGCTGCCTTCTCGAAGGCCGCCGCCGTGTCGTCGGCATTGCCGATGTCCCAGTCGAAGATCAGATTGTTGTCGGCCTCGGGGTGGATCTGCGGCGCGCCCTTGTCCATCGCCCTGGAGGCATCGACGACGGCCTTCAGCTCCTTGTAGGTGATCTCGACCGCCTCGGCGGCGTCACGCGCCTGCCCCTTGGTCTCGGCGACGACGATAACGACGGCATCGCCGACATAACGGACCCTGTCGAAAGCCAGTGGCGACCACGCCCCCATCTTCATCGGCGAGCCATCCTTGGAATGGATCATCCAGCCGCAGATGAGGTTGCCGATGCCGTCGGCCTTGAGTTCCTTGCCGGTCAGCACGCCGATAACGCCGGGCATGCCTTGAGCCTTCTTGACGTCGATCTTCTTGATCTGCGCATGCGCGTGAGGGCTGCGCACGAAGGCGGCGTGCTTCATGCCGGGAACCACCATATCGTCGACATAACGGCCGGCGCCGGTGATGAATCGTTTGTCTTCCTTGCGCGCGACCCGAGCGCCTACACCTTCAATGCCCATCAGAAATTCCTCCCGGTGAATAGTGAATGGTGAATTGGTGAATGGTCGAAATGGAGGAGGAGCCCGCGGCCACTCTACTCACTATTCACCATCCACTATTCACCCCTTAGGCAGCCTGTTTCGCCTTGCCTTTCGACGCCTTGGACATCGTCTTCGATGCGGCGAGGATCGCCTTGACGATGTTGTGGTAGCCTGTGCAGCGGCAGATGTTGCCTTCGAGCTCGGCGCGCACCGTCGCCTCGTCGAGGCCTTCGGGGTGGCGGCTGATCATGTCGGTCGCCGTCATGATCATGCCCGGCGTGCAGAAACCGCACTGCAGCCCGTGATGTTCCTTGAAGGCGGCTTGCACCGGATGCAGGTCGGCGCCATTGGCCAGGCCTTCGATCGTCACCACGGTCGAGCCGGAGGCCTGCACGGCGAGCATCGTACAGGATTTGACCGCCTTGCCGTCGACATGGACGACGCAGGCGCCGCATTGCGAGGTATCGCAACCGACATGCGTGCCGGTAAGGCCGAGATTTTCCCGCAGGAAGTGAACCAGAAGCGTTCGGTCCTCGGCAGCACCGCTGACCCGCTTTCCGTTCACCATCAACGAAATGTCCGACATGGTCCCTCCCTGGGTATCAACCTTGGTCATCACGTTGCCGACGCGGTGTTGGCACGTCGGCCACGCGTTATTCGTACACCGCACAACGCACAAAAAACAGCAGGTCGCAAACGCCGCACATTGTACTTTCGGTCATGGCCGCGCCCAGACGTGCAGTCCCGGCTGCCCCATTGCCAAAATACCGATTGAAGGCAACAATGTTGGTCGACGCCCGCGCGCCAGAAGCATGTAAAACAGCCGCGCACAAAAACGCGTCGGAGGAAACGCGGAGGACATCGCTGGCCAATTCACGGACGCGCTATGCATGCGGCCTGTCGGCGCTCACCACGGACGAGCCCGACATGGAGGCGTTCGCCAGGGCGATCGCGCTGGAAGCAGCCGCTATCGACGCGGGCTTTGCCCTGCTGTTCTTTTCCCAGAGCCTGGTCGAGGCCGGCGCTCTTTCCCAGGCGCTCATGACCCACGCGCCGGCGCTCCACCACGCCGGCTGCTCGACCGCCGGCGAGATCACGCCGCAAGGCCTCGAGGACGGTCATGTGCTCGCCATGCTGCTTCCATCCGCCGTGTTCACCGCCGTCAGCGTGATGGTCGACAATCTGTCGTCGTCTGGCATGGACAGGATCACCAGCGAGGTCGAGACCTTGCGGCGGTCGCTGCGCGCGCGCCTGGGTTGCGACCGCACTCAAGGCACATTCGCGCTCTGCTTCATCGACGGGCTTTCCTATGCCGAGGAAGCGGTGAGTTCGGCCATCCATTGGGGCCTCGACGACATACCGCTGCTCGGCGGCTCGGCCGGCGATGATTTGAAGTTCGAGACGACGCGCCTGATCTCCAACGGCAAGGTCACCTCCGACAGCGCCATCATCGTGCTGATATCAACCGAAATTCCGTTCCATGTCTTCAAGACCGACAATTTCGTTCCCACCGACGAAAAGCTGGTGGTGACGGCGTCCGATCCAGATCACCGTATCGTGCGCGAGTTCAACGCCACCAATGCGGCGGAGGAATATGCCGCTTCCATCGGCATCGTCGCGCGGTCGCTGACGCCGCTGAGCTTTGCTTCGCATCCGGTGGTGGTGAAGGTCGGCGGCGAATATTACTGCCGGTCGATCCAGAAGATGCATCCTGACGGCTCGTTGTCGTTCTTCTGCGCCATAGACGATGGCGTCGTGCTGTCGATCGCCCAACCCAAGGATATGGTCGAAGCGACGCGCGCCGCACTGCGCGGTGTCGAGGAGAGGCTTGGCGGCATCGACATGATCCTCGGCTTCGACTGCGTGCTGCGCCGGCTGGATGCGCGCAACCGGCAGGTGTTTCGCGACATCTCGGAACTCTACCGGGCCAACAATGTCATCGGCTTCAGCACCTATGGCGAACAGTACCGGTCGATGCACCTGAACCAGACTTTTACCGGCATCGCCTTTGGCGAGCGCCAGGCAGCGGAATAAGGCGGCGAAATAGGATGCCGCTCAGGGACATAAACGATCTTGAAAAGCTGAAGAAGATCAACGCGGCCCTGGTCAGCCGCGTTGAGCGGTCGATGGACCAGCAAGGCAACGCCTTCTCGCTGTTCCAGACCGCGATTTCGCTGGAAAACCGAGTGCGCACGCGCACCGAGGAACTGCACTCAACCTTGCGCCGGTTGGAACAATCCAACATCGACCTCAGCGCCGCCAAGGAAAACGCCGAACTGGCGAACCTGTCCAAGACCCGCTTCCTCGCCGCCGCCAGCCACGACGTCCTGCAGCCGCTGAACGCGGCCCACCTCTCGGTTTCGGCGCTCGCCGAAGTACAGACCAGCGACGAGGGCAAAAAGCTGGTGCGGCAGGTCGAGCGCTCGCTGGAGACGATGGAAGACCTGCTGCGCACCCTGCTCGACATCTCCAAGCTCGACGCCGGCGTGGTTCAGCCCAACATAAGCGACGTCAGTCTGGAGGCGCTGTTTTCGTCACTGCGCTCGGATTTCCAGCCGGTGGCGGAGCTGAAGGGCCTGTCGCTGAAATTCCGGCCGGTCAACGCCGTGGTCCGTTCCGACCGCACGCTGCTGCGCCGCATCCTGCAGAACATCCTTTCCAACGCGCTGGGCTACACCCGCTCGGGCGGCGTGCTGGTCGGCACCAGGCATCGCGGCGACACGATCCGCATCGACGTCGCCGACACCGGCTGCGGCATTCCCGACGACCAGCGCGAGGCGGTGTTCGAGGAATTCCACCGCGGCACCTCGCCGGCCAATGCCGAACTGGACGGCGGCGGTCTCGGGCTCGGACTTGCCATCGTGCGCCGCATGGCCAGCGCGCTCGGTCATCCCGTGACATTCTCATCGAAGGTCGGCCGCGGCACGATCTTCCACATCGATGTTCCCGTCGGCATCGGCGCTCCGGCCGACGCCATCGCCAGCCTTGCCGACATGGAACGGCCGCGCGGCTATGGCCTGTTCGGCACCAAGGTGCTGCTGGTCGAGAACGATGTCGAGGTGCTGCAGGCCATGACCTTCCTGCTCGAACGCTGGCAATGCCTGGTGCGGGCCGCGACCTCGACCGACGATGCACTTGACATGCTCGGCGACACCGACTGGGTGCCAGACATCGTCATTGCCGACCAGCACCTCGACGGCGGCGATCTCGGCACCGCCACCATCGCCGAAGTCCGCCACTATCTCGGCCGCGCCGTGCCGGCGCTGATCGTCACCGCCGACAGTTCCGAGGCCGTCGCCAAGGCCGCCCGCGCCGGCGGCATCGAACTGATGCGCAAGCCGCTGAAACCGGCACAATTAAGGGCGCTGCTGGCGCATTTGCTGGCTTAAGGGCCATACCCTCCTCACAAGGAGGAGAGTAAGCTTCAAAACCCCGCCTGATCCCGAAACAGCTCCGCATTGTCCAGCTTCGACACCTCGATCACCGCCTGCGTGCGGCTATAGACATTGAGCTTGCGCAGGATCTCCGAGACATGCGCTTTCACGGTGGTCTCTCCCACCTGCAGCTCGTAGGCGATCTGCTTGTTGAGCAGGCCCTGGCGCAGCATCTGCAGTACGCGCAGCTGTTGCGGCGTCAGCGTCGACAGGCGCTGCACCATGTCGGCGCGGTCGACGCTTTCGGCGTCGGGCGTGCGGCCTTCATAGCTTTCGGGCACATAGACCGCGCCCTCCATCACCGAGCGGATGGCGGCGGCCAGGTCGCTCTTGCGCGCCGATTTCGGAATGAAACCCGCGGCACCATAGGACAGCGCCTCGGAAATGATCTTCGGCTCCTCATGGCCCGAGACGATCACCACCGGCAGGCGCGGATAGCGCGTCCTGAGCTGCAGCAGCCCGTCGAAGCCGTGCACGTCCGGCATGCTGAGGTCGAGCAGCGCAAGGTCGAACGGCTTGGCGTCGGCCAGAAGATCGAGCGCCTCGGTGATCGAACGCGCCTCCACCGTGTCGACCTCCGGATAGGCCATCTGCACCGCGCTGTGCAGCGCCTCGCGAAACAGCGGGTGGTCGTCGATGATCAAGAACCGGGCGCGATCGTGGGTTGCGGTCATAGGGGTTCGTTTCAGTTCAAGGGCGATTAGAATAACCCCGCCACCATGGCCAGATTATTGCCAAATAGTATATCGCCATCTCCAGCGGAAAGTGCCGCCGGCACTTTCTCGACCAAATCGCCTTGCCCGGGCGCCCAAATCGGTCGAATGTTAGCCGCCAAGCAGAGACTTCCATGACAGACTTCGTCCTTCCCTCGCCCGCGATCGCATCGGTGGCCGTTGCAGGCTCCCCTGAGCGCTTTGCGGTGCGCCGCATCTTCTGCGTCGGCCGCAACTACGCCGCGCATGCCCGCGAACTCGGCAATGACGAGCGCGATCCGCCCTTCTTCTTCACCAAGCCGGCCGACGCGGTGGTCGATTCCGGCGCCACAATCCCCTACCCGCCGCTGACAGCCAATCTGCACCACGAGATCGAACTGGTCGCCGCGATCGGCAAGCCGGGTTTCCGCATCGCTCGTAGCCAAGCCCTGGATCATGTCTGGGGCTATGGCGTCGGCATCGACCTCACCCGCCGCGATCTGCAGGACGAGGCCAAGAAGGCCGCCCGTCCGTGGGACTGGTCGAAGGCCTTCGACCGCTCTGCCCCTTGCGGCCCGCTGGTCCCCGCACAAAAATCCGGACACCCGCAAAAGGGCCGCATCTGGCTCGCCGTCAACGCTCAGGTCAGGCAGGATGCCGACCTCGCCGAGCTGATCTGGCCGATATCGGATATCGTGTCGATCTGCAGCGAGGCGGTGGAACTGGAGCCCGGCGACCTGATCTTCACCGGCACGCCGGCCGGCGTCGGCGCGGTTCGTGCCGGCGACACGATCACTGGCGGCGTCGACGGCATCGGCACGATCGAAGTAACCATCGGCCAACCGAAGTGAGCGCATGAGCGAACTCATCCTGCACAATTACTATCGCTCCTCCACCTCCTACCGGGTGCGGATCGCGCTGGAGATGAAGGGGCTGAGCTACGACTACGTCCCGCATCATCTGCGCCATGGCGAGCATCTGGAACCGGCCTATCTCGCGGTCAATCCGCAAGGTCTGGTGCCGGCGCTGATCCTCGGCGACGGCAGGCTGCTGACGCAATCGCTGGCGATCATCGAATTCCTCGACGAGACCAGGCCCGAACCACCGCTGCTGCCAAGGGATGCGGCTGGCCGGGCACGCGTGAGGATGCTGGCGCAGATGATCGCCTGCGACATCCACCCGGTGAACAATCTGCGCGTGCTGACCTCGCTGCGCACGCTGTTCGGCGCCGGCGACGAGGACATCACCAACTGGTTCCGCCACTGGGTGAACGAGGGCTTTCAGCCGCTTGAGAAGATCCTGGTGTCGTCACCCGAGACGGGTACATTCTGCCATGGCGATACGCCGGGCCTGGCCGACATCTGCCTGGCCGCGCAGGTCACCAGCAACGCCCGGTTCGGGGTCGATCTGACGAATTACCCGACGATCGCGCGCATCAACGCCGCCTGCATGGCGCTGCCGGCCTTCCAGAAAGCCGCACCGCAGAACCAGATCGATGCCGAGTAGACTTCGTCCGCCCACGCATAGCGTCGGCGCCGGAACAGCAGCTCTGGCGGAATCGATTTCCGCTTGACCGGACAGGGAATCGGCTATCGTTTCCTGCAACGCAGCAGGGTGGAGTGACCGATGAGAGCCGTCGTCTTCGAGAAATTCGGCGAAGCGCCGACCATCCAGACCGTTCCCGATCCGAAGCCGGCAGCCGATGGCGTCGTCATCAAGGTCGAGGCGACAGGCCTGTGCCGCAGTGACTGGCATGGCTGGATGGGTCATGATGACGGCATTACGCTGCCGCACGTGCCGGGCCACGAACTGGCCGGAATCGTGGTCGCCGCCGGCAAGCAGGTTACCCGCTGGAAAGCCGGCGAGCGCGTCACCGTGCCGTTCGCCGTCGGCTGCGGCCGCTGCTTCGAGTGCAATTCGGGCAACCATCAGGTCTGCGAACACCAGACGCAACCTGGCTTCACCGGCTGGGGCTCGTTCGCCGAATATGTCGCCATCGAGCACGCCGACACCAATCTCGTGCGCTTGCCCGACGAGATGGAATTCGCCACCGCCGCCAGCCTCGGCTGCCGGTTCGTCACCTCGTTTCGCGCCATTGTCGATCAGGGCCGGGTGACACCGGGCGAATGGGTGGCGGTGCATGGCTGCGGCGGTGTCGGCCTGTCGGCGATTATGATCGCCAGCGCCATGGGCGCCAATGTCATCGCCATCGATCTCACCGACGAGAAGCTCAATTTCGCCAAAAAGATCGGCGCCGTCGCCACCATCAATGCGTCGAAGACGCCGAATGTGGTCAAGGTGGTCAAGCAGATCACCAATGGCGGCGCGCACATGTCGATGGATGCGCTCGGCCACCCCACCACCTCCTTCAACTCGATCTCCAATCTGCGCCGGCGCGGCCGCCATGTGCAGGTTGGCCTGATGCTGGGCGAGCATGCCCGGCCGCAGGTACCGATGGATAAGGTGATCGCCTTCGAACTCGAGATCCTCGGCAGCCACGGCATGCAGGCCTACCGCTACCAGGCGATGATGGACATGATCCGCAACGGCAAGCTCAAGCCCGAGCTGCTGGTCGGCAAGAAGATGAGCCTCGACGAGGCGCCCGCGGCCTTGATGGCGATGGGCGGCTTCGAGGGCATCGGCATCGGGGTTGTGACGAAGTTTTAGTCGGCAACGGTACGGTCGCCGGAGTCCGCTCTACCTCGCGAATTTCTTCGCGCCGAACACGCATAGCACCACGCCGAACGTGACTACAATCATCAGCGGGCTGACCTGCTCGTGCAGCAGCGTCGCCGCCAGGGCGAGGCCGAAGAAGGGCTGCAGCAGCTGCAGTTGCCCCACGGCGGCGATGCCGCCTTGCGCCAGGCCGCGATACCAGAAGACGAAGCCGATCAGCATGCTGAACAGCGAGACATAGGCAAGACCGATCCAGGCGCTGGAGCCGACGCCGGCAAAGGACGGCGGCTGCGTCGCAAAAGTCAGCACCAGCATGATCGGCAGCGACAGCACGAGCGCCCAGCAGATCACTTGCCAGCCGCCGAGCCTGCGGGACAGCGCGGCACCCTCGGCGTAGCCCAGACCGCAGGCGACGATGGCGGCGATCATCAGACCGTCGCCGACCGGCGAGGCGGTCACCCCCTGCGTCAGGGCAAAACCCGCGACCAGAGCGCTGCCCACGCATGAAAACAGCCAGAATGCCGGGCGCGGACGGTCGCCACCGCGCAGCACGCCGAAGATCGCGGTCGCCAGCGGCAGCAAGCCGACGAAGATGATGGAATGGGCCGTGGTGACGTGCTTCAGCGCCAGGGCGGTCAGCATGGGAAAACCAACGACGACGCCGAGCGCGACGATCACCAGCGACGGCAGGTCGCCGCGCTCTGGACGTTTCTGCCGGAACAGGAGCAGCAGCGCGAGGCCAAGCAGTCCGGCAATCGCCGCTCGGGCCGACGTCAGGAATGTCGGATCGAAATCCTTCACCGCCACGCGCGTCGCCGGCAGCGAACCGCTGAAGATCAACACGCCGATGAATCCGTTCATCCAGCCGCCCGCGGTCTTGTCCATCCTATGCTCCGTTTGTCGGCTCTGTATCGTGCGGAGCCCGTGGCATTGCCAGAGACAATGCGGTACAGTTATGCAAAACTGTCACGGTCGGACGAGCAGTACGGATGGACAAACAGACCACAGGAAGCGAGAGCAGCGGAACGCTCGTCGAAGGCGTGATGGCGACGATCCGCCAGCGGATCGCGGCGCGCAGCCTGACGCCGGGAGCACGACTGCCCTCGATCCGCGCCTTCGCCAAATCGATGCAGGTGTCCAAATCCACCGTGGTCGAAGCCTATGAGCGGCTCGCCGCCGAAGGCGCGATCCGCTCCCGGCCGGGCTCGGGCTTCTATGCCGCCGGCTCGCTGGCGCCGCTGTCGCTGGCCGAGATTGGGCCTCGCCTCGACCGCGCCGTCGATCCGCTCTGGATTTCGCGCCAGTCGCTGGAAGCAGGCGATCACATGCTGAAGCCCGGCTGCGGCTGGTTGCCGGCCTCGTGGATGCCCCAGGCGGGACTGCGCCGGGCACTGCGCACGGTAGCGCGTGCCGACGATGTCGCGCTGGCCGACTACGGCACGCCGCTCGGCCTGCCGCCGCTGCGGCAATTGCTGGCGCGGCGCATTGCCGGGCACGGCATCGAAGCCTCCCCCGAGCAGATCATGCTGACGGAGTCGGGCACGCAGGCCATCGACCTGCTGTGCCGCTTCCTGATCGAACCCGGCGACACGGTGCTGGTCGACGACCCCTGCTATTTCAACTTCCACGCTCTGCTGCGCGCCCACAGGGCCAAGGTCGTCAGCATCCCCTACACGCCGTCGGGGCCGGATATCGACCTGTTCGCGCAGGCGTTGGCCGAGCATCGGCCGCGCCTCTACATCACCAACTCCGCCATCCACAATCCGACCGGCGCGGTCCTGTCGCCGGTCACCGCGCACCGCCTGCTCAAGCTCGCCGACCAATCGGATCTGACCATCGTCGAGGATGATATCTTCGCCGATTTCGAACATGCCCCTGCCCCCAGGCTGGCGGCGTTCGATGGGCTGAGCCGCGTCGTCCATATCGGCAGCTTCTCCAAGACACTATCGGCCTCGGTTCGCTGCGGCTTCATCGCGGCACCCCGCGACTGGATCGAGCCCCTGACCGACCTCAAGATCGCCACCACCTTCGGCGGCGGCCGGCTGGCGGCCGAACTTGTGCTGACGCTGCTGAAGGACGGCAGCTATCGCAAGCACATGGATTTGCTGCGGGCACGGCTTTCGCGCGCGATGGACGAGACGAGCGCCCGCCTGAAGGCGATCGGCATCACGCCCTGGATCGACCAGCCTGCTGGCCTGTTCCTGTGGTGCCGCCTGCCGGATGGCGTTGATGCGGCCGAAGTGGCCCGCCGCGCTTTGGCCGACAACATCGTGCTGGCGCCGGGCAACGCGTTCAGCCTGTCCGGAACGGCCAGCCGCTTCCTGCGCTTCAACGTTGCCCAATGCGCGGACGAGCGGATTTTCAAGGCGCTCGAGGCGGCGATGGAGCGTTGATTGCCGGTCACCGCGCCGCGCAGACCTCCCGCACGCAGTCGCGCAGCCAGCGTTGCACCGGATCGGCATCGAGGCGCGGATGCCACAGCATGGAGATGGTGACCTCCTCAATGGCAACCGGCAGGGGAAAACTATGCATGCCGGCGCGTGCGCCCTCGGTATGCCGCTCGGGCACACTGGCGATCAGGTCTGATGTGCGGGCCATGGCAAGGGCTGCCGAGAAGCCCGAAACCATGCACACGACTGTCCGCCGCAGCCCGAGCAGGTTCAGGGCCTCGTCGATCGGCCCTTTCTCGCGGCCACGCCGTGAAACGCTGATGTGCCGGCCTGCCGCATAGCGCTCTGGCGTCACCGCGCCCTCACACAAGGGATGGCCCGCTCGCACGGCGCCGATGAAGCGGTCGCGAAGCAATGCCTGGATGCGCACCTCCGGTCCGGTCTCGCCAGCGACGCCTATGTCCAGATCGATCGCCGCGTCGCGCAGCGACGTCACGTCCTTGTCGGACTTCGGTGCAAAGCGCAGCCGCACGCCGGGCGCATCGGCCTGGATACGGGCGACGAGACGAGGCGCGAATTCCTCGACGAAACTCTCATTGGTGCGCAGCGTGAAGATCCTGTCCAGGCTCCAGAGATCAAGCAGGGTGGCAGGACGCAGCAAAGCTTCCGCGTCCTGAACGACACGACCAACCTGCCGTCGCAGTTCTTCCCCACGCGGCGTCGCCACAAGGCCGCGACCGGCGCGAACCAGCAGCGGATCGCCCGTTGCCTCGCGCAGCCGCGCCAGCGTGCGGCTCATCGCCGAGGGGCTGAGCCGCAGACGGCTGGCCGCACGCGCCACGCTGCCTTCCGCCAGCAGGACGTCGAGAGCAAAGAGCAGATTGAGATCGGGTGATGTCATCGGCGGATCATGGCATGATATGGCGCCAAACGCACGAATAAGATGCAAACGCTGCGCCTTCCGCCACATCAACCAAGGGGCTAGATCTCCGCTAGCTCCGGTACTGGAGCTGATGGAAAGGAGTTCGCCGTGGCAATCGCTGAGCAAAATCGGGACGGGCGCGCATCGGCGCTGCCACAGATGCAATCCGCCCGCTGGGCGCTGGCAAGCCTGTCGCTCGCAACGCTGCTGTCGTCGCTGGGAACCAGCATTGCCAGCGTCGGCCTACCGTCGCTGATGCAAACGTTCGGCGCGTCATTCCAGTCCGTGCAATGGGTCGTTCTGGCCTATCTGCTCGCCATTACCACCCTGATCGTCAGCGCCGGACGGCTGGCCGACATGTTCGGGCGCCGGCCGTTGCTGCTTGGCGGCATCGCGCTGTTCACATCGGCATCGGTGCTCTGCGGCCTGGCGCCGACGCTCTGGCTGCTGATCGCCGCGCGGGCCGTACAGGGACTTGGCGCGGCGCTGATGATGGCGCTAACGCTGGCCTTTGTCGCCGAAACGGTGAGCAAGGAACGGACCGGCAGCGCCATGGGCCTGCTCGGCGCCATGTCCGCGATCGGGACGACACTCGGCCCTTCGCTAGGCGGCCTTTTGATCGCCGGCTTCGGCTGGCGAGCGATCTTCCTCGTCAATGTCCCAATGGGTGTGCTCACCTTCGCTCTCGCCTGGCGTGCCTTGCCGGCGCGTAGCAAGGCAGCGCGCGACGACGGAGGCACGTTCGATGTCATTGGCACGGCCCTGCTGGCCCTGACATTGGCCGCCTATGCACTGGCCATGACGCTTGGCAGGGGCAATTTCGGCGCGCTCAACATCAGCCTGCTGGTCACGGCCGGCATCGGCTTTTTTCTTTTCGCCGCCGTCCAGGCGAAAGTGAAAAACCCCTTGATCCAGCTTGCCAGCTTCCGCGACCTCCAACTGAGCGCCAGTCTCGCCATGAGCCTCGTCGTCGCCACGGTGATGATGGCGACCCTGGTGGTGGCCCCGTTCTACCTGTCCAGCGGGCTTGGCCTGGATGCGGCAATGGTCGGTCTCGTGCTGTCGACCGGCCCGCTGGTCTCGGCGCTGTCGGCATTGGTAGCCGGACGCCTCACTGATCGCTTCGGCGCCCACAGGATGATGGTCGCCGGTCTGCTTAGCCTCGCCACGGGAACGCTCCTGCTGTCGCTGGCCATGACGAAACTCGGCATTGCCGGCTATGTCGTCCCGATCACCGTCACCTGTATTGGTTACGCGCTGTTCCAGACATCCAACAATGCAGCCGTCATGACTGGTATCGGTGCCGGCCAGCGCGGCGTCGTTTCCGGCCTGCTCAACCTTTCGCGCAATCTCGGTCTTATCACCGGCGCATCGTTGATGGGCGCCATATTCGCCATCGCATCGGCCGAAGGGCACGTAGGCATTGGTCTTCTGAGTTCCGAGGCCGCCACCCGGGGAATGCAGGTCACATTTCAGACGGCAACGGTGCTGGTGCTGGTCGCGCTGTTCCTCGCACTGCTCTCGGCCCGCGCCGAGTTCAGGCGGCAGAGACTGGTCAGAAACCTCTGACTTTGCGCAAACCGACGGCTCCTAGCGGATCGCTCTAGGCGCCTGCCCGCTTGCGGCGCTCATAGAGCATGACCAGGGTTTCAGCCATCAGAGCGGGCTTTTCCTCGCCTTCGATCTCGACCGTGTTGGCAGCCTTCATCAGATACTGGCCGGGACCCCTGTCCTCCATCGACAGCAGCGTGGTGCGCAGCCTGATGCGCGCGCCGACCTTGACCGGTGCCAGGAAGCGCACCTTGTCGAAGCCATAATTGAAGGCGGCCTGCGTATTCTCGGGCACGATGCCCATGCCGAGCGCCAGCGCGCCGATGATCGACAGCGTCAGATAGCCATGTGCGATCGTCGTGCGGAACGGGCTTTGCCGCCGTGCCCGCTCAGGATCGACATGAATCCATTGATGGTCGCCGGTGCATTCGGCGAACTGGTTGATGCGGTTCTGATCGACCGTCGTCCATTCCGACACACCGAGCTCTTGCCCGGCCATCGTCCTCAACTGGTCGAAGGTCGGCGGCGTGTTAGGCCGTATTTCAGTCATTCCTGCTTTCCCGATCGCTTCCAAAGCCTCCGACCACGAACAGGCGGCCTCTGTCAATTCGCCCTGCGTGAATCCGTTCCGCCGAATCCGGCAGCAATCGTGGCATCCTCCCAGCGCAACGGCAGGTCAAATCGGGATTTCTCGGTTTTCAGGGCATCCGGCAGTAACGAGCCGGCCCCGGCCACATCTGCTACTTCTTCTCGTAGCCGGCGCGGATCTCCACCATCGCCTCCTTGATCCGCGTGCGCAGGATGTCGACCGATTCGGTGCCGGATTTCCTGACCAGTTCAGCTACTTCGCCGGCACTCTTCAACGCGGATTCAAAGGACTTTCTGGCAAACTCCGTCTGTTTGGCCATCAATTCCTGCGGATTGCCTGGCGTCCTGTAGCTTTGCGCCATCTCAGTGACCTCACGCAGCGTGTCCTGCAACATCTCGCGTTGCCTGGACAACAGCGAGGACGCGCCGGCGGCACCGGCTCGTGCCGATTTCTCCAGCGCGTCGAGGTTCTTGCGATGATGGTCGAGGATCGCCTCGACATCGACATTGGACACCTTCAGGTCGCGGCCGAACCTGCCGAACATGTCCATGAAGGAATCGGATTCCGGTTGTTTTGCCATGCTCTTTGCTCGCCCTTGCCGCGGATGCGGGCGCCCTCAAGGAGAGAATAGCACTCGCGTGCCGCGAGTCCATTCGGGCGCTGTGGAATGAGCGCCAGCCTCACCGCGCATCAATTCACCAGGAACAGCCGCTCGGCCACGTAGAGCACGACACCCGCGAGCCCACCGATGATCATGCCGTTGAAGCGGATGTATTGCAGATCCCTGCCGATGTTCATCTCGATCAGCCGCGTCAGCTGCGCAAGGTCCCAGCGCTTGACCTGGTCGGCGATGAATGTCGACACGCCGCTCTTCTGGCTCTCCACGAACGATGCGAGCGCCACCACGAATCCTTGGTTCATGTCGGCCCGGATCTGCGCATCGCTGGCCAGATGCCGCCCGACCTCGACGAACATGTTGGCAAGATGCGCGCGGATAACCGAATTCGGCGCCTTGGCGTCCTGCTCGATGAACCGGCTGAGTCTTGCCCACATGTCGCCGGCCAATCCCTTGACCTCCGGCCGTGCCAGGAAATCGCGCTTCAGCTTCTCGGCGCGTTTGGCGTATTGCTTCGATGTCCTCAGCTTTTCGATGAAGCCTTGAGCGAAACGGTCGAATTCGGCGCGCATCGGGTGGTCGGGATCGGCCCTCACCTCGTCGAGCAGCGAACCGGCCGAAGCGACGATCTTCTTCAGGAGGTAGGCGTCGGCGCGAAACAGGTTGAACAGCGACGGCAATTCCTCGCGGATTTTCTCGCGCATCGTCGCCAGCGCCTGTTCGTCGTTGAGAAAACGGCCGATCACCTTGGTGAATTCATCGAACAGTTTCTGGTGGCGGCGATCGTCGGTGAGCGCCGACAACAGCTCGGCCGCCAGCGGCGCCAGTGGCACCTTCTCGATCTGCTCCAGCATGCGGCTGGTGACGAAGCCGCGCAGGCCGGATTGCTCGACGGCGGCCAGTGTCTGCGGCACCAGCCGCACGACGAAGCGCGACAGGTCGGCGGCGCGCTCGGTATCGGCCAGCCAATCGGCGACGAGCGCCGAAAAATCGACCTCGGCAAGCTTTTCGCGCACCGGCTCGGGCGCCAGGAAGTTGACCTCGATGAAGCGGCCGAGATTGTCGGCGATGCGGTTCTGGTTCTCGGGGATGATGGCGGTGTGCGGGATCGGCAGCCCCAACGGTCGCCTGAACAGCGCCACCACGGCATACCAGTCGGCCAGGCCGCCTATGGTCGCGGCCTCGGCAAAGGCGGCGACGAACCCGAGCCACGGATAGCCATGCTCGAACGACTTGGCTATGGCGAAGACGAGAACGCACAGCGCCAGTGCGGCTGTTGCCGCGAATTTGGTGCGCCGCAGGGCCGAAAGCTTGGCATTCGCGTCGCTACCGGTTCGCGAAGGGGTCATGGCCTGGGCCGATTGTGCCATGGTCGAGCTGCTCCTCGTCGGTTGCGGGCTAATCTAGTATCTCGTTTGCCCGAATGCCCGCCCTGTCCCGCGCGGTCACGGTTTTCTCCGGTCTTGCACATAAGTTGACGAGAATATTCACCTATTATGGCGCGCTAGTCTGGAATTATTCCAAGGTATGGGCCATATTCGATTCAACCTATTGCTTTGCGAGGACAAAATGCGGTTAACGCGCCAGACCAATTATGCCATGCGCATCCTGATGTATTGCGCGGCAAACGATGACCGGTTGAGCCGCATCCCCGAGATCGCCGCCGCTTATTCGGTGTCGGAACTGTTCCTGTTCAAGATCCTGCAGCCACTTGTCGAGCACGGTCTTGTCCAGACCGTGCGCGGCAGGAATGGAGGCGTCAAGCTTGGCCGGGCGGCCGAAGCCATCAGCCTGTTCGATGTCGTGCGCGTGACGGAAGAGAGCTTCGCCATGGCCGAATGCTTCGAGAACGACGCCGCAGAGTGCCCGCTGGTCGACAGCTGTGCGCTGAATTCGGCGTTGCGCGAGGCACTGAACGCGTTCTTCGCGGTGCTGGAGCGCTACACGATCGCCGATCTCGTGGCGGCGCGGCCGAATGTGCGCAACCTGCTCGGCATCGACATGCTGATGGAGCGCCGAGCCCCGGCTGCCTAACCGACTGACGATTGCGGCAGCACGAACGGCATGTTCCCGGCCGGCAGCACGCCGACCCGGAGCCGGCAGTCGAACACTTTTTCGATCAGGTCATCGCTCAGCACATCTTTAGGCGATCCGGTGGCGGCCAGCCGGCCGCGATGCATGACGAAGATCCGGTCTGCATACATGGCCGTGAGATTGAGATCATGCAGGATGGCGACCACGCCGCCGCCCCTTCTGGCGAAGTCGCGGGCAATGTTCATGATGATCAGCTGGTGCTTGATGTCGAGACTGGAAACCGGCTCGTCGAGGAACAGATAGCGCGGTTTGCCGTCGAGCACCGGCGCCCAGACCTGGCACAGCACGCGCGCAAGCTGGACGCGCTGCTGCTCGCCGCCGGAAAGCTCCTGGTAGAAACGTCCGGCAAAGCCGTCGAGATCGACGCGTGTAAGCGCCCGCTCCGGCAGCCGCGCATCCTCGCCCGGCAGGACGCCCGAGCGGCCGCCGACAAGGCCAAGCTTGACCACTTCTCGCACCGTGAACGGGAACGACAGCGTCGTCGCCTGCGGCAGCACCGCGCGCTGGACGGCGGTCTCGACCGGCTTCATCGCGCGGAGATCACGGCCATTGAGGGCGACGCGCCCGGTGTAGGCGAGTTCGCCGGAAAGCGCCTTGAGGAAGGTCGTCTTTCCCGAGCCATTGGGACCGACAATGGCGGCGATCTCACCGGCGCGCGCGTGGAAATCGACACCGCTGACGATAGGCTTGCCGGCGATATCAACCGAAACGTCCCTTGCCTCGATCATCCAAGCCTCACAGGTCCCAACTCTCGCAAATCAACCACTCTCACAAATCAATCACGCCGCGCTTGCGCAGCAGGATCCAAAGGAAGAACGGCGCACCGGCGATCGCGGTGACGATGCCGATCGGCAGTTCGGCCGGCGCCACGATGGTACGCGCGACCGCATCTGCCAGAAGCAGCAATGAGGCGCCGAGCAGCGCCGACGCCGGCAGCAGATAGCGATTGTCCGGACCGATCAGCAGGCGCAGCAGATGCGGCACGACGATGCCGACGAAACCGATGCCTCCGCTGACGGCGACGGACGCGCCGACCGCCGCCGAGACGCCGACGATGGCCGTGTATTTCAGCCGCTGCACCGGAATGCCGAGATGGCCGGCGGTCGCCTCGCCCAGCGCCAGCGCGTTGAGGCCGCGTGCCAGGAATGGCATCGCCGCCAGCGCCAGCACTATGATCGGCCCGACGGAAGCAATCTTTGCCCAGGTCGCGCCGCCGAGCGATCCGAGCTGCCAGAAGGTCAGGTCGCGCAACTGGCGATCGTCTGCCATGAAGATGAGGATGCCGGTCAGCGCCATGGCGAGTGCTGCCAGCGCGATGCCGGCGAGCAGCATTGTGGCGACCGAGGTTTGCCCCCGTCGCGTCGCAACCTGATAGAGCACCAGCGTCGTGGCGAGCCCGCCACAGAAGGCCGCCAACGGCAGTGCAAGCGTGCCGAGCAAGGCCGTCACCGGAGCCAATATCGTAGCGCCGAGCACGATGACGGCAACCGCGCCGAGGCTGGAGCCGGCCGAAACGCCGATCAGGCCGGGGTCGGCCAGCGGATTGCGGAACAGCCCCTGCATGACCGCGCCGGAGACCGCGAGCGCCGCGCCAACCAGCATGCCGAGGATAATACGCGGCAGGCGGATGTCGTAGACGATCAGGCTGTCGCGGGCGCTCAGCGCGGCGTTATCAGGCACTGTGCCGAACAGCCAGCCGCCGATGACGCTGACGGCCGATGCGTCCGACGCCCCCGATGTCAGCGACAGAAAAACGGCAGCCGCGAGCCCCAGGCACAACAGAAGAATGACGATGCGGGCGCGGCCCGACCGGTCGCCTTCGGATTCGCTCGCCATCACCGGACCGGCGATCGATTGATCGACCATGATCTGCCTGCTCAATCCGTGACCTGCCCGCCATAAAGCGAGACAGCGAGGTCGTGGATGGCATCGGCCGTGCGTGGCCCGAAGCCGAGCAGATAGCCGCCATCGATGCGGATCAGCTTGCGCGCGGTTCCGGCCGGCGTCGAGGCGATCGACGGATTGCCGAACAATTCGTCGTCCGATACCGGAGGCCCGGCATTGCTCATCATCAGGATCACGTCCGGCCTGGCGGTGACAACAGCCTCGTCGGACATTTGCTTGTAGCCGGAAAAGCCCTCGACCGCGTTGACGCCGCCAGCCAGTTTGACCATGCCGTCGGCGGCGGTCTCGCTGCCGGCCGCCAGGATCTTGCCGCCCTGTATCGACAGCACGAAAAGGATGCGCTTGCGCTCCTTGATCGACGCCGTCTGCTGTTCGGCTGCCGTGAGCTTGGCGTCAAGCTCCTTGGCCAGCACCTCGGCCTTGGCGTCGACGCCGAGTGCCTCACCGACGATGCGGACCTTCTCGAGGATGCCTTCGTGGCTATAGTGCTCGGGCACTTCGATGAACGGGATGCTCGTCTTCTTCAAGACATCGACGGCTTCCTTGGGACCGCTGCCGTGCAGCGCCAGGATGCCGGTCGGGTTTACCGACAGGATGCCTTCCGGCGAAAGGGCGCGCATATAGCCGACATCAGGCAGCGCGAGCGCCGCCTTCGGATACCGGCTGGTGGAATCGCGCGCCACCAGATGCTTCTCCTCGCCGAGCGCATAGACGATCTCGGTGATCGAGCCGCCAACGGCCGCTATCCTCGAGGGATCGGCAAACACGGCCGTGCCTTCGGCGGCGCTGACAGGTTGCAGCGCGACGAAAGCAAGGGACAGACCGATCGCCGGTGCCATTGCCGATCTTAAAACGGGCGCCAAGCCAAGGACAGGCGCCAGTCTGGAAAAGGAAACCATGGCTGTAATCCTCAGGCTGCGGTCGGGCTTGGGATGCGCGGCAGGTTTTCTGCCAGGAACCGCCAATCGTCACGCTCGCTCTCGCCCTCATGACGCTTGCCGAAGAACTGGATGATCATCTTGCCCTCGGCGTCATAGACTTCGAGCGAGGTGACATGACCGTCCTTGGTCGGCTTGCGCACGGCCCAGACCTCGTGGATGTGGTCGGTTCGCAGGTGCAGATGGAAGGTTTCGTCCAGCACGTTGATCCATGGTCCCATCGGCTTGATGGATTTGACCGGGCCGGAATGGATCTGGATGCAGCCGCGGTTTCCGACAAAGCACATGATCGGTATCTCGCCTTCCGCGGCGTGATGGAACATGGCACGGACAGCGTCATTGTCGAGCAGCCAGGCATAGTCCTGGCCGACCATGCGCACCGCCTGCCGGCGGCTGAGCTTCAACGTCTTCAGCATGCCGAAGAACTGGTGCACGTCGGTCAGCCGGCTCCAGCGGTCACGCAGGTCGTCGAGATTGGCGGTCGTTTCGTCGCCATGGATCTCGTCATCGGGGAGTGGCCCAGAAATATCGACCGTCGGCTCCTGATTGGACGATTCGAGCGCGGCGACCAATTTTTGATACGCATAGAGGCTGGAGGCCGGCCGCAGATGCACCTTGTGCACGGCCTCGCCTGCCGCGTCGAAGAACTGCAGGCTGCGGCGAATCTCGTCGCCATCGCGCTTTTCCACCGCAAAGCCATGCACCCACACCTTCGGGAAGATGCGCAGGTCGATGTTTTCGCCAAGCACCATGGCATTGTGGTTGCCGGTGACGACTTTGTCATAGACGCCGATCTTTTCGTGCACCGCGCTTTCATTGCGGGTCAGCGCCATCACCTCGCCGACGGCCTCGAGGCCGGTTAAAAGGTCGTTGACGCGCGGCTCGATGCGGACGACGCCGTCGCCGCAATGCGCGGCGACCAGCTCGGCCTCCGAAATGCCGAGTTGGGCAGCCAGATCACGCTCGCGCGCCTTCGGATTGTCTGTCCGTGCCCGCCGGATTTCATGCGGGGCGGGTTTTACGCGCTGGTCCATGTCTCGTCCCTACTGCCTTGCCTTACTTGTTGAGAATGAGCTTGCCCTGCCGGGTGATCTTCAGCCGGTAGAGCGCGCCATGATGCTCGATCCCGATCTCGTGTTCGCCCTGGAACAGGGTGTTGCTGGACAGGGTTCGCACCGCCAGCGGAACCCGGTCGAAACGGGCGGAGGCATCGTCGGAACGGCGGACGCGATAGCGAAAATCGTTGGGATTGTGGGTGTTCATCTGGATGGATCCCTTTCCTGTGCCGGGCGTCTGGCTAGGCGTTGCGTAATCCGATTCATATCTTGACTTGAATAATCATGTTTACTAGTCAGTGCAATACCGGATTAAATGAGTCAAGATTTAAGACGCCGGACACGATCAAAAATGCCAGCCAGCCCCGGGCCAGCCAGCATGAAACCTGGATTTTGGAGTTGGGGCATGGGGTTGGTGAATTGGGAATGGCGCGGCCGGTCGGCGGCGAACGGTGCGGCGGCTTTGCTGGCAAGCGTGGCGGCGATCGCCTTGTCGGCGCAACTGGCCAACGCCCAGCAGGCGGCGGACCAGCAGACAGATCAAATGAAGAAGGCTGACGAAGCCGCACCAGCGGGCGCAACGCTGCTCGACAAGATCCTCGTCATCAGCCGCACCGGCGAGACGGCGATCGAATCGCTGGCTTCGGCCAGCCACGTCGATCAGGAACAGCTCGACCGCCGCATGGCGACGACGCCGAACGAGATGCTGCTCGGGGTGCCCGGTGTCGCGGCGCAGGCCGACGCCAGGCGCGTCAGCACCAGCATCAACATCCGCGGCTTGCAGGATTTCGGCCGCGTCGCGGTTATCGTCGACGGCGCACGGCAGAACTTCCAGCGCTCCGACCACGGCACGCAGTCGACTTTCTACATCGACCCCGAGCTCGTCAAATCCGTCGACGTGATCCGCGGTCCGGTCGCCAACACCTATGGCTCGGGCGCCATTGGCGGCGTCGTCTTCTTCGACACCAAGGATGCCCAGGATTTCCTCAAGCCTGACGAGACATGGGCTGGTTCCGTCACGGGACGCTATGAGAGCAACGGCAAGGGCTGGACATCAAGCGCATCCGGCGCCTATCGCTTCAACGAGAACTGGGATGCGCTCGGCAACATCGTCTACCGCAATTACGATGACTACAAGGATGGCGGTGGCGACACGGTCAAGGGCACCGGCTTCGATGTGCTGAGCGGCCTGCTCAAGACCACCATCCGGCCGACCGACAACAGCGAAGTGAAGCTCGGCTGGGTCGGTTCAAGCGACGGCTGGAACGAGATCAGCGGCGGCGTGCCGGTCAATGACGTCGACCTGAAGTCGAACACCTTCACGGCCCGCTACAACATCACGGATGAGGACAAGAGCTGGCTCGATCTCCACGTCAACACCTCCTACAACAAGACCAACCTCGACCTGACCAGCCTCGTTCCGCAAAACCGGTTTGATCCGGTCACCGGTCTACCCGTTGTCTTGCCGGCAGGATCGAAGTCGACATTCGACGTCGGCACGACCGGTATCGACATCTGGAACACATCCCGCTTCGAAACGGGCGGCATCGCGCATGAGCTGACATATGGCGGCGACTGGGTCGGCGACAACGTCAAGACGGGCGGCGCGGCCGGCGGCGACAGTTTCTACACGCCCTCCGGTAAGCGGAACGTGTCAGGCGCCTATGTCCAGGACAAGCTCACCTGGGAGTGGCTCGAAGTCATCGCCGGGCTGCGCTACGACAGTTACAGCCTGAAGGACGTTTCACACGAGACATCCGGTGACAGGGTGTCGCCTCGTATCACCGTCGGTGTTTCGCCGTTCGATTCGGCAGGCCTCGCGGGCCTTCAGTTCTATGGCACCTATGCGGAAGGCTATCGCTCGCCGTCGATCACCGAGACGCTGATCAGCGGCAATCACCCGGCAGGCGTCAGCTTCCCGTTCCTGCCCAATCCCAATCTGCGGCCCGAGACCGGCAAGACGACCGAATTCGGCATCAACTACAAGCAGAACGACATCATCGACGCTGGCGACGCGTTTCGTCTCAAGGCCGCGTATTTCAACAACGATGTCGATGACTATATCGATGGCGTGACGCTGTCGCCGTTCGATCCGACCAGCGGCTGCCCGTTTGGCCCAGGCATCCCGATCTGCTTCCAGTATCAGAATTTCGCCAAGGCCAAGATCAACGGCTTCGAGATGGAAGGCGTTTACGACGCGGCATGGGGCTATGCCGGACTTTCGGCCTCCATCATCAACGGTCACACGATCTCATATGAGGGCGACCGGGCAGATCTCGCCACCATCCCCTCCTCCCAGGTCACGGCACAGCTCGGCTTGCGCTTCCTGGAGGACAAACTGACCGTCGGTGGCGAAGTGCAGTACAATGGCAAGCCGAAGGGCAATGCGATGGCCAAGGACTACACGCTGGTCAATGCCTTCGCGAGCTATCAGGCGACCGACAATCTCAAGGTCGATTTCCGCGCCGACAATCTGTTCGATGTCAAATACGCCAACCCGCTCAACGGCGGCACGACGGTTGCGGTCTATGAGCCCGGCATCACGTTGAAGCTGGCGGCAACGATGCGGTTTGGAGGCTGACGACAATGACAAGCTTGACGACATCCCTTCGTCTGCTGACCTCGACGCTGGCGATGTCGCTTGCGATGGTTCCGGCGTGGGCACAAGAGTCCGCGCCGGTCCCCGCGCTGACCCTCGAACTCAACGGTGCGCAACCTTCCGACAAGGGTTGCCGCCTGACTTTCGTGGTCAACAACAATCTCGGCGCCGACCTGTCCAAGGCGGCGTTCGAGATCGCCTTGTTCAACGAGGCCGGCGTCGTCGACCGGCTGACCGTGCTCGATTTCAAGGAAGTGCCGGCGGGCAAGACCAAGGTGACGCGTTTCGATCTGGCCGGCACCGAGTGCTCGAAAGTCAGCCGCGTGCTGATCAACAGCGCGACCGAATGCACCGGTACCGGCGTCGAACCGAATGCCTGCATGCGCAAGCTGAAGACGGGCACCAAGACCGGTATCGCTTTCGGCGTGTGAGGTGGGACTGCATCCCCCATTCACGCGAAACACAGTGGCGTGGCCTCTGGCCGGCTTCCGTGCGCTGTCCTTTGGACCAAGCGATCTTGATTTGACAATTTCGCTCTTGTCGCTGCAGGTCTCGCGGGGAGACATGCAGGATATCAGTCCCCTCCCCGAAGCCAGCGCCGAGCTGGCGGTAACGCTAACCGAGCCGCTTGCGCCACCGCGCCTGTCGGTTTGGAACCGCAAATGGACGGCGGCGGTTGTCATCTCCTGCGCTCTCCACGCCGCGGTGGCAGCGGCTTTTCTGATCTCGCCCTCAGGGACATCCAGTTTCCAGGACGCAATGCATGCGGAAGGCAGCGATCAGTCCGGCACCAATGTGGTCGGCAGCGCGCTGGATAAGGACCCCTTGGCAATAAATGTCGCGCTGGTGCCGAACCCGCAAGCGGCCAAACCACAGCCGGCAACGCCGCCCAAGCCGGCACCGCCAACAGAACCTGCGCAGCCCGCCCGGGAAGCGGCGGAGCCGCCGCTCAAGCCTTTGCCGGAACCTGTCAAACAGCAGACGATCACCCCGGACATATTGGTGGCCGGCGCCCCACGCCCCGATGACCAGAGCGTGGCTCCCAAGACCGAAACGCCGGCACAGCCGACCGTTCAGCCCGAGAGCACCGAGGCGCCTGTGGCCGTTCCGGAGCAGCCGCCGATCCCCAGCGCCAGGCCAACTCGGGCAGCTGCCCCAGCAGCTGCAGGCGAACCATACGAGAAGCGCGGCACAGCGGACGGCCGCGAAATAGAAGCGGCAATTGCCAGCAAAGGCAGAAAACAAGCCGATGCCGGCAACGCGGCAACGTCTCGCTATAGTGGCGAGGTGGCCAACAAATTGGCTCGCGCCAATCGCCGCGTTTCGAAAGCCGCGCAATCGACAGCCCGCAACAACGCTATGGTGGCATTTGTGGTGCTGGCCAATGGAAACATCAGCGACTTGCAACTTGCCAAAAGCTCAGGCTCTCCGGAACTCGATCAATTCGCGTTGGAGCTGGTGCGAAAACAGGCACCCTTCCCTCCCATTCCGTCGGAGACCGGAATGTTAAGCTGGCGGTTCAAAGCACCAATCGGCCCATTCTGAGTCTCCGTCGACCGTTACGCCATCCATTGATCGTCAAGCATGAAAGGAACCACCATGTACATCGCCATGAACCGCTTCAAGGTGCAGGCCGGCTCGGAGAGCGATTTCGAGGCCGTGTGGAAGAACCGCGACTCCAGCCTCGCGGAGATGAAGGGTTTTCGGGAATTCCATCTGCTGCGTGGCCCGGTCAACGAGGCCAAAGGCTACACGCTGTTTGCGTCGCACACCGTGTGGGCGAGCCACGAGGATTTTATCGCCTGGACCAAGTCGGAGAATTTCCGTGCCGCCCACCGAAATGTGGGCACGACAAAGGTCCATTATCTCGGCCACCCTCAGTTCGAGGGGTTTTCGGTCGTCGAAGGCGCGTAATGCATGTCGCCCAAAAGTGGTCCCGGTTTTGGGACAACGACATGCATAAAAACAAAAGAGTTAGAGCCATTCATCGTTTCCACGAAACGGTGAATGGCTCTAACTCTGGCCGGGTCAGGCTCCGGCCAGCAGGCTCGCATTGCCCCCGGCAGCCGTCGTATCGACGCAGACGGCCCGCTCATGCGCATAGGCCGCAGGGTTCAGCACCTCGCTGACCAGCGGTACGATCGGGCCGGAGCGATCGGCGATGACCTTGCGAACGATGCGCGCGGCCTCGGGCGTGCCGGAAAAGGCGACAACATCGACGCGCAGCGAACGCGCTTCGACCGGATCAGGGCGGCCGTCGATAGCTGCCAACGGCAGGCCCTTGCCGGTCAGCGGGGAGAGCGCCGCCGGGGCGCCGGGCGCCACGGCCAGCACCGCATTGCCGGCGGCGAGTGCCTGGATCGTCTGCGCGAGCAGCGTATCGCCATCGGGACCAAGGCATAGCACTCGTCCGCGTGGCGACAGCGAGAGCGTGTTGGCTTCGCCGGTCGGTCCCGGCAGGTCGACCTGGCCGAAGTCGATCCCGGAGGCAGCGCCAATGGCCGCGGCACCCTTGCCGCGCAGATGCTTCCTCAGAATGGCGATCCGGTCTGAGCGCGTCGACCAGCCGCCAAGTGTGGGATCAGGCAGATTATCGGCAAGTTCGGTCGCCGTCACCTTATGGCCATCCTGCACACGGGTTCCGGCCTCCGGCCCCTTGCGGAAGCGCCTGAGATAGTGCGGACCGCCGGCCTTGGGTCCGGTGCCGGACAGCCCCTCGCCGCCAAACGGCTGCGAACCGACCACGGCGCCGATCTGGTTGCGGTTGACATAGATGTTGCCGGCGTGGATGCCGTCGACGAAATGCTGCACGCGGCCCTCGATGCGGGTGTGCAGGCCGAAGGTCAGGCCATAGCCCTTGCGGTTGATGGCAGCGATGACCGCATCTATCTCGTCGGCGTCGAACGTGGCGACATGCAGTACCGGCCCGAACACCTCGCGCTCCATGTCCTCGATGCCCTTGACCCGGAAGACATGCGGCGCGACGAAGCGGCCGTCCTTGGGCGCTTCAAGCTTGGCGATCAGCCGGCCCTGCAGGCCCATCTTCGTGCAGTACTCGCGAATCGAGCTTTGCGCCTCGTCGTCGATGACAGGCCCGACATCGGTCGAAATCCGCCAGGGATCGCCGATATTGAGCGCTTCCATGGCGCCCTTCAGCATCTCCAGCATCTTCTTTTCGACGTCCTTCTGCACGTAGAGCACGCGCAGCGCCGAGCAGCGCTGGCCGGCACTCTGGAAGGCCGAGGCCAGGATGTCGCGCACCGCCTGTTCGGGCAGCGCGGTGGAATCGACGATCATGGCGTTGAGACCGCCGGTCTCGGCGATCAGCATGGCGTCGGGCGCGGCGGTCTCGGCCAGTTGTTTCTCGATCAGCTTCGCGACCTCGGTCGAGCCGGTGAAGCAGACGCCGGCAATGCGCGGATCGGCGGTGAGTGGCCCGCCGACCGATGGGCCGTCGCCAGGCAGAAGCTGAATGACGTCTTGCGGCACGCCGGCCTCGCGCAGCAGCTCGACAGCGCGGAAGGCGATCAGCGGCGTCTGCTCGGCCGGCTTGGCGATCACCGAATTGCCGGTGACAAGTGCCGCCGCGATCTGGCCGGTGAAGATGGCGAGCGGAAAATTCCACGGCGAAATGCAGACGATGGCGCCACGCGCTTGCGTGCCGGCCTCCGCATTGGCCGCCTCAGTGGCGTAGTAGCGCAGGAAGTCGACGGCCTCGCGCACTTCGGCTACGCCGTCGGCCAGCGATTTGCCGGCCTCGCGGGTGGCGAGTGCAAAGAACTCGACAGCATTCGTCTCGTAGAGATCGGCGGCGCGGTTGAGGATCGCGGCGCGCTCGGTCACGGGACGTTTCGCCCAGGCCGGCTGCGCTTCCACCGCAAAGCGCACGGCGGTCGCCACCTGCTTGGCGGCGGCTTCGCTGACGGTGCCGACCACTTCGGAGGGCTTTGCCGGGTTGACGATCGGGCGCTGCTTGCCATAGCCGGCAGCCCGCGTGATCGGCTTGGCATGCCAGCGGTCGGGACCAGCGAATGCAGCCCTGGCCTTGTCGATCGCCGCCAGCGTCACCGTGTCGGTGATATCAAATCCCTTCGAGTTGCGGCGGCCGTCGCCAAAAATCTGGGACGGCCGGGGAATCGCGGGGTTGGCGGCGGGGCCTTGGCTTTCGACGGTTTCGAGCGGATCGCGGGCAATGTCCTCCGGCTCGACGTCCTCGTCGGTGAGTTGGTGCACGAAGGAGGAGTTGGCACCGTTCTCCAGCAGTCGGCGGACCAGGTAGGCGAGCAGATCGGAATGCGCACCGACCGGTGCATAGATGCGGCAGCGCGTGCCTTCGGCCCGGCGCACCGTCTCGTGCAGAGCCTCGCCCATGCCGTGCAGGCGCTGGAACTCGAAGGTATCGCGATTGTCCGCCATCGACAGAATGGCGGCGACGGTGTGGGCATTATGGGTGGCGAATTGCGGATAGATGCGGTCGGTCATGCCAAGCAGTTTTTTCGCGCAAGCGATATAGGAGACATCGGTGTTGGCCTTGCGCGTGAAAACGGGGTAGCCGGTCAGCCCCAGCGCTTGTGCCCGCTTGATCTCGGTGTCCCAATAGGCGCCCTTGACCAGCCGCACCATGATGTTGCGGTCGTATTTCCTGGCCAATGCGTAGAGCCAGTCGATGGCGTAGGCCGCGCGTGGCCCATACGCTTGCACCACCACACCAAAACCGTTCCAGCCGGCGAGTTCCGGCTCGGCCAGCACTTTTTCGATGACGTCGAGCGAAAGATCGAGGCGATCCGCCTCCTCGGCATCGATGTTGAGACCCATGCGCGAATGCCGCGCGGCAAGCGCCAGCGACAGCAGACGCTCGGCCATCACAGGCAGCATCTCGTCCTTCTGCGCCACCTCATAGCGCGGATGCAGCGCCGACAGCTTGACCGAGATGCCGTGGTTCTGACGGATATCACGGCCATTGGAACCGGCGTCGAGCGAGGAAATCGCGTCGGCATAGGCCTTGTGATAACGCAAGGCGTCGGCCTCGGTGCGAGCCGCCTCGCCCAGCATGTCGAAGGAATAGAGATAACCCTTCTGCGTCATCGGCCGGCCGCGCTTGACGGCTTCAGCGATGGTGCGGCCGAGCACGAACTGCTCGCCCATCTCGCGCATGGCGGCGGCCACCGCCTTGCGGATGACCGGCTCGCCCAACCGCCGCACCATGGAGCGCAGCGTGCCTTCGATGCCGCCCTCGCCTTCGTCAAGCACACGGCCGGTCAGCATCAGCGCCCAGGTCGAGGCGTTGACGAAAATGGAGCTCGAGCCGCCCGAATGCGCCGACCAGTCGTGCGGCGCTATCTTGTCGGCGATGAGGTCGTCCATCGTCTCGGTGTCGGGCACGCGCAACAACGCCTCGGCCAGGCACATCAGCGCCACGCCTTCCTTGGTGGAAAGACCGTAGGCGGAGAGGAAGACTTCCATCAGCCTTGGATCCGACGATCCACGCACCGCCCGCACCAGATCGGCGGCGCGGGCCGAGATCGCCTTGCGGTCTTTCGCGGAGAGCCCCGTCGCCTCGGCCAGCCGCCTCACGGCCTCGTCTTCGTCGGGCAGGTAGTTGGCGCGGATCTGCAGGCGGATGGCATCGAGCGCTGGCATGGCGGTCCCGTGGATCGAGCAAAAGGGATCGGGCCGGCGGTCACCGGACCGAATGGCGCAAGCTAGCACAAGTTCGAAATTTCAGCCGGTCCAAAGAAATCGACACTGCAGCTCATTTGCCCTATCTAGAGCGCCTAGAAATTGACATATGGACTGCATCCTCGGTGACAGAAGACCAATTGGACCGCATCGACAGGAATATCCTGGCGGCGCTGGCAAGCGATGGCCGGCTTTCCATGTCAGAACTGGCCGCAAGGGTCGGCCTGTCGAAGACGCCAGTCCAGGCGCGGGTGAAGCGGCTGGAAAAGGACGGCTATATCAGGGGCTATCAGGCGATCATCGACCGCGAGCGTATGGGCGAAGGCCATGTCGCCTTCGTCCAGGTGAAATTGTCCGACACCCGATCCGCCGCTCTCGATGCCTTCAACCGGTCCGTGCAGGCCGTGCCGGAGATCGAACAATGCCACATGATGGCGTCGAGCTTCGATTATCTGCTGAAAGTCCGCACCCGGGATATCGCCGCCTACCGCCGCGTCTTGGGCGAGCGCATTTCTGCCCTGCCCCACGTCGCCCAGACCTCGACCTTCGTGGCAATGGAGACGGTGAAGGATCGGTAGAGTTCAATGACCGGTGCGCGACTTCGGCTTCCCAGGTTCGAAGCTGATGCGGAGTTTCGAGCCGGTCGCCTTGGCGAAACGTTGCAACGTTCGGGTCGAAGGCATGTTTCGACCACTCTCCAAACGAGCGATTACGGCCTGTGTCGTCCCCATCGCGGCGGCGACCTCTTCCTGCGTCATGTCAGCTTCACCCCGGGCCTTAATCAAAGCTGCGGCGATTGCGAACTCCTCCTCCAAGGCTTCGTATTCGGCAACGAATTCCGGGTCCTTGAACCATTCCTTGGCAACGTCCTCAACGGAGATTGTTTTCCGGCTCATAGAACCTCCTTCGCTCGCTTAAGAGCCAACTCGATCTCGTTTCGTGGAGTCTTCTGCGTCTTCTTGGCGAACACTCGCACCACCACCACACGGCGTTCTGCCGCGGTCACATAGACTGCACGAGCAATGCCATCCCGGCCCTTCATGCGCATTTCCCAAAGCCTGCCTTCCAAATGCTTGACGTATGGCTCGTGGACTTTCTGCAACCCGTGCGCCTCGATTAAACGCGATATCCGCAGAAAGCTGGCCAAGATATCTTTCGGTTGAGCCTCAAGCTCCCGTCTTACCTCGGTATTGAGAAATACGACCGACCAGCTCATTGATCGAAATATATCTTTTTTGCAATATCTTTCAATTGCCGATATCGTTGGCAGCTTTAATCCGAAAGCGTCTTCAAAAACGCCACTAGCGCCGCGCGTTCGCGGTCCGACAGCTCCAGCGGATGAACTTCGGACGTTCCCTCCACGCTAGGGGCTGCCTTGGCGTAGTGCGCCACCACTTCATCGAGCGACGAAAACTGCCCGGCATGCATATAGGGCGGCCGCGTCGCGGCGCCGCGCAGCGACGGCGTCTTGTAGGCGCGGATGAGTTGCGGCGCATCCTTGACCATGAAACGCAACTCGCCGCAGGCGCTAGAGTCACCATCCCGAAAGGCGCCGAAGCAGTTGAACGGGTCGGCCTCGACTTGGCGCACGGCATCGATGCGGCCGCGGTCCGGCGGCAGGCCCGCAACGGGGGGCACGCCGGTGTTGTGAAAGCCGTTGTCGGTGAAGCGCGGGCCGTTGTGGCAGGTCACGCAGTTGGCCTTGCCGATGAACAGTTTCAGCCCAAGGATTTCCTCCTTCGAGAAGACGGCATCGCCCTTCGGCCCGGCGCCGGTGACGAGGTCCAGCGCAAACCGATCGAAGCGCGTTGGCGCCGGCTCGATCGACCGTTCGAAAGCGGCGATCGCCTTGCCGATATTGGCAAAGACGCCGTTGATGGCGTCACGCTGCGCACCGCTCATCGCGTCCCAGGCAGCCTTCTCGGCATCGTTTCCAAGCGGGCTGGCATTCGCCGGCATGCCGGAAAAATCGGGCAGCGGCCCGAAGATGCGCTCATAGCGTTCGCCGAAGCGCGCCTTGATGTAATGGGCGTAGGCGGTGCGGTTTCCTGCCTGCTCCAGCGGGTTTTCGAGCGGCGTCAGCGCTTGCGCCCACAGGCTGTCGCGGCGGCCATCCCAGAAGAACCAGGGATCGCGCGCCACTCCGGCCAGCGGCATGGTGCGCCGGTTGGTGTGGCCGACGCCGACGGCTTGTGGCAGGTCGTCCTGGAATTGCCGGTCGATCTTGTGGCAGGTCGAACAGGATACCGTGCCGTCACGGCTCATGCCCTGATCGAAGAACAGCGTCGAACCGAGTGCTGCGGCGGCCGGCACGTCGGCAAAGCGATTGGTGGTGTCGGGTTTCAGCGGCGGCAGTGCCGACAGTGCCAGCGAGACGATGGTCTTCTTCTCGACGTCGGAAAAGTCAGGCTTGCCGCAACCGGCAAGGATAACGGCAACCATCAGCGCCAGAAAACGTGAAAGCCGCCTCATTTCTTGCTCACAGCACCACGTTGAAGAGCACGGTGTCGGAACCGGCGGTGGCCGAAATCGCGAAATGCAGCTGCCACCAGCCGCTCATGGTGAACTTCACCCCTTCGATGCGATAACGGCCGTCGCCGAGATAGTCGGTCGCCTGCGGGCTGGTCGGCAGGCCATGACTGTGCAGCGGCATGCCGCCGGAGATCGCGATCGCGGCCCCTTCCACCGGCGCTCCAGACTTTGTCTTCAGCGTCAGCAGCCAGGATTGCAGTTGGCCTTGCCGCACAACGCCCCGCTCCGGCAAAAAACTTGCCACGAACAGACCGTTGTCGGTGTTCTTCGTCCGCGAAATATCGGGGCCGGCAGAATGCGACGACCGCGGCGCCGTCAGATAGACGACCGCGAGAATCCCGACCAGCAGGGCAGCCAGACCAAGACCTGCCAGGAGATAGCGCCATATCGATGCCAAACCGTTTCCTCTTCTGCGGACAACGCTCTGCCGGACGGATCGCATCCCGCCAGCTGTGGGAAAACGCCATGGCGGAAAAAACCCTGCTTGCCAAGCATGGCGCTGCCGATGGCAAAAAGCTACAGCACCGAGATCACTGGAGGATTGCAGATGGCGGGAAACGGCGTCGCCTCGATCGGCGAATGCATGCTCGAACTGTCGGGCCAGACGGGACCGAACTGGCGCATGGGCTTTGCCGGCGACACGTTCAACACGCTGTGGGCGCTGCATGCGTTGAGCACTGAGCGGCCGGCAACCTATGTCTCGGCCTTCGGCGACGATCCGTTCTCGCAAGGCCAGATCGATTTCTTCGCCGAAAACGGCATCGGCATCGGCTCCAGCCCGGTCATAGCGGGTGCGCGGCCCGGCCTCTATGCCATCACGCTGACCGGCGCGGAGCGCTCCTTCACCTATTGGCGTGGCGATGCCGCCGCGCGCCAGCTCGCCTCGAACCCGGCCGCGCTGTCGAAAAGCCTGGAAAATCAAGCGCTTGTCTATTTCAGCGGAATCACTTTGGCAATTCTGGACGACGCCGCGCGCGCCACGTTGCTGGCGGCCGTCGCCAAGGCGCGCTCGGCGGGCTCGACTGTCGCCTTCGACCCCAACTACCGGCCGCGGCTCTGGCGCAATCGCGAGGAGGCGCAGGCAGCGGTCATCGAAGCCCTTGCCGTCACCGACATCGCATTGCCGACCTTCCCCGACGAGCAGATGCTGTTCGGCGATGCAACACCGCAAGCGACCGCCGAGCGGCTCGGGCAACTGGTCGATGAGGTCATCGTCAAGAATGGTGAAGCGCCGGCACTGATTGCCCAGGGAGAAACGCTGTGTGAGGTCCCGGCGATCCATGTCGCCGACCCCATCGATACGACCGGAGCTGGCGATTCCTTCAACGGCGGCTACCTTGCGGCTCGACTTGCCGGGCACGACCCGCTGGAAGCCGCGCGCCGTGCCCATCGCGTCGCCGCCGCCGTGGTGCAGGTGCGCGGCGCGCTAGCGCCGTTCGACATGCTGCGAGCGGCTTTCGAAGGCTAAGCTAAGGTCTGTCGCGATTCAGGTCAGGCCGGCCTCACCTGAATATCGGCGGACCTTAAGGCAGCCGGAAACGATATTCAGTCACATGATGGTAGATCGCGCCCGGCCACAGCGTTGCCTGCGGGAAATAGGGCCGGTTCGGCGCATCCGGCCATATCTGCGGCTCCAGGCAGAAACCGCAAAAGGCCTTGTAGCTGCGCCCTTCCAGTCCGGTGCGCGGCGTCACATACTGACCCGTATAAAGCTGAACGCCGGGCTCGGTGGTCCAGACCTCCATCTCGACACCGGAACTGGCGCCTTGAACCCATGCCGCCTGCTTGAGGGGTCCACGTGACGAGGCGAGGCAAAAATTCTGGTCATAGGGCAGTTGCTCGCCCTCGGTCTCCATGCGTAGCAGCCGCGCCTGGCGGAAATCGAACGGCGTGCCGTCAACCGGCTTGACTACCCCTGTCGGGATCATGTCGCCATCGACCGGCAGATAGGCACCGGCATTCAGCATCATCCTGTGGTCGAGAATGTCGGAAGCGCCACCATCATCCAGGTTGAAATAGGAATGCTGGGTGAGGTTGCACAGCGTCGGCTCCTCGCAGGTGGCGGTCAGCTCGACGCTGAGCGTGCCAGGAATCTTCAGCCGATAGGTGCAGGTGACGTCGAGCGCGCCGGGAAAGCCCATCGTGCCATCGGGGTCATGCAGCGTCAGCGTGACGAAATCCCTGCCATGCAGCGAAACCGCCCACGGCCTGTGAGAATAGCCCTGCGAGCCACCATGCAACGTATGCTTGCCGAGGAAATTTTGCTCGGTCTGATAGCGACTGCCGGCGATGGTGAAACGGCCGTCGCGGATGCGGTTGGCATAGCGGCCGACGACCGCGCCGAAGAAGGCCGTATCGGTCTCATAGTATCCCAGATTGTCATAGCCGAGCACCAGCGGCGCATCGTGCCCAGTCAGGCGCAGATCCTGGATGATCGCCCCCAGGCCAAGGATGTTGGCGGTGATACCGCCGCCCCTGATCGTGAAGCGCCGCACCGCCTCGCCTGCCTGCGTCGTACCGAAAACCTCGCCGTCCTTCATCGCCATGCCCGCAAATGCCAGTTGATCCAGTCGGCTGGTTTTACCATGCAAGATGGGCAGGCCATTGGCCTCCCCATCTCAGGTAGCTAATCAGAGGCCGAGGCCGCCGATGCAGACATATTTGGTGTCGAGGTAATCCTCGATGCCCTGATGCCCGCCTTCCTTGCCGAGACCCGATTCCTTGACGCCGCCGAACGGCGCCTCCGGCGTGGTGATAAGGCCTTCATTGACACCGACCATGCCGTATCTGAGCCCTTCCATGACGCGGAAGGCGCGGCCGAGATCGCCGGTGTAAAAATAGCAGGCGAGGCCGAATTCGGTGTCGTTGGCGAGCGAGATGGCTTCCTCTTCGGCCTCGAACTTGAACACCGGTGCTACCGGGCCAAAGATCTCTTCCTTCATGAATCGCATCTTGGGTGTCGCGTTGGCGATGACCGTCGGCTGAAAGAACGAACCGCCGAGCGCATGGCGCTTGCCACCGGCGACGACCTTGCCGCCCTTGGAAGTCGCGTCGGCGATCAGTTCCTCGACCTTCTCGACCGCCTTCTCGTCGATCAGCGGTCCCTGCTGCACGCCGTCCTCGAGGCCGGAACCGACCTTAAGCCCGTCGCTGGCGGCGGCGAGCTTCTCGACGAACTTGTCATATACACCAGCCTGGACCAGGAAGCGGTTGGTGCAAACGCAGGTCTGGCCGGAATTGCGATACTTGGCGGTGATCGCACCGGCGACGGCACGCTCGAGATC
Organism: Mesorhizobium sp. M1406; assembly: GCF_040317555.1. Lineage (NCBI taxonomy): Bacteria > Pseudomonadati > Pseudomonadota > Alphaproteobacteria > Hyphomicrobiales > Phyllobacteriaceae > Mesorhizobium > Mesorhizobium sp. M1406. The sequence continues at coordinate 102,257 of NZ_JAMYKW010000002.1, read as the reverse complement.
GGCGTCGTCGAAGACGATGAACGGCGCGTTGCCGCCGAGTTCCATCGACACCTTCTTGACGGTGACGGACGACTTCTGAATGAGAAGCTTGCCGACCTCGGTCGAGCCGGTGAAGGTGATCTTCGACACCAGCGGATTTGCGCAGATCTCGTCGCCGATCTCGCTGGCCGAGCCGGTCAGGATGTTGATGACGCCCTTGGGGAAGCCGACTTCCTCGGCGAGCGCGCCCCAGGCAAGGCCCGAGTAAGGCGTCTGCGAGGCGGGCTTTACGACCGCGGTGCAGCCGGCGGCGAGCGCCGGGCCGAGCTTGCGGGCCAGCATCGAGGACGGGAAATTCCACGGGGTGATGGCGGCGATGACGCCGACCGGTTCCTTGGTGACGAGGATGCGGCGATCCGCCCATGGCGACGGTACGACGTCGCCATAGGTGCGGCGGCCTTCCTCGGCGAACCAAAGGATGTAGGACGCGGCCGAGCCGATCTCGCCCTTCGATTCGAACAGCGACTTACCCTGCTCGATGGTCAGCAACTCGGCCAGCACATCCTGATTGTCCATCATCGCGTCGTGCAGCTTGCGCAGCAGCTTCGAGCGCTCGAGCGCGGTGGTCTTGCGCCACGACTTGAAGGCGGCATCGGCGGCTTCGATGGCGCGGCGCGTCTCGGCCTTGCCCGACTTCGGTACGGTGCCGATCTTGAGGCCGGTGGCCGGATTGTTGACGTCGACCGTCTGGCCGCTGTCGGCCTGCACCCATTCGCCATTGATGAGATTGGCCTGCCGCATGAAATGGCTGGTTTTCTGAAGCATGGTCTATCCTCCGTTCGGCGCGCTGACGGCCGGTCTGTGAAGTCTTCGGTGAGCGTGCGCCATGGACTGGGGCCGGCACGCCGGAGCCACTGCTCTTTACCTAGGGCAAGGCCCGCAAGCAATCGCTACATGGCATATAGGGGTTGGACCAGCCCGAGGCGAGAGCAGGCCGGTGTGCATCCTGACCTATCAGAAAACGTGGAGCACCACCGTCAGCCAAAAAGCGGTGGTGACGGCGGCGCAGGCGGTGGCGATGGTCATCTGGTTCGACGCCAGCGCCTGGCCGGTGTTGAACTGCACCGCGATCAGATAGGAATTGACGCCGGATGGCATCGCGGCCACCATCACCGCCACCTTGGCGGTCAAGGGCGGCAGGCCGAGCAACCAGACGAAGGCGAGGACCAGCGCCGGCATCAGGAACAGCTTCAGCGCCGAAAGCACCAGCGCCGGCCTGACATTGCCCGAAATGCCGAAGCGGCGCAGGCTGAGCCCCATGGCGAACAACGCCACCGGCCCCGCCGTACCGGCCAGCGCATCGACCAGGCGCATGGCGACATCAGGCAGCGGGGCACCGGTGATGCGCCATGCAAGCCCTGCCAGAATGCCAATGATCAACGGATTCATGAAAAGCCGCTTGAGGAAGCTATGGATAACGCGCAAGGGATGCACCGGATCGCCGCTGGCGCGGCCGAAGGCTTCGAACAACACGATCGAGGCCATCAGCATGATCGGCAGATGCACCGAAACCAGCAAGGACAGCACTTCAAAACCATCCGCTCCGAATATGCCGAGGATAAAGGGAGCGCCGAGCAGCACGATATTGGAAAAGGCCGATGAAACTCCGCCGACGACGCCGGCGCGTGCATCTCGCCCAAATATCCGCGTGGTGACGAGATGGCCGGCGGCCCAGGTGATTGCCACGGCCGCGAAATAGGCGCCCCACAGCGACCAAGGTGCCACTCCGTGGAAATCCGCGTTCACCATGGTCTGGAACAACAGCAGCGGCATCGCTACGCTTACCGCGAAATCGGCTATGCCCTCGCCGCTCGCCGGCTTCAGATAGCCGGTGAACCCGGCGAGGTAGCCGAGCGCGACAAGGCTGAAGACGAAAAGGACGGTTTCGGTGAGCGGAGACATTTTTCCCGTGATAGGCGAGCCACGCTCGCGGCGCAATCGCGCCCGAATTTGATCATGCCCGAATTTGATCATGCCCGAATTTGATCATGGTAGACTGGCAGCATTGTAGAGGGTTTGGATCATCAGGGCGGACACCAACGACAAATGGCCTTTGTCGAAACCTTGAAGCGTAATCTTTTGCGGCAGGCGTGGCTGACGGCTTTCGTCGCCGCACTGATTTGCCTTGCCGTGACGGCGCTTGCCATAGCCGAAACCAAAAGCCTCAAGGGCGTGGCGCTGATCATCGGCCAGTCGAAATACGAGCACATAGCCGCGCTGCCCAACCCGGCCAATGACGCCCGCGACATGGCCAAGATGCTGACCGATCTCGGCTTCGATGCCCGCAGCGTCACCGATCGCGACGCCGCGAAGCTGAAGCGTGACCTGGAGCGCTTCTCGGAAGATGCCGAAGGCGCCGATGTCGCCTTCATCTATTATTCCGGCCACGGCATCGAGGCCGGCGGCGAGAACTATCTGGTTCCAGTCGATGCCGACGTATCGTCCCTCGGAGATGCCAACCAGGCGCTGGTGCCGATTTCCGCCGTCATGGACGCGCTGAAAGCGACCGTGCCTGTGACGATCGTGCTGCTCGATGCCTGCCGCACCAATCCGTTCCCCGCGGATGCCGTGGTGCGGCGCGCGCCGACCGCCTCCGCCTCGCCGATTGGTGCCGGCGGTCTGGAGCCGGTACGCGGCGCCAAGGCGCTCGGCAATACGCCGGCGGCCGATGCGAGCCTGGGCACCGTGGTCGGCTTCGCCGCCGAGCCGGGCCGTCCAGCGCTCGATGGCACCGCCGGCGAAAACAGCCCTTACGCGTCCGCCCTGCTGCGCCACCTCGCGGCGATGAAGGGCACCGAGTTCGGCTCGGTCATGCGCATGGTGACCGAGGAGGTCTATCTCGACACCAAGGCAAAGCAGCGCCCCTGGGTCAATGAAAGCCTGCGCCGACTGCTCTATTTCGGCGTCGCGCCAGCGGAGCCGACCGGCGACGACGGGCTGATCACCGGCGAGCGCCGCCAGTTGCTCTTGACCATTTCCGAGTTGCCCGACCCGAAACGTGGGCAAGTGGAACTGGCCTCGCTGCAGGAAGGCGTGCCGCTCGATGCACTCTATGGCGTGCTGAAGGCGCTCGGCACGGAAAGGATCCCCGAAGATCCGACCGACCTGCAAAAAGTGCTCGACGCGCAGGCTGAACGCCTGAAGAAGATGATGTCCGAGCGCGCCGCGCTGCGCACCGACGATCCGGAGATCAAACGGCTGGTCGCCTCCGCCGACAAAGCGATCGGCCAGGGCGCCATCGTGACGGCACGCACATTCCTCGACGACGCGGTCGGCCGGGTCGAGCAGACGATCGAGGCGGTCGATGAAGCCGAGGATCTCGTCAAGCAGAAGCGTCTTGCCGATGCCGCGATCTACGCCAGACGCGCCGATGCCTCGGGGCTGGTCTTCGACTACAGATCCGCCGCCGCCGATTATGCCAAGGCTTTCTCGCTGGCCGAAAAATGGGACGACAAACTGCGCTGGAACTACAAAAACCAGGAGGCCGAGGCGCTGAACGCTTACGGCTACGCCACCGGTGACCTGGATGCGCTGCAAAATTCCATCGAGGCCTATCGCACCATCCTGAACTTCATCCCCAATGGCGAACAGAATCGCGACTGGGCGATCACCCGCAACAACATGGCGGTTGTGCTGCAGACCATCGGCGAGCGCGAGACGGAGACCGCGCGCCTTGAAGAGGCAGCGCGGATCTTTCGCGATTCCCTTGTCGTGTTCGAGCGTGAGAAGGACGATCTCAACTGGGCCGCCGCGCAGAACAACCTGGCCAATGTGCTGTTGAAAATCGGCGAACGCGAGAGCGATCCTAAGCGCCTGAATGAAGCAGTGGTGGCGATGCGAGCCACCCTCGGGAAGCGCCCGCGCGACAAGGTGCCGCTCGACTGGGCGGCTTCGCAAAACAACCTCGGCCTGGCGCTCTATGCACTGTCCGAGCGTGAGGCCGCCGGCGAGCATCTGACGCAAGCCGAAGCCGCCTACCGGCTGGCGCTTGAGGAATACACGCGCGAAAAAGCACCGGTGGAATGGGCGATGGTCGAGAACAATCTCGGCAACACGCTTGTGTCGCTTGGCATCCAGCTCAACGACAACGCAACCATCAACGAGGCGGCCGACGCCTTCCGGGCCGCGCTAGAGGTGCGAACCCGTGAAACCTTCCCGGTCTCGTGGGCAACCAGCCGGCTCAACCTCGGCAACGCGCTAAGCGGTGTCGCCCGCTTCGATATGGGAACCGGCGCGCTCGAAGAGGCGGCGGCGGCCTATGACGATGCACTGACGGTGTTTACCCGGCAGCGTTTTCCGATGGACTGGGCGTCGGCGCAGAACAATCTCGGTTCGATCTACCAGACGCTTGGCCAGCGCACCCAAGACACGGCCAGGCTCGAGCAATCGGTGAGCGCCTTCCAGGCCGCACGGCGGGTCTATGTCAGGCGAAAATTCCCGCTCGACTGGGCAATGAGCCACTACAATCTGGGCAACACGCTGCAGCTTCTCGGCGGTGTGACCGACAAGCCGGAACATTACGGCGAGGCCATTGCCGCCTACCGCGATGCGTTGCGCGAGTACAAGCGCGAGACGAACCCGCGGCAATGGGCGCTGAGTGAGGCCGGTCTCGGTTCGGCGCTGCACTGGCTGAGCATGAGCGATGCCAATCCCAAAACCCTGCAGGATTCAATCGCGGCCCGGCGGGCAGCGCTTGAGGTGCTGACTATCGAAGCAGCCCCCATAGATTGGGCCAACGCTCAGAACGGCATAGGCATGAGTCTTCTCAACCTCGGCAATCTCGAACGCACCGATAAATACCTCAATGACGCAGAGGCAGCCTTCACGGCGACGCTGAAGGTATTCACCCGCGAGAGTCAGCCCTTGCAGTGGGCCTTCGAACAGAACAACCTCGGCGACGTCCATTGGAACCACGCCAGTTACGGCGCGGGTAAGCCGGAATATCTGAAAGCCATCGAATTCTTCGAGAACGCCAAGCGGGGGTTTACCGAAGCCGGCTACACGATGCCCATTCCGTTGACCGACCAGAAAATCGATCTGGCGAAGAAGCAGATGGCCAAGAAGTAGGGCTCCGCCCGACCGCGCCTTGTCTTTCGGATGGCTTTACGTCCCTATATGTCCGGTCACCGGAACCCATTGCCGGGAACCGGAGAAGGATAGCCTATGATTCGATTTGTGCTGGCTTTGCTTCTGATGGCCATCCCGGCCGCAGCCCACGCCACCGACGCCGGCTGGGCGCTATTACGCGACGGCGGCCATGTCGTGCTGCTGCGTCATGCTATGGTCACCGGCACCACCGATCCGGTCAATTTCGACATCGACAGCTGTACCACCCAGGTCAACCTGTCGGCGCGCGGCAAGCAGCAGGCGAGCAAGATTGGCGCCTTGTTCGCTGCTCGTGCGGCACCTATCGAGCGCGTGCTGTCCAGCCGCTACTGCCGCTGCCTCGACACTGCCCGCATCGCTTTCGAGGCCGAACCGAAGCTGTTTGCGCCGCTTGACCTCCTGAAGGGCGACGAGACGCAAAATGCCGCTCAGATCGCAGCGATCCTGAAGGAGATCCGCGACTATTCCGGCTCCGACAATCTGGTCATGGTCACCCATCTGGAAAATATCCAGGCCCTGACCGGCGTTTCGCCCCGCGAAGGCGAGGCCGTGGTCGTAGAGCCGCAGGGCGACGGCCTGCGCGTACTCGGCCGCGTCACCTTCTGAAGTTTCGACGCTCCCTTCAGCATTGGATCGGTGTTGCCGAAATGCCACCATTGAAAGAAGCTGCAAATCCGGCACGACAATGCCGCTTGCGACAACCCGTCGCAGGGGCTATAGGCGCGCTCCCGGTCACGAGAACTGGAGTGAGCACAACGGTTGGAGCTTTCGTCTCCGCCCGTGCAGGCGGCACTGCCGCCCTGTATACGGCGCCGCTTTGGGGATTGGGATCGCGGATGTAGCTCAGCGGGAGAGCGCCGGATTTGGGTCCGGAGGTCGGGGGTTCAAGTCCCTTCATCTGCACCACGGATAGCTCAGTTGGGTAGAGCATCAGATCGAGAATCTGACTGTCGAAGGTTCAAATCCTTCTCCATTGGCCTGATAAGCCAGCACCCTTCCACGGTGTTATCTGAAAAACGGTCCGGGGACTGGAATGCGAAAGACTGGACGGATGGCCCAAGCCCTCGGGCACGGATCATCCCGAAAGTCTGACGCCATCGGCTCGCGGCCAGGCCCGCGGTGACGATCAAGGCGCAGTTTAGCCGGCAAAGGAAGCTTCGGCTTCCGGCGCCCGCCTCGCTGCCCCGCGATCCGCTCCCGAAGGTCCGCCACGGATTGATGCCACCAGTCCCCGGATCATTCGTGCCCGGACGATGACGCAAGACGACGATGTGAAACGAGAAACGAAGGGAAGATCGACGCATGACTTGACGCCTCGCATGGGGCCATGCCCGACAGGAGTGAGACAATGACTGTTCTCGACAAGGTTCTTGGACGCGAGCGCGTCCTCGTAAGGGAAAACGAACGTGCCCTCACCCTCCACAAGGGTGAGATCAAGGCTGTCCTGATACCGGGCGAACATTGGCTCGCCAACCGGCGCGGCAGCCTTGAAGTGTCCCGGCACGATCTGAAGAACCCGGAATTCGTTTCGGCATACGAGAAGGCGTTGTTCGACAAGCTCCCGGATGTGGCCGCGCGTCATTTCACCGTGGTTCGCACCGGGCGAACGGACGTTGCCGTCATCGAGCGTGACGGCAATTTGCACGCCGTTCTGGCGCCGGATCGCAAGCTCGTGCTGTGGACGGATGCCGGCCCGTGGAAGGTGACGCTGATCGACACATCGGTCGATCTCGCGATCGACGCGGCGGTCATGCGCCGGCTCGGCCAGGCGCGGAAGGCGGAATTGATGTCCGTCCATCCGGTCGTCGACGGTCAGGCCGGACTGCTCTTCTTCGATGGTGTCCTGGTCAGGACGCTGACGGCGGGGGTGCATGGCTTCTGGAACGTCGGACGCATGGTGCAGATCAAGGTCGTCGACCTCAAGCGCCAGTCGCTCGACGTTGCCGGGCAGGAAGTGCTGACCAAGGATCGCGTCACGATCCGCGTCAACATCGCCGCCGAATACCGGGTCGTCGACCCGGTCAAGGCGGTGAGCATGGTGAAGGACTTCTCCGAAGCCCTCTACCGCGCCCTGCAGTATGCCTTCCGCAAGACGCTTGGCGCGCTGACGCTCGACCAGATCCTTGAAAGGAAGGTGACGATCGACGAGGAGGCGGCGGCCAAGGTTCGCGCCGATATGGCCGAGATCGGAGTGGAAGTCAGCGATATCGCCCTCAAGGATGTCATCCTGCCGGGCGAGATGCGCGAGATCCTCAACCAGGTGGTGTCGGCCGAAAAGCAGGCCGAGGCCAACATCATCCGTCGCCGCGAGGAGACGAACGCCACGCGTTCGCTGCTCAACACGGCCAGGGTGATGGCGGAAAACCCGGTGATGCTGCGGCTGAAGGAGCTCGAGGCTCTGGAAACCATCGCCGGAAAGGTCGAGCGGCTGACCGTCCACAACGGAACGGGCGGACTGCTCAACGATCTGGTCAAGCTCCGCGACAGCTGATGCATGTCGCCCAAAATGGTTCCGGTTTTGGGAAACGACATGCATCGAGACAAAGACTGACGTGACGTCAACGGGAAGGGCCGCCGGTCAGCCGGTGGCCCTTCTTGCCTTTGCAGAGCAGGGTTCCCATCTGCACCCGGCGTATGAGGCCTTTTCCTGCCGGAAAAAACCGATTAGACAGCGCCCAAACAAGATGCGGACAGATTCCGCCCGCAACCGAAGGAAAAGCCCTTGTCCACCACGTTCGACAAAGTCGCCAAGATCATTGCCGACACCAGCGAGATCGATATCGACACCATCACCCCAGAGAGCCACACGATCGACGATCTCGGCATCGACAGCCTCGATTTCCTCGACATCGTCTTCGCCATCGACAAGGAATTCGGCATCAAGGTGCCGCTGGAAAAGTGGACCCAGGAGGTCAATGACGGCAAGGCTTCGACCGACGATTACTTCGTCATGAAGAACCTGTGCGCCAAGATCGACGCGCTGGTCGCCGCCAAGAACGCCTGACTTCGGTTGAGCGCGCGATCTTGACGCGCTCTGCCGCCTGACCCACAAAGCCGCACATGAGCAGCCCCCGCGACGTCGTCATCACTGGTATCGGCCTTGTCTCCTCGCTGGGGGAAGGTCCGGACGCCCATTGGCAGAAGCTCGCGCAGCCGGGTCTCGAACCGGTGCTCGAGGCGGCACGCTTCGCGCCTTATACCGTCCATCCATTGCCTGAGATCGACTGGAACCTGCAGATCGCCAAACGCGGCGATCAGCGTCAGATGGAAACCTGGCAGAGGCTCGGCACCTACGCCGCCGGGCTTGCACTGGACGACGCCGGCATCAAGGGCAATGACGAACTCTGCACGACCATGGACATGGTCGTGGCCGCCGGCGGCGGCGAGCGCGACGAGGCGGTCGATGCCGCCATTCTCGCCGCTTCGGAAAGCCGCAACGACCGCGATGTGCTGCTCAACGAGAAATTGACCACCGAATTGCGGCCGACCTTGTTCCTGGCCCAGCTTTCCAACCTGCTCGCCGGCAACATCTCCATCGTCCACAAGGTGACGGGATCGTCCAGAACTTTCATGGGTGAGGAAGGTGCCGGCGTCGCCGCCGTCGAGACGGCCGCCGCGCGCATCCGTTCGGGCCAGTCGACGCATATCCTGGTCGGCGGCGCCTTCCAGACCGAACATTCCGACATGCTGCTCGGCTATGAGCTTGCCGGCTATTTGCATCGCGGCCCGTGGAAGCCGGTCTGGCAACGGCAAGGCGCTGAGGGCGGCGGCGTTGTGACCGGCTCCGGCGGCGCCTTCCTGGTGCTGGAGCAACGCGAACACGCGACAAGCCGGGGCCGGAAAATCTATGCTGAGCTTGGGCCGATCGTCTCCGGCCGCGCCAGGCGGCCACGGGGAGAACTCGATGCCGAGATCGCCGCGCTGCTCAAGCAGGCTGCATTGCCGAACGGCAAATTGCTGGCCCTGTCGGGCGCATCGGGCGCCCATGCGGCGACATCAGCCGAGAAAGCAGCGCTCGATGCCAATCCGGCGATCGCCGCGCGCGGTTTTTCGACGCTGACCGGGCACATGAAGGAAGCGCAGTTTCCCTTCGCCGTGGCGTTGGCGGCACTCGCTGTCGACCGCAAGGCCGCCTACCCTGTTTTTGATGCCGCAACCGAGACGCCGTTCGAAGGCGTTCCCGCAACCGTCCTTGCAACGGCGATCGGCTACCACCAATTCGAGGGCATGGCGCTGGTCAACGCCGCCTGAGGCGGCGCTCCGAGATCCATGCTGTAACGATAAAAGGTCGAGGGCTCCCGGATGGCCAATCTGAACGATCATATGGGCAGGCCGATTGTCGCCGTCACCGGCATCGGCGTGGTGACCTCGCTTGGCGTCGGCAAGACGGACAATTGGGCAGCGCTGACCTCGGGAAAGTCAGGCATCCACCCGATCACCCGCTTTCCGATCGATCAACTGAATACCCGCATCTCCGGCATGGTCGATTTCCTGCCGTCGAGTTCGAAGGGCGCTAGCCCCCTCACTTATGAGTTGGCCGAGCTTGCGGGCCTTGAAGCGGTGGCCGAAGCCGGTCTTGATTCCAGCGATTTCGGCGGACCGCTCTTCCTCGCCTCGCCGCCGGTCGAACTCGACTGGGCCGAGCGCTTCTCACTCTACAATTCCGACAAGAACAAGGATGACACCGCCGCCGAAAGTCTGCTTCGGGTGGCGCGTAGCTTGAAAGAGCTGGATATTTTCGAGACCACCCAGTTCGGTTCGATCGCCGGCCGCCTTGCCGACCGCCTCGGTACACGTGGTCTGCCGATCACGCTGTCGACGGCTTGCGCTTCAGGTGCCACCGCGATCCAGCTCGGTGTCGAGGCGATCCGACGCGGCGAATGCGACCGTGCGCTATCGATCGGCGCGGACGGTTCCGCGACCGCCGAGGCATTGATCCGTTTCTCATTGCTTTCGGCGCTCTCCACGCACAACGACATTCCCGAAAAGGCGTCGAAGCCTTTCTCCAGGGACCGCGACGGCTTCGTGCTGGCCGAGGGATCCGGGGCGCTGGTGCTGGAATCGCTTGAGACGGCATTGGCTCGCGGCGCCACTATCCTCGGCATCCTGGGCGGTTGCGGCGAGAAGGCCGACGACTTCCACCGCACCCGTTCGAAGCCGGACGCTTCGCCGGCCATCGCCGCGGTTCGCGCTGCCCTCGCCGATGCCGGCCTGAGTGAAGACGAGATCGACTATGTCAACGCCCATGGCACGTCGACTCCGGAGAACGACAAGATGGAACATCTGGCGCTGTCGACGGTATTCGGCGAGCGGATCGGCTCGATGCCGGTCTCGTCGAACAAGTCGATGATCGGCCACACGCTGTCGGCGGCCGGCGCCGTCGAGGCGGCGTTCTCACTGATGACGATGCGCGAGAGCGTCATTCCGCCGACCATCAACTATGACAATCCCGACCCCGCGATCGTGCTCGACGTGGTGCCGAACAAGAAGCGCAACGCCGAGGTTCGCACCGTTCTGTCGAACTCCTTCGGCTTCGGCGGCCAGAATACTTGCCTTGTCATGGCGCGGGAACCGGTCTAAGCGACCTTTCTCAGCCAGACTGAACCGACAGGCCCCATGCGCGCATTGCAACTTATCGAGGACCGCCGTCTTGAAACGGTGGACCTGCCGCCTCCCCCACCGCCGCCACTCGGCGAAGTCACGCTGCGCATCAAGGCGGTGGCGCTGAACCACATTGACGTCTGGGGCTGGCGCGGCATGGCCTTCGCCAAGCGCAAGCTGCCGCTGGTCGTCGGCGCGGAAGCCTCGGGCGAGGTCGAGGCGGTCGGCCCCGGTGTTTCCAGCCTGCTGCCCGGACAATTGGTGTCGATCTACGGCGCCCGCACCTGCGGACTTTGCCGAGCCTGCCGCGAAGGCCGAGACAATCTCTGCGAGCATGTTTCGGGCGTTCACGGCTTCCATCTCGACGGCTTCGCGCAGGAAAAGATCAACCTGCCCGCTCGCCTGCTGGTTCCTGCCCCGCCCGGCGTGACCGACATCGGCGCAGCGGTGGCGCCCGTCACCTTCGGCACTGTCGAGCATATGCTGTTCGACAATGCCAGGCTGCAGCCCGGCGAGACCATCCTCATTCATGCCGGCGGATCCGGCATCGGCTCGGCGGCCATCCAGCTGGCAAAGCGGATGGGCTGCACGATCATCACCACGGTCGGCTCCAACGATAAGATCGACAAGGCCAAGGCGCTCGGCGCCGACCATGTCATCAACTACCGTGACGACCGTTTCGAGGGCGTCGTGCGCAAGTTGACCAAGAAAAAGGGCGTCGATGTCGTGTTCGAACATGTCGGCGCCGACACTTTTGCCGCTTCCATGCTGTGCCTGAAGCGTGGCGGCCGCCTGGTGACCTGCGGTTCGACCTCGGGCGTGTCGACGCAGATCAACCTCATGCAGCTGTTCCAGCAGCAATTGAAACTGCTCGGTTCCTTCGGCTGCCGCATGGAGAACATGGCCAACGCCATGCAGAAGATGGCGGCGGGACAAGTCGCACCGGTCATCGATACCGAAGTCGACTTCGACGGTATCGATGCCGCGCTGAAGCGCATGGAAGGCCGCGACGTGTTCGGTAAGATCATCCTGCGCGTCGGCTAGAGCCTTGACTTCCGTGTTCAAGAAGTTTCGCCGGGATCTCAAATTTCGCTACGGCAGGCAGCTGCGCCAGCTCAACTACTGGCTGGTTGCGCGCGCGGCGATGTTGATCATCTCGATCCTGCGTCTGCTGCCGGCCGACAGCGCGCTGAATTTCGCCGACCGCGTCGCACGCCGCGTCGGCCCCTGGGTGGGACGCCATCAGGTCGCCGTCGACAATCTGCGCAAGGCCTATCCGGAAAAGGGCGAAGCCGAAATCCAGGCGATCGCCTCCGACATGTGGGGCAACATGGCCCGCCTTGCCGCCGAATACATCTTTCTCGACGCCCTGTTCGACTACGATCCCGCGGCCAGCACGCCCGGCCGCGTCGAGGTCAAGGGAACAGAGCATTTCGTCGAAATCGCGGGTGAACAGAAGCCGCATATCGTCTTCACCGGCCATCTCGGCAATTTCGAGTTGCTGCCGGTGGCGGCGGCGACCTTCGGCATGAACATCACGGCGCTGTTTCGCCCGCCCAACAATCCCTATCTCGCCGACTACATCCTCTCGACGCGCCGCTCGACCATGGGCTCTTTGCTGCCATCGATGGCCGGCGCCTCATTCGCGCTGGCGGGGGTCCTGGAGAATGGCGGCAACATCGGCATCCTTGTCGACCAGAAATTCTCCAACGGCCTGGATACGACCTTCTTCGGCCGTCCCTGCCAGAGCAACCGGGTGCTGGCCACCCTTGCCCGTCACTACGACTGCGACGTCTATCCGGCGCGCTGCGTCAGGCTGCCAGGCAATCGCTTCCGGCTCGAGATCGAGGACAAGCTGACGTTGCCGCGCACCGCTGACGGCAGTGTCGATGTCCACGCCACCACCCAGCGTCTCAACGACGTGGTCGAACGCTGGGTACGCGAAGATCCCGGCCAGTGGATGTGGTTCCACAAAAGGTGGGAGATCGGCGGCGGGCGACCAAAGCGCCGGCCGAAGCCCGCTCCGGCCGCAAACGCTTAAGCCTCGCCGCTGGCGGGGAGATTGGTCCTACCCCAGCCGATGATGCCGACTTCAGCGAATCTGGATCACCTCAGTTCGTCACTACAATCCGCGTGTTGCCGAAACCCACTTCCCGCACCATCGAATAGAAGGTTGCGGCATTGGCCGTATGCAGCCGCACGCAGCCATGCGACGCCGGGCGGCCGAGTTGCCTGACGGCGCCGGTCCCGTGGATGGCATAGCCGCCATGGAAGAAGACGGAGTATGGCATCGGCGACATATGGTATTTGCGCGAATACCACATCCGCGCCGTACGCTGCGGCCGATAGCTGCCGCGCGGCGTGAAATAGCCAGCGCGGGCGGTGGAGACACTCCACCGGTAAACCGACAGGCCATACCTGACCGTCATCGTCTGCGACGACACGTCTATGTTTGCAACGAGGCTGGCCGCCCAGCCCTGCCCCGAAGCACCGAACAGCATCGCGACAAAAATGGCCGCCATGAGAACTGTCTTTTTCATGCGATCAAACCCCTTTGATTGCCCCTTACTCGCCTGCCATCACGTTGTTTTTCATCTTTTTAATGGCAGGTGAACGGGGTAGCACACACTCCTTGACCAATTCGCCAATCCAAAGCAGCCAATTTGAACGATTTCCCGCGATAGTTGCCGCAACGACACGCCGCACGGGCTCGATCACCAGCGGGCTTGCAAAATCGGGACGATCGCTCTCAACTCCGCCGCATGAACGAGCGACTCCTCCAGGCAATCGATAACAGGCGCGACGATATCGTCGCGCTGACCGCCGAGCTGATCCGTTTTCCGACCATCAACCCGCCCGGTGAAGCCTACCGGCCATGCGCCGAATATCTCGGCGCGCGGCTGAAGAAGAGCGGTTTCGAGACCGAATTCATTCGAGCCGAAGGCACCCCCGGCGACACCAACCGCTACCCGCGCGTCAATGTCGTTGCCCGTTTCGACGGCAGGTCTCCCGGCGCCTGCGTCCACTTCAACTCGCATATCGACGTGGTCGAAGCCGGCGACGGCTGGACCGTCGATCCCTTTGCCGGCATCGTCAGGGACGGCAAGGTTTATGGCCGCGGCGCCTGCGACATGAAGGGCGGTCTTGCCGCCTCGATCATTGCCGCCGAAGCCTTCCTGGAAGTGTTTCCCGACTTTCCCGGCGCCATCGAAATATCCGGCACCGTCGACGAGGAGTCCGGCGGCTTCGGCGGCGTCGCCCATCTGGCCAGGCTCGGCTATTTCTCGAAACCCAGGGTCGACCACGTCATCATTCCCGAGCCGCTGAACAAGGACCGCATCTGCCTCGGTCATCGCGGCGTCTGGTGGGCGGAGATCGAGACCAAGGGCGAGATCGCGCACGGCTCGATGCCGTTTCTCGGCGACAATGCTGTACGCCATATGGGTGCCGTGCTCAGGGCATTCGAGGACGAACTGTTCCCTGCGCTCGACCGCAAGATGACGCGCATGCCGGTCGTGCCCGAAGGAGCAAAACGCTCGACCATGAACATCAATTCGATCCATGGCGGCCAGACGGAGGATTTCCGGCCCGGCCTGCCCTCGCCCAACGTGCCCGATTCCTGCCGGCTGACCATCGATCGTCGCTTCCTGCTCGAGGAAGATCTCGATACCGTCAAAGGTGAAGTAACCGGCATTCTCGACCGCCTGAAGCGCGAGCGGAACAAATTCGACTATGAAATCCGCGACCTGATGGAAGTGCTGCCGCTGATGACGGAGCGCGACGCGCCGGTGGTCAAGGCGGTGGCGCAAGGCATCATGGCGGTCTTCGACCGCGAACCCGACTACGTCATTTCGCCGGGCACCTACGACCAGAAGCACATTGCCCGCATCGGCCACATCTACGATTGCATCGCCTATGGCCCAGGCATTCTCGACCTAGCCCACCGCCGGACGAATGGGTCGGGATATCGGACATGGTGGAATCGGCCAAGGTGATGGCGATCGGGCTCAACGTGCTGTTGCGCGGCACAGCCACGGGATAGCCCCACATCGCGACAAGCTTCGACTGCCGATAGGGCTGTCAGGACAAAAACATTCCCAGCTACGGCAACGGGCAGAACGAAACGCAATTTACTCCGCGGCAAAATCACGCTTCTATCGCCCGGGTTTGAGCACGTGTCTGAAACGCATGGGGAGTTGCACGATGAAATTGTGGAAAACCATTCTGGCCGCGACGATCCTTGCACTAGCCGCTGACTGTCAGGCGTTTGCCGCGCGAACCGACCTCGTCATCGGCATCCCGCTCGAACCCCCGCATCTCGATCCGACCGCGGGTGCAGCCGCGGCGATCGACGAGGTTCTCTACGCCAATGTGTTCGAGGGCCTGACGCGCATCGGGCCGAATGGCGAGGTGCTGCCGGATCTGGCCGAAAGCTGGACCATTTCCGATGATGGCAAGGTCTACACCTTCAAGCTGCACACCGGCGTGAAATTCCACGACGGTACCGACTTCGATGCCAGCGACGTGAAATTCTCGCTCGACCGCGCCCGCGCCGACAATTCGGTCAATGCGCAAAAGGGCCTGTTCGCGGCTATCGACACGGTCGAAATCGTCGACCCGGCAACGGTCAAGGTCACGCTGAAGAACCCGCAGGGCTCCTTCCTCTACAATATGGGCTGGGGCGACGCGGTGATCGTGGCGCCTGAGACAGCCGACACCAACAAGGAGAAGCCGATCGGCACCGGCCCGTTCAAATTCCAGGGCTGGGCCAAGGGATCCTCGATCACCCTGGTCAAATCGGACAGTTACTGGGGCACGCCGGCGTCCCTCGACAAGGCCGAATTCCGCATCGTGCCGGATGCCGCGGCCTATGTGCCGGCACTGCTCTCGGGCGACATCCAGGCTTTCCCGTTCTTCGACGCCGACAGCGTCGCGCAGGTCAAGGACGACCCGCGCTTCAAGGTGGTGATCGGCGCGACCGAGGGCGAAACCATCCTGTCGATCAACAACAAGAAGCCACCCTTCGACAAATTGCAGGTGAGACAGGCGATCTCCTATGCGCTCGACCGCAAGGCGATCATCGACGGCGCCTCCGCCAGCCTCGGCGTGCCGATCGGCTCGCACATGTCGCCCGCCAACAAGGACTATGTCGATCTCACCGGCCGCTATCCGCATGATGTCGCGAAGGCAAAGGAACTGCTGAAGGAAGCGGGGCTGGAGAACGGCTTCAAGGCAACGCTGAAATTGCCGCCGCCCTCTTACGCGCGGCTTGGCGGCGAGATCATCGCCTCCGAGCTTCGCGACATCGGCATCGACCTCGAAATCATTCCTGTCGAATGGGCGCAGTGGCTGGATCAGGTATTCACCAAGAAGGACTACGACCTGACCATCGTCTCCCACACCGAACCCAACGACATCGATATCTATTCGCGCAAGGATTATTACTTCAACTACGACAACCCGGCCTTCGACAAGGTGATCGCCGATCTGAACCTCACCTCCGGCGAGGCCAAGCGCAAGGAATTGCTGGGACAGGCACAGAAGATCCTGGCCGACGACGCCGTGGTCGGTTTCCTCTACGAATTGCCGAAGGTCGGAGTATGGGACGCCAAGCTGCAAGGGCTGTGGGAAAACGCGCCCATCCAGGCGAACGACCTGACCAAGGTGAAGTGGTCGGATTGAAGACTCAGGCTGCCTGGCGGAATTTGCGCTCCGTCACACCCCCCTCTGCCCTGCCGGGCATCTCCCCCGCAAGGGGGGAGATCGGCAGTTTCTGCGTCGCCGACAGCCATGCCATTTCGGCGATTGGCGAGAGCGTAAATGAGAGCTCAATCTCCCCCCTTGCGGGGGAGATGTCCGGCAGGACAGAGGGGGGTGGGCGGGAACGCAACCATCGCCCGGTGGGCAAAACAACAGTGCCTCACCTTCCATGACCGCCTACCTCCTCAAGCGCCTCGCCATTGCGCTCGCCACGCTGTTGCTGGCTTCCATGGTGGTGTTCGCCGTGCTGGAGATACTGCCCGGCGATCCGGCACGGCTGATGCTGGGCATGAACGCCAGTGCCGATCAGGTCGAATTGCTGCGCAACCAGATGGGCCTCAACGCGCCGCTGGCCTTGCGCTATCTCCACTGGGCCGGCGGCCTGCTCAGTCTCGATTTCGGACGCTCCTACACCTATTCGGTGCCGGTCATCGATCTGGTGCGCGAACGGCTTGCCGTCTCGCTGCCGCTGGCGCTGATTGCGCTTGCGCTCTCCACCATGATCGCCATTCCCGTCGGCCTGTTTTCCGCCAGCCGGCGTGGACGCGCCGGTGATACGATTTCCATGGGCGCCGCCCAGCTTGGCGTCGCCGTGCCGAATTTCTGGTTCGCGCTGATGCTGATCTATGTCTTCGCCGTCTGGCTGCGGCTGGTTCCGGCCGGCGGCTTTCCCGGCTGGAGTGCCGGCATCTGGCTGGCGCTGAAATCACTACTACTGCCGGCAGTGGCTCTCGCCTTGCCGCAAGCCGCGATCCTGGCGCGCGTCACCCGCTCGGCGCTGATCGAGGTGCTGAACGAGGATTATGTCCGCACCGCCCGCGCCAAGGGCTTGCCCTATCGCGCCGTCTTGTGGCGACACGCGCTGCGCAACGCCATGATCCCCGTGCTGACCATCCTGGGCCTGCAATTCGCCTTCCTGCTTGCCGGCACCATCATCATCGAGAATGTCTTTTACCTGCCCGGCCTCGGCCGGCTGGTGTTCCAGGCGATCACCCAGCGCGACCTGATCGTCGTCGAAAGCGTGGTCATGCTGCTGGTCGCCGCCGTCATTACCGTCAACCTCCTCGTCGACCTTTCCTATGCGGTCGTCGATCCGCGCCTGAGAAGCCGGCAATGACGCTCCATATCGACATCCCCGAGGAGACGCTCGGCAGCATCCTGGCCAAGGCATTCAGGAATACCGCCTTCGTTGCCGGTTTCGTCATCACCTTGCTGATCCTGGCAATGGCCATCGTCTCCTATGGCTGGACGCCCTACGACGTCACGAAGCTGGTGATATCGGACAAGACACAGGCACCCTCGCTGGCGCACTGGTTCGGCACCGACCATTTCGGTCGCGACATCCTGTCGATGGTCATGGTCGGCGCCCGCAATTCGATTGCCGTGGCGTTGGTCGCTGTCGGCATCGGCATGGGGGTCGGCGTACCGCTCGGCGCCTTTGCCGCGGCACGCGGCGGCCTCGTCGACGAGGCGCTGATGCGGCTGAACGATCTCGTCTTCGCCTTCCCGGCGCTGCTGTCGGCGATCATGATAACCGCGATCTTCGGGCCGGGCGCCGTCAACGCCATCATCGCCATCGGCATCTTCAACATCCCGGTCTTTGCCCGTGTCGCCCGTGCCGGCGCACTGGCGATATGGCCGCGCGAGTTCATTCTTGCCGCGCGCGCCGCCGGCAAGAGCAGCACGCAGATATCAATCGAACATGTGCTGCCCAACATCGCCACGCTGCTCCTGGTGCAAGGCACCATCCAGTTCGCGCTGGGCATCCTGGCGGAGGCCGGGCTTTCCTACCTGGGCCTCGGCGCCCAGCCGCCAATGCCGAGTTGGGGCCGCATGTTGTTCGACGCACAGACCCGCATGGTGGTGGCGCCATGGATGGCAATCTTTCCCGGCATGGCGATCGTTGTCACCGTGCTGGGGCTGAACCTCCTGGGCGACGGCATCGCCGACATCCTCGATCCGAAATCGCGGCGGCAGCGATGAGCCTGCTCGACATCGAGAACCTGTCGCTGACCATCGGCGACACACCGATCCTCAAGGGCATGGAACTTTCCGTCGCGCCCGGCGAGGTGATGGGGCTGGTCGGCGAATCCGGTTCGGGCAAGTCGATGACCGCGCTGACGGTGATGCAGCTTCTGCCCCATGCCGCGCGCGCCACCGGACGCGTCTCGTTCGACGGCATCGACCTCCTCGCGGCAACCGAGGACCAGATGTGCGCGCTGCGCGGCGACGACATCGGCATGGTGTTCCAGGAGCCGATGACGGCACTCAATCCGGTCAAGACCATCGGCGAACAGGTCGCGGAAGGCATTCGCTGGCACACCAAGGCAAGCCGCGCCGAGGCCGAAGACCGGGCGCGAAAAATGCTCGACCGGGTCGGCTTGCCGCAAGCGAAATTCCCAATGTCGCGCTATCCGCACGAACTGTCGGGCGGCCAGCGCCAGCGCGTTGTCATCGCCATCGCCTGCGCGCTGAAGCCGAAGCTGCTGATCGCCGACGAGCCGACCACGGCGCTCGACGTGGTGCTGCAGGCGCAGATACTCGACCTCCTGCGCGACCTCGTCGCTGAAAGCCGCATGGGGCTGCTGCTGATCTCGCACGACCTTGCCGTGGTGACTGAGATGGCCGACCGCATCACCATCCTGCGCCGCGGCGAGGTCATGGAAACCGGCGACACGGCCCGCACGCTGTCCGAACAGCTTCACCCCTACACGCGGCAGCTGGCGCAGGCCTCGATGCATGTTCCGGCGCGCGCTAGGCCGCATGGTATCGAGACGGGCCGACCTTTGCTCCAGGTCGAGGGCGTGACCCGCGACTATGCCGGCCGGCGCACCTCGCTGTTCAGGCGCGCGCCTGGTATCCGCGCCGTCGACGATGTGTCCTTGTCGATGGCGCCGGGTCAATCGGTGGCGTTGGTCGGCCGCTCCGGCTGCGGCAAGTCAACACTCGCCCGGATGATCCTGGCACTGGACCGGCCAAGCTCGGGCACGATCCGGTTTCGCGGCGAGACCATCACCGGTAAAGGCGAGACAGAGCTGAAGCCGGCCCGGCGTAACATGCAGGTTGTCTTCCAGGATCCCTATGGCTCCTTCGACCCGCGTCAGAAGGTCGAAAAGCTGGTCGCGGAACCATTGCATGTACAGGACAAGAAGCCGACGCGCGCCGAGCGCCGCGAAATGGTGGCGCATGCGCTGCACGAAGTCGGGCTCGACCAGCGCGACATGGACAAATATCCGCACGAGTTTTCCGGCGGCCAGCGTCAGCGCCTATCGATCGCCCGCGCCATAATCACCCGCCCGAAACTGGTCGTCGCCGACGAGCCGGTCTCGGCGCTCGATGTCTCGATCCGCGCCCAGATCCTCGACCTGTTCGCCGAGCTCAACCAAAAGCTCGGCATCGCCTATCTCTTCATCACCCACGACCTGACCGTCGCCCGCGCCATCACGGACGAGGTGCTGGTCATGCATGACGGCAAGATCGTCGAGCGCGGCAAGACGAACGAGGTGCTCGATCACCCGCAGTCCGAGGCGGCCAAGGCGCTTGTCAGTGCCGCTCCTGATCTGCACCGGGCTATCGCTCGGCGAATGCAGGAACAGGGTTAGAGCGTCTCAGAGGCTGTTTCGAAATTCGCTCTGGCGAGCCAGCTGGTGGCTGTATCGGGGTCGCGGAGCGACGAGCGGAGCGGACATTTGGGCCCGAGAGCACTGGGAAGCGCAGAAAACGCCTCCAGATGGCCGCCGGAGTAGAATTTCCAAACAGTCTCTCAGATCATCTGGAATTTTCCGGTGGTCTTGAACCGGAGATAGGCCTCGATGCTGCGCGCCATGTTAGGCAGCATCTCGGGCAAGCTGTCAGGCAGGAACCAGCCGACAGCGCTGCTTTCGTCATCGGTGACGGCCGGCTCGTCTTCAAAGGAGCGCGTGTAGAACATCAGCGCGAAGAACTGGGCGCGATCGCCATTCGGAAACTGGAAGGTTTCATAGTTCGGGTCGCAGCCGAACCCAAATGGTTCGACATCGCTGACGATCAACCCGGTTTCCTCGAGTACCTCCCGGATCACCACCGCCTCCAGGCCCTCGCCTTCCTCGGCATTGCCGCCAGGCAGGCCCCACACGCCAAAATCAGTCCGTTTCTGCAACAGGATGCGACGGTCGGCGTGTTCGATGACGATGCGCGCACCCGGCATCAACACCAGACGGCTTCCGATCAACGCCCGCAATTGTCCCAGATAGCTGTCGGCAAAGGCCATTTGAACACTCCTTTGGCGTTAGCGAACCGTTGCCCCAGGCAAAGCCTATTCTTCCGGCTTCACCGCATCGACCGGGCTGATATCGAGCAAGTCGAGCGTGCGGCGCAGCAGGCGCACCTCGCTCTCGGCCAGCTGCGAATCCGCCTTGGCGATCTCAGCCATATGGCGGGCCAATTGCTTGCGCCGCTCGATGTCGAGATCGCGAAACAGTGCAATCGCCTGCGAGCCATTGGTCTCGTAGCCGAACTCGTTGAGATATTCGATGACGGCGTCGATGCTGGTTTCGGCAATGCCGAAGGCGTCCTTGCAGATGCGCCGGAAAGCAACCATCTCGCTCTCGCTGACCGACCCGTCGGCCAGGATCATGCGAAACAGCATCAGCAGTTCCGCCGACAGGACTGGATCGTCCGCCACCTTGCGCACGCCCGGGTCGCCATCGAAGATCTGACGTATCTGGTCCAGCAATGCGAACGCCATCATGGTCCCTTTCCAATTCCTCTTCATAGAGGTAGCGCGGAATCGGTCTTGCGCAAACAGGGCGGTCGTGGTCGAACGCCTGATATTTCAGCCGGCCGGACACCTCCATACATCACATGATCGAGCTTAGCATCCAGACCGTCGCCATGCTCGCCTTCGCCGCCTTTGCCGCGGGCTTTGTCGATTCGATCGCCGGCGGCGGCGGGCTGATCACCGTGCCGGCGCTGCTGCTTGCCGGCTTCACACCGGTCCAGGCGCTCGCCACCAACAAATTGCAAGGCATGTTCGGCTCGGGTTCGGCGACCATCCACTACGCGTCGAAGGGTCATGTCGACCTGCGCCGGCAATTGCCATCGGCGCTTTTGGCCCTTGTCGGGAGCGCCATCGGTGCCTTGCTGGCAACGATCGTGCCCGGTGACATTCTGCGGGCTGCCTTGCCCATCGTGCTGATCGCCATCGCGCTCTACTTCGCGTTCAAGCCCAACATGAACGATGTCGATCGTGCCGAGCGCCTGTCACCGTTCCTGTTCGGACTGACCCTGGTGCCCGCCATTGGCTTCTACGACGGGCTGTTCGGACCAGGCGCCGGCTCCTTCTACATGCTGGCCTTCGTGGCACTTGCCGGCTACGGCGTGCTCAAGGCGACGGCGCACACCAAACTGCTCAACTTCGCCTCCAACATCGGCGGCTTCATCGTCTTCGCCGCGGTCGGCGTCGTCTATTGGAAGATCGGCCTGATGATGGGCATTGCCCAGTTCCTCGGCGCCCGCGTCGGCGCCAGCCTGGCCATGCGCATCGGCGCAAGACTGATCAAGCCGCTGCTGGTGATCGTGTGCCTCGCACTGGCGGTGAAGCTGCTGGCCGACCCGGCGAACCCGCTGCGTGCCATGATTGGTGTGTGATCACGTGCACTGATAGACTGTCACTGTTCGAATCATGTTGCGAGGAGCCAGACATGAATCTTAGCGCACCTACCCAGATCGTTTTTATCATTTCAGTTGTAATCGCCATCATCGGCGTTCTCGCCGCGCTTGGCATTCTTGCGTTTATTCCACTCGCATCGGTGTGGATTGTGCTTATCGCTTTCATCGTGCTTGCCGGCGGCTGCTTGATGCGCGGCGCCTGACATATTCCCTTGAAGTGGGGACGAGAGCGCCCGGCCAAAGCCGGGCGCTTTTGATTCCAGTAGAGATGCAACCCCCAGCAAGAGCAGGACCGATCCGTCCCCAGGCGGTTCCCGCGCAGTGCAGCGGAGCAGAATTCTGTAGCGCAGCAACGCTTTGAAGTCGCGGCATGGAACATCGGGTCTGCGCCGCGTCGCTACCCTCCTTGCTCCGCCCGTGAATGACGAAGTGATGGGCGGATCTAACGCGCCAGCGCAAAGATCGCGTCGCAGTCGAGATGGGTCTCCAACTCGGCCGCGACCTCGTCCAAAGCCCGCTCGACCTCGGCGCGATAGTCGATACCGCCGCCCTTTATGCCGAGGCTTTCGAGGAATTTCCCGCGAAAGGCATCCGCGCCAAACAGCCCGTGCATATACGTGCCCATCACCTTACCGTCGGCGGAAACAGCCCCGTCCTCGATGCCATTGATGACGGCCGACGGCCGCAGCGTATCCGGTCCGGTGGTGCGGCCGAGATGGATTTCGTAGCCCTCGAGCGGCAGGTCGAATTGTACCGAGCGGGCGCTGACGTTGCGCACTGTCTTCTCCGGTTCCATCACGGTTTCGATGTCGAGCAAGCCGAGCCCTTCGGCCCCGGCGACGCTGCCTTCGATGCCGTCGGGATCCCGCACGGTACGGCCGAGCATCTGGAAGCCGCCGCAAATGCCGACGACATGGCCGCCGCGCTTGCGATGGGCAAGAAGGTCGCGATCCCAACCGTTCTCGCGGAACTTCAGGAGATCGCCGATCGTCGACTTGGAGCCTGGAATGACCACCAGCCCGGCATCGGCGGGCAGCGGTCTTCCCGGCGGCACGAACACCACCTCGACCTGCGGTTCGGCCTTGAGCGGGTCGAGATCGTCGAAATTGGCGATGCGGCCAAGCATCGGCACGGCCACCTTCAGCGCGCGGGTCTCGCCGGACGCCAGACGTTCCAGCACGACCGAATCCTCCGAAGGCAGCCGTGCCGCTGCCTTGAGCCACGGCACGACGCCAAAACAGCGCCATCCCGTGAATTTCTCGATCGACCTGATACCGTCGTCGAACAGCGAAACGTCACCGCGAAACTTGTTGATGAGATAGCCGACGATCATGCGCCGGTCCTCTTCCGGCAGGATCAGATGCGTGCCGGCCATCGACGCGATGACGCCGCCGCGATCGATGTCGCCGACCAGCACCACCGGCACATCGGCGCGCGTGGCAAAGCCCATATTGGCGATGTCGCGGCTGCGAAGGTTGATCTCGGCCGGCGAGCCGGCGCCCTCGACGATGACGAGATCGGCGCCCTCGCCGACCTTGCCCCAGGAGCCCAGCACCGCGTCCATCAGCCGGCCCTTCATCGCCTGGTAGTCGCGCGCCCGCGCTTCGCCGAACACCTTACCCTGCACGACGACCTGCGCGCCGACATCGGTCTGCGGCTTGAGCAGCACCGGGTTCATATGGACCGAAGGAGCGACGCCGCAAGCGATCGCCTGCAGCCATTGCGCGCGGCCGATCTCGCCGCCGCGGGCATTGTTGTCACCCGGAATGTCGGCGACAGCGGCATTGTTCGACATGTTTTGCGGCTTGAACGGCCGCACCTTCAACCCACGCTTTTTTGCCGCGCGGCACAGGCCGGCGACCAGCACCGTCTTGCCGACATCCGAGCCCGTGCCTTGCAGCATGATCGCCCTGGCCATCAGTCCCTGCCCTGCGCCACGGTTCCGGTGATATTGGACTTCTGCGCCAGCGGCCCGCCGCGCCAGATGTAGAGCGCCAGCAACGGCTCCTTGCCGGTGCGCATGGCGTGATTGACGTTGGAAGCGTGGTGGACCACCTCGCCCGCCGTACGCATGCAAAATCCGCTCTCGCCCATCCGCCATTCGGCGCCGCCGGTCAGCGGAATGTAGATTTCCTCGGCGACGTGATGGTGGTCGGGATAGACGATATCGGGCCCCAGGATCAGCAGGCCGGCGGCGACCTCGTCATTGGCGAAGTGGCCACGCGTGCCGAACACTTCCAGCCAGCCGTAATTGTCGATGAACTCCGCTCCGAAATCCGCCTCGCTGTAGGTCTGCCCCCAGCGGAAATCAAATCGACGCTCGGCAAGCAATTGCACCAGCGGCTTGGCATCCGGCGGCGCCAGTTCGGCGGCGCGATCGAGATGGCGCAGGCAGGCAAGCGGATGCGGCTCCAGCGTGCGGGCGGGCATCTCCCAGGCGATGCGCGCCACGGTATCGCGCACCAGAGCGCTATCCACGGAAGCGAGATAGGCGCGGAAGCGTCCCAGCAGTTCATCGAATTTTGTCGTCACATCTTGCTCCGGACATGCATTGGTGCACAGCCGCTCCCCAAATGGGCGGGTTGATGGGGTCGGGTTGCGCGGCGGCATCATTGGTCTAGATTGGTGCGCGCGCAAAGCCAAAAACGACAGGCCAGCGAGCTGGCCAGCACATAGGGAGCACGCCATGGACGCCGCGGTCGATGCGAGCACCAGCCAATTCGAACTCAATGAAGAGCAGCGTGCCATTCAGGAGATGGCGCAGGCCTTCGCCGCCGACCGCGTCGCACCGAATGCGCTCGACTGGGACCGCAACAAGCATTTCCCGGCCGACGTGATCCGCGAGACCGGACCTCTCGGGCTCGGCGGCATCTATATCAGGGACGATGTCGGCGGTTCGGCACTTGGCCGGCTCGATGCCGTGCTGATTTTTGAGGCGCTGTCGCATGCCGATCCGGCTTTTTCGTCCTTCATCTCGATCCACAACATGGTGGCGTCGATGATCGACCGTTTCGGCAATGACGAACAGCGCCAGCGCTTCCTGCCGAAGCTCACCTCGATGGAATGGCTGGCGAGCTACTGCCTGACCGAGCCCGGCTCCGGCTCCGATGCCGCGGCGCTCAAGACACGCGCGGTGAAGAGCGGCGGCGACTATGTCCTCAACGGCACCAAGCAGTTCATCTCGGGCGCCGGCGACAGCGATGTCTACGCCGTCATGGTGCGCACCGGCACGGAGGGGCCGAAAGGCATTTCCACCATCGTCGTGCCGAAAGATGCACCAGGCCTCTCCTTCGGCGCCAACGAGCACAAGATGGGCTGGCACATGCAGTCGACCCGCCAGGTCATCTTCGAGGATTGCAAGGTGCCGGCGGAAAATCTGCTGTCCGGCGAAGGCGCCGGCTTCGGCATCGCCATGGCCGGGCTCGATGGCGGCCGGTTGAACATTGCCGCCTGTTCGCTTGGCGGCGCGCAGTCGGCGCTCGACAAGGCGCTCGCCTACACCGCCGAGCGCAAGGCTTTCGGCTCGAAGATCAACCAGTTCCAGGCTTTGCAGTTCAAGTTGGCCGACATGGAGACGGAGCTGCAGGCGGCACGTATTTTCCTTTATGCCGCCGCCTCGAAACTGGACCACAAGGCGCCGGATGCCGGCAAATGGTCGGCGATGGCCAAGCGTTTCGTCACCGACACCGGTTTCAATGTCGCCAACGACGCGCTGCAACTGCTCGGCGGTTACGGCTACCTGCACGACTACGGCATCGAGAAGCTGGTGCGGGACCTGCGGGTGCACCAGATCCTCGAAGGCACCAACGAGATCATGCGCGTCATCATCGCGCGGGCATTAACTGGAAGGCAGTAGGCAGTAGGCAGTAGGCAGTAGGCAGTAGGCAGTAGGCAGCGAGATGACCGGCAAGATCAATTCGTACAAGGATCTTATCGTATGGCAGCAGGCGATGGATCTGGCTGTCGCCACCTATTCCTTGAGCAAGACATGGCCAAAAGAGGAGTTGTATGGGCTGACCAGCCAAATCCGCCGTTCAGCGACCTCTATCCCTGCAAACATCGCCGAAGGTTATGGTCGAGACAATAGAGGCTCTTATCAGCAGTTTCTCCGGATAGCCCAAGGCTCGCTGAAGGAGTTCGAGACACATCTCCAGCTCGCCGAACGCATTGGGCTTGCCACGCATGATCAAGCTAATCATTTGCTGACATCCACCGAGGGCATCGGCAAAATGCTTCGCCAACTCATTGTCAGACTTACGCCGGAATAGACAGCCCTACTGCCTACTGCCTACTGCCTACTGCCTACTGCCTACTGCCTACTGTCTACTGCCAATCTCGGAGCACCACTATGACCACCATCGCCTTTATCGGCCTCGGCAACATGGGCAATCCAATGGCCGCCAATCTGGTCAAGGCTGGGCATCAAGTGCATGGCTTCGACCTGATGCCGGAGAATTTGACCGTCGCGCGCGAGCATGGCGTCGTCGTCATGGCCAACGCACCGGCCGCGGTGAAGGGCGCCAATGTGGTGATCACCATGCTGCCGGCCGGCAAGCACGTGCTGTCGGTCTATGAGGACATAGCGCCCAAGGCGAAAAAAGGCGCGTTGTTCATCGACTCCTCGACCATCGACGTCGAATCGGCGCGCAAGGCGCACGCCATTGCCGCCAAACACGGCCTGCTGTCCATCGATGCGCCCGTCTCGGGCGGCACCGGGGGTGCCGCGGCCGGCACGCTGACCTTCATGGCCGGAGGCTCCGGCGATGCCTTCGCCGCCGCCGAGCCGGTTCTCAAGCCGATGGCCGGCCGCATCGTCCATTGCGGCGGCGACGGCGCCGGCCAGGCCGCAAAGATCTGCAACAACATGATCCTCGGCATCTCGATGATCGGTGTCGCCGAAGCCTTCGTTCTGGCGGAAAAGCTCGGCCTCTCGCACCAAGCACTGTTCGACGTCGCCTCGACCTCGTCGGGGCAATGCTGGTCCCTGACCACCTATTGCCCGGTGCCCGGCCCGGTGCCGACTTCGCCCGCCAACAGGGACTACAACCCAGGATTTGCAGCCGCACTGATGCTGAAAGACCTGAAATTGTCCCAGGAAGCCGCGCAAAGCGCCGGCGCGGTGACGCCACTTGGCGCCGAGGCAGCCCAGCTCTATGCCTTGTTCAACGCCCAGGGACATGGCGGCGCCGATTTCTCCGGCATAATTAATTTTCTGCGCGGTAACTCAGCGTAACCGACGGATTTGGCACGCTTTTTACGATTTCTTTCGGCAGAAAAAATGTAAATTTAGATTTGCTTAAGCTCTCGATAACTCTGCGGTAACGATGTCCCTATAAAACGGATTTCGAGGCGGACATATCGCATCCGCCCGGCGCTCCGGATCAGGTCTCGCGTACCGGAGCCCGTAAGTTTCGACAAGTGCCTGTAGGTTTCGCAAAGTGTTTGAGTAGCGAAGCGCCATGCGTATCTGGCAAAGCCGCGTTCCCGATGGAGCGCGGTTTTTGCGTTTCCGCCGGTTTATCCGCGCGGTCTGGTTTTATATTCCGATTGCCGCATTCGGGATCGGGACATGATCTTCGTTGATCAGCACGATCGGTGCATCGGCTCCCTCGAGCCTGACGACCAGCAGGCGCAGGCCCCACGTGCCGGCGGTGCGGACAGCGGTTGAGTAGGCGGTGCCCTTGCCCTTGGCGCCGTGGACCGGAATGCTGAACTGGGCGTCACCAGCCCCATTCGCATTCACATTAAGATGGCCGCCGACCCAGAAACTGTCGGTCACATCATCACCGAGGGCGGCCTTGACGCGGTCGTCGGCGCGGAGCCTGTCCATCGTCATGTGATAGGCATCGCTGCCTTTCAGGACGTAGGGGATGCTGCCGACCATCGTCGCACAGCCGCCGATCCCGACCACCCACACGACAAGGCCGGCGATTGCCCAGTTGCGTTGCGTCTTGCGAAACTGTTCCGCGTCGCGCCAGGCGCGGTTCCGCCATGCCCAGCGACTGCCGCGCGCGCCCAGCACGATGATCATGATGATGTTGACCAATGGGATCAGCGCCAGCAGCGCGATGAACGTGCTGTTGCCGATACCCCAGATCCAGTTGAGGAAGAAGGCGCCCCAGTTCCAGCGGTCGAGTTCGGCTGGAATTTCAGCCGGCTGGTTGAGCGGTTGTCCGGCCATCGTGTCCCCCTTCGGTAACTGTACCGACTGGTTCTAGCGCATGCGCTGCTTGATGCGCAAAATCAAAGTTCTGCAACGTCAGTCAGGTCTTGTCGGACAGCCGGCGAAAGTTCGCCTTCACGGCACGGCTCGCCGGCTTCAGCGCGGCGCTGATCGAGCGTTCCGCCGCAACGCCGTTGAACAGAGACGGGGTGCGACCGGAATATATCTCCGGCCAGAACCGCGATGCCGACTGCAGGAAAGACATTTGCGCCGCGAACGCGCCTTCGGCCATCGCGACGGTCTTCTCGTTCACCGCACGCGCCGTCTCCGTATTCCATGGCTGGCTGCTCCCGCCATCCATCGCCATCAACGGCAGCCGCATCATCGCCACCAGAGGCGCCAGCATCAGGTCACCGCCGATGCTGGCCGCGTCTTGCGTCCGTCGGCTGTTGCCGGTCTTTCTCATGAAAACAAACCCCTTGTCGCGGCCGAATCAGCCGCTGCCCCACACATTACGCGCTGGGGATGGAAATTCGTTCCCTTATCGCTTGATCAAGTTGTCGAGGCCGGGCGCTCCCGCCGAGGAACGCCCGGTCGGGGCTCGAGCCCTACCGCTTGCGCAGATCGGCTTGCGCCAGATCCAGCGCCTTCGAGATACGGTCGCAAGCCATATCGATCGTATCGCGGGTCCAGATCAGCGGCGGCGACAGGATCATCGTGTCGCCGGTGGCTCGCAGCATCATGCCGTTCGCGATCGCATGGTCGCGCACGGTCACCGCCGCACTTCCCGCCGGCAGGAAGCGCTCCTTGGTCGCCTTGTCCTTGACGATCTCGATCGCCCCCATCAGCCCGATCGAACGCACCTCGCCGACGAGATCATGCCCGGCAACGCGCTCCTGCAACGCCTTTGCGAAATAGGGGCCGGTATCGTTCCGGACGCGGTCGACCAGCCCTTCCCGCTCGATGATCTCGAGGTTCTTCAGCGCCACTGCGCAGGCCACCGGGTGGCCGGAATAGGTGTAGCCGTGATTGAACTCGCCGCCCTTCTCGACCAGCGTCGAGGCGATACGGTCGCCGACCAGCAATGCCGACAGCGGCTGATAGCCCGAGGTCAGCGCCTTGGCCGTGGTGATCGTGTCCGGCTCGATGCCGAGCGTCTGCGCGGCGAACCACTCGCCGGTGCGGCCATAGCCCGTGATGACCTCGTCCAGCATCAGAAGGACATCGTATTTGCGGCAGATGCGCTGTACCTCCGGCCAGTAGCTGGCCGGCGGTATCTTCACGCCGCCCGCTCCCATGACCGGTTCGCCGATGAAGGCGGCAACCTTGTCAGCACCGGCTTCGAGGATCGCGTCCTCGATAGCCCCGGCCGCGCGCAAGCCGAAATCATGATCGCTCTCGCCAGGCAGCGCCAGTTCATAGGCATAGGGCATCATGACATGGACGATGTTGGGCACCGCGCCGCCGAGCTGCTTGTGCATGGGATCCATGCCGCCGAGCGAGGTACCGGCAACGGTCGAGCCGTGATAGGCCATCTTGCGCGAAATGATGCGGTTCTTCTCCGGCCTGCCTTCCAGCACCCAATAGTGGCGGACAAGGCGCAGCGCCGTGTCGTTGGCTTCCGAGCCGGAGGAGCCGTAGAACACCTGGCTGACGTTCTTCGGTGCGATCTCCGCCAGCTTCTTGGACAGCAGCACGGGCGTCGGCGTCGAGCATTTGAAGAAGGAGTTGTAGTAAGGCAATTCCTTCATCTGGACATAGGCGGCCTCGGCCAGCTCGTCACGGCCATAGCCGACGTTGACGCACCACAGCCCGGCCATGCCGTCGAGGATTTCAGCCCCTTCGGAATCGTAGATGAATGGTCCGTTGGCGCGGGTGATGATGCGCGAGCCGGCCTCGCGCAGGTCCTTGTGGTCGGTGAACGGGTGAAGATGATGCGCGGCGTCGATCTGCTGAAGCTGCTTCAGCGAATAATTCTGATAGGTCATGGATGTGATCTTTCCTCTGGATTCTATCCGGCCCAAGCCGGGCGAATGCGTTAGAGGAAAGCAGGTGGCGAATAACCGATGCGGGCACACAGCCGCAAAAGCTCGGCGCGCAGCGTGCGCGATGACGGTGTCACCGCGATCCGGAATGCACGAGCTGATAGCCTAGCGAGAGCCATGGCAGACACCTTAGAGCAAAGGGCGGTCGAGGTGAACCACTCCTTTGCTCAGGCGGCGCCATGGAAAGAGGTCAGGCTTCGCCGCTCAACGCCCTTTGTAGAAACACATATTTCATCGCGGTCTGCGCCGCCTGCGGCCGGCGGTCGCCGCGGCCGCCATGACCGCCTTCTGTCTCCTCGAAGAACATCGTCTTGGCATGACCGGCTTCCTGCAGACGCGCGGCCATCTTGCGCGCATGGCCGGGATGGACCCGGTCATCGGCGGTCGAGGTGGTCAGCAGAACCGGCGGATAGGCGGCACCGGCATCGACATGCTGGTAGGGCGAATAGGCGGAAAGCCACTTCGCGTCTTCCGGTTTCGACGGGTCGCCATACTCGGCCATCCAGGAGGCACCGGGCGGCAATTCGGTGTAGCGCAGCATGTCGAGGAGCGGCACCTCGATGATGACGGCACCGAAAAGCTCGGGGCGCTGCGTCAAGGAAACGCCGGTCAGCAAGCCGCCATTCGAGCCGCCCTGGATGCCGAGCGAGGCTGCTGTCGCAATCCCACGTCGAACGACATCCTGCGCAACCGCGGCGAAATCGTCGAAGCCATTCTGGCGATTGCCCTTGAGCGCTGCCTGATGCCAGGCCGGGCCGAACTCGCCGCCGCCGCGGATGCAGGCCTGCACATAGGCGTTGCCCTTCTCCAGCCACAGCCTGCCGCGCACGCCGGCATAGCCCGGCAGCAGCGGCACTTCGAAACCGCCATAGCCATAGAGCAGCGTCGGCACCGGACCCTTCTGGTCGCGCCGCCTGACGACGAAATAGGGGATCATCGTGCCGTCCTTCGAGCGCGCCTCGAACTGTTCCGAGATCAGCGGCGAGGCATCGAAACGCGCCGGCTGCGATTTCACGGTGGCCAGCGTCTCGCCATTGTCGTCCGACCAGATGATCGAGCTCGGCGTCAGGAAATCGGTGAAGGAGAAGGAAACGCTCGAGCCGAACTGTTCGGCATGGCTGATGCCGACATTGCCGTTTTCGGGCAACGCGACCGGTTTCAGCGACCAGCCTCGATCGGTCCGCTCGCAGACGACGACCTTGCCGCGCACATTGTCCATCAGGTTGATGAACAGCCGGTCCTGCGTGCGGGCAATGCCGGCGATGGAAACGCGATACGCCGGCTCGAACAAAGTCTCCACCGGGCCGAGCGCGTCGGTCTTGACCCAGTGCGCCAGATCCAGCGAATAGAGGCCGTCAGGCTTGCACAACGTGCCGTCGGGCGCCGTCCACGGGCTGCGCAAGCCGAAGACGAGCTGATCCCTGAAGATCGCGGTGTCGGTCATGTCGTCCGGCAAAGGCAGACGTCTGTTTTCACCGGAAGGCAGCCGGAGGAAGATGTGCGAAGCGAAGAAATTCAGCGTCCGGGCCAGGATCAAATAGCGCTTGTCGCCGTCGAACTCGACAGCTGCGCCAACGGCCAGATCCTCTTTCTGCGCCTCGAAGATCGGTGTCGCGTCTTCGAGCTTCGTGCCGCGCTTCCAGAGCTTGACCACGCGTGGATAACCGGACTCAGTCTTGTCGGCTTCCTCGAAGGCCGCCGAAACGATGACCATGTCCTTGTCCAGCCAGCTGAAACCCGACTTGGATGCGGGCGCGCGAAACCCATCTTCTACAAAGGATTTGGTTTCGATGTCGAACTCGCGCATCTCGCTGGCGTCCCCGCCATCGGGCGACATCGAGACAAGGCAGCGACTGAAGTCCGGATAGAGCCGGCTGGCGCCGCTGAACACCCATTTGATCCCCTCCTTCGCCGCAAGCTGGTCGAAGTCGATGATCGTTTCCCAGTCGGGCTTCTCGGTCTTGTAGGACGCGACCGTCGTGCGGCGCCAGAGGCCGAGCAAATTGGTCTTGTCCTGCCAAAAATTGTAGACATGGCCTTTGCGTGCGGCGCCGACCGCGATGTTGTCCTCGGCCGTCATCAGGTCGAGCGCGGTCTGGAACGACGCCTGATAGGATGGATCACCCTGCAGCTCGCCAACCGTGACCTCGTTCTGGCGATGCACCCAGTCGAGCGACTGCGTGGCTGTCCTGTCCTCCAGCCAGAGGAAGGGATCGTTGGTCTCGGTGGCGGATCTTGGTTTTTGGATGGGCTTGGTCATGAGGTCTCCGATAAACGCGTCGCTTTTGGCATTGCCAACATCGATATGCCATGTCCGATATTCAATATGTTCAACGCACGATTGAGGCTTTCCGCCGGCCAGCCAGGCTCGCGATCGCCAGCGCCAGGCACATCAGGCCGAGCGTGATCGGCAGCCCGCCGGCGCCCAGAATATCCATGGCGCCGCCCGCCAGCGGCGGCACGGCGATGCCGCCGACGCCCCACATCAAGGAGAACGCAGCGTTGCCGGCGACCAGTGTCGAGCCTGTGAAGCGCTCGCCGAGCTCGATGATCGACATCGTGTAGATGCCGTAGGAAACAGCACCCCAGATGAAGATCATCGGCCAGACCAGCGGCGTCTCGATGAGCGGCGGCAAAAGCGCGCAGCCGAGCACCGTCAAGGCAACACAGACAAGCCGCACCAGGCGCGCGGAAAGCCTTTCCGCCAGCAAGCCAAGCGGCACCTGCATGGCGATGTTGCCGGCAATCATCACCGACAGCAGCGCCGACATGCGGGTTTCAGTGATGCCGTGATGGGTGCCATAGACCGGCAGCAAGGCCAGCGCCCCCTGTTCAAAGCCGGCGGCCACGATGACGGCAAACAAAAGCAGCCAGGCCAGCGGCACGAAGCCAAGCACCGAAACCTGGTTCCCCGCCTCGTCGACCTTTGGCAGGCGCTGCAGCACCGAGGCCAGGCAGATGCCGCACAGCACGAAGGCGAAAATGCCGACGAGGAAGGGCGGCCAGCCTTCCGTGCCGACGGCAAGCAAGCACAGCGGCCCGGCCGCGAAACCGGCCGAGATGATCGTCGAATAAACGCCCATGACGCGGCCGCGCCGCGTCGGCGGCGCCAGCGCGATCACCCAGATCTCGCTCAGCACATAGAGCGGATTGGTCACCACGCCGATCAGGAAGCGCAGCGGAAACCAGAGATAGACGTTCTGCGTCCAGCCGATCAGCGCCAGCACGATTGCCGACAGAGCAGCACAAATGAGCGCCGTGCGCCCTGCCCCGAACCGCCGCGCCAGCGCCGGGATCAGCGGCGACGACACGATGAAGCCGATCGGCGTCATCGCCGCAGACAGGCCGATCATCGCCGGCGAAACGCCCTGACGCTGCAGGATGAAGCTCAGCAGCGGATAGGACAGCCCCTGCGCGATGGCGAACACCGAGACGGTCGCGATCACCCCCGTGATCGCCGCCCACTGCATCGTCTCGTCGTTCGATTCCGCCAGGTTCATTGTGCGCACCGCTATCGGGGTTGCAGGATTAGCGACTGCGTCATCTGGTGGTAAGTCCCCTGGCGGGAGAAAACTGCTTGCTCCAGACAATGCCTGTCAGGAGGCTCGGCCTGTCAGGAGGCTCGGTGCCCGGACGAGCGATACAGCGCGAACATCACCGGCACCGCGTCGAGGCCGGCGGTAACGACCGGCAGTCCGAGCGGAAAGGCCGAGCGGGATCTGCAGCGGGATGTTGCCCAGCGAAAGCGCCATCATCAGCGAGGCCAGTACGGCTTGCGCCAGGCCGTAACTGGCGCCGAAGACCGGGACCGGCGCATAGGTGCTTGCTGGACCGCGGCCGAGATCAGCACGGCATGCAGCAGCGCCGGCGCCAGCTTGGCAAACCCGATAAGGCCGCTGGCCGTCATCTCGAAACCGGTGAGCTTTGATGAGACGGCATGCAGGATCACCGCACAGAGCGTAAAGCCGGCGACAGCGACAAGAAAGGCCGGCCAGCGAAATCCGCCTGCGCCAACGGGGCAACGCAATCGGGGCCGCGCAACTGCCGTTCCGGTATGTCGCTTCCCTCGCCCTAGTGGTCGCCGCCTCCGCAATGGCTGGACAGCCGCCGGTCCATTATGCCGCCCGCTATCGCATCGTACGAGGACCACCATGAGCGCCGCCCTACAACCAGCAGAACCGGCATTGGCCACCGATCGCGCCCGTCGCGGTGGCCGCGCCGGAAAGCGCGCCGGCGGCTCGGCCGCGTTCGAGCAGCCGGCTTTCCGCCAGCTGAAAAACCCGCTGACGCCGACCAGGCTGGTCTCCGACGACGAGCTGGAATCGATCCACCTCGCTTCGTTGCGCGTGCTGCGGGAAATCGGCGTCGACGTGCTGCATGACGAAGCCCGCCGCATCATGAAAGCGCATGGCGCCGACGTGCGCGATGGCGGCGAGCGGGTGCGCTTCGACAGCGACATGATCCTGGAACTGGTGTCGCATTGCCCGTCGGAGTTCACCATCCATGCCCGCAACCCGGCACACAATGTGCGCTTCGGCGGCAACAATGTGATCATCTCGATGATGGCGTCGGCGCCCAATTGCTCCGACATCGATCGTGGCCGCCGGCCTGGCAATCAGCAGGACTACCGCAATTTCCTCAAGCTCGCGCAGATGCACAATATCTTGAACTGCACGGGCGGCTATCCGGTCGAGCCGACCGATATCCATCCATCCGTCCGCCACCTTGAATGCATCCGCGATCTCAGCGTGCTCACCGACAAGGTGTTCCACATCTATTCGCTCGGCAAGGAGCGCAATGTCGACGGCATCGAGATCGCCAGGATCGCGCGCGGCATCAGCCACGAGCAGCTGCTCGAAGAGCCGTCCGTTTTCACCATCATCAACACCAATTCGCCGCTCAAGCTCGATGTGCCGATGATGGAAGGCATCATCCAGATGTCGAGCAAGGGCCAGGTCGTGGTCGTGACGCCGTTTACCCTATCGGGTGCCATGGCGCCGGTCACCATCGCCGGCGCGCTGGTGCAGCAAAACGCCGAAGCACTTGCCGGCATCGCCTTCGCGCAGATGGTGCGCAAGGGCGCGCCCGTCGGCTATGGAGGCTTCACCTCCAATGTCGACATGAAGTCCGGTTCACCGGCCTTCGGCACGCCGGAATACATGAAGGCGCAGCTCGTTGGTGGCCAGCTTGCCCGCCGCTACAACATACCCTACCGCACCTCCAACACCTGCGCCGCCAACACGGTCGACGCGCAGGCGGCCTACGAAAGCGTGTTCTCGCTGTGGGGCGCCATCCAGGGCGGCGGCAATCTGATGATGCACGCCGCCGGCTGGCTCGAAGGGGGCCTGCGCTGCTCCTACGAGAAGACCATTCTGGACATCGACCTGCTGCAGATGGTGGCCGAATTCCTGACCCCGCTCGACCTTTCCGAGGAGGCGCTCGGCTTCGACGCCATCCAGTCCGTCGGCCCTGGCGGCCATTTCTTCGGCACCCAGCACACGCAGGACCGCTACAAGACCGCCTTCTACTCGCCGATCCTGTCCGACTGGCGCAATTACGAG
Organism: Mesorhizobium sp. M1406; assembly: GCF_040317555.1. Taxonomy (NCBI): domain Bacteria; kingdom Pseudomonadati; phylum Pseudomonadota; class Alphaproteobacteria; order Hyphomicrobiales; family Phyllobacteriaceae; genus Mesorhizobium; species Mesorhizobium sp. M1406. Next base: position 66,333 of record NZ_JAMYKW010000002.1, on the reverse strand, counting down.
ACCTGGGCGGAAGCCGGCTCGCCGACAGCGCTCGAAAAGGCCAACAAAGTCTGGAAGGAACGGCTTGCGTCCTACGAAGAGCCCTACATGGATCCGGCCATCCGCGAGGAACTCAACGCCTTCGTCGCCAAGCGGCGGTCCGAAGGCGGCGCGCCAACCGATTTTTGATCATTGCCTTGATGAATAGCCGACCCCCACTCCGTCGAGCTTCGCTCGACACCTCTTCCCCGATCGACGGGGTTGAGGAAGGGTGCACACCGCGCCCACTCGATTCAATTCCTTCAAAAACGGACCTATCTTGATGAAATCTCATGTAAAAGCGGTTGTCATCGGCGGCGGCGTCGTTGGCTGCTCGGTTCTCTATCACCTGGCCAAGGCTGGCTGGACCGACATCATGCTGATCGAGCGCTCGGAGCTAACCTCCGGCTCGTCCTGGCACGCGGCGGGCGGCTTCCACACGCTGAACGGCGACCCCAATGTCGCCAAGCTGCAGGCCTATACGGTGCAGCTCTACAAGGAGATCGAGGAAATATCAGGCCAATCCTGCTCGCTTCACCTGACCGGCGGCGTGATGATGGCCGATACGCCGGAACGAATGGATTTCCTGCGCCTTGCCCACGCCAAGGGCCGCTATCTTGGCATGGACACCGAGCTGATCACCCCGTCCGAAGCCAAGGCGATGTTCCCGCTGATGGACGAGACCAATTTCGTCGGTGCCATGTGGGATCCGGTCGAAGGCCATCTCGACCCGTCCGGCACGACCATTGCCTACTCCAAGGCGGCGAAGAAGCTCGGCGCCGAGATCGTGCTGCGCAACCGCGTTGTCGAACTGACGCAGGAGGTCGACGGCACCTGGAACGTCGTCACCGAGCAAGGCACGGTGAAGGCCGAGCATGTCGTCAACTGCGGCGGCCTGTGGGCGCGCGAGATCGGCCGCATGGTCGGCGTCGAACTGCCGGTGCTGGCCATGGAGCATATGTATCTCCTGACCGAGCCGATGCCGGAGGTCGAGGAATTCAACAAATCGACCGGGCGCGAAATGATCGGCGTGCTCGACTTCAAGGGCGAGATCTACACCCGCCAGGAGCGCAACGGCATCCTGCTCGGCACCTATGAAAAGGCCTGCAAGCCGTGGTCGCCGGTCAACACGCCGTGGGATTTCGGCCACGAACTGCTGCCGCCGGACCTCGACCGCATCGCGCCGTCGCTGGAAATCGGTTTCAAGCATTTCCCCGGCATCGAGAAGGCCGGCATCAAGCAGATCATCAACGGCCCCTTCACCTTCGCGCTCGACGGCAACCCGCTGGTCGGGCCGGTGCAGGGCCTAACCAATTTCTGGTGCGCCTGCGCGGTCATGGCCGGCTTCAGCCAGGGCGGCGGCGTCGGCCTCGCTTTGTCGAACTGGATGGTGCATGGCGATCCCGGCTTCGACGTCTGGGGCATGGATGTCACCCGCTTCGGCGAATGGGCCGGCCTGCGCTACACCAACGCCAAGGTGCGTGAAAACTATTCGCGGCGCTTCTCCATCCGCTTCCCCAATGAGGAACTGCCGGCGGCGCGCCCCGCACAGACGACGCCGCTCTACGACACCATGCTAGCCAACAACGCCGTCATGGGCGACTCCTGGGGCCTCGAGACACCGCTGTGGTTCGCACCGAAAGGCAAGGAGCCCAGGGATATCGTCTCCTTCCATCGCTCCAACGATTTTGGGCCGGTCGGCGAGGAAGTGCGCGCCACGCGGGAGCGCGTCGGTGTCACCGAGATCGCCAACTTCGCCAAATACGAAGTGTCTGGGCCAGCGGCTGAGGATTTCCTCAACCGGTTGATGACCAACCGCATGCCGAAGACCGGCCGCATCGTGCTGACGCCGATGCTCAACGAATTCGGCAAGCTGATCGGCGACTTCACCATCGCCAAGGCCGCCCCCAGGGGTGGAGAAGACCGCTTCATGATCTGGGGTTCGTCGGCCGCGCAGAAATACCACATGCGCTGGTTCGAAAAACATCTGCCGAAGGATGGATCGGTGCGCATCCACCGCTTCGACCAGACATTGGTCGGCCTTTCGATCGCCGGACCGAAATCGCGTGACCTGCTGCAAAAGCTGGTCGATGTCGACATCTCGACAAAAGCCTTCCGCTTCATGGATTTCCGCGAAATGGCGGTCGGCGGCGCGCCTTGTCTCGTCAACCGCATCACCTACACGGGCGACCTCGGCTACGAGATCTGGATGGCGCCTGCCTATCAGCGCCTGGTCTACCAGGCGATCAAGGACGCCGGCGAGGAATTCGGTCTCGTCGATTTCGGTATGCGCGCTCTGCTCTCCATGCGCCTGGAAAAGAACTTCCCGACCTGGTTCCGCGAGCTGCGGCCGATCTACGGGCCGTTCGAAGGCGCGATGGACCGCTTCATCAAGCTCGAGAAGAACGATTTCATCGGCCGAGAGGCTGCCGCCAAGGAGCACGCCGAGGGACCGAAACTGCGCCGCGTCTCCTTCATCGTCGATGCAGCCGATGCCGACGTCATGGGCGACGAGCCGATCTGGGCCAAGGTCAGCAAGGACTACGGCACGGTTGAAAAGCCGCATGGCGGCTATGGCGCGCCGCGCTTCGACACGGGCGGCAAGGAGATACGCGGCTCCAAGGCCGCCGAAGGCGCTTCGGCTGTACGTGGCATCGTAGACGGCGACTGGCGCGTGGTCGGCTGGGTTACGTCGGGCGGCTATGCCCACTATGTGCAGAAGTCGATGGCGCAAGGCTATGTACCAGCAGCACTTGCCGAGGACGAAAGTGCCGGACTGTTCGAGATCGAGATCCTTGGACACCGGCGTCCGGCCCGCATCAATGTCGAAGCACCATTCGATCCGAGCGGCGAGAAGATGCGGACCTGAGGTTCGACCATGGACAGCGCGGGGCCAAAGGGCAGCTTTGGCCGGCATCGCAAGATCATGCCGTTCGAGCCGGGCTCGATCGAGGCGCTGCGCGACGCCTCCCGCCAGAAGGCGGCTTCGCTCAACCAGCATGTTCTGGGCTATGGCGCGCAGGCGGAAGCCGAATGGGCTGCGGCGGGCATTGCCGCTCCCAACCTGCCGGCCATGCGCCAATACCGGCTGGACCGTATCCGCGCCGAGCTGAAGCGCCGCGGCTATGCCGGCGCCCTGCTCTACGACCCCGTCAACATCCGCTATGCCACCGACAGCACCAACATGCAGCTGTGGGTGGCGCACAATCCGACACGGCATTGCTTCGTCGCCACCGACGGACCGGTGATACTGTTCGACTATTTCTCCTGCGAACACCTGTCCGATCATTCCGGCGTCGTCGACGAGGTGCGGCCGGCGGTGTCGTGGATGTATCTCTATAGCGGCGAGCTTACGGAGCAAAAGGTCCGCCGCTGGGCCGCCGGCATCGCCGATCTGGTCAGGGAACATGGCGGCGGAAACAGCCGCATCGCCGTCGATCACATCAACCCTGAAGGCGTCGAGGAACTGGCACGCCTTGGTGTTTCGATCGGCAATGGCGAAGCGGTGATGGAGAATGCGCGGCTGATCAAGTCGCCGGACGAAATCCTCGCCATGCGCCGCGCCATCGTCGCGTGTGAATCAGCGATGGGCGAGATGGAACAGGCCCTGACGCCCGGCATTTCCGAAAATGAGCTATGGGCCGAACTGCATCGCGGCAACATCGCGCGCGGCGGCGAATGGATCGAGACCCGGCTGCTGACGTCAGGGCCGCGCACCAATCCATGGTTCCAGGAATGCTCGTCTCGAAAGATCGAGGCCGGTGACCTCGTCGCCTTCGACACAGACCTGGTCGGCCCCTACGGCTTCTGCGCCGACCTGTCGCGCACCTGGCTGTGCGGCGACGCAAAACCGTCTGACGAGCAGCGAGAGCTGTTCCGCATCGCCGCCGACCAGATCGCGCACAACACGGCATTGATGCAACCGGGCATCTCGTTCCGCGACCTCGTCGAACGCTCGGCGGTGCCGCCGGGTGACTGCTTCCCGACGCGCTATGGCGTGCTCTATCATGGCGTCGGCCTGGCCGATGAATACCCGACCTTGCCGCATGCCAGCGACTGGACATCGGATACGCCGGACGGCGTGCTGGAACCCGGAATGGTGCTATGCGCGGAAAGCTATATCGGCAGGCTTGGCGGGCGCGAAGGCGTCAAGATCGAGGAACAGATCCTGATCACCGCGGCCGGCAACGAGCAGCTTTCAAACTACCCGTTTGACGAGCGGCTGCTCGGCTAGGCCGGCAAGGGCCTCGCGCAGCGCGGTTATCGTCTTTTCCGGCGTCGTTGCGGCGGTGATGTAAGGCAGGCCCTTGCGCCGTCCCGTCCAGCCAACGACCCTTACTTTCCGAGCTGCCGGCTCGAAGCGCTGTGCCAGCACCCAGCTCTCGCAGTCGATGGCCGCGACATCGGCCTTGCCCTCTGCAATCGCGACGATCGAGGAACGGTGCCCGCCGCTTTCGCTGCGCGAGGCAAAGAGGTCAAGGCTCTCGCCCATCGCCTCCAGGTCGCGCGTCAGTCCGATCAGGCCGGACATGGAATCGAGATTGTTGAAGGTGAAGCGCCTGCCACGGATGCGATCGAGCGGGATCAGCGGACTGCCGTCATCTGGCGAGGCAACCGACGGCGCGCCATCCGCCAGCATGACGATAGCGCTGGAGTAGAGCTCACCCTGCCCGCCTTCATAGGAGTCGTAGCTCGGCTGGCCGACCACTTGCACATGCCTGGACAGGCCTAGTTCCATCGGCCCCCAGCAGGTCTGCGAGAAAAGCAGCGCCGGATGCAGCCACAATTTGAGAAAGTCGAGTTCGTCCGGCGACAATGTCGCCCGATCGGATGCAATCAGTTTTCCCTGGGCATCGTGAATGCCGCCCGGCACCGGCGGCAGGTCACCATTGCGGCGCGCGATGGTTTGCGGCGCGTCGATACCCTTTTGCCGGAAGGCATCGCGCAGCAGCGCCCATTGCGCGTCGACGTCATCGCGCACTTCAGGCCAGTCATACATCGGCAACGCCGCAACCAATTCGCTCATGTCGGAATCCGACCGCTATGCCCGGGATTGAAGGGAACCGACCGCAGCCAGTCTAGCACGCAGCACCTGCCTGCCACAAAAACTCATTCCTTGGGCGGCTCCGCGGGAACCGGCGCACTGCCAAGCCCGCTGATGCTGCGCGCCCTGACGCGTGGCTTGAACGCCCTGCCGGGCTCCGCTTGGCGCCGCAGCACCGGGTGCACGACCGGCTCCTTCGCCTTGAACGCATAGGCTTTGATCAGCGCGAAATAGTTCGGATAGGCATAGCCATTGTTCATCCGCAGCCATTCCTCACGGCGGTCACGAAACAGCTTGGGCAGCTTGTACCAGGCCACCGTCGGGGTCTTGTGATGGACGAAGTGCAGATTGTTGTTGAGGAACAGGAACGACAGCGGCGAGCGCTCGACGATTACCGTGCGGCCTTCCGGATGTTCCGACCATTGATGCTCGGCGAAAGTGCGGATCGAGATCAGCGACTGGCCGAGCCAGACCGGCACCAGAATGTAAAGCCACAGCGGGATGCCGAAGCCGAATTGGACGATCGGCACCACGATGGCAAGGCCGATCGCATGCAACAGCCAGGCCTTGCGGATCGCCTTGTCGCCGGCGATCATCTGCTTGGCGTCGTCGATGAAGAAGCCGATGCAGGACAGCCAGGGGCCGAGCACGAACCGGCCGGCCATGGTGTTGTTGATCTTGAGCACGAATTTCATCGTCGGCGGCAGCTCGTGATGCTGCCACAGCGCCTGGTAATAGCTTTCCGGATCGTCCAGCGGATCGGTCAACCGCTCGTCGGCGTGGTGGCGCAGATGGATGGTCTTGAAGCGGCGGAACGGCCAGACCAGGCCGATCGGCAGGAAGACGAAGGCTTCGTTGACCCGCGCGTTGCGCGTCGGATGTCCGTGCAGCGCTTCGTGCATGATCGAGGATTGCAGCGCGGCGGTGAAGGCGAGGACGGCGAGCGCCAGGATGGGGTAGGATGGCCAGAGCAGGAAACCGGTGGCGAGCCAAGTTGCGTAACAGAAGAAGGCGAGTACCACGGTCGGCCACTCGATGGCCGGTACTCTGTGTCGCCTGATGCTCTTGCTCGTCATGCTATCGACCACTGCCCCTCAGTCGCCGGAGCCCCAATTGGTTCCTGACAGCATTGTGTCAGGAGAATTGATTCCTCTCAACGAGACAAAGTGCACAAACTGTTGCGATTGCGCATTTTTGACCGCACATGTTATACATTGTAAACAGACTTAGGGATTTATTTACGCCTGAGAAGCACGTGAAGACGCTTCAGCGCAAATTTTTCCTCAATCGGACCGGAGCACCGATATGGACAAGCGCGACCTGTCGACCATCTTCCGCGAGCGCCTGAAAATGCTCTTGACACGCTCCGACCTCAACCAGTCGGCCTTCGCGACGGCGGTCGGCATCGACCGCTCGGCGCTGTCGCAGCTGCTGTCGGGCGCCTCGACCCGCCTGCCCCGCGCCGAAACGCTGCTCAATATCGCCGCCGAGTTCAAGGTGTCGCTCGACTGGCTTCTCGGCCTCAGCCAGGATGAGGGCCTCACCGGCGAAATCCGCGAGAGCCTTGAGATCGAGGAGGCACCGGACGGGTTCGACCGCACGCTGCTGGCCAAATGGCACGCCGAGGCCGCCGGCACCAAGATCCGCTACGTGCCCGCCGGCATTCCCGATCTTCTGCGCACCGAGGCGCTGATCGAGTATGAGGCGGGCATCGCCAACAAGAGCCGCCTGGCGCAGGCCGGCGAAACACAATACCGCATCGACTACAACAGGCGGCCGGAAACCGACATGGAAGTCTGCATGCCACGCCACACGCTGGAGATCTTTGCACGCGGGCTGGGCGTCTGGGATCGTTTCCCGGAAGCCGACCGCCGCGCCCAACTCCTGCACATGGCGACGCTGCTCGACGACCTCTATCCAACCTTCCGGCTGTTTCTCTATGACGGGCGGATGCGCTATTCGATCCCCTACACCATCTTCGGACCCTATCGCGCCGCCATCTATGTCGGCGACATGTATCTGGTGCTCAACGCCACCCAGCCGATCCAGACGCTGATCCAGCATTTCGACAATCTGATCCGCGCCGCCGACATCAACGCGCACGAGGCGGCAGGCTTCGCGCACAGACTGGCCGGCATGTCGTTCCCAACAGGCACTGTCTGAGCTTGGGCGATCACGATCCTTTGGGCGGGCGGGGTGCCGCCGCCACTGCTATTTCATTGACTACACATAAAGACTTCTTTATATCCTTATTCGAATTCGAAACATGAAAGCCAATCCGATGACGACCACCAACCCAATCGACGCGCTGCTGGCTGAAAAGGGCGTGCTGCTGGCCGATGGCGCCACCGGCACCAATCTGTTCGCCATGGGTCTGGAGGCCGGTGAGGCACCCGAGCTGCTGAATGAGACGGCGCCCGACACCATCACCAGCCTGCACCAGAATTTCGTCGATGCCGGCGCCGACATCATCCTCACCAACTCGTTCGGCGGCACCCGTCACCGCTTGAAGCTGCACCATGCGCAGGACCGCGCGCATGCGCTGAACAAGCGCGCCGCCGAGCTCGCCCGTGCCGTCGCCGACAAGGCCGGCCGCAAGGTGATCGTCGCCGGCTCGGTCGGCCCGACCGGCGAATTGCTGGTGCCGCTTGGCGCCATGACCTATGACGAGGCGGTCGACGCCTTCGCCGAGCAGATCGAGGGCCTCAAGGCCGGTGGCGCCGAAGTTGCCTGGATCGAGACGATGTCGGCTCCCGACGAGATCCGCGCCGCGGCCGAGGCTGCCATACGCGTCGGCCTCCCCTACACCTACACCGGTTCCTTCGACACCGCCGGCCGCACCATGATGGGCCTGCTGCCGAAGGATATCCACGGCGTCACCGACGGACTTTCGCAGGCACCGCTCGGTGTCGGCGCCAATTGCGGTGTCGGCGCCTCCGATATCCTGGCCTCACTGCTCGATATGACCGAAGCGAAGCCGGAGGCGACGGTTATCGTCAAGGGCAATTGCGGCATTCCCGAATTCCGCGGCACCGAAATCCACTATTCCGGCACGCCCGAACTGATGGCCGACTATGTGCGCCTCGCCGTCGATGGCGGCGCCAAGATTATCGGCGGCTGCTGCGGCACCTCGTTCCAGCACCTTGCCGCGATGCGCAAGGCGCTCGACGCCCACACCAAGGCGGATCGTCCGACTGTTGCCGCGATCGTCGAGCGCATCGGTCCGATGCGCAACAAGGTGGCGACGGAAAACACCGCCGAGACCAGCGAAGCCCGCCGCGAGCGCCGCCGCGGCCGGGCCTGACCCATCGGTTTTCGACTATTCGCTGTTGTCGGCGTAGCTCGACTGCGCCGACTTGAAGTCGACCACATTGTCGCCGCGCATGGTCATCAGCGCGCCGGATGAAACCGGATCGGCTATCTGCTCCAGCATGATGCGGAAGCGGTCGTTGGTCAGCGCCGACATGGCGGTGTCGCGCGCCTGCGCGACATCGTCGCTGATGCGCCTTGATTCGGATGATGGGGCTGATGAAACCGCGGAGGCGTCGCGTGCTGGCGGTATCGAGTTGGCGATAGTCCTGATCTGCAATTCCGGCTCCTCAAGCCCCGTAGACATGTCCCGTGTAGCAAGGAGGGGGTTGCGATCCGGTACCGGAAATGCGGCGCAATTTAACGACCCGGGAAATTGCAAAAAAGGCCGGCGAGGGATTCATTCCCTTGCCGGCCTGCCTCACCCGCCCGTAGGTCGGTTTCCCCCTATCAGAACGATCCCATCTGAAAGAAACCGGCCGTCATCACCACTACCGGTTACCGCCCAGCGCCGAGGCAAGGCGCACAAGCGAGAGGAACTCGGACCTGTACCCAAACGGGTCGGCTCCTCGAGCGGCAGTGGCGATCTCCATGATCTTGTCATAACCGAACTTCGCGGTCGCATCCTCGTCGCGCAGCTTCTGGCCGAAGGCCGCGACCGCGACGGAGAAACGCTGGTCGGTGCTGGCCTGGTCGAACGACGAAATCTCATTGGCCGAGGTCACCGGTGTGGTGATCAGCTTCGAGACGTCCTCGTTGGGCAGCTTGTAGCGGATCTTGACGAAGGCATATTCGTCCGCATTGGCGACACCGCCATTGTTGACCGACGCCTGGCCATAGCGCAGCGGATCGATCTGTTCCCCGCCGCCGCCCTTGGGTGTGATCTCGTAGATCGCGGTGACCGAGTGGCCCGAGCCGATATCGCCGGCATCGACGCGGTCATTGTTGAAATCCTCGCGGTTCAAGGCGCGGGTCTCGTAGCCGATCAAGCGGTATTCGGAGACCTTGTTCGGGTTGAACTCGACCTGGATCTTCACGTCCTTGGCGATGGTGAACAGCGTCGAAGAGGCATCCTCGACCAGCACTTTCTCGGCCTCGGCCAGCGTGTCGATATAGGCGGCGGTGCCGTTGCCGTTCTGGGCAATGGTCTGCATCATCTGGTCGTTCAAATTGCCTCGGCCGAAACCGAACACCGACAGGAAGACACCGGTCTTGCGCTCGCTCTCGATCAGCCGCTTCAGATCATCGTCATCGCTTTGGCCGACATTGAAGTCGCCGTCGGTGGCGAGCATCACCCGGTTGACGCCGTCCTTGACGAAGGATTTCTGCGCCAACCTGTAGGCTTCCTTGATACCCGCCTCGCCGGCCGTGCTGCCGCCTGGCCTCAAATTGTCGATGGCACTGAGAATCTTTTCCTTTTCGGACGCCTTGGTCGGCTCCAGGACCGTACCGGCATCACCGGCATAGGTGACGATCGAGATGGTGTCGTCCGCCTTCAGCTTGCTGACCAGCAGCCGGAATGCCGACTTGAGCAGCGGCAGCTTGTCCGGCTCGTCCATCGAGCCCGAGACGTCGATCAGGAAGACCAGATTGGCCTTCGGCTGCTCGGCCGGCTTGACGTCAAATCCCTTGATGGCGACGTGCATCAGCCTGGTGTGCGTGTTCCACGGCGTCGGCATGACGCTGACGGTCGAGTTGAACGGCGTCGAGGCCGAATCCGGCCCCTTCCAGTCATAGGGGAAGTAGTTGATCATCTCCTCGACGCGCACCGTATCGGCCTGAGGCAGGGTGCCCTGTTTCAGCGAACCGCGCACAAAGGAATAGGAAGCCGTGTCGACATCGATCGAGAAGGTCGAGACCGGATCCTCGAGCGCGGCATGCACCGGATTGGTCTTGAAGTCCTCGACGCGGTCGCGGTTTTCCTGTTGCGGCTGCATCTGGTCGGCCGGCAAGGTCGACGGCTGCGGCACCATCAGCTTGGACTCGGCCCCTTGGACGCGACTGGCCCGCGCGGCATGGGGCGCGCTCGGCATTAGGCCAGCACTCTCCCGCGAAATCTCGCCGCTGGGCGCAGGCGCCGGCCTGGGAGCTGGCAAAGTTCCATACTCTGTCTCTTTGCCACTATAGGTCTTTAGGTCAAACCTCGACGACACGGTGGGAGTCGCCGACGCGTTCGGTTGTGCCGCACCGCCGGTAACGGTCGATTCGGATTTCGGCGGCGATGCCGGCGCCACGAGCGCATCGGTGGCATCGCGGCTTTCCACATCGGCGTCGGCCTTCTTGTCCTTCGCCAATTCGGTGGGAGCCGGCTTCGGCTCGGCGGTGGTCGGCTTCAGGGTCGCCGGCTTGTCGGCCAGCGTCTCGCTGATCTTCTCGTCGCCGCCGAATTTAGGCGGCTGCTCCCTCAGCATATGGAAGGTGGCGTATCCGGCGATCGGCAGGGCGACGAGCCCGGCAAGGGCCGGCGTGGCAATGAGTTTCTTTTGCATGATCTCGCTCCAGAGCTTTTGTGCTCGCTCTGTGAGACGAAGCCCGCCAACCGATCCTTGGGTGACGGCAGAAATATTTTCCTGATCATAGGCGCGCAGGGCGGCCTCAAAAGCACGTGCCTTCGCGCTCCCGCCCGGCGCCGGTGCCGCGATGTCGCGCAGTTTCTTGAGTTCGTTGTCGTCGACCATGGTCACACTTCCCCGGCCGTGCGCATCAGCGTCTTCAGCCGTTTCTTCGCTTCATGGATGTGCCAGGAAACCGTCGTCTCCGAGATCGCCATCGCTTCGGCGGCGGCCGCGTGGCTCAACCCTTCGCCATAGACCAAAAGCACCGCGTCACGCTGCTTGTCCGGCAATTGCCGAACCGCTGCCCATAGGCCGTCGGCGAGGTCTTCCGGTTCGGCCGACGCATCGCCCGTGATCAGCGCATGGATGCCGTAGGCCTCGGTCTTGACCGTCTCACGCGCGGTCTTTCGCATCGTGTCTCGCGCGGCGTTCATCGTCACGGAATAGAGCCATGTCGTGAAGGCGCCGCCGCCGCGATAGTCGCGGATCGCCTTGCCGAGCCGGACGCAGACCTCCTGGGCGATGTCTTCGGCGTCCGCCTTCCTGCCGCACCATCGATAGGCGGCCCGATAGACAAAGTCGTAATGGCGCTCCAGCAATGTGCTGAAGGCCCCCCTGTCTCCGCCCTTCGCCCGCCCGATCAATTCGGCGTCGGAGGCTTCGCTCTCATCCAGCATCATCGCCATCATTTGCCTGTTGGACGAAGGCTAATGGCTAATCCTTGGGGTAATGGAAAGATTTTTCGGCTACGGCCGGATCGTGACCATCAACGCCCCTGCTTGACACATCCATATCTCGGTGGTTATACGTTAAACCAATAGCCACCGGGTTATCGATCCCAAATGACGAACGCTCACGATGTCCTCTTCAGAACGCTCTCCGATCCGACGCGTCGGGCGATCTTCGAGCGCTTGTGCCGCGAGGGCGAACAGACGGTGGGAGCGTTGACGGCTCAATCCGGGGTCTCGCAGCCCGCGGTGTCGAAGCATCTCGGTCTTCTCAGGCAGGCCGGACTGGTGCGCGATCGCCATGAAGGACGGCAGACCCATTACAGCGCCCAGCTCGCAGCACTTTCCCCACTAACCGACTGGACGAACCAGATGAACGCGTTCTGGCAGAGCCGGTTCGACGACCTCGAAAATTTGCTCAAAAGAATGGACCAATGACCAGCACAGCGACCGAAACGCGCTCCGTCATCGTCGAACGTGATATCCCCTATCCGCCGGAGAAGATCTGGCGCGCCCTCACCCAACCGCATCTGATCGAGGAGTGGCTGATGAAGAACAACTTCAAGCCAGTCGTGGACCACCGTTTCAATCTCAGCGCCGACTGGGGCGGCGTCGACTGTCGGGTCCAGACGGTCGAGCCCAACAAGACGCTATCCTACACCTGGGATACCAAGGATCTCGAGAGCGTGGTCACCTGGACGCTCACCGCCACGAGCACGGGGACCCATCTGCGCATGGAGCAGACGGGCTTCCGGTCGGACCAGCAGCCCTATTTCCGCGGCGCCACCGTCGGCTGGCAGAGGTTCCTTGCTGCCCTGGAGGATGTCCTGGCGCGGCTGGATTGAAACCCGCCGGCAAGCGGATCGCTGGGTCCGTTTCGGCCCGTTGACAGGAGGTGCCATTGGACAAGTGGATTCGGCAAATTCATCGCTGGCTGTCGATCGTCTTTACGCTGACCGTCATCGCCAACTTCGTCACCATGGCATTCGGGCAGCCTCCCGCCTGGGTGGTCTACTCTCCGCTGTTACCGCTCTTCCTGCTGCTGTTCAGCGGCCTGTACATGTTCGTGCTGCCCTATGCCACCAAGGGACGCGACGCGCAGCGCGCGGACGGATAGGTGTGGGCAGAATGGCCAAGACGCCGGGACAATCCATCAAGGCCAAGGCTGCACCGGTGCTGCTCTCGGGCGGCAACCCGCAAATCGCCAAGGGCGACGGCGACGCCCCCGTGCAGGCATACATCGCCGCAATGCCAGGCTGGAAGCGCGATCTCGGCGAGCGCCTCGACGCGCTCATCCAGCGCAGCGTGCCTGACGTGCGCAAAGCCGTGAGATGGAATTCGCCGTTCTACGGCATCGAAGGCCAAGGCTGGTTCGTGACGTTTCATGTCTTCACCCACTACGTGAAGGTGACCTTCTTCAGCGGCATGTCGTTGCGGCCGATCCCACCCGGCGGCACGGCGAAGAGCAAGGATGTGCGCTGGATCGACATCCGCGAAGACGATCAGTTCGACGAGGCGCGGATGGCGGACTGGGTGAAGCAGGCCGCCGCCCTGCCCGGCTGGGTCCCGTAGCGACCGAATACGACAGAGGAGAAATAGCCATGAAGATCAAGCTGACCAGCGTGCACGTGGACAACCAGGAGAACGCACTGCGCTTCTATACCGACGTGCTCGGCTTCACCAAGAAGGCCGATTTCAGCAATGGACCCTATCGCTGGCTGACCGTGACCTCGGCCGAAGAGCCTGACGGGACCGAGCTGCAGCTCGCGCTCAACGACAACCCGGCGGCCAAGGCTTATCAGGAAGCCATCTTCAAGCAGGGGCAGCCCGCGGTTATGTTCTTCACCGACGACATCAAGGGCGACTACGAGCGCATCAAGGCCAAGGGCGGCACGTTCACCATGCCGCCGACCGAGGTAACCGGCTCGACCATCGCTCAGCTGAACGACAGCTGCGGCAACCTCGTTCAGATCACCCAGCTGGCGCGCTGGTAAAAGACGGCGGTTGAACGCGTCGAGGCACAGGAAGGCACCCAATGAACCCATCCGAACAGATCGACCAGCTGATCGCCGGCCTCAAGGACTGGCGCGCCGAGACGCTCCCCGGCATCCGCAAGACCATTCTTGCAGCCGACCCGGACATCGTCGAGGAGTGGAAGTGGATGGGCAGCCCGGTGTGGTGCCTCGACGGGAACATCGTCGTCGGCAATGCCCACAAGGACAAGGTGAAGCTCACCTTTTTCCATGGCGCCAGCCTGCCCGATCCCGACAAGCTGTTCAACAACGGTTTTGGCGGCAAGGTGTGGCGGGCAATCGATATCCTTAAGGGCGACAAGCTCGATGAGGGCGCCCTGAAAGACCTTGTCCGGGCCGCCATCGACTACAACCGGGCCAAAAAGAAGAAGAAAGCGCCGGCGGGTGCTCGGGCGAAGGTGCAGAAGTAACGGGTCCTAGGCAGCCTGGCCCGCCACCCATCCCGACGACCATGCCCACTGGAAATTATAGCCACCCAGCCAACCTGTGACATCGACGACTTCGCCTATGAAGAACAGGCCCGGCACGGATCTCGCCTGCATGGTCTTCTGGTCCAGTCCGTTGGTGTCGACCCCGCCCAGCGTCACTTCGGCGGTGCGGTAGCCCTCTGAACCGGCCGGCTTGATACGCCAGTCATTGACCGCGGCGGCGACGGTCTCGATCTGGGCGTCCGAGAGATCGGCGAGGTTGCTCTCGATCCCGGTTCGTTCAGTGATCGATTGGGCAAGCCGCTTCGGCAGATGATTTGCCAGCACCGTCTGCACCGCCTGCCGTCCATTGTCGCGCTTGGCGGCACGAACAACGTCCGCCACATCAATTCCCGGCAGCATGGCGATGCGGATTTCATCGCCCTCGCGCCAATAGGACGAGATTTGCAGGATGGACGGTCCGCTGACGCCGCGATGCGTGAACAGCATCGCTTCGGAAAACCGCGTCTTGCCGCAGGCGACTTCCGCGTCGACGGCGTTGCCGGCCAGCGGCGCCAGCCGTTCGAGCGTGTTGGCGTCGAATGTCAGCGGCACCAGCGCCGGCCGCGTTTCGACAATGGCTAGGCCGAACCGTTCGGCAAGCTCATAGCCGAAACCGGTCGCTCCCATCTTGGGGATCGACTTGCCGCCACAGGCCACAACAACGGACTGGCAAGTGACCGTGCCGGTGGAGAGGGTGAGCATAAACCCCTCCACGGTTTTGCGGACATCCGCAACGCTGGTCGACAAGGCCAGCTCCACGCCCCTGCCCTGCATTTCCGAGACCAGCATGTCGATGACCTGGCGGGCGGAGCCGTCGCAGAACAATTGCCCCAGCGTCTTCTCGTGGTAGGCGATGCGATTGCGTTGGACGAGCGCGATGAAATCGCGCTGCGTGTAACGGCTGAGCGCCGAAATGCAGAAATGCGGATTGCCCGAGAGAAAATTCTTCGGGCTGGCGTGGATGTTGGTGAAGTTGCACCGGCCACCGCCCGAGATGCGGATCTTTTCGCCCGGCATCGCCGCGTGATCGAGGATCAGCACCGAACGGCCGCGCTTGGCCGCCTCCACGGCGCACATCATTCCGGCGGCACCCGCGCCGATGATCACGACATCATAGAATTGCATCAGGCTATTCGTTCCCGCTCGACCCGCTCATCCGGGGCCGCGCCATTTCTGCTGCCTGATACCGCGAACGGGACGGGCAGCCAACAGGCAAGAATAGTCGCGGAGAGGTTTGGGGACAGGAACCAAGCGAAGACCGGACGTCGGCTTTCGACCCTGAGCAGTTGACCACTTTGGCCTGACAGTTCTCTAGCAATCCTGTCCCAGCAGTTTGGTGATCTGGGGCGTAACGATTTTGGTGAACAGCCCGGGATCGCTGAAAGCCCTCGCAGAGAGCATGGCCCCATGAACCGATGCCATCAACATTTGGGCCTCCTCCTCCGGCCGGTTGTTCAACCGGAACAAGCCCTGCTCCACTCCAGCCCGCAGCACCGACGTAAGCCATCTCGCCAGGTTATGGAAATGAGCACGAATGCGCGATGCGACCTCTTCCGGCAGCATCTGCATCTCGCCAGCGAGCATCGCGCAGACGCAAAATGACGGCAAGGCATCGCGAATGCATGTCTGCCAGTAGTTCAGATAGGATCGCAGTTGTTCTGCAGGGCTTGAGAACTGCTTCCGGACAGATTCCAAACCGGATTCAGCCTGCCGCTTGTAGCGATCCACCAGCACCGAGACCAGTTCGGCCTTCGTCGGAAAGTGATGGTGGATGCTCGCCTTCCTGATGCCGATCGCAGCCGAGATATCGGCATAGCTGAACCCGTTATAGCCGCCTGCGACGATGAGCGACTGCGCGATGTCGAGAATTTTTTCGGACGTCGAAGTCTTTGATTCCATACCTTCGCCTACCTTCTGATAGGAAGATTGTCAAGTATGTGCATCGCTCCTGCTTCTCACGAAGAGGTGTCCGAGCGCCGGGTTGACTCATGGGCGGATGCCTCCCTACTGATAGGTAGACAACAACAAGGAGCCTGCCAATGCAAAGCCAATCTTCGACCCGGCCCAACTGGTTGCGATCCTATTATTTCGGACGCGCCATATTCTCTATCGCCTGGATTGCTGCCGCCATTCTCTTCAGCGGGCGACCCGGTCCCGCCGCGTTTCTGCTCGTGATCTACCCGGCATGGGACGCGTTCGCCAACCTGGTTGACGTCAGGGTAAATGGCGGCCTGAAAGCCAACTCGTCTCAAGCATTGAATGTCGTGGTCAGCCTGATAACGGCGCTCGCCGTCATCGTGGCGGTCCGCAACGGCATGTATGCCGTTCTGGCCGTGTTTGGGATTTGGGCGATCCTCTCGGGCCTGCTGCAGCTGAATACGGGACTAAGGCGTTGGCGCTACTATGGCGCACAATGGGCGATGATCCTAAGTGGTGCGCAATCGGCCCTCGCCGGCGGCTTCATGATCAGCCTATCCCTCGGCACTGTTGCGCCGACGATTCTAGACATCGCCCCTTATGCTGGGTTCGGCGCGTTCTACTTTCTGCTTTCCGCCATTTGGCTTGTCGTCGCAGCCTATCGCAAGGCAGAAACCTAGGCGCTGCCTGATACGCGGCGGCAAGGTGAAAATCATCTGCCGCCGTCTTCAGCACGGTCAGTATCGCCACGACGGGCGCCTTGTGACCTGGCAGTGAATCCCGGCCCTAGATCAGTGTCTCGGCGAACAGCGTCGTCAATCGCTTCCAGTGGCGCTCGGCGCCCGCGGCATTGAAAACGCTGTGGTCTGGCACGCACCAGCCATGCGCCACACCGACATAGTTTTCGATGACGTGGTCGATTTCCGCAACCCTGAGCGCCTCGGCCAGCCGCGCCGATTGTTCCGGCGGAAAACTTCTGTCGACACCGGAAGTGCCGACATAAACGCGCGCCTGGATGGACGCTGCCTTGCGGTGCGGGCTGTCGGCGGCGTCGCTGGCCAGATTGCCGCCATGGAAACTCGCGGCTGCCTTTATCCTGTCTGGATAGGTCGCGGCGGCATTCAATGCCCGGCCGCCACCCATGCAATAACCGACCGTGCCGACCGGTCCGGTGACGCCCTCGGCAGCCAGAGCATCGAGGAAAGCACCACTGTCGCTGATGGTCATCTCCTGCGTCGTGCCGCTGACCAGCGCCGTCAGCGCCGCCTTGGTCTTTTCCTCGACGAAGGCGGTCTTGGCGTCGAACGGCCCGTAAGGCGCATTGCGGTAGAACAGGTCCGGCAGCAGCACCGTATAACCTTCATTCGCCAGCCGCTCGGCCATGCTGTCGAGCGCCGGCCGCGGACCGAAAGCGTCCTGATAAAGAATGACGCCGGCCTTGGTCGAAGATGCCTTTGCCGAGCGGAAAAGCCCTGCCTTGGCAACGCCATCCCTGGTCTCGATGTGAAGCTGTTGTTTCGTCATCGCCCGGCTCCGTTCGTCAGATGCGCGATACATATCCGGCCGAACCGATACGGCAAGGCGTTCCCTGAACCCGGCGGTCAACATTTCGTGCAGGATTGCGTGTCGGTTTACAGTTCCGCGAATGCCGCCATGTGAAACGCCTGGACCTCCGGCGGATAGCGATAGGTTGTGCCATAGGGACAGGCGTTTCGATCGAGGCAGCCGCCGCTGCGGCACGGTTCGCCGTCCGTTCCCCGCACATGCGCAAGACAGACCTGATAGGCAAATCCTTGCGCGGAATAGGCGTAGACTGGGCAAGATTTCAGGCATGGTTTCTCGACACAGGTATCGCAAAGGTGAGGCGCTGCCTCGGCGGCGCGAACCGGAAGCGTGTCCTCGAACAGCAGTGCACCGCGATAGGCGTGCCACAGCCCGTATCGCGGATGCATGAGGATGCCGAGCGGTGACGGCCTCAGCCCCTCCGCCCGCATCGCCCATTGCTGGAACGGCAGATAGGGCTTGTCCGATGGCGAAACGGCCCGCGCCCCGAATGCCTCCACGGCACCGATCACTTCGCGCGACCACGTGTCGAGCGGATTGGCGATGCTCCGTGGTTGCTTTTCCCGCCAGCGCAGGAAATGCGGCCAGGGCGCGGCACCCGCCTGCCCCACCAGCAGGACGGCTCTGGCCGGCGCGCCCGATGATCCAGTTGGCGACGCTTCGCCGGGCGCGAAATTGAAACCGCCGCGAAGGACAAGGCCGTTGGCGAGAAGCGCCGCAGAGATGCGGTCAACGCTGCAGGCAGGCGCAATCATTCCTTCTTGACCGGATCGGAGAACGCGCTCCGCCAGACTTCCTTGTGGATGATGTTGGCGACTTTAGCCCCGCCTGACTCGGGCTCCTTTCAAGTGAAGGCGTCGGGCATCGACCCCTTCTTCTTGGCGATGAAGTCCTTCAAGGCCTCGTCGATGCTCGGATCGAGATGCGGCGCCTCATAGCTCTCCAGCCAGCGGCGGGCAAGCTCGTTGGCGCGCTGCGGCGCGGTCTTCTCGCCTTCGGCCAGCCACTGCTCGTAGGAATTGTTGTCGGCGATGTTGGAGCGGTAGAAAGCAGTCTGGAAATTCGCCTGGGTGTGGTCGCAGCCGAGATAGTGGCTGCCCGGACCGACCTGGCGGATGGCGTCCATCGCCTGGCCGTTTTCCGACAGATCGACCCCCTCGGAGAATTTCTGCGTCATGCCGAGCTGGTCGATGTCCATCATGAATTTTTCGTAGCAGGACGCCAGCCCGCCCTCGAGCCAGCCGGCCGAATGCAGCACGAAATTGGTGCCGGCCAGGATGGTCGAGTTCAGCGTGTTGGCGCTTTCATAGGCCGCCTGAGCATCCGGGACCTTGGACGCGCAGAGCGAGCCGCCGGTACGGAACGGCAGGCCGAGGCGGCGCGCCAGCTGTGCCGCGCCATAGGAAACCAGCGACGGCTCCGGCGTGCCGAAGGTCGGCGCGCCCGACTGCATCGAGATGGACGAGGCGAAGGTGCCGAACAGCACCGGCGCGCCCGGCCGGATCAGCTGCGTGAACGATGCACCGGCCAGCACCTCGGCCAGAACCTGCGTCAGCGTGCCGGCCACCGTCACCGGGCTCATCGCGCCGGCAAGGATGAACGGCGTGACGATGCAGGCTTGATTGTGGCGCGCATAGACTTTCAGCGCGCCGAGCATGGTCTCGTCGAACACCATCGGCGAGTTGGCGTTGATCAGGCTGGTCAGCACCGTGTTGTTTTCGACGAAATCGTCGCCGAACACGATCTTGGCCATGGCGACGGTGTCTTCGGCGCGCTCCGGCGCGGTCACCGAGCCCATGAACGGCTTGTCGGAATATTTGATGTGGCTGTAGATCATGTCGAGATGGCGCTTGTTGACCGGCACGTCGACCGGCTCGCACACAGTGCCGCCCGAATGGTGGATCGACGGCGCCATATAGGCGAGCTTCACGAAATTCCGGAAATCCTCGATCGTCGCGTAACGCCTGACACCATCGAGGTCGCGCACGAAGGGCGGACCGTAGACCGGCGCGAAGACCGTGGCATTGCCGCCGATCTGCACCGAGCGCTCGGAATTGCGGGCATGCTGGGTGTAGACGGACGGCGCGGTCTTGAGCAGCGAACGGCAGAGCCCCTTCGGAAAGTGCACGCGCTCGCCCTTGACGTCGGCGCCGGCCTCTTTCCACAGCTGCAGCGCTTCCGCGTCATCACGGAAGATGATGCCGATCTCCTCGAGCACCGTGTCGGTATTCTTCTCGATCAGCGCCAGGCCTTCCTCATCCAGCACCTCATAGACGTTGATCTTGCGCTTGATATAGGTGAGCTGCGTGCCCGGGCCACCGCCCGAACGTGCTGCCCGCCGGGCAGCGGCTCCGCCGCTGGCGCCGCGCCCACGTCGCGCGTTTGACGCTTCCTGATCGACTGCCGCGTGTTCGCTCATGGTGGTTCTTCCCTGAATCTGTTCTTGTCTGGAATCCATAGCGGCTGCCTCTCGCCGCTTCTTGCCAGATCGTAGCCATGCACCCTATTCGAAACGGCCCGCCAGCGCCAACGCCTGTCGCAAAATCGACAAGAATTCCAAGAGAGTTGCGGTCGCTTTCCTTTTGCGGGAAGTCGCAAATCAGCTATGGATACATGCCCCTAGCGGGTTAGGAATGACCGTGAATATTTTGTGCTTTGCGACATGGTCGCGATGCCGGCAGGAGCTCGATACAAATGTCCGACGACGAGATCATCCTTTCCGAACTTTCCGACGACGAGTTGGTGCAGCAGATGCACGACGATCTCTATGACGGGCTGAAGGAAGAAATCGAGGAAGGCACCAACATCCTGCTCGAGCGCGGCTGGGTGCCTTACAAGGTGCTCACCGAGGCGCTGGTCGAGGGTATGCGCATCGTCGGCGAGGATTTTCGCGACGGCATCCTGTTCGTGCCGGAAGTGCTGCTGTCGGCCAATGCGATGAAGGCCGGCATGTTCATCCTGCGTCCGCTGCTCGCCGCCACCGGCGCGCCCAAGCAGGGCAAGATGGTCATCGGCACCGTCAAGGGCGACATCCACGACATCGGCAAGAACCTCGTCGGCATGATGATGGAGGGCGCGGGCTTTGACGTCATCGACCTCGGCATCAACAATGCGGTCGAGAAATATCTCGATGCCATCGAGCAGCACCAGCCCGACATCATCGGCATGTCGGCACTGCTGACCACGACCATGCCCTATATGAAGGTCGTCATCGATACGATGAAGGAAAAGGGCATCCGCGACGACTATGTCGTGCTGGTCGGCGGCGCGCCGCTGAACGAGGAATTCGGCAAGGCCGTCGGCGCCGATGCCTATTGCCGCGACGCGGCGGTGGCGGTCGAGACCGCCAAGGATTACATGAAGCGCAAGCACAACGTTCGCGCTTCGGCCTGAGCCGGCCGGCCCGAAATGCCCCATGAAAAAAGCCGCGCCTTGCAGCGCGGCTTTTTTGTCCCCAGATGATGAGGAAGGCTGTGTGTGGATCAGGGCTTGGTAACGGTGTCCTCGACTGCCTTGGCCGTCGATTTGACGTCCTTGCCGACGCCACGGACGGTGTTCGCGCAAGCCGCAAGGGTCAAGGCGCAAGCCAGGATGGCAATCGGCGTGATGCGTAGCAGTTTCATGAACGGTGTCTCCCTCAACAGATAAATTAGCGCCACAACAACGAAGGCCGCTCGACTGGTTCCATGGCCAAGACGCAAAAAACGAAACCGAATCAAGACGACAGGCTGCTCGTTATCGCCTGTGGGATGATTGCGCGCGAAGTTCTGGCCGTCAAGGAACAGCTCGGACTGGATCACCTCGACCTGACCTGCCTGCCTGCGGAATTCCATTTCTATCCGGACCGCATCGCCCCGGCCATGGACAAAGCGATCGAAAAGGCCAGAGCGGAAGGCTACACCAACATCTTCGTCGGCTATGCCGATTGCGGCACCGGCGGCCTGCTCGACCGCATCTGCGAGAAGCACGGCGTCGAGCGCATGGCCGGCCCGCATTGCTTCGCCTTCTATCAAGGCATGGATGCCTACGCGAAGATCGCCGACGACGACATGATGTCCTTCTACATGACCGACTTCCTCTGCCGGCAGTTCGACGCCTTCTTCATGAAGCCTCTCGGCCTCGACAAGCACCCGGAGCTGATCAAGGACTATTTCGGCAACTACGAGAAGCTGATCTATCTCGCCCAGACCGATGATCCCGATCTCGACAAGGTCGCCGAAAAGGCCGCAAAGATGCTCGGTCTCGTTTACGAACGCCGCGCCACCGGCTATGGCGACCTGACGGCCGGAATGGCGCAGGCCGCCGCCGTCACCGGCTAGGCCGCCCGCAGTTCCGTTAGCACATCGGCAAAGCTCGTCTTGCAGACGAAACCCAGCCTGTCCCTCGCCCGCGACGCATCGTAGACCCGGTCGATGGAGGAAAACATCGTCCAGCCTTTTCGCGCGTAAAGGGCCGGAAAATCCGGAAAATAGCGCGCGACGACGGATGGCGCATCGGCGATTAGCTCAGTGCAGTCTTCCGGTCGAAATGGCGTTGGCGCCGATACGATGAAAATATCAAAGCCGAGCTGTGGCGCCTTTTCCAGGGCAAGGATGTGGGCATCGGCCGCGTCCTCCACCGTCAACCGGCGAAACAACAATTCGTTGGCCTTGGTGTTGGCGTCCGACTGTTCGATCGCATGCGCCATGTCGTCGGCTTCGGGAAAGAAGCGGGCCGTGCGCAGCACGACCACCGGCAGCCCGTGCTGGATGTGATAGAGGCGGCAAAGATGCTCGGCCGAAAGCTTGGTGACGCCATAGATGTTGCGTGGCTCGGGCGCCATCGCCTCCGTCAGCCATGCCGCCTTGCGCGCACCACCGCTGAACCCGTCGCGTATCGCCTGCGAAATCATCAGCGAGGTCGTCGAGGTGAAGACGAAGCGCTGCACGCCGGCCGCCACCGCCGCGTCGAGCAGGTTCAGCGTGCCTTGCACATTGGTGGCGACGAAATCGCTGTTGGCGCGGCTCTCTATGTTGGGCTTGTGCAGCGCGCCGCTGTGGATGATCGCCTCGATCTGGTTGTCTCTGACCGTCCGCATGACAAGGTCGCGGTCGGCGATCGAGCCGATCATCCGCGTTTCCGCCGATGGCACCGGATCGAGCCCGGTGACATCGTGCCCAAGCGCGCGCAGCCGCGGCATCAGCGCGCTGCCCAGCCAACCCGACGATCCCGTGAGCAAGATTCGCATTCGTCACACCATGATTTTTGACCGTGACGCTGTTAAGCACGGATGACAGGCGCCAGCGACCCGATAAGTTATGCACCAGCCGGCGCTGCGCCAGACATCAACCGGGAGGCCTCCTATGACACTTCGCCCGCTGTTCGCCCTTGTCGGCCTGCTCTGCTGCACTCTTCCCGCCCTTGCCGATGGCGAGGTACAGAAACTCATCACCGCCGCCGACAAGGCGCGACTCGACAAATATGGCGAGACCCGCAAGGCGGCGCTCGCCGAGGCGAAAGCGGGCGACCCCGCCGAGGTTAGACAACTCGACGCCTTGCTGGCGAAGCCGCTGGTGGTCTTCTCCGACAAGGATCTGACCGGCAACTGGCAGTGCCGCACCATCAAGGCCGGCGGATCTTTGCCGCTCGTCATCTATGGCTGGTTCAAGTGCAAGGTGATCGATGACGGTTCGGGCTGGCGGCTGGAAAAGATCAGCGGCTCGCAGCGCACCAAGGGGCGCTTCTTCGACGATGGCGAGAAACGTGCGATCTATCTCGGCTCCTTCTATGTCAACAGCGATCCGGCAAAGCCCTATGGCAGTGGTCCGCAAACCGACCAGATCGGCTATGCCTTCCGCAACAGCGCCAAGGAATGGCGCATCGAATTCCCGGCGCCCTACTATGAATCGAAGCTCGACATCATCGAGTTCAAACGCTGACCATGTATCCAAGAGCTGATCACCAAGGATTAACCCGAACGCCCTAGCATCCCGCCCATTGTCGAGAACGGGTTGCTTGGAGGGGGCAAGATCTATGGCAGCATCGGAATCCAGTACGCGGATCGTGGTCGTCACCGGAGGAGGCCAGCATGTCTGGGCGATCGTCAATGCGATCGCCGACCGCGTCGGCCCTATCAGCGTCGTCCTCGAAACGCCTGAATCCAAAAGGCAATTGCTTCGTGGTCGGGCTCGCCGTCAGGGTTGGATCTCCGCCGTGGGCCAACTTGGCACGATGGTGCTCAGCAGACTCGGCAAACGGCTTCTCGCCATCCACGCCGCCCAGCTTATTGCCGAAGAAAAGCTGGAGGTCGAGCCGCGGCGAGGCCAGGAAATCATCCATGTTGCTTCCGCCAATGGGCCGGAGTGCCTCGAGGCAATCGAGAAGATCCGGCCTGGCGTTGTCCTGCTTAACGGCTGCAGACTGTTGTCGAAGGACATGTTGGCCCGGATGCCGTGCCCGGTGCTCAACTATCACGCCGGCATCACGCCGAAATACCGCGGCATGAATGGCGGCTACTGGGCGCTGACTTCAGGCGATTCGCAGAATTTCGGCACCACCGTGCATCTGGTCGATGCCGGCGTCGACACGGGCGGCGTGCTGAAACAGGTGCACGGGCGGCCGAAACGCGGCGACACCATCTCCAGTTACGCGCTTCGTCAGGCCGCGTTCTCGCGCGACATCTGCGTCGAGGCAGTCAGCGACGCGCTGGCCGGAAAACTTACCACCATCGACCCGGGCCTGCCGTCGCAACAATGGTATCACCCAACGATCTGGTTCTACCTCTGGACTGGCCTCAGAACCGGCATCTGGTAGCGCGCTCTTCTCCCGGATCCGCATGCCGCGCGCCGGCTTTTCCGACGCGTCGAACCTGCCGCCGGCTCGCGCCGCAAACGAATAAACCCACCTTTCATTTTACGACATCCAAATGCGTCGCTTTTGAATGCGCGCGCGTCGTCCCATAACAAGCGGCCCCACCGCGCTTCCGGCAATGCTCCGACAACTGCATCGGCCCGAAAAACGGAATCGATCTTCGGAAAGCTCGATCAGCAGATTGAAGTGGTAGAGCGTCCAAGTGGACACGGGGCGCTCTACGGGAGTGAGAATTCATGGCCGATCTGATCGTCGTCTACTGGCGCGACATCCCTGCCCAGATCATCGTCAAGAAGGGTCGGCAGAACGCCAAGCGCGAACTGCCGCTGCGCTTCACCGAGGCGATCGACATGTGCGCCATGCGCACCGGCGCCGGCGGCACCGACGATTATCTGGCCGAATGGCGCAAGGCCGATCCCATTCCGGTCGGCGACGACCTCGAAGCCGAGGTCGAGAAGGCGTTCAACGACATCGACACCAAATACGACCGCGAGCGGCTGGTCGCTCTGGTCAAGGCGGGCGGCAAAGAAAATGTCTGACACCACCCCGGCGGTTACCCAGGCCACTTTGGTCAAGAAGGCAGCGCCGAAATCCGACTACAAGCCGGCCGACGTGTCGCCGCAGCGGCGCGTGCAGCGTTCCTTCGCGGTTCGGCTGTGGTCGATCAGGCATTCGCGATTGCTCGAATGGTTCTACGCCAAATTCGCCGACATGTTCCTGCTCCTCCATCCCCTGTGGAAGGGCATTGGCTACGGCCGCGTCGAAGGGCCGATCAAATTCGTCGAGAAGCGCGTCAAGGGCTTCATGTTCGACTGCCGCATGTGCGGGCAGTGCATCTTGTCGTCGACCGGAATGTCGTGCCCGATGAACTGCCCCAAGCAACTGCGCAACGGCCCTTGCGGCGGCGTCCGCGCCAACGGCAATTGCGAGGTCGAGCCTGACATGCCCTGCGTCTGGGTCAAGGCCTGGGAAGGCTCGCAGAACATGGTTCACGGCGACAAGATCCTGACGGTACAGAAGCCGGTCGACCAGTCTCTGCGCGAAACCTCGGCCTGGCTGCGGGTGACCGCGCAGGCCGCCGCCGCGCGCGAAGCCGCCGCTGCCGCCAAGAATGGCGCGGCGAACACCGGGGCATCGGCATGATCGGACGCCAGCGCGACGAGAACCCGGCCGGCATCCACCTGCCGCTCGAGCCCCTGCCCGGCCACACCTCGCGCGGCCGACTGGAGCGCGTGCTTCGGCGCGGCGAGTTCGCGGTGACGACGGAGCTCAATCCGCCCGACAGCGCCGATCCGGAGGACGTCTATAATCGCGCAAAAATCTTCGACGGGTGGGTCGACGCCATCAACGCCGTCGATGCGTCGGGCGCCAACTGCCACATGTCTTCGGTCGGCATCTGCGCACTGCTCACCCGCATGGGCTACGCGCCGATCATGCAGATCGCCTGCCGCGACAAGAACCGCATCGCCATCCAGGGCGACGTGCTGGGCGGTGCCGCTATGGGCGTCGCCAACATGCTGTGCCTCACCGGCGACGGCGTGCAGGCCGGCGACCAGCCCGGCGCCAAGCCGGTGTTCGACCTCGACTGCATGTCGCTGCTCGAGACCTGCCGCATCATGCGCGACAACGGCAAGTTCCTGTCCGGCCGCAAGCTGACGACGCCGCCGCAGCTTTTCCTGGGTGCTGCGATCAACCCGTTCGCGCCGCCGATCGACTTCCGCCCGCATCGGCTGGGCAAGAAGATCGCCGCCGGCGCGCAATTCGTGCAGAGCCAGTATTGCTTCGACGTGCCGATGTTCCGCACCTACATGCAGAAGGTGCGCGATCTCGGTTACACCGAAAAATGCTTCATCCTGGTTGGCGTCGGCCCGCTCGCCTCGGCCAAGACGGCCAAGTGGATCCGCTCCAACGTGCCGGGCATCCATATCCCCGATTCGGTCATCAAGCGGCTGGAAGGCGCCCAGGACCAGAAGAAGGAAGGCAAGCAGCTCTGCATCGACATCATCAACGAGGTGAAGGAAATATCAGGCGTTTCCGGCGTCCATGTGATGGCCTACCGGCAGGAGGAATACGTCGCCGAGATCGTCGATGAATCGGGCGTGCTGAAGGGCCGCCAGCCATGGAAACGCGAGATCCGTCGTGACGACCAGATGGTTGCCGACCGGCTCGAAAGCATATTGCACGACGACATTACCGAAACGCAGGTGGACATGGTGAAGACCGCGCACTGACGGCGCGGAAGGCCCCCATTCGCTTGAACGAAAACAAACAACGATATAAAGAAATCTTTATATCATGGCGGAGAAGAATTCATGACCCGTACCATCGTCGCCTCGGCGACCCGAGAAATCATCATCGGCTTCGACCAGCCGTTCTGCGTGATTGGTGAACGCATCAATCCGACAGGCCGCAAGAAGCTGGCCGCCGAGATGATCGCGGGCAATTTCGAGACCGTCATCAGGGACGCGCTCGAGCAGGCAGCCTGTGGCGCCACCATGCTCGACGTCAATGCCGGTGTCACCTCGGTCAACCCGAACGAGACCGAACCTGGCCTTTTGGTGCAGACGCTGGAGATCGTGCAAGGGCTGGTCGACCTGCCGCTGTCGATCGACTCGTCGGTCACCGCCGCGATCGAAGCCGCGCTCAAGGTCGCCAAGGGCCGCCCGTTGGTCAACTCCGTCACCGGCGAGGAAGAAAAGCTCGAAGCCATCCTGCCGCTGATCAAGAAATACAATGTGCCCGTCGTCGCCATCTCCAACGACGAGACCGGCATTTCGATGGATCCGGATGTTCGGTTCGCCGTCGCCAAGAAGATCGTGCAGCGCTGCGCCGATTTCGGCATTCCGGCGCATGACGTTGTCGTCGACCCGCTGGTCATGCCGATCGGCGCGCTGGGCGATGCCGGCCGCCAGGTGTTCGCGCTGCTGCGCCGCCTGCGTGAAGAGCTCAAGGTCAACACTACCTGCGGCCTGTCCAACATCTCGTTCGGCCTGCCGCATCGCCACGGCATCAACGCCGCTTTCATCCCGATGGTGATCGGTGCCGGCATGACATCAGCCATCATGAACCCGGTGCGTCCGCAGGAAATGGAAGCCGTGCGTGGCGCCAACGTGCTGAACGGCACCGACGAGAACTGCACCAACTGGATCAGGACCTACAAGGACTACAAGCCGGCCGAAGGCGGCCAGGCGGTAGCTGCCCCTACGCAAGTCAATGCGCCGGGCGAAGGCGCCAACAACGGTGGCCGCCGTCGTGGTGGCCGTGAAGCCCGTATGGGTCGAGGATAAGCGCGCAATCGTGAATTCACCTGCAAACATCACCGACCCGCTCGTGCTGTTCATGCCGTCGGGCAAGCGCGGGCGGTTTCCTGTCGGCACGCCCGTGCTCGATGCCGCGCGCCAGCTCGGCGTCTATGTCGAAAGCGTCTGCGGCGGACGCGCCACCTGCGGACGCTGCCAGATCGAGGTGCAGGAAGGCAATTTCGCCAAGCACAAGATCGTTTCCTCCAACGACCACATCACGCCCAAGGGTGCCAAGGAAGAGCGCTACGAGCGCGTCCGCGGCCTGCCCGAACGGCGCCGCCTCTCCTGCTCGGCGCAAATCCTCGGCGACCTCGTCATTGACGTGCCGCAGGACACCGTCATCAATGCGCAGACCATCCGCAAGGATGCCGATACCAGGGTGATCGCCCGCGATTCAGCGATCCGCATGTGCTATGTCGAGATCGAAGAACCCGACATGCACAAGCCGCTTGGCGACCTCGACCGCCTGAAGATCGCGCTGATGCACGACTGGGGCCTGAAAAGCCTCGATTTCGATTTCTATCTGCTGCCGCAGGTGCAAGGCATCCTGCGCAAGGGCAAGTGGACCGCCACCGCCGCCATCTACAAGGATGCCGACAGCGAGACCGCGCGTGTCGTGGCGCTGTGGCCCGGCCTCAAGAACGAAGCCTATGGCCTCGCCTGCGACATCGGCTCGACCACCATCGCCATGCATCTGGTGTCGCTGCTGTCTGGCCGCGTCGCCGCTTCGTCCGGCACGTCGAACCCGCAGATCCGCTTCGGCGAGGATCTGATGAGCCGTGTCTCCTATGTGATGATGAACCCGGACGGCCGCGAAGGCATGACGGTCGCCGTGCGTGAGGCGATCTCGGGTCTGGTCGACAAGGTCTGCGCCGAAGGCAATGTGCAGCGCAACGACATCCTGGATTCCGTCTTCGTCGGCAATCCGATCATGCACCATCTGTTCCTCGGCATCGATCCGACCGAGCTTGGCGGCGCTCCCTTCGCGCTGGCCGTTTCGGGTGCGGTTCACATCAAGGCATCCGATATCGGCCTGAAGCTAAACCAGGGCGCCAGGCTCTACATGCTGCCTTGTATAGCCGGCCACGTCGGCGCCGATGCGGCGGCCGTCACGCTGTCGGAAGGCCCGCACCGCCAGGACGAGATGATGCTGATCGTCGATGTCGGCACCAATGCCGAGATCGTGCTCGGCAA
Organism: Mesorhizobium sp. M1406; assembly: GCF_040317555.1. NCBI lineage: Bacteria > Pseudomonadati > Pseudomonadota > Alphaproteobacteria > Hyphomicrobiales > Phyllobacteriaceae > Mesorhizobium > Mesorhizobium sp. M1406. The sequence goes on along the minus strand of NZ_JAMYKW010000002.1, from coordinate 37,351 downwards.
CCGTGCGCGGGTCGTGGCTGCTTCTTCTCCGACCGGCCCGGCCTTCGAGGGCGCTGAAATATCCGGCGGCCAGCGCGCAGCACCCGGCGCCATCGAGCGCGTGCGCATCGATCCCGACACGCTTGAGCCGAAGTATCGCGTCATCGGCTCGGAGCTGTGGTCCGACGAGCCTGGCTTCCTCGACAGCGTCCAGGCGACCGGCGTCACCGGCATCTGCGGCTCCGGCATCATCGAAGTGGTGGCCGAGATGTATCTCGCCGGCATCATTTCCGAGGACGGCGTTATCGACGGGGGACTTTCGGCCCGCTCGCCGCGTGTCACCGCCAACGGCCGCACCTTCTCCTACGTGCTGAAGGAAGGCTCCGCCGTATTGAAGGAAGATGGGCCGAAGATCACCATCACCCAGACCGACGTCCGCGCCATTCAGCTCGCCAAGGCGGCGCTTTATGCCGGCACCAAGCTGCTGATGGAAAAGCAGAACACCGACCATGTCGACCGCATCCATTTCGCCGGCGCCTTCGGCTCCTTCATCGATCCGAAATACGCCATGGTGCTGGGCCTGATCCCGGACTGCGACCTCGACAAGGTTTCGGCGGTCGGCAACGCCGCCGGCGCCGGTGCCCGCATGGCGCTGCTCAATCGCGGCTATCGCCGCGAGATCGAGGACACGGTCAGCAAGATCGAGAAGATCGAGACGGCGCTGGAACCGAAATTCCAGGAGCATTTCGTCTACGCCATGGCGCTGCCCAACAAGGTCGACCCGTTCCCGAAACTGTCCGCGGCGGTGAAACTGCCGCCGCGCAAGACGGTCAGCGAGGATGGCGTTGCCGGCGACGCCGCGCCGCGCCGGCGCTCGCGCGAAGGCCACGAGGGGCGGCGGCGCGGGCGGGAATAAGCGGACGCGCCCAGACCGCCGCCTTCCAAACTCATTTGTATGCAAATGTTTCCGGATCGCCAGATCCGGAAACCGAAACACTGTTTTCGCGAAATCCATCCGATACATGGCAGGTGCATTTACCCGGGCATCGAACGGCGGCCGAAGATAATCCTCGGCCGCTGCCGTTCTTCAAGGGAGATGAAAATGTCGATGTTCGGAAATCTCGGTCGCTTCGGTGTGACCATCAGGCAGACCCACGCCAGGAACAAGGCGATCCGAGCGCTGAACAGCCTGCCGGCGCATGTCCAGAAGGACATTGGTTGGCCGGCATCGCCACCGAACGATCCGCAAGCCGGGCTTACCTCGCTGCTTCTGGGTACGCCGCGCTGATGACCTTCGCCGACAAATGCAAATTGCTTGGCATGCGCCGGGGATATCGCATGTCCCCGGCGACCACCGGCAACCGGCTGCGTGCCGCACTTCTGCCGCGCCGCTGACCACTGCGGCGCGGATCACACCACCGTGTAGACACAGCGCAAATCTTGACATTTTCCGCCACGGCACGATCTTCGGAGATAGCGGGGTTCTCTTAGTCGGCTTTAGCCGAAGTTCGTGTATCCGTGTATGCCAAGTTTGAAAAGCCACGTGGTGTCGTTTGTCCTCAGGCACAGCCGCAAGCAGGCGTTTGCCAGCCCGGAGAACCTGCAGCGCTGGATCGTTGCCGCGCGCAAGACCGAGAACCACCAGCCGCCTGCCTCATTGCATCAGCGTCTCGACATCGGGATGCATACGGTCGATGGCTTCCCCGTCTATGAAATCGCCCCCAGGGCCGGCGCGCAGAAGCGGATTTTGTATCTGCACGGCGGCGCCTATGTCTTTGAAATCACGCCCTATCATTGGCATCTGATTGCCGACATGGCCGATCGGCTGGGCTACGGCATCACGGTACCGATCTATCCCATCGCCCCCGAACATGACTTCCATGCCATGTTCGGCATGGTCGGCGACGTCTACCGTCAGATGCTCGACGAGACGGAGGCCGAAGACATCGTCTTCATGGGCGATTCCGCCGGCGGCAATATGGCCGTGGTGCTGACCATGATGGCTGCCGAAAAGGGCTTGCCGCCGCCGTCGCGGCATGTGCTGATTTCACCGGGCCTCGATATGTCGCTCTCCAATCCAAAGCTGTTCGAGGCCGAACGCAACGACCCGTGGCTCGGCGTTCCCGGCGGCTTGGAAGCGATCCGGATGTACAGCGCCGGCATCGACCGCAGCGACTGGCATATCAGCCCGGTCTATGGCGATCTGTCGGTGCTGCCGAAAACGCTGCTCCTGACCGGCTCGCACGACCTGCTCAGTCCCGACAATCTTATCTTCGCCGAGAAAGCGCGTGCCGCCGGCATCGAAGTCGATGTCGTCTATGAGGAAGGCATGTTCCACGTCTGGCCGTTGATCGATATGCCGGAAGCACGCCGCGCCCGCCAACACATCGTCGCGTTTCTCAGCGAGAGCCGCTTGCCGGTCAGGCAAGATACGGAAACAAGGTTCGAGGCGCCCTCCGCCGAGGCGGCGCAATAGCGCTTTTCTCCTTGGACCCGGCGCTGCTGGCGGATCAGAACTTGCCGGTTTCCCGGAACACTTCGAAGGTCGCGCGGATGTGGTCGGCAACGGCCTTCACCGGCGCGCTGGCATCCGGTGCCACCACCATCGCCAGATTGTAGGTGCCGATGTCGGGCATGCCGTCCTTCGGGCAGAGTTCGACCATGTCGTTGCCGAGGAACGACTTCGGCAGTGGCGCCACTGCGAGATCGGACATGATCGCGGCGCGCTGGCCGGCCGTGTGCGCGCTCATATAGGCGATGCGGTAGTTGCGGCCTTCGCGGCCAAGCGCGTCAAGCGCTCCGGCGCGCCAGGCGCAGCCCTCTTCCCACAGCGATACCGGCAAGGGCTCACGCAGATGCGCGCAGCCGCCCTTGGCGCCGGCCCAGACGATCGGCTCTGTAAGCAGCACCTCGGCGCCGAGCGCGCTGGTCTTGTAGGAATTGGTGAGCAGCGTGATGTCGAGCGCGCGGTCGTCCATGCGCCGGCGCAGATTGCTGCTCTGGTCGATGGTGACGTCGACGGCGATCGACGGATGCGACTGCGCGAAGCGCTTCAGCACATGCGGCAGCACACGCTCGCCGTAGTCGTCCGGCGAACCGAGCCGCACCACACCGACAATCTCGGGAATGATGAACTTCGACACCACCTCGCGGTTGATCGACAGCAGCCGGCGGGCATAGCCGAGCAGCATTTCACCGTCCGTGGTCAGCGACACCGAGCGGGCATCGCGCGCGAACACCGAGCGGCCAAGGATGTCCTCCAGCTTCTTGATCTGCATGGAAACGGCCGACGGCGTGCGGAAGACCGCATTGGCGGCAGTGGTGAAGCTGCCGGTCTCGGCAATCGCCACGAAAGTGCGCAAAACGTCGAGATCGAGCAATGGCAGTGGATGATTGAGCGGGGCGTTCATGGGAACCGACCTTCAATTTTTCTGATGCAAAACATCATTCCATTTCGTTTGATTGAACATCAGATTGAGAAGATAGTCAACTCCATCGAAGCAGGTAGCTGCCATGAGCGGCCATGACCACCACGACACAGACCTGCATTCGGCACGAAATGAAGTTGAAACAGACCCGACGTAACCAACTCGCTGTCTGGCACCCGCCAGCCGCCAAAGGAGAGTGAAATGTCTATCCTGTCGTCTCTTGGTCGCATCGCGACCGAATTCAGCGCGGCCCGTGCCCGCTACCAGACCGAACGCGCCATCCGCTCCCTGCCGATCGAACTGCAGAAGGATATCGGCTGGCCTGAAGCTTCCGACACCAAGACCGGTACTCGCAATGGCGTCGGATCATGGGCTGGAGCAAAGTAGATCGTGTGTACCATGTGCTGAAGGCCTGCCGCGCAACCGCCCGGCAGGCCTTCTCTATTTTATTTGTATTCAAATGAGTTTCGGAGCCATGTCGCTCGCGCATGACGCATATGAGAAAGCCGCATAGCAGCTTCTGTTTCTAATTAGTTCGTTGTAAACAATGGTAAATTTCGGGCATCTTGCCCAAATTTGTCGCAATCGGTGTCGCATTTCATATCAAGCGCTTCGCATTTGCGATTTAGTTTTTGCTTACACAAGCCTATATCAGCGCCAGCAAACGAGCTGCCCCACTCCATCAAGCGAAGGCGACCCGTCTGAGCAACAAATGGAGATGATCATGAAGCTTTTTGCACGCCTCTTCGCCCGCCGCGAAATGAACCTGACCACCGCTCTCGAGCGCCAGCGCCTTGCCAACACCATGCCCGGCCAGACCGGCGCCATGAACGCGGCGCGCCTCGGTTTCGTCGCCTGAAGATTTCAAGGCAGCGCATCCCTGCTGCTTTAAAACTGTAACGCCGCCTGGCTCCAGCCAGAGCGGCGTTTTTGTTCTGCCGCCGGCCGCACGCTGCCTGTCCTTTGACCAGCGGGATGCCACTTCCGGGGCTCGCTGCACGCCGATTGCCCATTTGCGACCCATGTCGCAAATTTAATCTTGTCCGGGCGGTGTAGCCGATTGACAGACATGGTTTTTCCTGATGTCGCTATGCTATTCGCGACATCCTGTTCGCGCCATGGCTGAGTGAGGCTCCCTTGAACGCCGTAAAGCATCCGATCAAGCGATCGTTTGTATTCTTCCTTGTTCCCGATTTCACCATGATCGCTTTTGCGACCGCGCTCGATCCCCTGCGCTCGGCCAACCGCATGCTCGGCTACGAGGCCTATCGCTGGCGTCTCGCCAGCATCGACGGCAAGCCGGTGCGCGCCTCGAACGGGGTCGAATGCGCGGTCAACACCTCGCTGGAGGATGAGCGCAAGAAGATGGCAGGCCCCGACCGGCCGAACATGGCCATCGTCTGCAGCGGCATCGATGTCGAGCGCTATCATAACAAGTCGGCCTTCGCCTGGTTACGCGAGGAATACAATCGCGGGGTCGCCGTCGGCGGCCTGTGCACCGGCGCGCACATCCTCGCCGCCGCCGGCCTTTTGTCCAACAAGCGCTGTGCCATCCACTGGGAGAACCTGCCGGGCTTTTCCGAGGCGTTCCCGAAGGCCAATGTCTTTGCCGACCTCTTCGAGATCGACCAGAACATCTATACCTGCGCCGGCGGCACCGCCGCGCTCGACATGATGCTGAAGCTGATCGGCGACGACTTTGACGAGAACCTCGTCAATCGCGTCTGCGAGCAGGTGCTGACCGACCGCGTGCGCAGTCCGACCGACCGCCAGCGCCTGCCGCTGCGCGCGCGCCTCGGCGTCCAGAACTCGAAAGTGCTGACCATCATCGAACTGATGGAAGGCAATCTGTCAGAGCCGCTGTCGCTGATCGAGATCGCCGACCATGTCGACCTGTCGCGCCGTCAGATCGAGCGGCTGTTCCGCACCGAGATGGGCCGCTCCCCTGCCCGCTATTATCTCGAAATCCGGCTCGACCGCGCCCGGCATCTGCTGATCCAGTCGTCGATGCCGGTGGTCGAGGTGGCGGTCGCCTGCGGCTTCGTCTCGGCCTCGCATTTCTCGAAATGCTACCGCGAACTCTACGCCCGCTCGCCGCAGCAGGAACGCGTCGACCGCAAGCAGTTGCTGGCGGCCTGATCAGGTGTCACGTGAGTAAGAGAACGACCCGATCCGAAAAACTGGCCGACCGGCGCAGCTTTCACCTCGACGCGAAGAAATGGGCTGCGTTTATGGCGGCTCTGGATGCCTCGACGCGTGACCTTTCACGCCTGAAACGCCTGTTGAGCGAGCCGAGCATCTTTTCCGATCGCGATCCAGCGTGAGCCAGGCGAACTACACCTGCGCCGTGCGCATCGCCTCGACCCGAATATCCTCGGTCAGCCGCGCCTTCAGCGCCGAGAATTCCGGGCTGGTCTTCAGCGTGTAGTGGCGCGGGTGCGGCAGGTCGATGGCGACATCCGACTTGATGCGGCCGGGCCGCGCCGTCATCACGATTACGCGCGAGGCCATGAAGATCGCCTCCTCGATGTCATGGGTGACGAACAGCACCGTCTTCTTGCGGCGTTCCCAGATGCCGAGCAGCAGTTCCTGCATCAGACCGCGGGTCTGGTTGTCGAGCGCGCCGAACGGCTCATCCAGCAAGAGTATCTCGGGATCGTTGGCCAGCGCCCGCGCGATCGCCGTGCGCTGCTGCATGCCGCCGGAGAGCTGCTTCGGCCAATGGTTCTCGAACCCCTTCAGCCCGACAAGGTCGACATAGGAGGCGACGATCCCATCCCGCTCCTTCTCCAGCATGCCGCGTTCGCGCAGGCCGAAGGCGATGTTTTCGGCAACCGTCAGCCAGGGAAACAGCGTATAGGATTGGAAAACCATGCCGCGATCCGGCCCAGGCCGGGTCACCGCCTTGCCGTCGAGCAGCACGCGGCCTTCGCTTGGCGCTTCGAGGCCGGCGACGATCCGCAGCAATGTCGACTTCCCGCATCCGGATGGCCCGAGGATGGTGATGAAGTCGTTGGCGGCGACCGCAAGGTCGATCGGCATCAACGCCTTGACCGGCTCTCCGCCGCTCACGCCGGCAAAAGTGCGCGAGACGCCCTCGATGAGAAGCTTGCTCACGCCAGGCTCCACGGAAAGAGCCAGCGGTTGAATGCCTTGAAGGCGAAGTCGGACAACAGCCCGATCAGCCCGATGACGATGATGCCGAAGATGATCTGCCCTGTCGCCAGCCGCGACTGGCTGTTGATGATCATGTAGCCGATTCCGGAGGACGAGCCGATAAGCTCGGCGACGATGACGTAGGTCCAGGCCCAACCGAGCACCAGCCGCAAAGTCTCGGCGATCTCGGGCGCATTGGCCGGCATGATCACCCGTTTGACGATGCCGTTGTTGGTTGAGCCAAGCGTATAGGCCGCCTCGACCAGGTCACGTCTTGTGCTGCCTACCTTGACCGCGACGATCAGGACGATCTGGAACACCGAGCCGACGAAGATGACGAGCAGTTTTTCCAGCTCGCCGATGCCGGCCCACAGGATGAGCAGCGGAATGAAGGCCGAGGCCGGCAGGTAGCGGGCGAAGGAGACGAACGGCTCCAAAAACGCCTCCACCGGCTTCCAGGCGCCCATCGCAATGCCGATCGGCACCGCGACGACCGACGCCAGCAGGAAGCCGCCGAAAACCCGCCAGATGGTGATCAGTATGTCGAGCCAGAAACGGTCCTCGACCAGCAGCCGCCAGCCATCCTTCAGCATCGACAGCGGATCCGCGAGGAAGATGCGGTTGACGTGGCCGCCGAGCGTGATCCACGCCCAGAAGGCGACGAACAGCACGAAGAAGGAAATGCCGAGCACGGTTCGGATGCCCGGCGAGACTGGATGCAAGGGGCGCATCGTCAAATCGTCCCCATCTTCGTCACTTGTCCATGAGAAGGCGACGGCGCCAGGCGGCGCCGCATGATGGTCAAAGGCAGCACCGTCAGTTCGACAACGCGCTGGTGTCGGCCAGTGTGGCGACGTCGGGCGCTTCCTTGATCAGCCCCATCTGCAGCAGAAGCTCGCCGGCGGTCTTGGAAAAATCCTGGAATTCCTTGGTGAAGAACTGCTTGTTCTCCGCCCTGTCGGCCCATTTCAGGTATTTCGCCGAATCCTCGAACTCCTTGGCCGACTGCTTCACGTCGGCGCCCATGGTCTCATAGGATTTCTGCGGATCACTCTTGATCAGGTCGAGCGCGTCGAAATAGCTGTCGGCCAGCGCCTTGGCGGCATCCGGATTGGCTTTGAGGAATTCGGGCGTACAGCCGACCGTGTCCAGCACCATCGGGTAGTCGAGCGTGGTTGCCAGGATGTGGCCCTGGTCGGACTTGTCGCGCACCGCCGAAATGAACGGCTCATAGGTCACCGCCGCATCGTTCTGCCCGGCGAGGAAGGCCTGCGCTGCCGCATCCGGCTCCAGATTGACGACGGTCACATCCTTGGTCGACATGCCGGCCTTGTTCAGCACCCAGGCGAGCATGAAATAAGGTGACGTGCCCGGCGCCGAGGACGCGACAGTCTTGCCCTTGAGGTCGGCGACGGTCTTGATGTCGTTGCGCGCGACGATGCCGTCGGCGCCATAGGATTTGTCGAGCTGGAATATCTGCTTTGTAGTAACCCCGCTGGCGTTCCACACCAGCCAGGTCTCGACCGTGGTGGCGGCGCATTGCAGGTCGCCGCTGGCGATGGCGAGCGGCCGGCTCGCCTGCGGCACCTTCTTCAAGGTCACATCCAGACCGTGCTTCTCGAAGATGCCTGCCTGCTTGGCAAGTGTCAGCGGCGCGAAGCCGGTCCAGCCGCTGATGCCGATGGTAACCGAGGTGGCGGCCATCGCCGGTGCGGACAAACCGGCGGCAAGCGTCAATGTTGCGGCGATAACGGCGATCCTAGTCATGTCAGTTCCCCTTTTGTTTTCGCTGAGGAAACTGTCTCACAGACGCCAATCGGCTTGTCAATGAACAGCTTGGTGAGGCAACCGCCGAGCCGGCGGCTGTAGTCAACTCTATCGGCGGCCCATCCCCGAAACGGGGCGGGCTGCCCGAAATCCAAATAGCCTTCAGTAGCCGTCGCAATAGCACTCCGCCGAGGAGATGCGGTCGTTCCAGTCGCTGCCGCCGAAATCGCGGATTCTGCGCCGGATCTCGATCGAACGGCCCCCCATCCGGGAATCCTCATAGGCAACGAGCGTGCAGCCGCGGCGAACGATCACAGACGAGACACGGTCGTTCCAGAACTGGCCGCCGCGAAAGTTCACGGAATCGTCGGACCCCATACCGATGGACCGCCCGCGAAAATTCGCGTGCTCGAACATCATGCAGGCGGGCTCGTCGTTGTATTGGGCGCTGGCGCCGTCGGCAAAAAGCAGGGACGCGACAGCAGTTAGGATGGCTAGACGTTTCATCTTATGTTTCCTCCGTTTCGACCGCGGGTCCCCTCCGGCTGGATAGCGCGGTCCGGCCAATTTGCCAATGCTTCGGCCGGCGTGGCAAGCCTGAAGCATGATCCCGAAAAGTGGAACCGGTTTTCGGAAAAAGATCATGCTCAAACTGAAAAGAGCTTTAGCGGCTGTCGAACATCCAGCTGCGGTTGCGCCACATTCTCTCACCGACCAGGCAGTCGGTGACGGGTTCCGCCTGCGCCGAGACCACCGGCGGATGCGCGGCTTCTTCCGCCGCCCATTGCTGCGAGGCCGGACCGGCAAGTTCCAGCACCAGCTTGCGGCGGATGGCTTCGGGAAACTGCGTCCAGTCGTTGACCGGGATCATGAACGCTCCGGGGCCGCCGATTACGCAGTCGCTGTAATAGCGATCGAGATTGTTGACATCGTAGGCGCCTGTGAAGCCGCCTCGGGTCATTAGCGGCAGGCCGTTGATGACGATCCCTTGCTTGACCAGCCCGTCGCGGGTGAGGTTGACCGGCGCGCCCTGGTTGTTGGGACCGTCGCCTGAAATGTCGATCACCCGCTTGGTCCCCTGGTAGCCACTCTCGGCGAACAGGTCGTTGCCGAATTCCAGCGCGCCGGAGATCGAGGTGCGCCGTGCACTGTTGGGCGGCCGCGCGGATAATTGCGCAACCACCCGCTCCGCGTCAGCGCGGCTGGCGATCACAGTCCACGGCACGATGACGCGCTGCCAGCTGGTGCCGGCCCATTCGACATAGGTGACCGCGATCTTGCCATGGGCGCCATCGGCAATGGCCTGCAGCACATTGTCGTGCGTCAGCGCCGCTGCGTAGCCATGACGCTGGATCTCGAGCTCGTCCGGCGACATCGACAGCGAAACATCGACGGCCAGCACCAGCTCGACATCGACCGGCTCATCTGCGGCGGATATTGGCGTCAGCAAGAGCACCAGCGCGAACGCGGCGCAGCCTGAAAGGAAATGTCTTGCGCGGGCAAAAGCAGACATTCCCCAAGGGTAAGCGAAAACAGCCCGTTTAAAAAGAGCAAAGCCCGGCCGATAGCCGGGCTTTGCGTTCGTTAACGGTCCTGCAGCATCAGCTGCGCGGCTTGAGGTTCTCCGGGTCGTAGAGCGGCTTGTAGCCGACAGCCGCTACTTCGACCGGATAGGTTTCGCCGAAATACTCGATGGTAAGCTTGCGGCCTTCCTGGGCGTACGCCCACGGCAAATAGGCGAGACCGATGTTCTTGCCGATGGTCGGGCCATAGGCCATCGAGGTGGTGAAGGACCGCCGACCGAGTTCGTCGACCAGCGTTTCGCCGGTCTTCGGATCCATCACCGGCATCGTGCCGACGGGATACCGGGCAACGCCTTTGGAATCGACGTTCTCGGTCATCACAAGCGTGCACAGCATGGCCGGCTGATGCTCGCGGGCGCGGTACTCGACATGCTTGGCCTTGCCGCAAAAGTCGTTTTCCTTGACCTTCGGCCGAGCCAGATCGGCTTCGAGCAGATTGTACTCGGTCAAAAGGTCGGCGTTCTGCAGGCGCAGGCTCTTTTCCATGCGGCGGGTGTTGGCATAAGTCTCGACACCGAACGGCATCACGCCGGTCGAGCGCAGGGCATCCCAGACGGCCAGGCCATCCTCGTAGCGCATGTGCAGTTCCCAGCCTTGCTCGCCGACATAGGAGATGCGGAAAGCGGTGACATCCTTGCCGCCGATCCTGACCGGCTTGATCGCCGCGAACGGGAAATTCCCATGCGAGAGCCCGTCCGGATTCTCGACAACTTTCTGCAGGGTCGCCCGGGCGTTCGGTCCCCAGATGCCGATGGTGACGTATTTCTCGGTCACATCGGTGATGGTAACGTCGAAACCTTTGTCCTGCGCGGTGCGGCGCATGTACTGGAAGTCGCGCGGGCCGGCGTCGGCGCCATCGATCAAACGACAGCGGTCGGCCATGCGGATGACGGTGAAGTCGGCGCGCACCATGCCTTCCTCGTCGAGGAAGTGGGTATAGATGCCCTTGCCGATGTTGTTGTCGCCGCCGATCTTGGCCGCGCAAAGCCATTCCAGCAACGCGACATGGTCCGGACCTTCGATGTCGTACATGGCAAAGTGAGACAGGTTGACGATGCCGCAATCCTCGCTCATGGCGAGATGTTCGGCATTTGAAACGCGCCAGAAATGTCGGTTGTCCCACTCGTTCTCACGCACCGGCACGCGGTTGCCGTATTTCTCCAGCAGATGCTCGTTGGCGGCATAACCATGGGCGCGCTCCCAGCCGCCCAGTTCCATGAAGTAGCCGCCGAGTTCCTTCTCGCGCTCCCAGAACGGCGAGCGCCGGATGTTGCGGGCCTTGGAGAACGGTTCGCGCGGATGCACGGCCGGATTATAGACCTTCATCGCCGTCTCTGTGCAGCGATCCCAGATGAACTGCTCCTTCGTCTGGTGCGGATAGAAACGCGCATAGTCTATGGCGTGATGGTCGATCGCGGTGCGGCCGTCGGTCATCCAGTCGGCGATCAGCTTGCCCATGCCGGGGCCGTCCTTAACCCAGATGGCGACGGCATACCAAAGGCCCCGCACCTTCTGGCTTTCGCCCATGGACGGGCCGCCATCGGCCGTCACCTGGAGAAGCCCGTTGAAGGAGTGGCTTTCATTGTAGCCGAGTTCGCCGAGGATCGGCGTCAACTCCATCGCGCGCTCGAGCGGCGCCAGGATCTGCTCCATGTCGAGATCGCGCTGCGAAGGTGAAAGCCGCGCCTGGTCCTTCTCCAGCAAATCGCGCGGGTGGCAGAGACGCGGATTGGTCTCTTCGTAATAGCCCCATTCGATCTGCCCGCCCTCGGCTGTCTTGGGGTCGCCGGTGTCGCGCATATAGGCAGAATTGCCCTGGTCGCGCAGCAGCGGCCAGCCGATCTCCTTGCCGGTGCCGGCAAACTCGTTGTACGGGCCGAAAAAGGTCAGCGGATGGTCGATCGGCATGACCGGCAGATCCTCACCGACCATTTCGGCGATCAGCCGGCCCCAGATGCCGGCGCAGACGACGACATAGTCTGCCTCGATGGTGCCGCGATCGGTCACGACGCCTGATATGCGGCCGTCCTTGACGATGAGCGACCTGGCGGGCGTGTTGGCGAACGACTTCAACTTGCCCGACGCTTCCGCCTGGTCGACCAGCTTGCCGGCGACGGTCTGCGAGCGCGGGATGACCAGACCAGCGTCGGGATCCCACAGACCGCCCTGCACCATCGCTTCTTCTATGAGGGGAAATTTTTCCTTGATCTCGGCCGGTTCGATCAGGCGCGCGCGCGTGCCGAACGCCTTGGCCGAAGCGATCTTGCGCTTGATTTCTTCCATGCGGCCATCGTCGCCGACGCGGGCAACTTCAAGACCGCCGATGCGCGCGTAGTGGCCCATCTTCTCGTAGAAATCGATGGAGTAGAGCGTCGTCCAGCACGACAGGAAATCGTGGCTGGTCGTGTAGCAGAAGTCGGAGGCGTGCGCCGTCGAGCCGATATCGGTCGGGATGCCGGATTTGTCGATGCCGACGATATCGTCCCAGCCGCGTTCGATCAGATGATGGGCGATCGACGCGCCGACAATACCGCCCAGGCCGACGATGACGACCTTCGCCTTTTTCGGAAACTCTGCCATTGTCCGCGACTCCAAAGTGATAAAGCGGGCGGACTATAGGGCGGAGCGGCAGGGCGAATGAAGCCTGTTTGCGACATTGGCAAAAAGCCGAGCGACCATAGGGTGAAATGGTTCACGTCGGGCGCCTTGGACGGTTCGCTTTCCGAGCTGGGGCTAACTCAGGCGAACGCCCAGATGTCCTCGGCCTGGAAGCCGACCTGATAGCCTGAGGTCTTCAGCTTGACCACGACCTGGCCGACCTCGGCGGCCGAAAGCGCGCCGACCTCGACCTTGATCATGCCGGGGCGTTAGCGCTTGAGGTCGAGCTGTTCGAAGACAATCCAGTCGGCGCCTTCAGCGCCGCCCTGGCCAGGAACTTTGTGCCGCGCAGCGACGGCCCGCGATCGAGAACTCCCTTGGGAAGACCAAGCGACAGGGCAATTCGCGCCAGGCTGGATACCCAACTCATGACTTGTCTCCGGGAATGATTGGCAAGGCGACGCGATGCTGGCCATGCCCCAATGTTGCCCACAGAGCCATGAACGGTGTCGCCAGCAGCAGGAAGGATGGGATCAGATGCGGGAAATAGATGCGGGTGTCGTGAATCGGGAAGACGGTGAACTTCGCCAGCGCACCGAGCACCAGCGCCGCAAACAGGATGCCGGCGCGGCGATCGAGGCGGAAGCCGGCACGGCCGGCCGCATACCAGCCCGCCAGTGCCAGCACCGACACCCCGACCCAGCTGTTCAGGCTGACGGCGCGCAGCAGTGACGTGGCGAACGCCTTGAGATAGGCAGTGACCGAGAATGGCGGCGCGAACCCGTCCATATTGTACTGCTGCTCGATGCTGGAGAACCACAGATGCGGCCACCATCCAGGATGATGGGCCCAGTGCGAAATGGCGAAGTAGGCGACGAAAGAAGCCGCAAAGCCGGCCAGCGCGCCCCATGCCTTCTGCCGGAACACGACCAGCAGCACAGCGAAAATAGCAAGGAAAACAACGTTGTCGGGCCGCACCATGAAGGCGAGGAAGAGCAGGATCGCCGTTGCCACCTCGCGGCCGCGGACATAGGCGTAAAGCCCGCCCAGCAGCAGCGCCGAGCACAACAGGTCCGGCGTCGAGGCGCGCGCCGCATCGCCGAAATCGGCCATGATCAGCACCGCGCCGACCAAAGGCGCCAGGGCCAGAGCCCGCTCGGAGCGCAGCCAAAGCAGCGTGATCGCGCCAAACAGCAGCACGGAGAACACCGATACCAGGCGCATTGCCTCGACCGGCGACATCACCGCGCTCAGCGTCGACAGGATCTCGGCGTAGAGGAATTTGATCCGGTACATGCCAAGCAGCGAATGGAAGTCGGCGGCATTCTCCGTCATATGGCTGCGGAAGCCGCCGCCATCGTCGGTCAGCGCCTCGTAGTCAGCAGCCGAAACACCTGATTTGACCGTGTTGTAGGCGTAGTCATGCCGCGCCTGCGCATCGGGATAGGTGCCTTCCTCTGATATGGCGAGATAAGGCAGCATGTCCCAGTTGGCGTCTGGCATCACCCAGGCGGTGAACGCCGTCAAAAGGATGTAGAGCGCGAAGGCCGCCGCGCCAATCGGTGCCGCCAGCCGCGCATAGGTCCCCTCGCCCCACGCCAGACCGGCCCCGGCGAGCCGGTCGAGTGGGTTTTGCGGAGCGGGCGACTTGGTCAGCATCGTTGTACTCAGCGAGCTTCCTTTTAGCGGACTTGGCTTTTGACGAAGTCCTTGACGATCGACACGATGCCGCGCGACAGCAGGCTGTCGAAAGCATCGACGAAGCGGTCGACATGCTCAGGCCGGCAGATCAGCGGCGGCTCCAGCCGGATGACGTTGCGGTTGTATTCGGTGAAGGCGACCAGCACGTCATAGTCGCGCAGCAGCAGCGCACCGACAAAGCCCGACAGCGAGCCCTTCAGCTTGTCGTCGAGCACGCTGACGATAGGCCGCAGCACCATCGGCAAGGTCTGCGAGAAGTCGTGGAACTCAAGGCCGACCATAAAGCCTTTGCCGCGCACATCCTTGATGATCTTCGGGTATTTTTCCTTGAGCGCCTGCAGGCGCTGCAGCAGATAGTCGCCGGTGACGGCGGCGTTGTCGATCAGCCCCTCGTCATAGAGAACGTTGAGCCCTTCGATCGAGGTGACGCAGGCCTCGCCCATGCCGCCGAAGGTCGCCATGGCGTGGATCATTGCCGTCTTCGGCGTGCCATAGGCCTTCATGTAGACCTCGCGCCGCGCGATCATCGCGCCGACCGCTGCCTTGCCGGCGCCGAGCGACTTGGCCAGCGCGGTCACGTCGGGAATGACGCCGTAATGCTCGAAGGCATAGAAGCGGCCCGAGCGGCCGTAGCCGCACTGCACTTCGTCGGCGACCCACAGCACGCCATACTGGTCGCACAGCGCGCGCAGCTTCCGCCAGTATTCGGCCGGCGCCTGGATGATGCCGCCGCCGCCCTGGATGGTTTCGAGCACGATGACGCCAACCTCGGGGTCGGAACGGAACAGGCGCCCGACGGCTTCGATGTCGGCGAACGGAATGCGGACCGTGTTGTCCGCCACCTTGAAGTCGGCGCGATAGAGCTGGCCGTCGGTAATGCCCAGCACGCCCTTGGTCTTGCCGTGGAAGGAATTCTCGGCATAGACGATTTTCGGCCGCTTCGGGCCGGCGGCGCGCTCGGCGAGCTTCACCGCCGCTTCCATGGCTTCCGAGCCGGACGAGCCCAAAAACACCATGTCGAGATCGCCGGGGGAGCACTTCGCGATGTTGTGCGCGAGGGCCGCCGCGTATTGCGACATGAAGGCGATGGCGATTTCCTGGCGCTGCTCCTCCTGGAATTTTTTCCGTGCTTCCAAGATGCGCGGATGGTTGTGGCCGAAGGCCAGCGAACCGAAACCACCGAAGAAATCGAGGATCTTGCGGCCGTTCTGGTCGATGTAGAACATGCCTTCGGCGCGCTCGATCTTGATCTTGTGGAAGCCGAGCAGCTTCATGAAATGCAGCTGGCCGGGGTTGAGATGCGCCTTGAACAGGTCGGTCATACGGGCGACATCCATCGCCTTGGCCTGCTCGACGCTGATCAAATCGGGCTTGGCGATGGTGGCGGGCGACAGCGACGGCGCGCTGACCATGGTGCGCACGTTGGTCTGCTCGGGCTTGGCCATGACGGTCATTTCAATCTCCTGTCTGCGCGCACGACCAGGATCGGGCGCAACGAAAGCTGTTTTGCGAGCCGCTATTCGGCAGGCACATGTTTGGTGGCCACAGTGGGACCGGCTTTCCTGGCGCGGTACTCGCTGTAGGCGGCGATCAGCATGTCCTCGTCGCGATATTGCGGCACCCAGCCGAGCTGGCGCCCGGCCTTGGACACGTCGAGCACGCACTCCTCGTCGGCGATCAGATATTGTTCCGGATCCATGATCGGCATGTTCATGAGGTCGAGCAGGTCGAGCGTGCGCTTGACCGCCCACCCCGGTGTCGGGATCAGGATCGATTTCGAGCCGGCATGCCTGATCAGGTCGCCGAGCAATTTCTTGACGGGGGGCGGGTTGAGCGAACCCAGATTATAGGCCTCATCAGGCACGCCGGCTTTCCAGGCCGCGCGGGCAGCTTCCGCACAATCGAAAACAGAAATGAACTGATAGGGGTTTTTGCCCGAGCCGATCATCGGCACGGGTAAACTCCAGTCGATCAGCTTGAACAGTTTTTCGAGAATGCCGAGACGGCCGGGGCCGATGATCAGGCGCGGGCGAAACAGCGAGATCGACATGCCGCGCTTGCGCCATTCGGCGGCCAGTTCCTCGGTCTTCTGCTTCGACCAGCCATACTCGCCAAGCGGCGCGACCGGATGCTCCTCGGTCATCGGCTTGGTGACCGTGTGGCCGTAGATCATATCGGTCGTATAGTGGACGAGCTTGGCTGCGCCAGCTCTGTCCATGGCCTGCAGGATGTGCTCGGTACCGTGGAAATTCACCGGGAAGAAGAAGTCGTGCCGCTTGGCGCGCACCTGGATCGGCGACAGCATCTTGGCCGACAGATTGTAGACCATGTCGTCGGCCTTGAGCCCGACAGCCGCGATCGAGGCCGGATCGGTGACGTCGCATTGGATAAAGCCGACATTGCGGTAATGCGGCAGGTCGTTCTTGACGATGTCGGCGACGACAACCTCTTCACCATCGGCCACCAGCTTCGGGGCAAGGTGGCGGCCGACGAAACCGTCGCCGCCGAAAATCACATGTCTCATCGAACAGTCTCGTTTGCTTGGATCTTGTCGGGCGTGATGGAAGCCGTCTGGTCCGCATGTCCTCGCCCACTTTGGGCGATCAGCACCGTGCCGACGCAGATGCAGGCGATGCCAGCGATGCGCCAGCCATTGAGGTCCTCGCGGAAGACGAAATAGGCGAAGATGGCGACGGCCACATAGGCGAGGCTGAGGAATGGATACGCGAAGGAAAGCTCGACCTTGGACAGCACATAGAGATGCGAGGCCATCGAGATGACGAAAGTACAGAGGCCCAGGAACACCCATGGGCTGAAGACGATCTGCAACAGCTTGATGAGCGGATTGACGCCCTCGAACGAGATCGGCCCGAGCGACATCATGCCTTGCTTCAGCATCAGCTGTGCGGCAGCATTGGTCATGACCGTAAAGAGAATGAAGACGATGTATTTCATGTGTTCCAAGCCACCCCTTCGCGCTTCCTATTACAAACCCGCAAACATTTCGTGAAGCCGCAAGAATGTTTTGAGTGAACCGTGTATTTTTAACGGTCCGATAACCATGAATTACTCGAAATTTATCTATTCCGCGGCTTCGACGACACCCCGCCGCAGGTCCAGCTTCCTTGCCGTCCGCGCCCAGAAACTCGATAGGAAGGCGGGATCGCGCAGCGCCTCCAGCCGTGGCCATTCGGGAAAGGACGACGCGAAGATGTCGGCGCCCATGCGGGCGTCCTTGTAGGGATTGACCGCGCCACCCGCCTCGACCGTGATGCGATCGAGTTCCCGCAGCAACGCCAGCGTCGCCGCGCCCCTGTTGGGGAAATCCAGCGTCAGCGTGTAGCCGGGACGCGGGAACGACAGCAGCGCCGGCGAGCGGATGGAGCCGAAGCGTTTCAGCACGGTGAGGAACGAGCCCTGCCCGGCTTGCCTTGCAGCCGCCAGCAGCGCCGGCACCGCCTCGCGCGCCGTCTCTTCCGGCACCACGCTCTGGTGCTGGAAAAGCCCTTTAGGTCCATAAAGCCGGTTCCAGTCGCGCACGCCGTCGAGCGGGAAAAAGAAGCCCTGGTAGCCAGTCTGGCGCGGTGCAGTCGAGCGCCCTTTCTTCCACCTGTAGGCGGCGCTGAAGGCGGTCAGGAATGGCCGGTTGAGCACATTGAACGGCAGCTGGACCGGCACCGAGAGCTTGCCGCCGGCGCGTGAGGCGGTATGCGAACCGTGCTCGGCATGATTGCCTGACAACAGCAGGCCGCGACCGCTGTTGCGGCCGCCGGCAAGCTGGTCGATCCAGGCGACCGCGTACTCATTGGCCTGATCGGCCGCCTCGGCCAAACCGAAGAACTCGTCGAGATCGCGAAACGGTGTCGCCTTTTCGACGATGTCGAGGGAAGGAACCCGCATCAACCGGATCGAGGCCGACAGGATGAGACCGGTCAGCCCCATGCCGCCGATCGTCGCCCGAAACAGCCGCGCATTGTCCGTTGTCGAGCAGCGACGGGTCTTCCCGTCGGATTTGAGCAGCGTGAGTGTCTCGACATGGCAGCCGAATGTTCCGCGCCGGTGATGGTTCTTGCCATGCACGTCATTGGCGATGGCGCCGCCGAGCGTGACGAATTGCGTGCCTGGAACAACCGCCGGGAAGAAGCCGTAAGGGGCGACGTGGGCGATGATGTCGGACAGCAGCACGCCAGCATCTGCTTCCAGAACACCGGTCTCGGCGTTGAAGGCGCGGATCCTGTTCAGCGACCGCATGTCGATGATCGCGCCGGCCTCGTTCTGACAGGAATCGCCATAGGAGCGCCCGTTGCCATAGGCAAGCAGCGACGCCGGCCCGGCCTGCCCACCCTTCAGCAGCGCGATCGCCTCATCGGTACCGATGACGCGCGTCGCCGGCGATGTGGCAAGGCCAAAGCTTGGGAAGCGCTCAGTGGCCATGCCTACCAGCCCCCGATGACCAGCATCACCGCGCCGATCAGCACCACGATCTGACTGCGCCAGTCGCGAATGATGAAGACGACCGGATCGTCATGCATCTCGTCGCGGCGCGCCAGGATCCAGACTCGCATGGTCAGATACAGCACGATCGGCGCCAGCGGCCAGATCAGCCACGGATGCGGATAAAGCTCCCGCACCGCGACGCTGTCCATGTAGAGCGCCAGCACCAGGGCCGAAGAGAAGGCCGAGGCCATGCCGGCCTGGGCAACGATCTCCTGGTCTTCGGTGCGATAGCCGCGGCCGGCAATGCGCTCGCCATGCGGGATGGCGGTGATGCGCAGTTCGACAAAACGCTTCACCAGCGCCAACGACAGGAAGAAAAAGATCGAGAAGGCGAGCAGCCAGAACGAGACATCGACGCCGGTCGCCGCCGCACCGGCCAGGACGCGGATCGTGTAGAGGCCGGCGAGCGTCAGCACGTCGACCAGCAGCATGCGCTTGAACGACAGCGAATAGGCCGTGGTGACCACGATGTAGCCGCCGAGCACGGCCAGGAATTCGGGCGATAAAAACAGCCCGGTGCCGACGCCGATCGCCAGAAGCACGGCGATCGCGCCAAGGCCGAACGGGATCGACAGCGCACCGCTGGCGAACGGCCTGTTGCGCTTGGCGAGGTGTTTGCGGTCGAGCGCGAGGTCGAAGAAATCATTGAGGATATAGATGGCCGATGCCACCGCGCTGAACGAGACGAACGCCAGCAGGCATTCCCAGATCATATCGATGTTGAAATATTCATGCGAGAGCACCATCGGCACCGCGATCAGCGAATTCTTCAGCCATTGATGGACGCGCAGCATCTTTACGATGGTCCGCAAGGTCGGCTTTGGCGCCAGCATCGTCTCGGCGCCGTGCGCTGCCTGCCAGCGTGCGGCATGACGGTCGGGCGCGACGACAATCGCGTTGCGTGCGGCATCGAAGACCTGGAGGTCATGGCGGCTGTTGCCGGCGTAGTCGAAGCCGCCATCGCCATAGGCCGCGATCAGCGACGCGCGCTTCCTGCTCGAGGTGAGATTGGCGAGACAGTCGGTGTCCAGCACCCGGTCGAAGATGCCGAGGTGGGCAGCGATGGCGTCCGCGAACTTGCGCGGCGTGCCGGTCGCCAGCACGATCTTGCGGCCTTCGGCGTGTTCTGAACGGAGGCGGCAAAGCAGCATCTCGCGATAGGGCAGCGATGCCGGGTCGATGTCGATGCGCTGCGCGATCGCCTGCTTCAGCCGCCCCGGCCCGCCGGCGGCCCAGAAAGGCACGAGGAAGATATAGAGCGGGTTCTTCTTGAGAAGGATGAACAGGCCTTCCCACAACAGGTCGGTCGCGATCAGCGTGCCGTCGAGATCGACCGCAAGCGGTATTGCGTTCCTGTCCGACCGCGCATCCATGTCCGTCCTGCCCCGCCCGCGTATGATCCGGGAAACCGGAATCTCGTTGCGCGCCGCTATTCGGCGTCTTGAGGGCAGGTATAGCGGGGGATGGCGTAGCGAACGTTAAAACGCACGGTTGTAGACGGCTGCCGTGGCGGTATTTCCGGCCTCATTGTTAAACAATCGATACCGGAAACGATAAAAGGCCGAGCAAATGCCCGGCCTTTCCTGTCATGCCGTCGAAATTACTTGATGCGGGCGACACCACCCGAGATTTCGACCGTTTCCGAGCCGGTCAGGGCTTCGAGGTCGCCATTGGGCAAGGTGACGAAACAGCCATTCGGGCAGAATTCAACGGTTTCGCCAGCAGCCAGCGCCAGATCGCTTTTGCTGCCACCCTCGGTCACGATCAGCGTGCGGGTCTCGGCGTCCTTGTTGACCGCGCTTGCGGCATGGGTCGAGCCGCTCACGGCGAACAAAGCGGCGGCAGCGACGAGAGACTTCCACATGGTGCAATATCGGTGTTCCCACCGCCTCTGTTGCATTTCGCAAGGCATTTTCGCCTTTGCATGGGAGCTTATATGAGATGGAAGCTGAACCGCAACTGAATGCCGCATTCATGCCGCAATTGGCTTTGGCCGGTCCGAGCGCGTCAATCGGCACCTAGTCGGGATCGGGCTTGCGCAGCTTGCGCCCTGTCTTGGCGGTCCGTTTCGCTTCGGCCGCGGCTTCCAGCTTGGCCTGCTCCTGTTCGGCGAAGTCGGCCTCGATCTTGTCGTCGTCGGTCGGCCAGGCTTTGGGCTTGTGGGCATCGACGACGGCGCGCGGCGTCGATGGAATTTCGATGTGCTCGCTGCTGAATTTTTCGAGCACGGCAAATCGGATGTCGTTCTGCGCGATGTTGCCGTTCATCACGTCGGCCAGGAACACGCGGATCTCGAATTCGAGTGCGGCAGGCCCGAAGTTGGAAAACAGCACGAAGGGTTCGGGGTTTTTCAGCACCATAGGATGGCCGCGTGCGATGTCCAGCAGGACGGCATGAACCTGCTTGACGTCGCTGCCATAGGCGACGCCGACCTTGATGTCGACGCGGCCGAGCTTGTTGCGGTGCGTCCAATTGCCGACGGCGTTGTTGATCAGGTTCGAATTGGGCAGGATGACCGATTGCCGCTGGAAGGTCTCGATCTCCGTGGCGCGCACGCTGATTTTCTTCACGGTACCGCTGACATCGCCGGCGACGATCCAGTCGCCGACCTTGAACGGCCGCTCGGCCAAAAGGATCAGGCCGGAGACGAAATTGGACACCACATTCTGCAGGCCAAAACCGATACCGAGGGAAAGAGCGCCGGCGACCAGCGCCAGACTGGAGAGGTCGATGCCCGCCGCCGATATGCCGACCAGTGCCGCCAGCGCGACGCCGGCATAGCCGACCGCCAGCCGGATCGAATTGCGAACCCCGGTATCGACCTTGCCGCGCGCCATCACCGAACCGTCGAGCCAGCCCTGGAACCAGCGCGTCAGGAAATAGCCGATGATGAAGACGACGATGCCCGAAAGGATGCCGGTGACCGAAATCGTCACCGAGCCGAGATTGATCCCGGTTGCCAGTTTGTAGGCCCAGGCCTCGATATCGCCGGGCTGGAAGCCCCACATCAACAGGATCAGCGGCAGGAAGACCAGCACGATCATCACATTGATGGCGACGCTGACGACGAGGCCGAGCTGGTCGAGTGCGGTGTCCTCGTAGCTCGAATTGGCCGACAGCCAGCGTCCGACGGAGGTGTCGGCGAAAGCGCCCTCCTCGCCGATCGCCCGCGCCGACAGGAAGCCGATATAGGCGGTGATCAGCGCGGTGCCGGTGACGACGACCTGTAGCGAGACGAACAAGGCGAGGCCGATATAGCCGAGCAGCGCGGCGACGATGGTGAAAAGACCGAGCGCGAGCGATGTATAGCGCAGCCATGCCGGCCACGGCCGCCAGCTTCCGTCACGCGCCTTGAACGGCCTCAGCATCGCCATCAGGATCAGGATGATGCCGACGATGATGGTGGCGCCGAAACTGCGGGCGATGGTCAGCGACAGCGGCGAGCCCATCTTGTCGTTGATCACCGACAGGAAATAGTTGACGCCGATGACCACGGCCATGGCTGTCGTCAGCCGCACCAGCCAGCGCGCCGGCCCCGTCTCGACGGGAATAAGGCGCCAGTTCGGCAGCCGCGGCTCAAGCGCCGCATTGGTCAGCCGGTTGACGCAGAACACCACGCCGATGACGGCCGCGAGCGCATTCAAGAAGAGGCCGATGTCGCCGCGCAACACATTGTAATAATTGAAAAAGAACACCGTGGAGGCCAGGAACACGCCGACCGCCAGCGTCGGCAGCAAGGTAGACCAAAAGGCCACCGATAGACGGCTGAGATAGGATGGATCTTCATTGGCGGGGTCGGCTTCGAACACGCGCCCGAACAGGCGCCTGCCACCGACCAGCAGCACCAAAGCCAGCCCGAGCGCCACGAAGGTAGCCGCGAGGATGGCCTGGAACTTGAACTTGAAGGCGAAGCTCAGCCAGGACGACACGGCCTTGTAGAAATTGCCGAATTCGTCCCTGGCGTCCGAAAAAACCTGCGGGCTCAGCGCGTCGGACAGCACGTAGCGCTTGGTGAGCACATTGCGGAACAGCTCGCTGCGCATGTTGCCGATCTTGTCGATCAGCCCGCTGATGCGGATCGACAAGGACTGGGCTTGCGAGATAACGGCGTTGATCTCCGCCTTTTCCGATGTCAGCGCCTGGCGTTCGCCGCTGACGATATCGGGCTCCGGCGGCTGGCCGGCGGCGGGCGCGGGCCCGATCTGTTCAAGCCGGCTGTTGATCTCGCCAAGGCGCGTGCGGAAGGCCAGCGCGCTGGTCAGCGATTGGCGCGACAGTTCCTCGAGCTGCAGCCGGATATCGACGAGGCTGCCATCATCCTCGGCGTCCTGCTGGATCTGCTTCTCGAAATTGTCGGTCTTGGTCGTCAGCCCCTGAATGATCTTCTGCTGGTCGGCGACCAGTCCGGCTGGCGCCTGGCCAAGCCCTTGCGCCGCCGCGTCGAACGACAGCGTCGCCGAAACGACAAGCGCGAGAATCAAAATGAGGCGAAACAATCGGAAGATCATGATTTTGACGGCGACTCACGGGCGGCGAGGCAATTTGAAAGCCTGTCCTTGATAAAGACGGCCATATCACGGGGCAAGCCGTCGCAGTCATCGCTGGCCCATCCGATCACACAGGCGTCGGCCAGTCGAAAGGCAATGGCGCAATATTGGCTTTGCGGATGCGGCCTGCTCTATAGTCTGCCGCATCGCCCGAACCGGATGACAATGATGGCAGAGTACTCGGCCTTTTCGCTGCTCGCGAACGCGCTCAAGGGAAACAAGGACTGGAAGCCGGCCTGGCGCAAGCCGGACCCGAAGGCATCCTATGATGTCGTCATCATCGGTGGCGGCGGTCATGGGCTGGCCACCGCCTACTATCTCGCCAAGGAACACGGCATCACCAATGTCGCTGTGCTGGAAAAGGGCTGGCTCGGCTCAGGCAATGTCGGCCGCAACACGACGGCCGTGCGCTCGAACTACCTGCTGCCGGCTAACACCCGCTTCTACGAACACTCGATGAAGATGTGGGAGAACCTCTCGCACGAGCTCAACTACAACGTCATGTTCTCGCAGCGCGGCTGCCTGAACCTGGCACACACGCCGGCCCAGTTCGACGACTATGCAAGGCGCGGCAATGCCATGCGCCATCTCGGCGTCGACGCCGAGCTGATGACGCCGGCGCGGATCAAGCGCCTGATACCGGCGCTCGATATCTCCGACAGCGCACGCTTTCCGGTGGTCGGCGGCCTGATGCAAAGGCGCGCGGGCACCGCCCGTCACGATGCGGTGGCCTGGGGGTACGCGCGCGGCGCCGACCGACGCGGCGTCGACATCATCGAGAATTGCGAGGTCACCGGCTTCCTGCGCGATGGCGACAGCATCACAGGCGTCACGACGTCGCGCGGCGACATACGCGCCAAGAAGGTGGCTGTCGCGGTCGCCGGCAGCACCGGACGCGTCATGCAGCTGGCCGGCATCGAGAGGATGCCAATCGAAAGCCATGTGCTGCAGGCCTTCGTCACCGAATCGCTGAAACCCTTCATCGATACCGTCGTGACGTTTGGCATGGGCCATTTCTACATGTCGCAGTCGGACAAGGGCGGTCTCATCTATGGCGGCGACATCGACGGCTACAACAGCTATGCCCAGCGCGGCAATCTGCCTATCGTCGACGAAGTGATGAGCGAGATGCTGGCGCTGTTCCCGGGCCTTGCCCGCGTTCGCATGCTGCGCTCCTGGGGCGGCGTCTGCGACATGTCGATGGACGGCTCGCCGATCATCGTCACCGGCCCCCTGCCCGGCATGTATCTCAACTGCGGCTGGTGCTATGGCGGCTTCAAGGCGACGCCGGCTTCCGGCTGGTGCTTTGCCTGGACCATCGCCAAGGACCAGCCGCACGATCTCAATGCCCCCTTCACGCTCGACCGCTTTCATCGCGGCCTGGTGATCGACGACAAGGGCCAGGGTGCAAACCCGCGGCTTCATTAGGAGCATTCCGTGCTGATCACCTGCCCCTATTGCGGCCCGCGCGACGTCATCGAGTTCACCTATCAAGGTGACGGCAACCGCGAGCGTCCCGACCCCGCCTCGCAGAATTTCGAGGCGTGGAACGCCTACGTCTATGACAGGCTGAACCCGGCCGGCGACCACAACGAGATCTGGCAGCATTCCGGCGGTTGCCGCGCGCATCTGAGGGTCGTGCGCAACACGCTGACGCATGAGATTTTGAGCGTCGCCTTCATACGGGGTGATCATGGGCGCGGCGATCACACCTCGGCCGCGCGCCGCAAGGCGGAGGGCAAGTCATGAGCCCGCGCCGCACCGACATCGGCGGTCGCATCGACCGGGTGAAAACCATCCGCTTCACCTTCGACGGCGCGCCCTATACCGGCCATGCCGGCGATACGCTGGCATCGGCGCTGCTGGCCAAGGGCGTCACCCTCTTCGGTCGCTCGTTCAAATACCACCGCCCGCGCGGCCTGCTGACGGCTGGCGTCGAGGAGCCCAATGCCCTGGTGACGGTGCTGAAGGGCGAGGTCCGCGAGCCCAACATTCCGGCGACCATGGTCGAGATCCATGACGGGCTGGTCGCCATCAGCCAGAACCGCTTTCCCTCGCTTGCTTGGGACATCAACGCCGTCAACCAGCTCGGCGGCAAGATCCTATCGGCCGGCTTCTACTACAAGACCTTCATGGGACCGGCGTTCGGCCCGCTGAAGGGCACGCGCTTCTGGATGTTCTGCGAACATTTCATCCGCCGCGCCGCCGGTCTCGGCAGCGCCGGATCGGCGAAGGACCCGGCCCGCAACGAGCGCATGAACGCCTTTTGCGACGTGCTGGTGGTCGGCTCCGGCCCGGCCGGACTGATGGCCGCCAAGGCCGCCGCCGATCAGGGCGCGCGCGTCATGCTGGCCGATCTCGAGCCGCGTTTCGGCGGCTCGGCCAACTGGTCCGACGAAACGATTGACGGTGCGCCGGCCGCCGATTGGGCCCGCCGCATCGTCGCCCAGCTCGAAGGCCGCGACAATATCCGGCTTTTACCGCGCACCACGGTGTGGGGCTATTACGACAACAACACGCTTGCCGCGCTCGAACGGGTCAGCGACCACAAGGAGCAGCCCGGCAAGGGCGAGCCGCGCCATCGTTACTGGGCGATACGCGCCAAATCCGTGGTTCTGGCCACCGGCGCTTTCGAGCGGCCGCTGGTATTCCCGGGCAATGACCGGCCAGGCGTGATGCTGGCGCATGCCGCCGAGCGCTATGCCAACGAGTTCGGCGTGCTGCCGGGCGAGCGGATCGCGTTGTTCACCAACAACGACAGCGCCTATCGGGCGGCGGTCGCCTTGAAGAAAGCCGGAGCCGCGGTCGTCGCCATCGCCGATATCAGGCCGGAGCTTTCGCCAGAGATGCGCAAGCTGGCCGCAGAGGCCGAGGCAGAGATCTTCGCCGGCCATGCCGTCGTCGCCACCGAAGGCGGCAAGGCGCTGTCCGGCCTCAAGCTGCAACGCTTCGACATGACCAACGGCGCGCTCATCGGCGACGCACGCAGCATCCATGCCGATTGCCTGCTGATGTCCGGCGGCTGGTCGCCGACCATCCATCTGGCCAGCCAGGCCGGCGCCAAGGCGGAATGGAATGCCGCGCGGCAAGCCTTCCTGCCGCCGAAGCCGACACAGAAATGGATCGGCGCCGGCGCGTTCACCGGCAGTTTCTCGACGCTCGAAGCACTCGCCGAAGGCCGCGCCGCGGGCCTTGCCGCCGCCGGCGGGCAGAGCACACCGTCCGTGCTGCCGACCGTCGAAGCCGTACCAGGCGATCCCGATCCGGCTCCGGTGTTCGAGATCAGGGCCAAGGGCAAGAGCTTTGTCGACTTCCAGCACGACGTGACAGCAGAGGACGTTCGGCTGGCGCACCGCGAAGGCTTCGT
Organism: Mesorhizobium sp. M1406; assembly: GCF_040317555.1. Lineage (NCBI taxonomy): Bacteria > Pseudomonadati > Pseudomonadota > Alphaproteobacteria > Hyphomicrobiales > Phyllobacteriaceae > Mesorhizobium > Mesorhizobium sp. M1406. The sequence continues at coordinate 10,728 of NZ_JAMYKW010000002.1, read as the reverse complement.
CTCGGTCGAGCATCTGAAGCGCTACACCACGCTCGGCATGGCGACCGACCAGGGCAAGAGTTCCAACGTCCCCGGCCTTGCCATCATGGCCGAAGCGCTGGGCAAGCCGATCCCCGAGGTCGGCACGACACGCTTCCGGCCGCCCTTTGCGCCGGTTTCGATCGGCTCGCTGGCGGCGGAGCGTTTTGGCGACCTGAAGCCAGAGCGGCTGACGCCGATGCATGACTGGCATCTCGCTAACGGCGCGACCATGTATTCCGCCGGCCTCTGGTACCGTCCGATGATCTACGGCCTTGCCGGCGAGACAATCGAGCAAGCCTATGTCCGCGAGGCCAAGGCGACGCGCGAGACCGCCGGCATCGTCGATGTCTCGACACTGGGCAAGATCGCCGTGCAAGGGCCCGACGCCGCTGCGTTCCTCGATCGCGTCTACACAAACATGTTTTCGACGCTGGCCGTCGGCAAGGCTCGCTATGGCCTGATGCTGCGCGAGGACGGCCTCGCCTTCGACGACGGCACCACCTGGCGCCTCGGCGAGCAGGATTTCCTGATGACCACCACCACGGCCAACGCCGGCAAGGTGATGCAGCACCTGGAATATTTCCTCGACGTGATCTGGCCGGACCTGAAGGTCCACGTCACCTCGGTGACCGACGAATGGGCGGGCGCCGCGATCGGCGGGCCGAAGGCCAGGGAGATCCTTGCCGCTTGTGTCACCGGCACATCGGTCGACAATGCCACCTTGCCGTTCATGGGCATCGTTCGCGGCGAGATATCGGATGTGCCGGTGATGATTTGCCGGCTCTCCTTCTCCGGTGAAATGGCGTTCGAGGTCTATTCCGGCGCCGGCCATGGCACGCATGTCTGGGAAGCGCTGATCGAGGCCGGCAGACCGTTCGGTCTGGTCACCTACGGGCTCGAGGCGCTGGGCACGATGCGCATCGAAAAGGGCCATGTCACCGGCGCCGAGATCGATGGCCGCACCACTGCGCGCGATTTGCATCTCGACTGGATGCTGTCGAAGAAGAAGCCGTTCATCGGCTCGGCGATGATGGACCGCGAAGGCCTGATAGCGGCTGACCGGCTGGAACTGGTCGGCCTGATCGCCCTCGACAACCGGCCGCTCAATGGCGGCGCGCACATTGTCGAAGAGGTTGACGAGGCCAATCCGCACGGCTCGATCGGCCACATCACCGCGTGCTGTTATTCGCCGGCACTCGGCAAGCATATCGCGCTGGCGCTGGTCAAGGGCGGCAAGGCACGGCGCGGCACGCGCGCCCATGTCTCCGATCCCTTGCGCAACCGGTTCGGACCGGTCGAGATCGTCTCCAACCACTTCTTCGATCCGGACGGGAGCCGCATGCATGGTTGAGCGCCAATCGCCCCTCGATCCGGAATTTCATGTCGGCTCGCACGGCAATTTCGAGCACGGCGTCGAAATCATCCTGACCGAGATGCAGCCGGGCTCGATCGTACAGCTCGCCGCCTGGCCTGGCGAGGAGAAGAAGCTGATATCAGCCATCCGAACCGTCACCGGGCTTGCTCTGCCCGATGGCGCCGGCGGCGGCTTGAGCGACGGCGTGAAGTCGGTATTCGGCTTCGCGCCGGGAAAGTTCACCGTGGCCGACGAGGCCGAAGGGTTGGCCGCTGCCTTTGCCAAGGTGGTCACCCCGGCCATCGGTACGATCACCGACCTTTCGCATGGCCGCACCGCCATCCGCATTGCCGGGCCGAAGGCCGAATGGGTGCTGGCAAAGTTCTTCGCCATCGACTTTTCGCTGCCGGCCTTTCCGGTCGGCGCCGGTCGCTCGACCGCCCATCACGATGTCTTCGCCCAGATCCAGCGCACCGGCGCCGACCAGTTCGACATCTATGTCTTCCGCTCGTTCGCGCGGTCGTTCTGGAAGGCGCTGTGTCACGCGAGCGAGGAAGTCGGCTACGAGGTGCAGTAGACTCCGCCCTGTCGGCTACGACTGCTGCACGACGGCGCGCCAAAAGCGGACAACCGCCACCAGCTCGTTCATTGGACGCTCCACACGCAGGATGACTTCAGGTTTCGTTCTGTTTGGGCCGCGGCATAGAGCGTGTCGCTCAAGGCGCACCCGGTTTCCTTGCTTACTCGCTGAACGTCACCCACTCTTCCAGCGGCACGCGGTCGGTGCGGAAGGTGTTTTCCGGTTTGGATATGTCCTCATGGCCAAGCGCCATGCCGCAGACGACGATCTCCTCGTCGGGAATGTTGAGCACCGGCCTGATCTGCCGGTGGTAGGGTGCAAACGCTGCTTGTGGGCAAGTGTGCAAACCCCTGCCCCGCGCCGCGACCATGATGTTCTGCAGGAACATGCCGTAGTCGATCCACGAGCCCTGGTTGAGCCGGCGGTCGATGGTGAAGATCATGCCGACCGGCGCATCGAAGAAGACGAAGTTGCGGTCGTGCTGGGCGCGCATCTTGTCGACCTCGCGGCGGCCGATGCCGAGCGCACCATAGAGGCCGAAGCCGTTGGCGCGGCGGCGGGTCAGATAAGGCTCGAAGAACTGGGTGGGATAGTAGCGGTATTCGTCCCAATCGGCTTTTTCGGCGCGAATTCCGGAATTGAGAATGGCGTCGGTGATCCGCTGCTTGGTCTCGCCCTTGGTGACGTAGACCTTCCATGGCTGCATGTTGGTACCGGACGGAGCGCGCGCCGCAACCGCCAGAATGGCGCGGATCGTATTGTCGTCGACCATGTCGGGGAGGAACGCGCGCACCGAACGGCGCGACAGAATCGCCTCGTCGATAATCTCGGCTTCGCTCGCGATTCGAGTGTTGTTTTCCAGCATGGGCCGTCCTTACCCTCGTCTCGACCAGACGTCCCCACTCGCCGTTCGTGCCCGAGCCTTTGCATGAACCGTCAAAATCGTGCAAGCAAATCTTCTGCATCTGTGAAAATCCACTTGATTTTTTCATGCGCTTGACTTCTCATGAAATTTATCTGGAATTTTTCACGAAGTGAGCCCTTTGCCTTCGCCTGCCGCAAGAACATTGCAGGGACCTGACGAACGCGTGCTGGCCGGCGATATCAGGGCCTTGCGCAAACTGCGTGGTCTGACGCTGGCAGAGATCGGCCTGAAGCTTGACCGTTCGGTCGGTTGGGTCAGCCAAGTCGAGCGTGGCTTGTCGACGCCATCGCTCAGCGACCTCAGGGCCTTCGCCGAACTGTTCGGCGTGCCGATCAGCCTGTTCTTCAGCCATGACGTACCTGTCGAAAGCGAGCGCGGCGTGGTTGTGCGCGCCGGCAGGCGCCGCACGCTTGGCACAAGCGAATCCGGCCTGGTGGAGGAGCTTCTGTCGCCCGATCTCGGCGGTAGCTTCGAGATGGTGCGTTCGGTCTTCGCACCGGGCGCGGAACTGAAGGCCGAGGCGCAGCGGCCGACCGAGGAAGCCGGATACGTCGCGTCCGGACTGTTCGACATCGAGATAGCAGGCGTCTGGCATCGGCTTGGCGAGGGCGATTCCTTTCGCTTCGAAGGCAAGCCTTACCGCTGGCGCAATCCGGGGGCCGAGCCGGCAATTGTCATCTGGGTGGTTTCGCCGCCGGTCTATTGAGTTAAAGTTTGGGAGAAGAACATGGCGGGTTTGCCGAGCACGGCGCGCGTGGTGATCATCGGAGGCGGTGCCGTCGGCACCTCCTCGCTCTATCATCTCGCCAAGGCGGGGTGGACCGACTGCGTGCTTCTGGAAAAGAACGAGCTGACCTCCGGCTCGACCTGGCATGCCGCCGGCAACGTGCCGACCTTCTCCTCGTCCTGGTCTCTGATGAACATGCAGCGTTATTCGACCGAGCTTTATCGCGGGCTGGCCGACGCGGTCGACTATCCCATGAACTATCACGTCACCGGCTCGCTGCGCCTTGCCCATGCGAAAGAGCGCATGCAGGAATTCCAGCGCGCCAAGGGCATGGGCCGCTATCAGGGCATGGACATCGACATCGTCGGCGTCGACGAGATCAAGCGGCGCTATCCCTTCATCGAGACGCATGATCTGAAGGGCGCGCTCTATGACCCGAGCGATGGCGACATCGATCCGGCGCAGCTCACCCAGGCGCTGGCCAAGGGCGCGCGCGACATGGACGCGAAAATCATCCGCTTCTGCCCGGTCACAGGCGTGCGCCGCGAGAACGACGAGTGGGTGGTTGTAACAGCGCAAGGCGAGATCCGCTGCGAGATCGTCGTCAACGCCGCCGGCTACCGCGCCGCCGAAGTGGGCCGGATGTTCGGCCGCGAGGTACCGATGATGGTGATGAGCCATCAATACATATTGTTCGAGGAGATCCCCGAACTGGCGGCGTGGTCGAAGGAACAGGGCAAGAAATTGCCGCTGCTGCGCGACGTCGACACCTCCTACTATTTGCGCCAGGAGAAGAACGGCATGAATCTCGGCCCTTACGAGCGCAATTGCCGCGCGCATTGGGCGACCCACAATGATCCGATGCCGGAGGATTTTTCCTTCCAGCTGTTCCCCGACGATCTCGACCGGCTGGAACATTATCTGGCCGACGCCGTCGCCCGCGTGCCGATCCTTGGCACGGCCGGCCTGTCCAAGGTCATCAACGGGCCGATTCCCTACACGCCGGACGGCAATCCGCTGATCGGCCCGATGCCCGGCGTTCCCAACGCCTTCGAGGCCTGCGTCTTCACCTTCGGCATCGCCCAGGGCGGCGGCGCCGGCAAGGTGCTGGCCGAATGGGTGACTGAAGGCCAGACCGAATGGGACATGTGGTCGTGCGATCCGCGCCGCTTCACGTCCTTTGCCTCGGCGCCGGACTATTGCGTCGCCAAGGGCATGGAGATCTATGGCAACGAATACGCCATCCAGTTTCCGCGTCATGCCTGGCCTGAAGGCCGCGACCGCAAGCTGTCGCCGATCCACGATCGTATCAAGGCGTTCGGCGCGCGCTTCGATGCCTATAATGGCTGGGAGCGCGCCACCTGGTACGCGCAAGACGGCGACGATGTTTCGGAGGAAGCGACGCTGACCTTCCGCCGCGACGGACCGTGGCAACACCGCGTGCGCGAGGAGTGCCTGGCGGTGCGCGACGCCGCCGGCATCCTCGACTTGCCCGGATTCTCGCGCTTCAACCTCGACGGCCCGGGCGCCGCCGAATGGCTGAGCCTGCAGGTCACCGGGCTGGTGCCCAAGCCCGGCCGCATCGGCCTCGTCTATTTCGCCGATGACAAGGGCCGCATCGTCACCGAAATGTCCGTCGTGCGTCACGACGAGAATTTGATGACGCTGATCACCGCGGCGGTCGCGCAATGGCATGATTTCGAGTGGCTGAAATCGCGCATGCCCAAGGATGCGCCTTTCAGGCTGATCGACCGGACCGAGGAATTCTCCACCCAGATCCTGGCCGGACCCAACTCGAGGAAAATCCTCGCCGATATCTGCGATGCCGACCTCGCTCTGCCGTGGCTGACGCATCAGGAGACGAAGATCGCCGGCCGCTGGGCGAAGCTTGTGCGTGTCTCCTTCGCCGGCGAACTCGGCTGGGAAATTCACACCAGGGTCGACGACACCGCCGCCCTCTTCGACGTGGTCTGCGCTGCAGGACAACAGCACGGACTGAAGCCGTTCGGCATGTATGCGCTGGATTCGCTGCGGCTCGAAAAGGGCTACCGCACCTGGAAGGGCGACCTGTCGACCGACTATTCGATCCTGCAGGGTGGGCTCGAGCGCTTTGTCAAATGGGATAAACCCGACTTCCGCGGCAAGGCGGCTTTGCTGAACGAGAAGCAGCAAGGCGTGAAGAAACGTTTCGTCACGCTGGTCGTCGAAAACCCCGGCGACTGCGACGCTCCCTACATGTCGACGCTGTGGCATGACGGCCAGATCGTTGGTGAGACGACGTCGGGCGGCTGGGGCCACCGCGTCGACAAGTCGATCGCGCTCGGCATGCTGCGCGCCGACCTGACCGAACCCGGCACGACCGTCGAGGTCGAAATCTTCGGCGAGCGTTTCCAGGCGGTCGTGCAGAAATACGAGCCTCTGTGGGATCCGAAGAACGAGAGGCTGCGCGCATGAAGAAGGTTATTCTCACCGATGGCGGAATGGGACAGGAACTGGTTCGCCGCAGCCAATCCGAGCCGACGCCGCTTTGGTCGGCCAGGGTCCTGATCGACGAGCCGGATCTGGTGCGCGACCTGCACGCGGAATTCATCCGTGCCGGTGCCCGGGTCATCACCATCAACACCTATTCGGCGACGCCCGAACGCCTGGCGCGCGAGGGCGCGGAAGACCTCTTCAAGCCGTTGCAGAAGCGCGGCATCGAATTGGCCAGGCAGGCTCGCGACGAGGCCGGCGACGCGGCGATCGCCGGCTGCCTGTCGCCGCTTTTCGGCAGCTACGCGCCGGCACTGACCATTTCCTTCGAGGAGACGCTCGACATCTACCGCCGCATCGTTGCCGAGCAAGCGGATAGCGTCGACCTGTTCCTGTGCGAAACCATGGCGTCCGCCGAGGAGGCGCGCGCGGCCGTCACCGCGGCGTCGGAAAGCGGCAAGCCGGTATGGGTGTCGTGGACGCTGGCCGATCACGGCAAACCGCGGCTGCGCAGCGGCGAGGCAATAGCCGCCGCGGCAAGCGCGCTCGACGGCCTCGCAGTCGCGGCGCGGTTGGTCAATTGCTGCCGGCCGGAAGCGATCGCCGCGGCCTTGCCCGAGCTGATCGACCTCGGCGGCCCGATCGGCGCCTATGCCAATGGCTTCACCTCTACCGAGGCACTCAAGCACGGCGGCACAGTCGATGTGCTGCATGCTCGTCACGACCTCGGCCCGGATGCCTATGCCGATCAGGCGATCGGCTGGGTGGAGGCTGGCGCCAGCATCGTTGGCGGCTGCTGCGAAGTCGGACCGCCGCATATCGCCGCTCTGCGCGACCGGCTCGAACACGCCGGCTACGAAATTTCAGGAGTTTTGCATGCCTAGACCATCATCGCGCATTTCCGGCATCGTGCCTTCGGGCAAGGACGGCTGGGAAGTCCATTTCGCCGCCTGGACGCGCAAGGAGGCCGGCGACGACATCATCATGCTGTCGGTCGGCGATCACGACTTCGACACACCTTCGCAAACGATCGAAGCCTGCGTGGCCGCGGTTCGCGGCAGCAATCATCACTACACCCCGCTTCCCGGCCTGCCGCGCCTGCGCAAGGCGATGGCGGCAGCCTCGAGCGCCTGCACCGGCGTCGAGACGTCGCCGGATCAGGTCATCGCCACACCGGGCGGCCAGGCCGCACTCTACGCGGCCGTGCAGGGCGTGCTCGACCAGGGCGACCACGCCATCGTCGTGGCGCCCTATTACGCCACCTATCCCAACACGTTCAGCGCCGCCGGTGCCAGTTTCACCGTCGTCGAAACGCCCGCCGAAGACGGCTTCCAACCGCGTGCCGAGACGATCCGCGCGGCGCTACGACCGAACACGCGCGCCATCCTGATCAACACGCCGAACAACCCGACAGGTGCTGTCTATTCGCGCGAGCGGCTGGAGCAACTGGCCGAGGTTTGCCGGGAGCACGACCTCTGGCTGCTGTCGGACGAAGTCTACTGGACGCTGGGTGTCGGCGAACATGTCTCGCCGCGCTCGCTGCCAGGGATGGCCGAGCGTACGCTGGTGATCAATTCCATGTCCAAGAGCCACGGCATGACCGGCTGGCGCATGGGCTGGCTGACTGGTCCGGAGGCGATGATCACACTGCTGATCAACCTCAACCTGGTGACGACCTATGGCTTGCCGGCCTTCATCTCGATCGCCTGCGCCGAGGCACTGGAGAATCGTTACGGCGTCAAGGAGATCGCCGAGCGCTACGCCGCGCGCCGCACCGTCCTGCTCGATGCGGTGCGTGGCATGAACGATGTCACCGTGCGCGGTTCGGAGGGCGGCATGTATGTCATGCTCGACATCTCAGCCGTCGAACCGGACGACGAGAAATTCGCCTGGGCCTTGCTCGACAAGGAAAAGGTTGGCGTGATGCCCGGCTCCAGCTTCGGTGAGGCGGCCGCCGGGCACATTCGCATCAGCCTCTGCCAGCCGGAGCCCGTGCTGCAAGAAGCAGCGCTTCGGCTGCGCCGTTTCGCTTCCAGCTATCGTCGCGAGGCCGCATGACCGCCAAGGCCATCCCTGCCAAAGCCCGCGCCGTCATCATCGGCGGCGGCGTCTCCGGCTGTTCGGTCGCCTATCACCTGGCCAAACTCGGCTGGACCGACATCGTGCTCCTGGAACGCAAGCAGCTGACATCGGGCACGACGTGGCACGCCGCCGGCCTGATCGGCCAGTTGCGCGGTTCGCAGAACATGACCCGGCTGGCGAAATATTCAGCCGACCTCTACGCCAAGCTGGAAGCCGAGACCGAAGTCGGCACCGGCATGCGCCGGGTCGGCTCCATCACCGTGGCGCTGACCGAGGAGCGCAAACACGAGATCTATCGGCAAGCGTCGCTGGGGCGCGCCTTCGATGTCGATGTCCGCGAGATTTCACCCAATGAAGTCAGTGAGATGTACCCGCATCTCAATGTCTCGGACGTCGTCGGCGCCGTGCATCTGCCGCTCGACGGCCAGTGCGACCCCGCCAACATCGCCATGGCGCTGGCCAAAGGCGCGCGCCAGCGCGGCGCCACCATCGTCGAGAATGTGAAGGTCACCAAGGTCCACACCAAGGCCGGTCGCGTCACCGGCGTGTCCTGGGCGCAAGGCGAAGAACAAGGCACCATCGAAGCCGACATCGTCGTCAACTGCGCCGGCATGTGGGCGCGCGAACTGGGCGCCCAGAACGGCGTCACCATTCCGCTGCATGCCTGCGAACATTTTTATCTCGTCACCGAACCGATCCCCGGTCTGGGTCGGCTGCCGGTGCTGCGCGTGCCCGACGAATGCGCCTACTACAAGGAGGACGCCGGCAAGATGATGCTCGGCGCCTTCGAGCCGGTGGCAAAGCCTTGGGGCATGGATGGCATCCGCGAGGATTTCTGCTTCGACCAGTTGCCGGAGGACATGGAGCATTTCGAGCCGATCCTCGAAATGGGCGTCAACCGCATGCCGATGCTGGCGACCGCCGGCATTCACACCTTCTTCAACGGTCCCGAGAGTTTCACGCCCGACGACCGCTACTATCTCGGCGAGGCGCCGGAGCTGTCCGGCTACTGGATGGCGACCGGCTACAATTCGATCGGCATCGTCTCCTCCGGCGGCGCCGGCATGGCGCTGGCGCAGTGGATCAATGACGGCGAAGCCCCCTTCGACCTGTGGGAAGTCGACATCCGTCGCGCCCAGCCGTTCCAGAAGAACCGCCGTTACCTCCGGGAGCGCGTCTCCGAAACGCTCGGCCTGCTCTATGCCGACCATTTCCCTTACCGACAGATGGCGACGTCGCGCAATGTCAGGCGTTCTCCCCTGCACGAGCATTTGAAAGCGCGTGGCGCTGTCTTCGGCGAAGTCGCCGGCTGGGAGCGCGCCAACTGGTTCGCCCGCGAGGGCCAGGAGCGCGAATACCGCTATTCCTGGAAGCGCCAGAACTGGTTCGATAACCAGCGCGAAGAACATCTCGCGGTCAGGAACAAGGTCGGCCTGTTCGACATGACCTCGTTCGGCAAGATCCGTGTCGAGGGCCGCGATGCCTGCGCCTTCCTGCAAAGGCTCTGCGCCAACGACTTGGACGTGGCGCCGGGCAAGATCGTCTACACTCAGATGCTCAACCAGCGCGGCGGTATCGAGAGCGACCTGACGGTCTCGCGGCTGTCGGAAACGGCCTTCTTCCTCGTCGTCCCAGGTGCAACACTGCAGCGCGACCTCGCCTGGCTGAGAAAACACCACACCGACGAATTCGTCGTCATCACGGATATCACCGCTGCCGAAAGCGTGCTCTGCCTGATGGGACCGGATGCGCGAAAGCTGATTCAGAAGGTGAGTCCCAACGATTTCTCCAACGAAACCAACCCGTTCGGCACGTTCCAGGAGATCGAGATCGGCATGGGCCTAGCCCGCGCCCACCGCGTCACCTATGTCGGCGAGCTCGGCTGGGAACTCTATGTCTCGACCGATCAGGCAGCCCATGTGTTCGAAGCGATCGAAGAGGCAGGAGCGGATGTCGACCTGAAACTCTGCGGCCTGCACACACTGGATTCCTGCCGCGTCGAAAAAGCCTTTCGGCATTTCGGCCACGACATCACCGATGAGGACAACGTGCTGGAAGCCGGCCTTGGCTTCGCCGTCAAAACGGCCAAGGGCGACTTCATTGGGCGTGATGCCGTGCTGCGCAAGAAGGAAGCCGGACTGAGCCGTAGGCTGGTGCAGTTCCGCCTGAAAGACCCGCAACCCCTGCTCTTCCACAACGAGGCGATCCTGCGCGACGGCGAGATCGTCGGTCCGATCACATCAGGCAATTACGGCCATCATCTCGGCGGCGCCGTCGGACTGGGCTATATCAAGTGCCCGGGAGAGAGCGAGGCGGATGTGCTGGCCTCATCCTACGAGATCGAGATCGCCGGCGAGCGTTTTGCGGCGGAAGCATCGCTGAAGCCGATGTACGACCCGAAGTCGGAGCGGGTGAGGATGTAGTGCGCAGTCCTGTCCTTCTCCCCTTGTGGGAGAAGGTGGATCGGCGCGCAGCGCCGAGACGGATGAGCGACTATCTGGGGTGTCAAGTTGCATTTGCGAAATCGATGCGCGCGTCGCGTGCTTTTGCATTGAGAATGACGAGCA